>JABDED010000006.1:0-63986 GCA_013287275.1 Betaproteobacteria bacterium
TCCAACGCTTTAAGCGACGAGCACGGCACCCCGGATGACAGGCGTGGATTGGCCTTGAATGCGCCAACACGCGCGTACTTGTCTATTCGTACGTTGTCCTTTATCCGGATATTGATCAGCCTGCGCGAGTACATGCCACTTGGCGCAGGTGGTCAGCAGCACGGCCCAACTCACCTTGAAAAGTTCTTTTTGCATTAACGTCTATCTCCATATCTTATGGGTTTTTATAATTTGAATCGCGACCAACCGTCACACTATGGTGTCCATAGTGTTGATGAGAAAATCTCAATCACTGCGGCTCGTTCACGAGCGTTTTTTGCAACCGAATTATCTTGCGAAGACTTATGGCGTCAAGGTTACTTCGGCTGTCAATTTAATGATATCCGCCGTAAGAACCGCGGTTACAAGAAATCGGCGGGATACTGTCTCTTTTGTTGCACTTCGAGTCGGCATCAATACCTTACCCGTTTAAGAAACACTAACACAATGACGGTTAAAGTTGCTGCCAGAAAATGATGCTGCAGGCGAATTTCGTGAATGCTTTGTGGATGAAACAAGGCGTTCGAATCGTACGCACCGCGCCTGAAGGGTTCTGTCGGGTTGGGGAGGCAGTCGGGTAAGATTGCGAGAGGAGAAAGACGAAATCTCTCTATCATGTGTCATGGCTACCGCTCTACGGCAGGCATTATCAATTGCGCGGTGTCGCCAAGAATGCGCTCTCTATCTGTTCGTCCTTAAAATTGCTCTTCTGCATGGCTTCCATTCTCCGTTGGAAGCCATGTGAAGAAGACCTATCTCATATCTTCAGAGCCGGTCGGAGCTATGCCAGGGACTTGATCGCCGCCTTCAAGCCCAATTCAGCGATCGGCCGCAGTACCGACAGCGTTGGGGCCGTATTTTCAGCAAGAAGCTTCCGGATGGCTACGTGATCGCTTGGACTGTTGATAGATTCGCCATACACCAGCTTTTTGTTGCGCCAACCAAGCACGCTGAACGAGTTCGATTCAACAACACCAGTAAGCAACCATTCCTCCACGCGGTCGATGCGGCCGGCCATCTGAAGCCGAACGCCGGCTTGCTGGGTCCAGAACCATGGAACATCCGGTACGGGCACGGGGATGCCTGCAATTGTTGCTGAGACTCGCCGTGCATGATCGGCGGCATTGCCGATGGATTCCAGCCGCGTGGCACCCCCTTCATCATCCAGGAAGCGCGCGCAGTCGCCGATCGCGAAGATGTCCTGATCCTTAGTGCGCAGGGTCTTGTCCACGACGATTCCGTTGTCAAAATCGAGGCCGAAATCTGTAACCCATCCGCCATTTGCGAGGGCGCCAACCCCCTGCACCACAAGGTCTGCCTCCACGTGTGATCCATCCGACAGGTTGACCCGCCCAACGCGACCTGATTGACCGCTTATTTCCTGAACAGTAGCGTTGAAACGGAAATCCGTACCCCCCGCTTCGTGCCGGGCGCGCATGTAACCTGACGTAAACTCGCTCGCGGTTCTGGGCATCGGTCGTGCCGCAGTCTCCATGACCGTTACGGGCAACCCACGTTTTGCGGCCGATGACGCGAATTCCAGCCCGATGAAACCGGCACCGATGACGCCCACTCTGGTGGCGGACGCAAGGTCGTCTCTGAGCGCAGTGGCTTGCTCGAGCGTGTGCAGGTGATGCATGCCAGCCAGTGCGGCGCCGGAAAGCCGGAGTTGTCGCGGACTGGATCCAAGAGCCAGCACGAGCGTCGAATAGTCGAGGCTCCCATTGCTGGTCTCCACGATCTTTCGATCCCTGTTGATGCTCAGCACCTCGCAGTTAAGCATCAGCTCGATATTGGCGCCTGAAAAAGCGTCATGCCCACGTAAGCTAAGCTCCTCCGGGCCGCCGGACCCGTTGATCCATGATTTGGACATGGGCGGACGCTCGTAGGGGACAAAGCCACTTTTGTCCAGCACAGTGATGCGCCCCGTGTAACCACGCTCGCGCAGGCCGAATGCGACGTCGACGCCACCATGTCCGCCACCGACGATAATGACGCTGCTCATCGCTGCAACTTAGGAAGATGAACGACCAGGTTCTCATGCTCCGGCTTGATGATGATCGCACACGACAATCGGCTGTTGGGCAGTCGATCAGATGCCGTGGCTTCAAGCATTTCGTCTTCATCGACGGATATCTCTGGCATTGTATTGAGAAACTCTTCGGCAACGTAGATATGGCATGTCGCGCACATCTTCTGGCCACCACATTCGGCGTAGATACCCGAGATCCCATGGAGCTGCGCGGACTTCATCAGGCTGGTCCCCACCGTGCAATCGACGGTTCTCGACTTGCCGTTGGCTTCTATAAAAATTACGTTAGGCATAATATTCCTCTTCCATGAAGGTAATTACTCCGCGTCACCGCGCGGCAGTAGTTTCAGCGCCTGCTTTGGGCATCGGCGAACGGCCAGCTTTACACGCTCGAGGACTTCCGGCGTTTCAGGCTGAGAAGTAATGCGCACGACGTCGTCGTCTTCAGCGTGCTGAAAGATCGATTTTTCGATGCGCTGGCACACCGCATACCCTTCGCAAATATCGGGTTCGACGGCAACGGTCCATTTTTGATCACTCATTTCAGATATTCCTCCCGCTCCGATTCAACGCGACAGACGCACTTGCAGGTGCTTGAAGCCGTTCGATTGCAGGGACCGTTCGCGAATCGGCTCAGCAATGGCCTGCGCGTTAGGAAAGCGCGCAAACAACTCTTGGAACAGCATCCAGATCTCGCGGCGTGCAATGTTCGCCCCCATGCAAAAGTGGGGTCCACCTGCACCAAAGCTCTGGTGCAGATTTGGATCGCGGGTGATGTCGAAATTGAACGGATCCGTGAACAGGCGTGGATCACGGTTGGCCGCGATAAACCACATGCCGATCTTTTGCCCCTTCTTCATCTGGACGCCTTTAAATTCGATGTCCCGGGTCAGAACGCGCCCCTGATGCTTGATCGGCGTCGCCCAGCGAATGACCTCATCTGCCATCGTCCTCTCATGCAGCACAGGATCGCTAATGAACAGCCGGCGCTGCTCCGGGAACTGCGTGAACGCCAGCATCCCGTGCGACAGCGCTGCACGCGTCGTGCCACTGCCGGCAGCGATCATCAGACCAAAATATCCGCCCAACTCTTCCTTGTCGAGCGGCTGGCCATCGACTCGAACCTGAGCCAGTTCTGAAATCAGGTCTTCCTTAGGGTCGAGCAAACGCTTAGCGGCGAGATGGATGCCGTATTCGCGCAGTTCCATGACCGCTTGCTGTGGGATCTCAGGTTTGCCGGCATATTCAGGTTCCTGCTCGGAGCGGCCGATCTTCGACAACTCCAGCAGGCGCGGCCGGTCTGCGGGGTCGATGCCTACAAGGTCACTGATAATCTCGAAAGGAAGAATGGCCGCCAAATCGTCTACAAAATCGATCTCCTGGCCATCGGAGAATTGCGACACCAGCCGGCGCGCCTGCTCCCGCACATACTCCTCCATCCTGCCCACCTGGCGCGGCATGAACGCCTTGCTCACGCGTTTGCGGTTGACGGTATGGTCGGGCGGATCGAGTTCGATCAGCGCCCCCGTGCCGGGCCGGATCTTGGTGCCGGCATCATGATAGACGCGCACGCCATATTTACTGCAGAAAGTTTCCCAGTCCTTGTCAACTTCGGCAATGTCTTCGTAGTCAAGGAGTGCCCAAAAGCCCTTGCCGCACTCGGGATGCTCGTGCCACGAAATCGGCTGTTCCTTACGCAAAATCGCGAGCGCACCATGGAAGTCGTCTCTAAGCCAGAAGTCGGGATCCGCGATATTGATCTCGGGGAGGCTTAAAGTCGTTTGAAGTGCGGTCTCTTGCAATAGCATTTTTATCTCCTTTTAACGCCTTCGATGCTGCTTTTTTCTTCATTGGCAGACATGTTGTCTCTAAGCGTCATGTTATTTATCACATACAAAATTGCTGACAGGATCAGCATGGGCGGCGCAAGTTTTTTCCTGCCATCCGCCCCTTGCGGTCAAACTCGCGCGCTCCGTTGCAGCACTGTCTTCGTAATGGTGTAGGGTTCCAGACTCTGCGCGCCGCCCTCGCGCCCGATACCGCTTTCCTTGACGCCGCCGAAGGGTGTGTCGGCGCCGCACATGCCGAAGTGATTGATCGACAGCACACCACACTCCAGTTCGCGCGTGAAGCGCTCCGCCTCTTCGAGCGAATTGGTGAAGGCATAGCCGGCAAGTCCTACGGACAGGCTGTTGGCGAGCGCTATGCCTTGCTCCAGGTCGGCAACCTGCACGCACAGCGCCATCGGGCCGAATGGTTCGGTGGACATCGCCTTGGCGTGCGCCGGCACGTCGGCGAGTACGGTCAGCGCATAGAAGAAACCGCGTTCGCCGATGCGCCTGCCGCCGGCCGCGACGCGCGCGCCGCAGGCCTTGGCGTCCTGCACCAACTCGTCGATCGCCGCGAGACGCTTGCCGTTGAGGAGCGGCCCCATCTGCACACCCGGTTCGAAGCCGTCGCCCACGCGTACTTCGCTGGCGGTCTGGGCGAATGCATTGACGAAGGCGGCGTAGGATTTCTGGTGAACGATGAAGCGCGTCGGCGAGGCGCAGAACTGGCCCGCTAGGCGCATCTTGGCACTGCCTGCAAGTCTGCCCAGCGCCGCGGCGTCGACGTCGGCGCCGATCAGAACCGGCGCATGGCCGCCCAGTTCCATCAGCACCGGCTTCATGGCCGCTGCAGCGAGCTGGGTCAAGTGCTTGCCGACCCCCACCGAACCGGTGAAGGTCACCATGCGGATAACCGGCGAGGCGATCAGCGTCGAGGAAATCAGGGAAGGATTGCCGAACACCAGATTGAGCACGCCGGGCGGCAGGCCTGCATCGATAAAGCATTGCACGAAGGCGCATGCGGTACCCGGGGTTTCCTCGGCGGCTTTGATGACCACCGAACAGCCCGCGGCGAGCGCGCCGCTGATCTTGCGCGCAGGGGAACCGATCGGAACGTTCCACGGAGTGAAGGCGGCCACCGGACCGACCGGCAACCGAAGGATCATCTGCTGCATCTGTGGCCCGGCCGGAACGATGCTGCCATAGAGGCGCTGCGCCTCCGCCGCATCCCATTCGAGAAAGGCGGTGGCGCGCGCTACTTCGTTGCGCGCGTCGGCAATCGGCTTGCCTTGCTCTAGCGTGAGGATCTGTGCGATCGCCTCTGCACGCTCGCGCACCAGCGCGCCAGCCCGCAGCAGCAACTGCGCCCGTTGCAGCGCCGGCGTGTTGCGCCAGATAAGGAAGCCACGCTCCGCAGCGGAGAGCGCACGCGCAAGATCCTCGGGCGTCGCGCCAGGTACGCTACCGAGGCGAGCCTCGTTGCTCGGATTGACGACCTCGGTATAGGCGGGGCGGTCGTAGAGCCATTCGCCGTCGATATACAGTCCGATACGCGGATAGGTTGAGTCCATCGTGGTTTCTTTCGTAGTTATGTTCGAATCGCCGACTTCGGATGCAGTCTCTGTGTGCGCTAGCTCTCGCGTCTGTCAAATCACCGCGCTGCTCGGCGTTATCCTATGTCTGCAGGTACTAGTATCGCTACCACCCGCAAGCATTGCGAGCATCTAGTGCGATTGATTGTCCGGATTGTTACGGTTTGGTGACTCGATTAGCATCGCGCGCTCACAAATCGAGAATCAATTCCGTAGTTTTTGCCCGTGAACAACAAATCATCATCGTCGCCCCGGAGTCGCGCTCACTATCGCTAAGTACAAGATCCTGGTGATCAGGGAGCCCGCCAAGCACGTTTGTTTCGCATGCTCGGCAGATACCGGCCATGCATGAATAAGCCACCTCTACGCCTGCATTAAGCACCGCATCCAGTATCGTGGTTGTCGGCCCGACCGTCACCGTCTTGTTGGATTTTGATAGAACGACAATGAATTCCTCTTCGCTGCCCTTCTCCGCCTGCGCTGATGCTGGCGCGGCAAAATATTCCCGATGCACCGTATCGGGATTACGCCCTTCGCAGGCTGCTTCGAAAGCACGCAGCATCGGGATCGGTCCACAGCAATACAGATCTGCATCAGGCGGACTGGAATCGACAATTTTCTGAAGGTTGAGCATTCTGTCTCTTTGCCCACCGTCGAAATTGAGATGGATCGTGCCACCGGCGTCAGAAGCAAGTGACGAAAGCCGCTCTACGTACGCTGCCCGCTCCGGAGCCTGCGCAGAATAGTAAATCGTCCAGGGGGCGCCGATCTGCGACAGGCGTTGCGCCATGCTCCATAGCGGCGTGATGCCAATGCCGCCGGCAATGAAGATAGAATGCGATGCGGATTCCTTCAGGGCGAAGCTGTTGCGCGGTTCTGAAATGGTGAGGACATCACCGACCCGTAGCACCTCATGCAGATATCTCGACCCGCCTCGGCTATTGGCATCGCGGCTCACTGCAATGACGTAGCGATGCTTCTCGCCTTGCGCATTTACTAGCGAGTAGCTGCGTACCATGCCACCGGGAAGATGCAGATCAATGTGAGATCCGGCAATCGCCGCAGGCCACTCTTCACCATCGATCGGTCTCAGGTCAATGCCGAGAATATCCTCTGCCAGAAACTCAATCGCATGTATCCTTGCTTTAATTGTTCGCATCGCCATCTCCAAATTTTAATTTTTAACCGATCACGTTGGATATCGGCCTGACATGGGTTTCACACTTCACTCAAATCATCAGGAATCGATACTGTCTACGTGGATTAATCTGATTCAGGAGGTTTGGTTTGATAACGCAGAGCGATACCAATCACTCCTCACCTCGTACGTATAATTGTCTCGCTATGGCCGACGCACGGCGAGCGCCGGCATGCATCCTTTGTCGCGATGATGTCAATTCACGCCAGCCTGACTAGCGCATATCGTATTGGGAGCCTGAGGGGGCGGTAATTCATTCTCGAAACAGTTGTAGCGTCGCTTCATGAAGGAGTGTCACCAGTCGGACGTTGCCGCCCACGCCGGTCTAAAGGGAGGAGATTGCTGGCGCTCCCTCTATCGAGGTTTACTATCTATAGGACGGAGCGAGGCGGGCAAGATTGCGCATGACGCATTGAGCAACGCCTATCAAGGGCGTAGAAGAAATCGCAGATCGGCGATACAAAATGAACAGAAGCCAGCAATCGTGCGCCATGGTCCCGGCATGGCCACACGCCCAGGACGAATGTATAGACCATGCCTCGGCGACAAGCCGAGGCCTCATCCTTTTACTGCGGAGAGCGTTTTTACCTGGCCATGTCACCTTTGACGAATAGCAAGGACGACCGCTCCAGCCGCCGCCATGCTTTCGTCGGCGTGCCCGCACGCATCGCATCAAGCTCGCGCCAGAGGATCCTGCGCAAGGTTGCGATGCCTAAATCCGAGGAGCCCAGCTTCTCATTCACGCGATCTGCGATAGCACCCTGGCCGACTAAAACCACATAGTCCTGTGCCGCGGTCAAGCGAATCAACGGATCAACCGGGTACTCGCCAGCGAACAATTCGTCGTGGTAGTCGGCGGCATTGTAGTCACCGACATCCTTGAAGTAGGCCGTGATGCGCTCGTTCGACTCAGGCGTCGACAGAGGCACCGCGTAGAGCGAGGTTCGCATCACGTGGGTATCGTCGATCGGCACCATCCAGTTGGAGACTTCGATCCAAGGATCTGCAGGACTAATCCCAGGCATCGTTACATGGTTCTCGGAAGGGAACGTCCAGTCGCTCACGCGTACTTGCGCGCTTGCACGGCGGGTTGCCGTTTGGCATATGCCGGCTTCGGTTTCCTGATAAGCCAGTTCCGGGACCTCGGTGGTAATGGCATTACCGAACTCACCGACCCGACCCATCACATGCGCGAAACTCACATGAGCAGCATCGAGCGAATTCTCAACATTTTGCAGCCAGCTGCAAGGCCATATCTGCTTGCGTTGAAACAGCATGACATCGGGGCGCTCGAACGCTGCATTACGCGGGAGATCAAATTCGGGCGGCTCGCCTTCGCCCATGTACGCGAATATGAGCCCGCTGTACTCATGAACAGGATAAGCGGCGATTCGGATGTTCGTTTCGCGGCAATTCCGTTCCGCTGGACGCTCAACACATTTTCCTTCACCGTCGAATTTCCAGCCGTGATACATGCAGCGGATTTCTTCACCCTCGATCCAGCCCGTATGCAGCATGGTCAGCCGGTGAGCGCATCGCCCGGCAACAAGATGGGCATTACCACTCTCGCTGCGGTACAGCGTCAGGTCTTCGCTCAGCAGGCGCACTTTTTTCGCTTTCCCTGGCGCCACATCTGCAGAAATCGCGATAGGGTGCCAGAACCGTCGCAAGAGTTGCCCCATCGGCGTGTCTGCGGACGTTGCTGACAGCTGCATCATTTTTTCGGCCAACTGGCCGTGCATTTTGATTGGTAATGTACTCATGGTTAAGCTACCTTTACGCGTAAAATATCAAGTCCACTTACTTCGACCGACAAGTCGTCACCACTAATCAAGAAGCGATTGCGGGCGATGCCGACACCGGCTGGCGTGCCGGTGGCAATAATATCGCCCGGTAGCAATACCATGTATGAGGATAGGGTCGCGATGATTTCTTCTGTCGAAAAAATCATTTCCTTCATGCTGCAGTCCTGAACTATCTCTCCGTTCAGCCGCGTCGTGATGCTCAGGCTTCGCTTACGCACCGCGTCTATGACTTGCGCCCCGCACGTGATTGCCGGCCCCAGTGCCGAGGCTTCGTCCAACCCCTTTGCGGCAGTCCAGTCTGGCCACCACGACTGACCGGCAGGAACCCTCGTGAGATCTCGAGCGGAGCCGTCATTGAGCGCGCAAATGCCAACGACATAGTCCAGTGCGTCCGCCGCCGATACTGATTTGCAGTGCTTACCGATCACCACGGCAATTTCGCCCTCGTAATCGAAGCGAGATGTCAGTGTCCGATCCGGATTCAACACGCCTTCGTGACCAACAAAATTTGTCGGCGCCTTGTAAAACGCCAATGGCCTCTCCGGCGGCTTTGCACTCGCTTCCGCTCCATGAGCGTGGTAGTTAACCGCGACCGCAAAGATCCGGGCATGCGGATCGACAGGCGGCAACATGACTGCATCCGACAGCGCGATTTGTCTTGCATCGTGAGTCGCAGGTGCGCCAGCTTCCAAGGCCTGGTTCAGCTCGTCTCGCTCGCAAACTACCTTGATGCAATCGCCCTCTATTTGGCCGATCAGGATTTGATCGCCTACTTGGTATCGACCAAGCCTAAAACTCTTTTCTTGCATTTCGAGCCTTTTTTACTTTGGTTGTGACGCTTTCATTGTGGATGTTCCAAATCTACAAGGCGAGCACGCGATCCAATACTTTGTCCGGTTTGTTGCATTCGACAACTGGAGCGGAGAACGCAAGTAGTGGTTTTGCGGCTACCGGTCTTCCCTGCTCGTACACGGTAAATAAAATCAAAGCACAACGACGCCCGAGAGGTTTTTTTTCGCTTTGCCCTTCGGAAAAAGCGCCAGCGGCTCGTTCACGAGCGTTTTTTCCCGTCGACTTATCTGGCAAGGACTTATGACGTCGAGGCGACTTCGGCTGTCAATTTAATGATATCGGCTGCAAGAACCGTGGTCATAAGAAATCGGTGGGAGCCTGTCTCTTTTGTTGCACTTCGGGCCGCTGTCATTAGCTTGCTCCGTTAAGAAGCGCCAGCACGATGACGGTTGAAGTTGCCGCCCGCAAATAATGCAGCAGACGATTTTCATGATCGCCACGTGGATGAAAGCGAGGCCTCCGAATCGTACGTGCAGCGCCTGAAGGGTTCCGTCAGATTGGGGGGAAGTCAGGTAAGGTCACCAGAAGAGAAAGACGGAATCTCTCTATTATGACTAGCGCTTTCCAGCAGGAATCATCGGCTCATGTCCTGTGTGATATCGAGGATGCTGCTCGAACGCAGCGTGATGTCATGAACGTATCGTGATGCCGCGGGTGCGACCGGTTCTGCGCGCGGTTCGCCCGTCAGGCGAAAGCGGCACGGCCCAAGTCGGGGTCGACATAGCAACTGGATAAGATATTTGTAGACCGGCGCTGCGAACCGTACGTGCCGTGGATGAACACGGGACCGAACTGGGCGCGCTGCTACAGGGGCGTCGTGACAACGCAGCGGTTGGCAACGCTAATTAATGAGGAGAACGATACGTTTCCACGCAACCCCGTCCCTCTCCTCCAATTTGACAATACAAGAGCGACATTTAGTGTTCGTGGCACACGTACGCTATTCAAAATGCTCTGCCATCTTTTCAAGCTTACCGATGTCACTGATTACAATTCGTCCATATAGAACATGTACCGCGCCCTCTGATTCCATCTCCCGTAAAACTCTGTTGACAACCTGGCGACGCGTGCCAAGCATCGACGCAATTTCCTCCTGGGACAGATTGATCGAAGGCACGCGACCACTACGAGCGCTTCTCGTATAAATAGAGTTGAGAAGAGTTGCCACTCTTGCACGGGTCGATAGGACTGCAGCCCCTTCATATCTATTCAGCGCACTGCGATGTCGATTAACCATGGCGCTCATCAATGAGTACGCAAGACTCCCGTCATGACTAAGCATTTCACGCAGCAGCTCGCCAGAGATACGGACGAGTACGGTTTTCTCCCTACATTCCGCCGTATAGATGTGGGGCGACCGGGTAATCACTGGTCCAATACCGTGGAACTCCCCTGCGAGATGGATTCCAGCTGTAAAGTCGCGCCCGGATGGCATTTTCCTTATCAAATGCATCGAGCCTGTCGCAAGCAAATATAGGTAGGATGGCGCGTCACTCGTCTGATGGACAACGGTGTTTTCTTCAACCGTAATTGCGTCGGCCGCCTGGACGAGCCGCAGGATAGCTGCCTCTGGCCAGTTGGCAAAGAGCTCAGATTGCGAAATCGTCAGCCGGATCAGTGTGTTTTCCATATCAGCAGAGCCAGTTAGGACCCGTGGTTACGATTTCCTCGGTGCATCGGACACCCGTCCGAGCGGTGCGAGCATCGCGTAGCGACCAGCAAGCTGTCACTTCGAACCATGACAGAACTGCTATGCCAGATGCACTTCAGGAAATGCTCGATGAGGGTATGTAACTATAGTGTAGCATAGCGGAAACTTCATTTTCGCGCTCCCGAGAACCGCAATCTGCGCGGCATAGCGCCGACGGCGGACGAGGCACTAATTCCAGCACAGTCTTGCCAGAAATATTTTCCGGTAAGTGAACTGCTTGAAATGCGGTAAATGCCGGAATGCCGAGGCAAGCACCAGCGGCGAAATTGATTGTATCAGGAAGCGTCGCAGCTTGCCACGCAAGCAATACAATGTCTATCCATGGAGCGTTGTCCAATGCGTGTTGACGGAACGCCTCGCCTACTGCATCGATAATTCCAGCACCGTCTATGCGGTACGCACTGCAAGCGGTTTAGCTTCTCGATTAAGCCAGGTCTGGACCGAGGGGTTCGGTCCACAATTGAATCAATGTGCGTGAAATACATACTCAAGAGCGAACGCAATCGAGGACTGATCAGGTCCAAGGGTGCTATCTTGTTTGCCGCCGATTCCGACCGCAATATCGATGCGCATTCCATTCTCGCAAAGTCGTCCTTGGAAGTAGGATCACGCGATCGGTTTTTCCAATCAGCAACCGTAACCGGTCCCATTTTCACCTGCTGTCAAAGTACAGAATGGCGCTGCAATCGTCTTGCAGCGCCAGCGTGATTAGAACCGATGGCGTATCCCGAACGTCAAACCTGCCTGATTGTCGCCAGGATTGACGGTCCCGTCCAGCGCCATTGCGGCATGTGCCTGATTTCGCATCAACGCCACCTGTGAATAAATATCGGTTCGTTTGGAAAGTGCATAGCTGCCAAGGACCGTGTACATTGCAGATCTGTTTGACGCGCCGGCAGGATCGAAGGAATATGCTGCAGTGAGCAATGTCACTGCGGGACTTGGGTTATAGGTCATTGCAACCCAGTAGAGATTCGTCCTTGTACCAACTGCTGACGTATGCATGTTGCGTCTCTGAAATGCCGCATATATCTTTACTGGCTTAAAATCAGCGGCTATCCCCAGTGCCATTCGCTCAACCGTATCCTGCTGGGTGGCTATTGACGTGCCATTTCGGCGATCATACATGACGCCGGCTAATACATTTCCAAACTGATAGTTTATGTTCGTAGACATTTCCTTTCCGACCTGGAATGCACCTGGGACTTCGCCCCCGTTGACGATAGTGCTGTCAAAGCCAAAGCTATATTGGGCACTGAGACTCAAATCTCCAAACTTCCCTCCATATCTGATCGCATTGTCGGCGCGACTAGCGAAGGCGACATCCAGCGCAAGCGCCGAATAGCGTGCGGGAATCATGGGGTCGTAGATCGCGCCAAAATCAAATACCGGTGTCGTCTCTCTTCCCGCTTGGATCGAACCAAGATATCCTGCTAGACCAACGTAAGCTTGCCGCCCAAAAATGCGTCCGCCATTGGCAAGAGTGCCGGTATCGGCTGAAAAGCCATTCTCAAGCCCGAAGATTGCCGCCAATCCGTCTCCTAGGTCTTCTTGGCCGCGAAATCCGAATCGCGAAGCCGCTGCGTTTCCCGAGTCTACTTTAGCCAGGCTTCCGGTAGCGGAGCTCGTACTGCTTACTCGTGCCTTATTTACGTATTCGACCCCAGCGTCGACAATCCCGTATATTTGAATGCTTGTTTGCGCGTGCAGGGCGGCGGATGCCATCACTGAGCCCAATAGGATAGTTGCGTTAAGCGTTTTCAATTTTTCTCCTGTGTAAGTCGTAATTATTTTGATTTCTTTTTGTTTTGCAATATTGCATTGCTAATTGCCACCTTCGTTTCCTCCCGCATCGAGAGGAGGATGCACTTCTTGTGATCATCTGCATCTGCCGGCAATGCCGCGTTGCGTCATGATGTTGCATCTCTTAGAGGACGGAAGTGGTTATTACGTGGGCTTCCTCAAATTTGGTATCGATTCCGCTGCATCCATTCTTAAATCTTGATTTGAATCGTGACCAGCAGTGACGCAATGTTGTCCATAGTGCCAATAAGAAAATGCCACTCAGTGCGACTCGTTCACGAGCATTTTTGCTACCGAACTAGCTGGCAAGGACTTATGGCGTCAAGGCGATTTCGGCTGGCAATTTAATGATATCCGCCGCGAGAAACGTGGTTAAAAAAATCGGCGGCACACTGTCTCCTTTGTTGCACTTCGAGTCGCCGTCAGCACATTTCTCCGTGCTAGACTTCTCGCTCCAGCCTGAGCCGTTGGTGCCAGGAGGAGTACACGAAAGGTAGAACATGGAGCAGACAATTAAGAGCGGCGCAGTGGTGGTGACCGGTGCGGCGCAAGGGATCGGCTACGCAATTGCCGAGCGTTTCGCGGCTCAGGGTCGGCGCGTGGTGATTGCCGACTTGCGTGGTTCCGAGGCCGCGGCGAAGAAGCTCGGCCACGATGCGCTGGGCTTCGATGCGGACGTGAGCAACGCCGGTCAAGTCGATGCATTGATGGCGTTCGCGGCCGAACGCACCGGCGGAGTGTCGGTGCTGGTCAACAACGCCGGCATCTACACCTCGCTCGCCAAAACATCGTTCGAGGAAATCGACCCCGAGGAATGGAAGCGTGTGTTCAACGTCAATGTAGAAGGCGTATGGTATTGCTGCCGCGCAGCGGCGCGCTATATGAAGCCAGCCGGCGACGGCAACATTATCAATATCGCGTCCGCGGCCGCATCCAAGGGCACTGCCGGCCTCCTACACTACGTGGCCAGCAAGGCCGCGGTAGTTGCGATGACGCGCACGCTGGCGCGCGAACTCGGACCGTACGGCGTACGCGTAAACACAGTGTCGCCGGGCTTTACGCAGAGCGACGGCATCCTGGCCGGCGGCGCGGCGCGTGGCCAGCAGAGCGAAGACATAAAGCGCCAACGCGTCGTACAGCGCGACATCGCGCCTGACGACATCGCTGGCGCAGTGCTGTTCCTGGCTGGACCCGATGCAGGCATGTTCGCCGGTCAGAACCTGATCGTCGACGGTGGTCTCACCATGAACTGAGCGTAAGCGAAAAGTAATGTGCGATGGCTTTCGCTGAATCGCTTCCAGTCGTGCGGCGCATGATATGCGGCGATATTTTTGAAGGCAGCATGCCCGATCGGATGACAATCGAATGTGACGCCGTCGCAGCTTAAGTTTCAATCCGTGTGCGTGCGGGAATTTCCCGTCGTGAACTCCTGGCCAGGGGAGCGCTCCTCGGCCTCGCTCCCTTCGCGGTATTCGCCGACACCTGGCCAAGCCGCCCGGTCGGCCTCATCGTCGGCGCCCTGTCCTCACGCGGCTCACGCGGCCGCTTTCGGAAATGCCGGGTGATGGGGCGTCGTCCCATCACACCGTTACTGGCAAGGCCGGAGATTAGCGCAAAGGTGTCGGATAAGTCGCCACGCTGACATTGCCATCCCTATCCACAGCCTGCACGCCGAAGAACACATTGTCCTTGGATAAGTTCATCTTGTACTCGGTCACATTGCCCACATACAAGGCGTGCTGCCATTCGGCAGCGGTGGTGTCGCGCCAGACGATGCGGTAGCCCGCCAGATCCGGTTCGCGGTTCGCTGCCCATACCAGGCTGGTGTCGTTCTCCAGCTTGTCGGTGCGCACCTGCACCTGGCTCGGCGCTGCCGGCGCCAGTGCCAGTGAGGCCAGCGCTGCCGCATTCACGCGAGCCACCTGCGCGGTGTAGTTGAAATCGACGTATTCCGGCAGATCGCCTATCTTCACGCCGTTCTCCGTGCGCACATCCTGGTGCTGGTGGTTGAAGTCTTCTGCCGGTTCGGTAAAGCGCAAGGCCGCGTAGCCCTGTTCCAGGAAAGGCATGTGGTCGCCGCCGCGCAGGTAGCGGTCGGCGCGGTTGACGATGCTGACCTTGAAGCCGGGTACGTAGCGTTCACCCTGTTCCTTGACGTGGCGTGCCAGCTGGCGGGACAGCGAATCATTTTCGCCGCCGGTGGCGATCAGCGTGCGGATGTTGTCCGGCATTTCCTTGCGTGCGGGCACGCCTTCGGCAAACAGGCGCACCTGCTTGTTATCCACATGGCCGCTGTCGGAGCGCGAGCTGCCTATGATGTCATTGGTGAACATGCCGGCGATGTTCAGGTTCTTTTCCCTGGCTTGCTGCGCAAAGTGGCCGGAGCCGTACAGGCCCTGCTCTTCCGCGGCGACCGCCATGAACACGATATTGGCGTCGAACTTGTATCTGGCCATCACGCAAGCCATTTCCATCACTGCCGCGGTGCCGGAGGCGTCGTCGTTGGCGCCAGGCGCGAACGAGGTGGCATTCATGATGTCGGTCACGCGCGAATCATAGTGGCCGCTGACCACATAGTAGCGGTCGCCGGCGGTATCGCCTTTCAGCGTCGCCACCACATTCACGATTTCGGTCGGCTGGCTGATGCGCCTGTCAACCGGGTGGATGTGGCTGTCGAACTGTACGTCCAGCTTGCCGGCGCCGCAGCGTTCCAGCTCGCCTTTGATCCAGCGCCTGGCCGCGCCTATGCCGGTCGTCTCCGACTGGGTATCCGACATCGTATGGCGGGTATGGAAGCTGACCAGCTTGTTGATCGTCGCTTCTATCCGGCTGGCGGAAATTTCGGCGACGATCTTTTCTATCTCGGGTTTGCGGGCAGCGATTTTCTTTTCCAGCGCAGGGTCGGTCGGGTTGTTGGCTGAATTACCCGCTGCATGGCCGACGGAGCTGGCAAGCAGTGTGGAAAACAGGACAGTCGCGCACAGCGGCCGGCGGCAAAGTTTCAAGATGATGTCTCCTCAGGATAGGCGGCAGCCCTGGTCGGCCCTGTTTAGCATGGCCAGGCAGTGCGCATGGATGGAATTGCTCTATGGCATTTTAGTAGTATTTGCCGGAAAATGCTGGTGGTAAAACGCAGCAAAATTCCCGCGAATCAGGGAATCGGAAGATTAAACGCAGTAGGTATCACATCGTGCCTGACCACAGGCGGCAAATGGCGATGCGCATCGAAACTGGCCGGACCCCACAGCTTTTCCCAGCCCGGCGGCCAGGCTAGCGGCTGGCCTTCGTAATCGGCCTGCCTCTGCCTGACGGCGATCACCGGCAGGTGTTGCGGCAAGGGCTGCTCAGGATGTTTTTGGTGGTCGCTGCCCAGGCTGTATGCATAATGCGGCAACAGCGCCTCGCAAACGCAGTCGAACCACGCGGTATGGTCTTCGTCGCGGCCCAGCGCCTGCGCCAGGCCGTGCGGGTCGAATTTTGCCAGCGCGTGTATCAGTTCTTCCGTGGACGCGCCGGGCGCATCGCCCCAGCCCATCACCGGATTGAAGTTATAGTCGGCGCCGGAGCCGTACCAGCCCTCGCGCCACGGCCGCTGCATCCAGTTGCGCGGCCCGGTGAATAGCTGCCAGCGCCAGTGCAGGCCGGAGGGCTTGGGCCAGCTGTACAGATACAGCTTCTGGTAACCCGCGCGGTGCAATTCCCTGACCATCGCCATCAGCCGCGCATGCGGCATGCGCTCCGGCGGTTCGCGCCGGAACAGGATCGCTTCGCCGTCGGCGTGCTGGATTTCATCGGTGGACAAGTTCAGGTCCAAGGTGCGCGATTCATTGCCGAAACGCGCCGCCACCCAGCCGGTCAGCAAATTCACAGCCGTCAGCACGCCATAACCGCGATGGCGATGGAAGATGACGGTACCGGGAGCGATGGGTTTCATGGAAGTGCCGGGACGGAATTGGAAATTTCCGCTGTAGTGTAATGCATATTCCGGGGGTAAACCAAGGTAGAAAGTAACAGCTTTTTCGGGCTTGGCAAAATATTAATATGTGCGTTCGGCGTTGCTGCAGCACGTTCCAACTTTGCACCATGCGGTGCGCAAGTTACAATGTACTGAACATCAACCTGCAAAGACGAATACTTACCATGACCCTGCGCATTATCGCCACTGGCGGCACCTTTGATAAACACTATGATGAACTGGCCGGCAAACTGAGCTTCGGCGCCAGCCACCTGCCTGCCGTGCTGAGCCGCGCGCGCATTACCTTGCCGGTGGAGTTGGAAGTGCGTCCGCTGATGGATTCGCTGGACATGACCGATGTGGACAGGCAGCAAATCCTGCAATCCTGCCAGCAGGCTGCAGAAAAGGCGATCATCATCATCCACGGCACCGACACCATGCGCGAAACTGCGGAAGTGCTGGGGGCAGCAAAGCTGGACAAGGTGATCGTATTTACCGGCGCGATGATACCGTATGAAATCGCGAATTCCGACGCGTTGTTCAACCTGGGCTTTGCCGCCGGCGTCGCCCAACTGCTGGCGCCGGGCGTGTATGTGGCGATGAACGGCCAGGTATTCGCGTGGGACAATGTACAAAAAAACCGCTCCGCCGGAGTGTTCATCAGCAATCCGTAATTTTCACTGGCGCCCCATGAAACTGCTCATCTCTTGCCTGTTGTTGCTGTTTGCGTCGTTCAGCCACGCCGCTGAAACCCGTTTCGACGACATCTACTTCTTCCAGGAGGAAGGGGTATTGAAAGAAAAGCAGGTGAACTTCCAGGAGTTCGCGCGGTTTACCCGCAGCATGCAGTCTGCCGTCTGGAAAGCCTTGAAAAAGGCCAAGATGCCGGAAAGTTCCGGTTACCTGGTGGTGGCCGTGCGCTCCGACCAGAAAATTGCCGCCTGGCTGGACATGCAGCCGGCGCTGCATGAATACTATGACGCTGCCGTGACCGACGCAGTCAGCAAATTGCGGCCGTTCGGTGTGTCCGAGGGGGTCGTGGTGTTCGGTATCAAGATGGCGGTGAATACGCCGGTATTCACCGGCAAGGCCAAGCCGGATCCTAAGGATTGGAAAGATGCGCAGAAGGCAGCGGCCGATCCGACCGATATCGAAGCCATCGTGCTGGCGGCATGGCCGGAGTAGCCGGCATGCCTGGCTTACCCCGTTTACGTCTAGCGTCGGAACAGGATTTTGAGCAATTGCTGGCGCTGCGTATCGCGGCGATGCGGCCCAGCCTGGAACGCCTGGGCCGGTTTGACCCGCAACGCGCGCGCGAGCGCCTGCGCGCCGGTTTCGACCCCGCCTATACCCGCATCATCAGCGTCGACGGCGCCGATATCGGCTTTGTCGCGGTGAAGCCCTTGCCTGAAGCGCCGGTAGCGGGACTATTGCTGGACCACCTGTACCTGCATCCGGACTGGCAAGGCCGGCAACTGGGCGCGCGCGTGCTGCAGCAAGTCATCGCGGAAGCCGAGCTGGCCGGCCTGCCGTTGCACGTAGGCGCGCTGCGCGGCAGCGATGCCAACCGCTTTTATCAAAAACACGGCTTTGTGCAAAGTTCGGAGAGCGAATGGGATATCTATTATGTGCGTCCGCTGCCGCCTTCCAAAAACAGCTAAGCAAGCCAGCTACCCTTAAAGAATACCAGGACCACCCATGTCAAACTTATCCACAGCTGTCACCAGCCTCAACATCCAGCCCGGCATCTTGCAGGCCATCCCGGCGCATGGCCGCTACCTGAGCTTTAGCCTGAAGTCCGCCGGCGAACTGCGCGCGGCACTGGCAAATTTACTGCCGCTGGTGGATGGTGAAAGAGTCGTACTGGGCTTCGGCCATACGCTGGTGGCCGCGCTGGGGGCGCAGGTGCCCGGTTTGCGCGATTTTACCGGCATAGAGGGCAGCCGAGTCCGCCTGCCTGCGACGCCGGCGGCGCTGTGGTGCTGGCTGCGTGAAGGCGAAAGGTCGGAGCTGGTGCACCAGACCCGCCGCCTGTTGCACGCATTGTTGCCGGCCTTCGAACTGCAGCATACGGCGGAAGCTTTCCGCGCCGGCACAGGCCGCGACCTGACCGGCTATGAAGACGGTACCGAAAATCCGAAAGGGGAAGATGCGGTGGCAGCGGCTTTCGTGCAAGGCCAGGGAGCCGGCCTGGATGGCGCCAGCTTTGCCGCAGTCCAGCAGTGGCAGCACCAGTTCGACAAGTTTGAAGCGATGGCGTCGCCGGACCAGGACCACATGATGGGCCGCCGCCGCAGCGATAATGAAGAGCTGGACGATGCGCCGGTATCGGCGCACGTGAAGCGCACCGCGCAGGAAAGCTTTGATCCGGAAGCCTTCGTGCTGCGCCGCTCCATGCCCTGGGCCGACATGCTGAACGCCGGCCTGCATTTTGTCGCCTTCGGCAAATCCTTCCATGCGTTTGAGGCGCAACTGCGCCGTATGAGCGGCGCCGAGGACCAGCATACCGACGCGCTGTTCACGATTTCCAAACCGGTATCCGGCAGCTACTTCTGGTGCCCGCCTATGCGGGACGGCAAGCCGGACCTACGCGCTCTTGGCCTTTAAGACCCTGGAAGCCTGCAGCATTTCCTGGAAAGCTTCCAGCGGCAAGGGCTGGCTGAACAGATAGCCCTGGAAGGCGCTGCAATTGTGCTCTATCAGGAAGCTGCGCTGGGCCTGGGTTTCCACTCCTTCCGCAATCACGTTCAGGCCCAGGTTGACGCCCAGTGAAATGATGGCGCGCACGATGGTGGCGTCGTTCTCGTCATCGCTGAGGTCGCGCACGAAAGAGCGGTCTATCTTCAGCTGGTTCAGCGGCAGGCGCTGCAGGTAGGCCAAAGACGAGTAACCGGTGCCGAAATCGTCCATAGAAAAAGCGATGCCGAGCGCGCGCAATTCATGCATCTTGGCGGTAGTGCTATCCACATTGTCCAGGATGGTGCTTTCGGTCAGTTCTATCTTCAGCCTGGCCGGGTTGGCCGCGCTACGCTGCAGCATGCCGCGCAGCTTTTCCACAAAATCGATTTGCTGGAATTGCCTGGCGCTGACGTTGACCGCCAGCGTCAGCTGCCGCGTATCTTCGCTCGCTTCCCATTTCTTCAGCTGCGCACAGGCGGTCTCCAGCACCCATGTACCTATCGGCACGATTAGCCCGGTTTCTTCCGCCAGCGGGATAAATTCTGCCGGTGGGATAAAGCCGCGGTCCGGATGTATCCAGCGCAGCAGCGCTTCCGCGCCTATCAAGTCGCCGTCCGCATTCACCTGTACCTGGTAGTACAGCTTGAACTGGTTTTGCGCCAGAGCCACCCTCAGGTTGGATTCCAGCATCATGCGCACTACCAGCACCGCCTGCATCGCCGGATCGAAGAAGCGCACCGCGTCGCGGCCGGAAGTCTTGGCCTCGTACATCGCCGTGTCTGCGCGCTTGAACAAGTCCTTGACGGTCACCTCGCCGCCCTGGAACAGGCATACGCCTATGCTGCTGGAGCCGTGGTGCTCAAAGTCCATGATGTGGTAGGGTTCGGACAGCAGCATGCGTATCTTGTTGGCGATCATGTCGGCCTGCTGGACCGCCTCGTCTCGCAGCATGCTGAGCTCTTCCAGCACCACCACGAACTCATCGCCGCCCAGCCGTGCCACGGTATCGCTGTCGCGCACGCAGGTTTGCAGCCTGGCGGCGGTTTCCACCAGCAGCAGGTCACCGGCGTCGTGGCCGCGGGTATCGTTGAGCGTCTTGAAATTGTCCAGGTCGATGAACAGGATGGCGCTGTGGCTTTCGCTGCGCTTGCTGAGCGAGATCAGGTGCTGCAGCCGGTCCATCAGCAGACGCCGGTTCGGCAATTGCGTCAGCGAGTCGTAGAAGGCCAGGTTGCGGATTTCTTCCTCATAGCTCTTGTGCCGGCTGATATCGGTGAATGAGGATATATAGTTGGTGACCTCGCCCTCGGCATTGGTGATCGCGGTCAGCGTAATCATTTGTGGATAGACTTCGCCGTTCTTGCGTTTGCTCCACATTTCTCCTTGCCAGAATTTCTCCTTTTTCAGGATGTCGGCGATATGGTCGAAAAATTCCTGGTCCTGCTGCTTGGAGCGGTAGATAGGCGGCTTTTTCCCCAGCAAATCGGCGTTGTCGTAGCCGCTGATGCGGGTCAAGGCCTGGTTCAGGCGCAGGATGACCCAGTTGGCGTCGGTGACGAAAATACCCTCTTGCGATTCGAAGGTGTAGGCCGCGATCTGCAGCTCGTGTTGCGCCTGCTTGCGCTCGGTAATGTCGGTGATGAAGCAATGCCACAGCATGCCGCCGTCGGGCTCCGGCTCCGGCAGCGCGTCGATATACAGCCAGCGCACCTCGCCGTCCAGCCTGCGCAGGCGGAACTCGCTCTGCCATGAGGTCAGCGAGCGGCTTGCATCGCGCACCAGCGGCCTGGCCTTCGCTATATCGGCCTGGTCTATCCTGTCGAACAAGGGGAAGGCGTTGTACCGTACTTCTTCGGGCCGGGTTTCAAACATTTGTCGTATGGCGTCGCTGGCATAGGGCACGCTGGCGCTGCCGTCCGGATTGACGCGGTACTGCATGATCAGGCCGGGCAGGCGCGACGCCACCTTGCTGACCCGTTCAAAAGCTTCCCGCAATTCATCGGCGGCCTTTTTGCTCTCGGTCTGCAATGCGGTAATGGTCAGCGTGACGATCACCAGCGTCGTCATGTAGCCCCACAGTATCAGCAGGTTTGCCTGCGCATCGGCGCCGTTGAACGGCCCCCTGCCGGTCGCCGTCGCCCATGCGGCAACCGCCGACGAGGCCAGTACCGCGACGGATGAGGCGCTGATGCCGAAGCGCATTGCCGGCCAGACCAGCACCGTGACCGCGATGAAAGTCAGGCGGAAATGCGCCTGCGGCGACAGGAAGATGAACCAGTTCGCTGCGATGAAAATCAGCGCAAAGATCAATATTTCTTCACGCCTCTGCGTGAATTCTGCGATGGTGCGGTAAGACAGCGATAGCAGCAGCGGCGCCGCCAGCAGTACACCAACAGTATCGCCGGCCCACCAGCTCAGCCACACCTGGCCGATATTGTCGGTCAGGCCGAACCGCCACAGGGTCAGCGCGCCGCCGCTGGCGGACAGCGTCATGCCGGCCACCGCGGCCATGCTGAACCAGACCACATCCTTGCGGCGCGAGAAAAAACGGTCGAAGTGCTGGCGCCGCAAGATGGTGCAGGTCAGGTAGGGCGCCAGGGTGTTGCCGATCCCCAGCCAGGCCGCCGCCGCCAGGCTGTAGCCAGCGGAAATTTCGAGCAGGAATGCGGCAAGATAGATAGCCGGCGCCGAGCGTTTGCCCCAGCGCATCAATGCGGCGACTGCTACGCCGGTGGGCAGCCAGATCAGGCTCACATTCGGACTAAGGTAGGGAATCGCCAGGCCCAGCCGGCCCGCAGCCACATAGGCCAGGACCACAACCAGGAAACGCAGCAACTCCAGCTTCACGCGGATTTTTTTCCTGCCGGCGGGGTGCTGCAAATAAGGCGAACTGGACATGGCAAGGCTTTCCCTGGTCAGGGAGGGTTCAGGTAAGTCAGGGAGGCAGCGCGTCGAACTCGGCGAACATCTGTTGCGTTTCGGCGAGTTTGCTCAGCGGCGTATAGTCGCAGGCCGCGGCGAATTCAGCCCACAAAGCCTGCACGGCCGGATTCGAATGGGCCTGCTGTATCGCCTGTTGCGAGCGCCATTCAAAGACCTCGACAATACTGCCGTCGGCGGCCCGCATCACATAGCCGGGCCTGTCCGTGATCAGTTTTTCGTTACGCAGGACTTGCAGGTGTTTATCGACGGCGGCCAGCAATGCCGTGTCCTGGCCCGGTTTTGGCGTGTAGGCCACGATCACAAAACGACCCATTTTCTCCCCCTTTTTTTCCTACGCTGTTCGCTGGAATATTTTTTTATGCTTGGGCTAAGCCGTGCATTCATTATGCGGCAATGAGAGGGAATTTGCTGCAGTTTTCTGCGGCAGGAAAGGCTGGATATGACATCTTCACCGAGCGAAGATGGTTAATATTGTTTGATGGAAATTATTTGCTGCAGATTGTAGATAAGACCGGCCGGCGGGGAGCCGGCCGGCGCAGTCCGGGTTTTATCTGAAGGCGATCAATACACCCACAGCTTGTCTGCGTCCAGTTGCAGCCAGTATTCACCCTGCTCCAGCTTGTACGGAGAGTAGGCGCGCAAGGCGCTGTCGCTGCCGGCCAGGCCGAACAGGCATTCCCAGCGGTCGCCCAGGTACATGCAAGTGGTCAGTGGCAGCTTGATCGCATTCCCGGTCTGGCTGCCGGAAACGCGCACCTGTTCCAGGCGGATGATCGCGGTGACTTCGCTGTCCGGAATGCCGGCCCCGGCGCCGCGCACCGTCGCATCCAGCGTATAGCCCTGCACCTGCAGCTTGACCCTGGCGCCGTCCTTTTGCAGCACCTTGCCGCGCAGCTTGTTGTTGCTGCCCATAAATTCCGCGGTAAACAGCGTGTTCGGGGTTTCATACATGCTTTGCGGCGTGCCCTGTTGCTCGATGACACCGTTGTTCAGCAACAGGATGCGGTCGGAAATCGCCATAGCCTCGCCCTGGTCATGCGTGACCATCAGCGCCGACAGGTTCAGCCGCACGATCAATTCGCGCAGGAAGGCGCGCGCTTCCTCGCGCAGTTTGGCGTCCAGGTTGGACAAGGGTTCATCCAGCAGTATCACCGGCGGGTTGTACACCAGCGCGCGCGCGATGGCCACGCGCTGCTGCTGGCCGCCCGACAACTGGTGCGGGAAGCGTTCCCCCAGGTGTCCCAAGCCCAGTTGCGCCAGCACGGCCTTGACCTTGTCCGCGATATCGCTGGAGTTCAGCTTGCGCAGTTTCAGCCCATAGCCGACGTTGTCGGCCACCGTCTTGTGCGGCCACAGCGCATAGGACTGGAATACCAGGCCCAGGTTACGTTGTTCGGCCGGTACTTCCAGCTTTTTGGCGCCGTCGAAAAAGGCCTTGTCGCCGATGTGGATGGTGCCGGTCTTCGGGCTTTCCAGGCCTGCTACCGCGCGCAGCAAGGTAGTCTTGCCGCTGCCGGAAGGGCCCAGCAGCGCGACTACTTCGCCGCGTTGCAGGTCCATCGATACGCCCTTCAAAATGGGATTGGCGGTGGCGCCGGAGCCGTATTCCAGGGTCAGATTATTTACGCTTAATTCGGACATGATGATCTCTCGTGTTTTTCTAATGTTCTGCGGGTTTGCTTGCCAAGTCGCCTAGTGGCTCAGCTTGACGCCGAAGCGCAATGCCAGGCCCAGGCCGACCGCGACCAGCGCGATGTTGATGAAGGACAAGGCGGCGACCAGGTCGACCGAACCGCCGGCCCACAAGGAGACGATCAGCGCCCCTATCACTTCGGTGCCCGGCGACAGCAGATACACGCCGGTGGAATATTCACGCTCAAAAATCAGGAACACCATCAGCCACGCGCCCAGCAAGCCGTATTTGACCAGGGGCAGCGTGACGTCGCGGGTGACCTGGCCGCGGTTGGCGCCGACTGCGCGCGCCGCTTCTTCCAGTTCCGGCCCTACCTGCAGCAAGGCGGTGGAGATCAGGCGCAGGCCATAGGCCAGCCACACGACCGAATAGGCGATCCAGACCGAAAAGATGGTGGAGCGCAGCGCGCGCAATTGCGGGATCAGGTTATCCGACAGCCACAGTGCGGCCGGGTTGTCGAAGCCTTTCAAGGCCCCGTCCAGCCAGCTCGGCACGAACAGGAACACCCACAGGAAGGACAGGCCGGCCAGCAAGCCGGGAATCGCGCGCGGCACCAGCACGCTATAGTCCAGCAGGCGGGTGATGCCATCCGGCTTGCGGTGCATCGCCAGCGCAATGCCGGCGTAGCAGATCACCGCCAGCGCGCCGCCTATCACGCCTATCAGCACCGTGTTCAGGATGCCGCGCATCAGCGAAGGCTGTTCCAGGATGTCGCGGAAATGCTGCAGGGTCAGCACATCGGCCAGTTGTACGCCTTCGCCCCAGTAAGACACAAAGGCGCGCAGCACGATGCCGGACAGGGGAATCACGATGGTGAAGATCAGCCATGCCGCCAGCAGTGCAAAGGCCACCCACTTCCATTTGCCCAGCGGCAGCGCCTTCTGGCGCGAGCCCTTGCCCTTGATCGATACATACTTGTTGGCAGACTTCAGCAGCCAGCGCTGTATCATTACCAGCGGCATCGTCACCGCCACCAGGCATACCGCCGCCGCCGCCATCAGGTGGTAGGACGGCGTGCCCAGCTTGTTGGTCAGCTTGTACAGGTAGGTCGCCAGTACCAGGTGGCCCTCGGGATCGCCGAGCACCAGCACCAGGCCGAACACTTCAAAACCGAGGAAAAACACCAGCACGCCGGCAAACGCCAGCGCCGGCATGATCATCGGCAGCGATACATGCAGCGCGACCTGGAACGGCGATGCGCCGGCCACCCTGGCGGCTTCTTCCACGTCCGAGCCCAGGCTCTTCAGCGCTGCGGAGGAATACAGATAGACATGCGGCACATGGGTCAGCCCGGCGATGACGACGATGCTGAAGAAGGAATAGATGTTCCAAGGCTCCACCCCGGTCAGCTGCTTGATCCACAGTGTGTAAAAGCCGACCGGCCCCATCGCTACCACATAGCCGAAGGCCACTACCATCGGCGACACGAAGATGGGCACCAGCAGCATGGGTTCTATCCAGCTGCGGCCCGGTAAATCGGTGCGCACCATCAGGAAGGCCAGCAGGCCGCCCAGCGGCACCGCGATCGCGGCCAGGCCGGAAGCCAGGATCAGCCCGTTCCAGAAGGCGTCGCGGAAATCCGGATCGTCAAAGATGAAACGGTAGGAATCCAGGCCCAGCGTCTTGACCGGCGCAAAAAACGGCGCTGACAGGAAACTCTGGAAAAAAATCAATGAAAGCGGCGTAAAGATCGCCAGCAAGGCCAGCGTGACGACAACGCCGCGCGGCCAGTTGATCCGCGACCATTTGCTGTGGGGAGGGAGGCTGAGGGTTTGCATAGATGATGCCTTGTGGATATTGAGTTGGTCGACAACTCTGACTATTTCATGCTTGAGGTGGCGCGGGATTTCGCAGCGTGGGCACAAGTGCCCACGCTGGGGGCAATCCGAAGGGCTTCAGTTGACGCCGTAAGCGCCTGGGCCCCGGGGGCCCACCCTGTAAAATCAGACTGCTACTTCTTACCCGCGGTATCTTTCCATTGCTTCAGGAAAGCCAGGCGCTTGCCCTGGTCCAGGTATTGCAGCAGCATGGGATTGACCGGTAGCGGCTTCAGGCCGGTGCCGATTTGCTTGGCCAGGTCGGACGACGTGGTTTCGCCCTTGACGTCGGCGCGGATCGCATACAGTTTGGCTTCATTCGCAATCATCGTCTGGCCGCGCTTGGACAGCGTATAGTCCAGCCACAGTTTGGCGGCATTCGGATGTTTGGCGCCCTTGCTGATGAACATCACGCGCGACAGTACCAGCGTGTAATCCTTGGGCAGCACGACGCCTATGGATGGATCCTTGGCCGCGCGTACCAGTGCATAGGAGCCGAGGATATTGTAGCCCAGCAGGTTTTCGCCGGAAGAGATGCGTTCCAGCATGGTGCCGGTAGACGACTGCACGCGCAGGCTGGCCGCGCCGAAAGCCTTGGCCAGTTCCCAGAATTCCTTGTTCTCGCGGCTGTCCTGCGTAATGAACATGAAGCCGACGCCGGATTTTTCGATGTCGTAGGAAGTCACCTTGTTCTTGAACTTGTCCAGCTTGGTCGTGATCAGCTTGGCGAATTCGGCATGCGTCTTCGGCACTTCATTTTCGGCCACCAGGCGCTTGTTGTAGACAAACACCGCCGGCTCAAAGGTGGTGCCGTAGGCGGATTGGTTCCATACTGCCCATTGCGGGATGCCGCTGGTTTCCGGCGAATGGTATTGCAGGCCGTAACCGTCGGAGACCAGCTTGGTCTGCAGGTCCATCGCCGACGACCACATCAGGTCGGCGCTGTTGCCGCCGGCCGCTGTTTCGGAGATATAGCGGTTATAGACCTCGGTGGAATTCATATCGTTGTATTCGACCTGCACATCCGGGTACATGGTCTTGAAGTCCTTGATCAGCGGTTCCACGGCCTTGGTATCGGTGGCGCTGTAGATCACCAGCTTGCCTTCTTTTTTAGCGCCGTCGACGATCTTGCCGTAGTCGGCCGGATAGCCGGCGGGAGCCTGCGCATGGGCAGTCAAAGGCGCACCGAAAGAGGCGCCCAGGGCGATGCCGGCGATGGCGGCGGTGATGACGGTTCTTCTAAACATTGCTTGTGTCTCCTGTTTTTGATATGTGTTGCAAACTGGTTTTGTAGCGGGATGAAGTAAGATTCAGCGCAGCAGGCCGAACTCTTTTGCCTGAATTCGGTATTGCTGCACGGTTTTATTGATGTACGCGGTCAGGTCCTTGCCGGTCATCGCAAACGGGTACAG
The DNA here is from genome assembly GCA_013287275.1 of Betaproteobacteria bacterium. Taxonomy (GTDB): domain Bacteria; phylum Pseudomonadota; class Gammaproteobacteria; order Burkholderiales; family Burkholderiaceae_D; genus Undibacterium. The sequence goes on from JABDED010000006.1 coordinate 27,361, forward strand.
CCCGTGCGCGGCGCGCATCTGGGCGAAATCCGGGCGGGCCATGGCCTGGTCGAACCTGGCCACCCAACGGCGGTAATCGTCGTCGCTGACTTGCGGCCCGACATACACGCCGCGGATAATCGGCCAGCTGACGTCGTAGCCCTGTTCGCGCGCGGTCGGCACATTGGCCAGCAGGCCGGGCAGGCGGGCATCGGACAATACCGCCAGCACCCTGATCTTGCCGTCCTGGATGTGCAGGCTGGCTTCCGACGCATCGCCCGAAATCGCCTGCACATAACCGGCCAGCAAGGCGGTAAAGGATTCGCCGCCGCCTTCCAGCGCGACGATGCGCATGCTCTTGGGGTCGAGGTCGGCGCGCCTGGCGATCAGCGACATCTTCAGCCAGTCCTGGCTGCCGACGGTGCCGCCGGCGCCTATGGTCACATTGGACGGCTTGTCCTTGATCGCCTGCATCAGTTCGCGCAGGTTCTTGTAGGGTGAGTCGCTGCGTACTGCGATCATGCCGTAGTCGGTGCCTATGCCGGCCACCCAGCGCACGTCGCCGGCGCCGGATTTGCCGAACTTGCCCTCGGCCAGATTCAGCAGGGAGCCGCCGGAATAGGCGACCAGCGTATTTTTTTCAGCCCGGCGCCGCGTAATGATCGAATTCCACGCGACTGCGCCTATGCCGCCCGGCAAATAGCTGATATGTACTTCGTGCTCGCCCAAGGCCTGCTGGATCAGCTTGCAGGTCTGGTCCATGCCGCCGCCCGGTTTGGCCGGCGCCAGGCAGACCGGGCCAGCCGCTGCCGCGGTATCGACGGCGCCGGCTCCGGCCGCTGCATGGACGCCGCCCGCCATCGCAGCGGCAACTGCGGCCGCCAGGCTGAAGAGTACGTTTATTGGCTTAGAGGGCATCATGCGAAGGGAATCTTTCAAAGTGACAGGGATGCTATTCCCAATTTACTTTCAGTTAGCTTTCAGGCGCAGTCTTTGCCCAATTACTTTTTTTGTGCGTTGCAATATGAGTATGGCCGGAACCGCAGCGGGTGTGCGTATTTTTGCAAAAGGCGGGAATGTGGGTATGATAAAAAAAGTGGAGACAATTAACCAGGGCTCATTTCATCCAGGCGGCGCTTGCCGTGGATGCAATAGCGTCCATAAAACTATATCAAGATGCGCATATTGCTGGTCGAAGACCATATAGAACTGTCGCGGTGGCTGACCAAGGCGCTGCAGGATGCCCGTTTGACGGTGGAATGCGCGATGAACGGCGCCGATGCCGATGCGCTGCTGCACACGCAGGAATATGCGTTGGTGATCTTGGACCTGACCTTGCCGAAGATGGACGGGCTGGACGTGCTGAAGCGCATGCGCGCGCGCGGCAGCAAGATGCCGGTGCTGATACTGACCGCGCGCGGCGGCCTGAACGAGAGGGTGCAGGGTCTGAATCTGGGCGCCGATGACTATCTGGCCAAACCGTTTGAACTGGCCGAGCTGGAAGCCAGGGTCAAGGCCTTGCTGCGCCGATCGCAGGGCAATGAGGCGGTGACCCTGACTTGCGGTGCGCTGGCCTTCGATACGGTGTCGCGGCTGTTTTCCTACAGCGATGTGCCATTGTCGCTGACGCCGCGCGAATATGCGGTGCTGGAGGCGTTGATCATACGGCGCGGACAGGCCGTGCCCAAGGAAAAATTGTTTGACGAAGTTTTTGCGCTGGACGACGACGCCAACCTGGATGCGATAGAAATCTATATCCACCGCCTGCGCAAGAAACTGGAAAGCGTCAGCGCCGGCAGCGTCGCGATCACCACCTTGCGCGGCATAGGCTATCTGCTGGAAGCGCGCGGCGCATGAAAGCCATGAAAACCAATGAAAAAATATAGCACCGGGTGCAATAGGAAGCCATGAAACTGTGGCAATCCGCCGACCCTGTCGGCAGCCTGCGCGGCCAGTTCCTGCGCTGGCTGCTGATTCCGCTGGTATTGCTGGTGGCGCTGAACGCCTATTCGGTGTATCGCAATGCACTGGATGCGGCCGACCTGGCCTATGACCGTTCGCTGCTGGCGTCGGCGCGCGCGCTGTCGGAGCGGGTCGACATCGTCGACGGCAAGCTGGTGGCCAATGTCCCCTATGTCGCGCTGGACAGCTTCGAGACCGATACGCTGGGCCGGCTGTATTACAAGGTGACCGGCGTCAACGGCGAATTCGTGTCGGGCTATGAAGACCTGCCTACCTTGCCTAGCAATGTGCCGCGCTCGGAGATCTATCCGGCGCTGGTGCATTTTTTCCGTGCCGACTACCTGGGCCAGGAAGTCAGGATCGCCGCGCTGCATCAGCCGGTCTACGACGACAGGATGCGCGGCATCGCGCTGATCGAGGTTGGCGAAACGATGGATGCCAGGCGCGGACTGTCGCGCACCATCCTGATCGATACCCTGCTGCGCCAGGCGGCGCTGGTGCTGGCAGTGGCGCTAATGGTGTGGGTGGCGGTGCGCTTCGTGCTGCATCCGCTGATGCAATTGAAATCCAATGTGGAAACCCGCGAACCCACCGACTTGTCGGATTTCGATCCGGCACTGGTGCACAAGGAAATCCGGCCGCTGATCATTGCGATGAACGGCTATATGGCGCGGTTGCAGACCCTGATCAGCGGGCAGAAACGTTTCATCGCCGACGCTTCGCACCAGTTGCGCACCCCGCTGACGGTATTGAAGACCCAGGCCGAACTGGCGCTGCGCGAAAACGATACCGAGGCGATGCGGCAGATCGTGCAAAGCATTGCCGCGACTACCGACTCCACCGTGCATCTGGCCAACCGGCTGCTGACGCTGGCCCGCACCGGCCATGGCGCCGCCGAAGGTGCGATGGCCAAGGTATCCTTGCGCGATATCGCGCGCCAGGTATGCACCGAACTGGCGTTGCCGGCGGTAAAAAAACGGCTGGACCTGGCATTGGAAGCGGAGCAGGAAGTGATGGTGCTGGGGCATGCTTTGCTGCTGCATGAAATGCTCAGCAACCTGCTGGACAATGCGATCCGCTACACCCCGCCGCACGGGCATATCGTGGTCCGGGCCCGGCTGAAAGCGGTAGCGGAGCGCTTGCCTGCCGAAGCGGTGCTGGAAATAGAAGACAGTGGGCCGGGAATACCCGTTGCCGAACAGGAGCGCGTATTTGCGCCGTTCTACCGCGCCGGCGCCGCAGTGGAAAGCAATCCCGGCGGCGCCGGCCTGGGGTTGAGCATAGTGCGCGACATTGCGTTGTTGCATAATGGACAGATAACCCTAAGCAATGTTGTTGCAGGGCAATGTTTAAGGGTGGTAATCTCTTTCCCTGTCGACTAAACATGGGATGCCGCAAGGCCGGATGCACCCGATACGCGCACACAGACCAAAAACGGGCTTCAGCCCTGTTTTCCCGAGCAAGCCAAGCCGGCTTGGCCGGGCCGGGGGGCGATTGCGTCTGACACTGCTGCTGACGCTGGGTCTGCTAATGCCCTGCCTGGCGCAGGCGGAAAAACCGGATATCGTATTGATGCTCGCCTCCGGCGACGCTGCCGGGACGGGCATTTCACCGCAGCCGGCTCTGCGCAACACGGTGGAATTTGTCGAGCGCGGGCTGGACGTCGGTTTTGAAGTGCGCCGCTATCCTTGGAAGCGGCTATTGCAAAACCTGAACAATGGCGAGGGCCTGGCCTTTGGCTTGTCCAAGAACAGCGAGCGCCTGCAGACCCTGCGTTTCTCCGAACCGGTGTATGTCAATTATGTATGGCTGGTGACCAGGAGCGATACCACCTTTCCCTTTTCATCGATGCAAGACCTGAAAGGCAAGTCGCTGGGCGTGAGCCGCGGCTCCAGTTTCGGCGATGAGTTCGACCGCCAGAAGAATATCCTGTTCACTGCCGAGGAAGATGCCTACGGCTTGCAGAACCGCCTCAACAAGCTGCTCAGCAACAGGATGGACGCCATCGTGTTCCAGAACCGCAACGCTGATCCCGCGCAGGTGGAAGCGATGCTGAACCAGCGGGTAGCGCAACAGATGCCGGAAATCAGGATGCCGCACGGCGTCACTTTTCGGGTGTTGCGCAAACCGCTGCTGACGGACAGTATCCACTTTGCGATACGCGCGCAAAATGACGACGGCATCATAGCGAAAATCAATGCGGTGATACTGAGAGGCAAAAAAACCGGCGAATTGATGAAGGCGCTGAGCCAGGAACAATAGGCCCGGCGCCGGTCCGCAAGCAATGAATGCCGTGTATCGGCGCCATCAATTAATGCTACGATACTCCATAGAGTATAAATCACCGGCAGGCAGAACCATGGCAGACAGCCCACCCATCAATATCGTGCAGGGCAGCGCGCTCAGCGAACAGCAGAAAAAGGATTTGTTGCACAGGCTGGCCCGGGTGGAGGGCCAGTTGCGTGGCGTGCAAAAGCTGATCGCCAAGGCCGCCGAGCCGGCCGACTGCGAAGCAATCGCCCAGCAGATGTCCGCCGCGCGCAAGGCGCTGGACCGTTCTTTTGTCACGCTGCTGACCAGCGCCATCGTCACGCATACCGAAGGCGGCGGCGAGGGCCAGGCCGAAAAGGTACAGCGGCTGGCAGCCTTGCTGGACAAGTTCGGCTGAAAGACCTGTGTCCACGAAAATCACGAAAATCCTTTTTTTAGGATTACCCTGATAAACATCATATCCAGGTGGTTTTTTCGTGTTTTTCGTGGATATTGCTTTTAATTTTCGCGATACCTTTCTCTACCAACCCCGATCACAAAAGCAATTGCAGAATGGATGTAGAATGATGCAATGAATATCACACTCCCGGAACTGGAAGCTGCCATCAATTTCTGGCGCCAGCAACGTCCCGCGACCGGCGACGAATGCGCGCTATCGCCCGAGGTCAATATCCTCGCGAGCGTGTATGCGCTGATGATTTTCCACCGGAAAAAAGAAATAGCGGCGCAAGAATTGCAACCGAACGCGCAGAGCCTGCTGCGGGTCTGGCAAGAGCAAAAATGAAAGCGTGGCGCGATGCCTATTTTCCCAGCAAACAAATGGCGGCGCGCACTGCTCTTCCCTGTCCTGGGCTGCACGCTACTGGTCTCTGTTTGCCTGTCTTGCTCCGCCATTGCGGCGGTTGCCAGCGTACCCTTGCTGATCAGGGAAGCGCGCGGCGAGAACGGTGAATTGCTGCCTATCCAGCAAGAAGTGCGCAATTTGCTGGCCTATATAGAGCGCGAACTGGACATCAGTTTCGACATACGCCGCTATCCATGGAATCGTGTGATCTCCAATGCCAGGGCCGGCGAAGGCTTGGTGTTTGGCCTCAGCAAGACCAGCGAGCGGTTGCGAATGTTTCGCTTTTCCGAGCCCGTGTACGCCAACTATGTGTGGCTGGTGACGCGTAGCGACAGCGGCTTCCGGTTTACTGCGATGAGCGACCTGCGGGGCAAGACCGTAGGCGTAGTGCGCGGCGCCAGCTATGGCGACGAATTCGACAGCCAGAGAAACAGGCTATTCCGGGTAGAGGAAGACGTCAGTTCGGACGCGGTGCGCCTGAAAAAATTGCTCAGCGGCCGCATGGATGTGATGCTGATCGGCGACCGTCATCCGCTGGCGGAAGAAGTGGAAGGCCGGCTGAACCGCATGCTGCATGAACAGATACGCGATCTGCCGATGTTGTCCGCCGCCAGCGTCAGTGTTCAGCGCAAGCCGCTGCTGGTGGACGAACTGCATTTTGCGATTGCCCCGGCCAAGGACGACGGCTTGATAACCAGGCTGAACCAGGTGATCGTCAATGGCCGGAAATCCGGCGAATTCGACAGGATACTGTTTCCAAAGAAATAGCTCGACTAGGCTGCCAGATGCCTCGCCTGCCGCGACGGTGTTGATGTCGCCGTAGTTGCGGTGCGGCCTTGCTCGCTGCCCTTGCCGGCCGACTTGTCGGGGCCGTGCTGGTGGATAGCCTGTCCCGCATAGTCGGTCTTCAGCATGGACTTCACCTGCTCCAGGTCCATACCTCTGCAGGTGGACAGCCATTCCGCCACCAGCGCCGCCAGCCGCTCCAGCGCGATCCTGTGGGTGGCGTCGGTCCTCGCATATAGCCAGTCGGACAGCGCCATGAAATGTTCAAACGGTGTATCGCCGAGGATCACCGGCAGCGTATGCGCGAAGCGTCCCGAGTTGGCGACCAGGTCCCAGTAGCGGGCAAAGCGCACCAGCCGCTGCATCGTCGCAAAATCTATCTGCTTGTTGGCCAGTATCGTATACGGGGGATGCGGGTCGAACACCAGGCCGTGTTCTTGCGTGTGGCGGATGATGGGCGTGCCGCGCAGGCGCTTCAGGATGCCGAACTGTATCTCATGCGGTTTCAGCGCGTACAGCCGGTTAAAGCCGAGCGCAAAGCTGTCTACCGTCTCGCCCGGCAGGCCGGCGATCAGGTCCACGTGCAGGTGCGCTGCCGAGTGTTCGCACAGCCAGCGTATGTTTTCAGCCGCCTTGTCGTTATTCTGCTTGCGGCTGATCAAGGCCTGCACTTCGGGATTGAAGCTCTGTATGCCGAGCTCGAACTGCAGCGTGCCGGGCGGGAATTTCTGTATGCCCTCTTTCAGCGCATCCGGCAAATGGTCGGGCACGACTTCGAAATGGGCGAACACCGGATCTTCCGGATTGGCTGCCAGCTTGTCCAGGAAGAATTGCATGATCTTCAGGCTGGTCTTGATATTCAGGTTGAAGGTGCGGTCGACGAACTTGAACAGCCTGGCGCCGCGCGCATGCAGGCCCTCCATCTCGGCCAGGAACAGGTCGATATCGAAAGGCCAGGCGGTCTTGTCCAGCGCCGACAGGCAGAACTCGCACTTGAACGGACAGCCGCGCGAGGCTTCCACATACAGCGTGCGGTTCTTGATATCGTCGTCTGTGTACAAATCGTAAGGCAGCTTGATCTGCGCCATCGGCGGCTGTACCCCGGCGTGGATTTTCATCAGTGGCTGGGGGCCGTGCAATATCTGCCGGCAAAGCTCGGGAAAACTGACGTCGCCCCAGCCGGTGATCACATAATCGGCCAGCTTGACGATCTGCTGCTCCTGGGTTTCGTAGGAGACTTCCGGCCCGCCCAGCACGATGACGACTTGCGGCGCCACCTGTTTCAGCACCGCCACCAGCTTGGTGGTCTCTTCTATATTCCAGATATACACGCCGAAACCGACTATCAGTTTTTCGCCGGCAACCTGGTGCGACAGCAGTTTTTCGACCATATCGGTGGTCTTGGCGCCGATTACGAATTCCTGCAGGAGGGTTTCCGGCTGCAAATCCCCCATATTAGCAAGCAGATAACGCAAACCCAGCGAAGCATGGGCGTAGCGGGCGTTCAGGGTGGACAGCAGGATGGTCATGGTGCGGGAGGGCTGGCAGCGTAAAGCCGTATTGTACGCTGATGCTCCCGGATTCCAGCGTCAAACCGGCTTTGCGGGCCCGGGTTTGTCATGCAGCCAATTTATTCCAGTCCACATTTTTTGTCGTTTGATCCCGCGTTTATGCATTTCGTCGCAAGCCGCTCGCATGCCGGCAGGGCTTTGTCTACAGTGCATACATCGGCAAACGACAAGCAGTTTAGAAATAAGCCGAACACACAACCCCAGACCAACAAGCGATAGAGGAAAACAAAATGAAAACAGCAAACACCTTCAAATCCAGCGTCATCGTCGCAACAGCATTGCTTGCAGCTGTATTCGCCAGCGGTTGCGCTTTCCAGAGCGCAGCGCAGCAGCAAGTCGCCGCCAGTGCCGTGCAAACCGTCACCATCACTGCCAAGCGCATGACAACCGATGAAAAAATCGCTTTCGATACCGCGAATGCCAGCGCACAGACAGTCGTGATCGCCGCCAAGCGCCTGACAGCGGAACAAAAACTGGCGATGCTGCAAGAAGACATGCATATCCAGGCCAGCGCAGCGCATAAAGTCCAGCCTGCAGCTTGATGCAGTCCTGCAGGCAGATGCCTGGGAGAGCATGACCGCATCTGTAATCTGTAATATCCGTAACTTCGCAATACCGGTTTTATCAGCAAGATTTCCTGCACTTTGTTTGATTGCCGGCAAACGCATTTCATGCAGTGTTTGCCGCGGCGCACAGCCGCTGATCACATATAGGGCATATACGCCAGCTTGGCTTTCAGCCCGCACCGGCAACTATTCTCAATAGCAATTTCATCATAAAATTTTGACATTCCACGGTTTGTCGCCTATCTTTGATTAACAAAAGAATAATATCTAATTGTTAATTTCTGGCGGTACCGGCTGCGCGCCCGCATGCCCGGAAATGTTTTCCATCGTCTTCCGACTCCACATCTTTTTCCGTGCAGCCTGTGCGACTCTCCAGGTCAGCTTCTTTTCTGCCGCGCCGGGTTGCTGCGGCAGGACGTCCAGCAAACGCAACCCGCAATGTATTTTGAGGAGCATGCCATGTTATCGAAAGCGGCAAGGGATTTCATCCTGCATATCACCAACTAGAACTCATTTCATAAATAGTGGTGAGTGCAAACGAGTCTAGTTGGGATGCAGCGCTAGGCGGTGAAACAGGGATTTCAGATAGCAAAGCTATCTGCCTGCGCAACGGCACCCGCTTGCAAGCGGGTGTTCCTCGCCCCACACAAAGGGTGGTTCCCTTTGCTAGCGTCGCAACAACGCGATGCGCCCAAATAGGCCGTTCCCGAAGGGTTTGCCCCCGTACTGGGTATCCCAAATGGCCGGAATCCCGATCCAGGGGGCAAATGCATCTTACTGATATTTATGAAATGAGTTCTACTCTCACGGCCACTGGGAAGACCCCGAATGGGGCAGGATGCCGGTGAACCAACTACTGATCGGCCTGGCCGTGAAGGAATTGGCGAATGGTATCAACGATGTCGAGTTGAAGGGCCATATCCAGAGTGCGGCGGAGAAGGTTGTCGCCAAGAATAGCCAGAGCGTAGCCAGGGGCTAAGGCCTGGTAGTCCGCCCGGCCGTTTCCCCCTCTTTCTCTCTTTGGGCGTGGCAGCGGCATTGCTGACGCTTAGGATATTCCTGCCTATACTATAGGAAGCCCTATGTTCAAGGAGAGATTGCAATGAATTCCGGCCCTCCCAGCGTTACTCCCGGTTTGTTGTATCACGAAGCCAAGGCTGCCATTGAATGGCTGTGCCGGGTATTCGGTTTCGAAGCCAGGCTGGTGGTGGCCGGCGAAGACGGCCTGGTCACCCATGCCCACCTAGTGTTCGGCAATGGCGGCGTGATGCTGTCTTCGGCCGAAGGCTACCCCTTTCCAGACATGTGCCGCTCGCCGCGCGACGCCGGTGGCGCAGCCACCGGTGAAATCATCGTCTATGTGCAGGAAGTGGATGCGCACTATGTCAATGCGGTAAAACATGGCGCCGAGATACTGATCGCGCTGGAAGACAAGCCGTATGGCGGACGCGGCTATTGTTGCCGCGATCCGGAAGGCTATGTGTGGGCATTCGGCTCGTATAACGCCTGGGCTTAGGATTTATTACTTCCTGTTACGTAGCAGCCCTAAATAAATGGTTCTTCGTCAATTTCACTGTGATTTTTCAATGGGTATCTGGGTGGATTCCCATGAGGCATCAATTTTCTAGAAACGCCTCGGAGCAGGGGCAAGGGCGGCAAAGCCGCGCCGCACGCTCGTGCCCTACACATGGGCAGCGAGCGGCGCCGTGGATAACACTGCATTGCAGTTTAACACTTAACGACCGCGGCTTTGCTGTCTAAACTGTCCGAGCCACCCCTCAGTGAAATCGACGAATAATCAATATTTTAAGAGATATTCATTCGCCTTTCTGGTGCTGCGTGTCTTGCTAATCTAGCGGCTTGACAACTTGGTACTTAATCTCGATATTATTTGCGCTAATCACTTTAAAGCGAGAGCCTTTAAATCCAATTAAATCGCCCTCGCCCAAATCAAATTTCAAATCTTGAGTAAATGCTGGGCGTGCCATGTCACGTTTAAATTCCCTGTACGTGATTGATATGACATTTTTTGAAACCCCTGTATAAATAAGCTCTCTCTTAAGTTCATCAAACCCTACTGTATTAACTTCTTCCACACCAACAGTTAAATTTTCACACACAAAAATCTCAGTTGAAAAAGTTTGATCAAGCATAATTTTCGGATTTCTCGGATCATCAGCAGAGATTAAAATCTTTGCCACATCTGCATCGACTAACGCCCCAAACATTTTGAATTTTGCGCCAAACATTTTGTATTGCGCGCCATACTTCGATTGTTTTTCAAATACAACTCTGTTTCCTTTGTAGAAAAACCATTCACCCGGAGCTCCGGGTGCTTTGCAGCGAACGTCATCCTGAATTTTCAATTGATAATTCTTAGACGTGAAATAGGTGGAGATCATCGTGTCACCAAGCTCAGAGACAGCGTCAATCCCGATTGCAGGAAGATGAGTTATCTTCGTTTCACCTGAGTTGATCTCTGGGAAAATAGGATCGTTCACTGCAAATACAACTTGCGGGAGCGACAAAAACGCGAAGGATAATGCGACACTACTAAATGTGTTTTTCAAGATAAACTCCCAACTGTTGAAACGCACTCAGATTTGACCAGTAAAGCATCAAACAAATAGTGCGATGCGATAAAATAAAAAGCCAGTGTTGGCAACAGCACTGGCTTTGTCTATTGTTGAGTCCCATTCCGTCTACCCTTGAACCTCATTCGAATCTCATTTTAATATTGTATTAATTGGTTTGAAGGCGTGCTACCAAATGGAAACTCATTCCGTTAGCAGCGTCTTGCCCGATCCGCCCTGCTCATACAGATTGATTTCATTGAGGCTGTTGAAACAGGCGATAGCCTGCGGATTCAGGCCCACCATCAGTCTTTCGTCGCCGGATTTCAGCTGGTTGCGGTTGACCAGCACCCGCATCTTGCTCAGCAGGTCGGCGGTGTGCAATAGATGTCCCAGCGGCGTCCAGTTCGGCGCCTTGCTGCCGCCGGCCTGCTGTTGCAGCGCCTGCACGACTTCCGGCGGGAAGCCCCAGCGCTGCGCGACACGGTAGGACAAGGTCGCGGCGGCGGACGTGAAAGCCAGCGCAAAACTGCGCGAGTACCTGAACCTTGGTTCTTCACAGACCTGGTCCAGCAAGCGGAACGCGATGATCAGGCCGACGTTTTTCATCAGCCCGGTCAGGAAAGCCTGGAAAGGATCCAGCTTGCCGGCCAGGTGATGGCAGGCGATCGCGCATTTTTCTGACTGGTTCCAGATATGCGGCGCAGCGCGGCGGGTGTATTGCCCCGAGTTCAGGTTGATGATGGGGCGGAACGCGACCTTGGCAATCAGCAGGCGCAAGCCGTCTTCGCCCAATATCATGATCGCCTTGTCCAGGCTGTTGATGCGGTCGGCAGGGTTGTATAGCGAGCTGTTGACCGCATTGATCAGTTCGCCGACCAGCACCACATCCTTGACGATATGCTGGGCCAGTTCTCCGGCCGATACACTCTTGTTGCGCAGGCTGTTCAGCAATTGTGGTATCACGGTGGGGACGCGCGGCACTACCACCGCATCATTCAAATCCGAGGCCAGCAATGCAAACAGGGCCTGCAGGATTTTTTGCTCGGCTTCCAGGCTGTTGCCTTCGCCCGGATAGCCCATCAGCCAGTCGAAGAAAGTCGCATCTACCGCTACTTGCGGTTTCCATGCGACAAAAATTTCTTGCTCATCAGCAACCAATTTTGTTTCTGGGACGCTGAGTGCAGCTTTTTCTGCAGGCGGCGCCGGCACTGCGGCAGGGGTTTCCGATGCCGCCGGCTCGGTTTCGGCGCTGGCGGTGCCGGCTTTCAGCGGCGCCGTTTCAGCCTGGGTAAACCAGCGTTTCAGCAAATTATTCAGTGCTTTGCGCACAGTGTCTCCCAAGGTTCGATGCCAGGCTCTTGCGGGTTGCGAGTACCTGCTTTTTCGTCCATGTCAGTCTGACAGAATTTTGTTCAAATAGCCATGCGGCAAGCATGAGCGTGGGCATCCTTACAACGCCGGCGGGCGGAATACAGCGCTGCTTAATATGCCGTAAGCCATCCATACCGCCACTGCGCTGTAGATCAGGCGCGGCAGCCAGTCGGCCAGCTGTTGCTGGAAATGGTCCAGCGCCTCGCTTTCGCCTTTGGCGTAACGCAGCAGCATTTCGGGCAGGCTGCCGCTGGCCTCACCGGTCTGGATATAGCCCGCGACGTGATTGCTTCCGAGATAGCGGATACCGGTCAGCACCTGCGCCAGCGTAGCGCCATTTTGCATGCGCGGCAGCAGCTTTTCATATTCGGCGCGGATCATATAGTTATCGGTCGCGGCGCTGGCCTTCGGTAAGGCTTCGAACATCGGCAGGCCGGCTTCCAGCAGCATGCCGAGATTCTCAAAGAAATCGCGCGCATTGCTCCGGATGTGCATGCCGCCGAATACCGGCAAGCCCGGCAGCAAGTGATCCACGCGCAAGCGGAGCGCGCTCGGGCCGCCGCGTTGCCGCCAGTCGCGCAGCTGCAGATAGAGGAAAACCAGCAGGCCCAGGATCAGCAGCGGCTGCAGGCAGCTCTTCAGGTAGCCGAGGCCGCTCAGCGAGCCCGCAATGAGTCGGGGCAGCGGCTGCACCAGCAGCGCAAGCACCAGGATAAACGCAGGCAGCATCAGCCGCGATTTCACCACTTTTTCCAGATTCAGCCGGTAGCTGTAAGCATCGGCCAGCCGCTTGTACACAGGCGCCGGGCTGCCTGCCGCCAGCGCCGCGCGCAGCAGGCTGACTTCGATGGGCGTGAACAGGCCGGCGCCGTCACCGGCGCTGGCCGGATCCAGGCCGCGTTTCATCAGCTTGCGGGCCAGGTCTACGCGCTGTTGGGCGGCAGGCGCAAATTTCAACAGGCTGTATGCCTTGTCGGTCGGCAGCCCGGCTTTTTCCAGCGCGGCCAGATGGCTGAACAGTTCAGCCCTGACTGCCAGGGCCAGCGGGCGCTGGCTGGTGCTTTGCATGGATGCCTGGCTTTCAGTTCGGGGCGTCTTGCTGTTCCAGCTCTGCCTGCAGCCTGGCCATTTCCCGCATGATGTCTTGCGGGAATTCCGGCCCCTCCCAGGCGCGGTAGTTCTGTTGCGCAAAGGCCAGCGCGTTCTTGTAATACAGGTAGGCATTCAGGCGGTTGCGCACATAATTGTTTTGCGTGTGCATCACTTTTCCCGGTGCCCCCATCACGATGGAATTCGGCGGGATGACCGTGCCCTCTTTCAGGAAAGTATGGCCGGCGACGATACAGTTATCGCCGATCACGCAGCCGTCCATGATGGTGGAATTGATGCCTATCAGGCAGTTGTCGCCTATCGTGCAGCCGTGTATCGTGCAATGGTGGGTGATGGAGCAATGGCTGCCTATGATGGTCGGCGTCTGGTCGCCGATATGCAGCATCACGAAATCCTGGATATTGGTATAGGCGCCGATCACGATTTCCTGGTGCTCGGCGCGGGCGGCGACATTGATCCATATCGATGCGCCCTCACCGACGCTGATCTTGCCGTACAGGTGTGCGGTGCCGTGTACGTAGGCCGCTTGGTGCAGGCTTACTTGTGGTCCTATTACAGCCATACTTGTCCCCCTGGTTCGCTTGGTCGTTATTCATCGTTGCGCCGTTTTGCATCGATTGTACAAGTTTTGCGCGAGTCGCTAACATGTCGCCATATCTATCAGTGGACTATAACAGTTCACTAGGTTTGAAGGAGCAGCACGGCATGCAGAAAAATCAGGTCATCATCATCGGCGGCGGCGCCATCGGCAGCGCGATCGCCTACTTCCTGGCGGCGCATCCGCGTTTCAAGGGCAAGATAACGGTCATTGAGCGCGACCCGTCCTATGCGCAGGCTTCGTCGGCGCTGTCCGCCAGTTCGATACGCCAGCAATTTTCCACGCCGGTGAATATCGCGATGTCGCAGTTCGGCATCCGTTTCCTGCGCGAGCTGCCGCAGCATCTGGCGGTGGATGGCGAAACGCCGGATCTGGCTTTGACCGAAAACGGCTACCTGTACCTGGCGACCGCAGCCGGCGAACGGATCTTGCGCGACAACCACACAATCCAAAAGCAGCATGGCGTCGACGTCGCCCTGCTTGAGCCTGCAGCCCTGCAAGCCAGGTTTCCATGGCTGGATACGGCCGACCTGGCGCTGGCTTCACTGGGCTTGTCCGGCGAAGGCTGGTTTGACGGCTACGGCCTGCTGATGGCCTTTCGCCGCAAGGCCCGCAGCCTGGGCGTGCAATATGTCGCGGCGCAGGCGAGCTCGCTGGTCCGCCGCGGCAACAAGGTCAGCGCGGTGCGCCTGGATGACGGTTCAGAACTGGCTTGCGACTGGGCCGTGAATGCCGCTGGCGCCTGGGCCCGGCCACTGCTGGCGGATACAGGTTTTGATTTGCCGGTGTATGGACGCAAGCGTTGCGTATTCGTGTTTTCCAGCCCGGCGCAGACTCCGGGCTGCCCTTTGGTCATCGACCCCAGCGGCTTATGGTTCCGCGCCGAGGGCGCCTACTGGATCTGCGGCCTGCCGCCGCCACAGGACGGCAATGACCTGCCGCTGGAGGTGGATTATGAACTGTTCGACCTGGCCTGGCCGGTGCTGGCGCAGCGCGTGCCGGGTTTTGAGGCGATCCGCATGCAGCGCGCGTGGGCCGGCTACTATGAATACAATAGCTTCGACCAGAATGCGATCCTGGGGCCGCATCCGCTGCTGTCCAACCTGCTGCTGGCAAATGGCTTCAGCGGCCACGGTTTGCAGCAATCCCCTGCGGTAGGGCGCGGGCTGGCGGAATGGATAGCCGATGGTGCTTATACCAGCCTGGACTTGTCGCCGCTGTCGGCGCAACGCCTGCTGGATAAGCGGCCGTTGCTGGAAAAGAACATCATTTAGCGGCTAAAGCTTCTAAAATGCCGTTAATAGTGATCATTGGAAACAAATTGTAATAATAGGCGGACACTGCCTTTCCATCTTGCAGGCGGCGCACTAATATGAGGGCTTCTACCCCACGTTTCTGTTTGCCATGAACCTGACGGTTTCTGCCTCCGTGACGACTTCCGCCAGTGCTATCGCCGGCCAGCCGGCACTCGGCGCGGGCGCAGGCGTCGATGCCAGTGCAGCCGCGAAGGCGCCGGGAGCCTTGCCTGCGAGCAATAAGACCGGGGCCGCTTCCACCAGCGGCGACAGTAAATCCCCCGGCGCCGCCAAATCATCCGGTGCAACTGTGCAGCTCAGCGATGAGGCCCTGGCCCTGCTGCGCAAATTGCAGGCGCGCGACCGCCAGGTCAAGGACCATGAGCAAGCCCATCTTGCCGCAGCGGGCGGTCTGGCCACCAGCGGTCCGTCTTATTCCTTTGAAAAAGGCCCGGATGGAGTCAGCTATGCGGTCGGCGGCGAAGTGCATATCGATGTCTCGCCGGGGCGCACGCCGGAAGACACGATAGCCCGCGCCAAAACCATACAGGCGGCGGCGCTGGCTCCGGCCGATCCTTCCGGCCCTGACCTGGCAGTTGCAGCGCAAGCGCGGCAGATGGAACAGCAGGCAATGGCGGAGCTACAGCAGCAACAGGCGCAGCAACAGCAGACTAGGCTGGCCGGTGCCTATTCCGCTGCCAGCGGTACCAGCAATGGCAGCACCAGGATAGACAGCTACGCCTGAAGCCCTGTCGCTTTATCTGGGTTTGCAGCCGTCAGTCACGGCCGCGACGTTTGCCTTCTGCAGGCCGGTTTCGTAGTGCAGGCCCGCACTCAAGTCCAGCTCTGCGTCGCAATAGCCGGCATCATTCAAGCTCCGGTGCAAAGTGCGCAGCAAGGTGCCGCCGGCGTCATCCTGGCCCAGGTGCCAGAACATCGCGCCGGCCAGGCCCTGCTGCTTCAGGTACTTGCTCTTGTAGCGGAAGGATTCTTCATCGTCGTAGCTGACAAAAATTTTTTTGTCGGCGTTATACAGCCACGGCACTTTGCTGTCGGCGCTGAAATAACGCTGATAGCCCAGGTCTGCAGCCTGCAGCCTGGCTATGTCGTCATAGCCGGCGCTGCGCGGATCGCCGCGCAGCGCGCAGGCGTCGCAGCCGTACAGCAAATCCGGGTCTCCATGGTAGTCGTCGCCGGCCGGCGTGGTAAAAGCCTGGTACAGTCCGTGGTTGGCGCTGCCGACGGCGAAATAGGCGCGCCCGTAAAAAGGCAGGCCCAGCACGATCTTGGACGCCGGCACGCCGGCCTGCAGGTATTGCTGTACCGCTGCATCGACTGTCAGCGCAAACGGCGATGGAAAGCGGCGCTGCCGCTCTTCCTTCGATAGCGCGGGATGGAACGGCAATTCACGCAGGGGATTGTCGTACCTGGACTCGCGGCTGTCGCCGAACAGGTGGGCGTTATGGTCGGTGCGCGGCTGCCATGCGCCGTTCAGGTCATAGCTCATCAGGTTGATGTAATCCACCTGGCCGGCGATCTGCTGCAATTGCAGGTAGTAGCGCGACAAATTGAAGGCGCCGCCGGCGCCGGCTATCGTCAGCTGGTAGCTGAGTTCATGCTGCAATTTCCGTCGGCGGTTTTCGGCATCCAGCCGCCGGCGCAGCTCTGTCAGCAGCGCGACAAAATTATTCGCGTCTTCCTTGCGCGGGTATTCCCAGTCTATGTCCATGCCGTCGAAGCCGTAGCGTTTCATGAAAGCGATACAAGAGCTCGCCATGGCCCTGCGCCCGGCAGGTGTCGCCGCCGCGACACGATAGCGTTGCGCGGTGGGGCTGTCGTCGTTGGTATACGCCCAGCCGCCCAGTGAAAACAGGATGCGCAGATTGGGATTGTATTTTTTCAGCGCCGTCAGCTTGCCGAATACCTCGGCTGCCTTGACCGGATCGACGCCGGCTGCCAGCCCGCAGCGGCCGGCCTGATCCAGGTTTTGGAACGAGTAGTTGATGTGCGTCAACATCATCGCTTTTTCCGGCGTGATCCGCGAGATCGGGAACGGGACAGTGTCATCGGTATAGTGATTGATCTGCTCGTTTTCCAGCAGGTAATAGCCGATCACCACATGGGCGGAGGGTTGTGCCGGCGCGGCCATGACCTGGGTCGGCAGGTTTGCCCATGTGACGGCGGCGCCCGCCAGGATGCCGGCCAATTTGCTGGCTATTCCGTGTTTGCCTCTTTTGCTGTTCGCCATCTGGCCTGCTTTCATGCAATGTCGTTTCCGGGTACAAAAGCATGCTGGCATAGCGGCCCACGGTCAACAGGTTTTTGCCCCTGGGATATACGGCCTGATACCAGTCGCAGGTAGCGCGCCCCGGATTTTTCTGCGCGCGTCTGGCGCGTGCGGGACAGGCCTGATCCCGACCTCCTTCCCGTCATACCACAGCCCTTTGACTATGCCGCTGGTATTGTCGCCGCCACGCTCTGGCGCGCCATTTTCAGTCTTCATCCCCGCATTTTTGCATTTCATCGCATGTCGCTGGCGGCCGGCGGCGGCTTTGCCTAAAGTGACACCATCGCAGCACAGACATGGGCTGCATCAACCGAAACAAAACCAAACCAGAGGAAACAAAAATGAAAACCGCCAACAAATTTCAAGTGCTCACTGTCCTCGCCGGCGCGCTGGCCGGTGCGGTGTTTGCCGCCGGCTGTGCTTTCCATAATGCCGCCAGCGTACAAGCCGCTGCCGAGCAGATCCCTACCGTCACCATCACTGCCAAACGCATGAGCGCAGATGAAAAACTGGCCTACGACATGCAGCAGGAAGGCTATGTGCAAACTGTGGTGATCGCCGCCAAGCGTCTGACTGCAGAACAAAAACAGGCGATGCTGGAAGAGGACCTGCGCCTGCAAAATACCATCGCCAGGCAGGCTGTACGCACTGCACGTAAAGCCGGCTAAGCCGCAAGCAATGCAAATGTAATCCGTTTTTGTGATTCAAGACTTGGCCATAGCAGCGATAAACAGCAATAAGCAGCAACAACATCCAGCAGCAACGCAACTTACTCCATCATTGCCGGGCGCCAGGCGCCGCAGCAGCCGGTTCACGAGACCGACTGGGCATGGAGAAGCAGACAGGAAGAAGCACGGGCTCAGCGCCGCCACCAGTGCTTATTATCCAGCCATACATCCGCTGCCGTACCGAATTCCGCAGTATTCCCCGGGCCATCTGCTAAGATGCTCGCTGGCCGCATCGGCCCGTCTATCCGGCGGCATTTTTGCCGCATTTCCACATAGGAGCTTTCATGGTTGTATCCTCATTATTGCCGGTCGTCCTGGTGCCGCTGTTGGGATGGCGCCTGTATTCGCGCTATCGCAAGCTGGTCGGCAAGCAAACTCCGCGGGTGGGGAAGCTGTGGGCGTCGATGTTGTTGTTTCCGCTGCTGTTTATCCTGGTGGGCGTGGGAGCATTGCGGGACACGCTGTCCTTCGAATGCCTGCTGGCCGGCGGCGTGCTCGGGTTGGCGCTGGCATTCTGGGGTTTGAAGCTGACCAGCTACGAGTCCGGTCCGGAGGGTTTGTCATACACCCCCAACCTGTACATGGGCCTGGGCCTGATGAGCCTGTTCGCCGGCCGCATCGCCTACCGCTTCGTGCAGATCTATAGCGCGGGCGGCATGCAGGAGTCCCACATGAATGGCTTTGGTATCAATCCCGCGACTACGTTCATCGTCGGTATCGTTTTTTGCTACTATCCTATGTATTCGTCCGGTATATTGCGCTGGTATAAGGCTAATACCAAGTTGGAGAACAAGAATTGAATCATCAAGAAGAAGAGCGTCTGGTCAATATGGAAATCAAGATTGCCCAACAAGAGGATTTGCTGGAAAACCTGAACCAGACTGTGTATCGCCAGCAAAAAAAGCTGGATGAACTGGAAGCGCTATGCCTGGCGCTGGCCGGGCGGCTGAAGGATATGGCCGCGCTGGCCGCCAGTTCCGCCGGGCAACGCGTGGCGGACGAGAGGCCGCCGCATTATTAGGCCTTGACGGTTACCGGCGGCCGCGTTTGCCTGCCTTCTGCCGGCCAATACTACATTTTGCATTTGTTTCCCCCATATCTACAATCTTGCCTTTCCCATACTGCCGTTCTGTAGCATAGTATTGACTCGCAGTTCGCGAACGCATCTTTGAAAATCCGCCCGGGTATTTTCGGCCAGATCATTTGGAAAGGGATCGGGATGTTGTTAAAACGACAGAGGCCTTTGCCCAGCCTTAGCTGGCGACTGACCTTGCAGATCGTTGGTCTGGTATTGCTGTTGGTGGCGATCATTGCGCCGCTTTTTTATTTCCTGCACGAGCAGCCTATCGTCGATGCGTTGGCGGAAACCACGCAGGCAGAGGCTATCCAGAAGGTCGAGAACCTGCTGGAGTCCCAGTTCCGGCCGGTCGAGCGTATTTTGCGGCAAAGCCAGGCTTGGGGGGCCGCCGGCCTGTACAGTGAAAAAGACCTGGACGGCTTTAATCACCTGATGGTGCCGGTAGTGCGGAATACGCCGTTTATTTCTTCGGTCGTTACCGCCAACCAGCATGGCGAAGAAATCCTGCTGCTCAATATGCCGAACGGCTGGAAGAACCGCCTGACTCGCGTTGACGAATGGGGCAAGCGCCAGCAATGGCTGGACTGGAAGGACGGTTTACCCCCCGACACGGAATGGAAAGAGCGCGACTACGATCCGCGCATCCGCCCCTGGTATCTGGCGGCGTCCGCCAAGCAGCAGACGGAAGACATAGTCTGGTCGGA
Organism: Betaproteobacteria bacterium; assembly: GCA_013287275.1. GTDB lineage: Bacteria > Pseudomonadota > Gammaproteobacteria > Burkholderiales > Burkholderiaceae_D > Undibacterium. The sequence continues at coordinate 47,087 of JABDED010000006.1, forward strand.
ACCGTATGTGCTGGTGTCGACCGGGGCGGTCGCGATCTCGGCTTCGGCCCGCTGGCAGAATCCCAATTCAACGGTTATCCATGTGATCGATTTTGACGTGACGCTGGCGGATATCTCGCGCCTGACCCGCACCATCCCCATAGGCGAATCAGGCTACATCGCCTTGCTGACCGAGGATGGCAAGGTGATAGGCTTGCCGCATCTGCCGGCTTTTGCCGGTGACGATGCATTGCGCACTAATATCCTGAAAAAGCCGCAGGATATAGGCTTGGGCAAGATACAGGCAGCGCTGGACATCTGGAAAAATGAAGGCGGCGGACGGGCGGCGCTGCATTTCGACGATGATAGCGGCGCCGGCTGGATAGGGTCGGTGCGGCCGCTAAAGGTGGGCAAGCAGACATTCGCGATCGTGGCGATTGCTCCAGAGGCCGATTTTTCGACGATATCGCGGCGCCTGGTGTATTCGGCGCTACTGGCTTTGCTGGCGGTGATGGTGGTCAGCTACTTCGTTGCGCAGCATATCGTCCATCGCGTCAGGCAACCCTTGCAGCAACTGGCAAAAGAGAGCCGCCGCATAGGCAATATGCAGTTGGACGAACCGGTCAGCGTCGATGCCCGCTTTCGCGAGATCGTGCATTTGACCGAAGCCCAGGAGCACATGCGCCTGCTGTTGCTGGATGCCAGGAATACGCTGGAAGAAGCCAATCGCGACCTGGAAGATAAAATCATCGTGCGCACGCATGAGCTGGAAGAGGCCAACGAAGAAATGGCGATCATCCTGCAGCGCCTGCGCGAAACCCAGGCGCAACTGGTGCAGAGTGAAAAATTGTCCGCGCTGGGCGCGCTGGTGGCGGGAGTATCGCACGAGCTGAATACGCCCTTGGGCAATTGCGTGCTGATCGCCAGTACCGTGGAAACCCAGCAGATCGAGTTTGAACAGCAATTGAAGACCGGCTTGCGCCGCAGCGTGCTGAATAATTTCCTGGATACGCTCAGGGACGGCACCCAGATCCTGCAGCGCAACCTGAAGCGGGCGGCCGAACTGGTGCACAGCTTCAAGCAGATCGCGGTGGACCAGAGTACCGACCAGCGCCGCGTATTCGACCTCAGGGAAACCGTGCATGAAAGCCAGGTGGCGCTCAGCCCCATGCTGAACAAGGCCGGCTGCCGCTTTACCAATGCATTGCCGGCGGGTCTGCTGATGGATAGCTACCCCGGGCCGCTGGTGCAGATCATCACCAACCTGACTACCAATGCGATCGCGCATGGATTTGAAGACCTGGTGGGCGGCGAGGTGCAGGTCAGCCTGGCCGCCGGCGCAGGCGATCCTGAGTCGGACGAGGACATCGAGCTGTTGTTCAGGGACAATGGGCAGGGGATAGCGCAGGCTAACCTGTCGCGTATCTTCGACCCCTTTTTTACGACCAAGCTGGGGCACGGCGGCAGCGGGCTGGGCCTGAATATCGTGTACAACCTGGTCACCCGCGTGCTGGGGGGCAGTATCAGGGTCAATAGCGAAGCCGGGCGCGGCACCTGTTTCACCATGGTATTGCCGCGCAAGGCCCCGCAAAAGAGGCCGGTGGATGAAGAATTTGAAATCAGCTAGCTTACTTGCAGGCACGGCGCCATGATGGCGCGGTGCTGCAACGTTGTAATGGCGTAAAAGTCAGCCCAGCAAGGCGGCGGTCAGCGAACGCACTTCTTCGGCGGATTCTTCCAGGATGCTGGCCAGCGTGCCGTCGCCGATCGCAAAATCAATCTCGGACGCGTTTTGCTGTATCGTCTCGGCCGAGCGCAGGTCCAGCGGCGAAGCTACCCTGGCCAGGTCGTTGGCGAGTATCAGCGTATCGCCCAGGGTTTCCGGGGGCATCACGCGCAAGCCGTACCACAGCGATTCCACCGCCGCCGTGACTGGCTTGGGTATCATCAGCTTGGTCAGCACGGCGCGGCCTATCGTCGCTTCAAAGGTCGCCGCAGCCTCTTCCAGTTCACCGTCCAGCAAACCGGGGAAATGGTCGGCGCGCGACAGCAGGTAAAAGCCGCTGACTTCATGCACGACGCCGGCAAACATCGCGGTGTCCGGATCCACATTGCTGACCCGGCGCGCAATCACATGCGCCAGCGCCGCCACATGGGCGGTATGCTCCCACAGTTTTTGCGCCTTCGCGCTCAATGCAGGATCGATGATCATGCTGCTGATCTGGCGCACTACGACTGCCGCGACTATCGAATGCAGGGTGCGGAAACCCAGCAGCGGAATGGCGGTGCGGACGTTGCTGACAGTGCCGCCAAAACGGTTGTAGGCGACTGAATTGGCGATGGACACGACGCGGGCCGCCAATAGCGGCTCGGTCAGCACCAGTTTGCTGGCGGTCTCCAGGCTGCAATCGGGATCGTCTATGACTTTCTGGATTTTCAGCGACGCGGCAACATTCGTCGGGAAGATCAACTCTCCCCGGCTGGCCTGTTCCGCTATGCTTTTGAAGGCTTCGACTCTGTTCATGCAAAAATTATACCCTTGCAAGGCCGAAGTGGCTAAAGGAACAACAAGGACTGATGGAAAATAATGGCAGTCCCCAGCAAAAACAACAGCAAACCCCGGCTATTCGCCGGGGCTCTATGCGCCGGACTAGCCGGATTTTAACTGGGAAGCCTTTTCGGCTTTGCTTTTTGCTAATTCTTTTTCAGGATCGCAGCCGCTTACCGGCTCTTTTTCCTCTACCGCCAGATCCCAGTTCGCGCTCATCGGCGACTCGCGCTTGGCCGACAGGTAATAGCGGGTGCAGGGTTCGACATTGAAGGTGAAGGCTTGCTGGCCGACATCGCGCGCGCCGCGCCCCGGAGCGGCAGTCACGACCAGCGTATGCAGGCCGGGGCCCACCAAACGCGGATTTTGCAGCGAAAAGTCGCCGTCTACCGAGATCACCCTGACGCTATAGGTATTGCGCTGCATGCGGGAACTGGGTTGCAGCCGGCCATCCAGGAAGGATAGCGGCGCAGTGCCGCAGGCGGAAAGCAGCAAGGCCGTCATCGCAGCCGCCAGGCTGCGCATCGGTGTGTTGGAAAAGGATGGCATCACTTCCTCCGCGGGAAACGGTTTATATACTGTGATTATAGGATGCCGCCGGGGAAACTCGGTGACGGTATGTAACGTGGGGATTACAATCGGTGACTCTTGTATTCATATGAGTCTAGCCTATGAACGGTCCCAGTCCGCACACCAGTCATCCCATGCCGGGATTTCCGCAGGTATGCTATATCAAGAATACGGTGTCCAATCCGAACATTGTCATTGGCGACTATAGCTATTACGATGATCCGGCCGACTCGGAAAATTTCGAGAGGAATGTGCTGTACCACTTCCCCTTCATCGGCGACAAACTCATTATCGGCAAGTTTTGTGCACTGGCGCGCGGCGTCAAGTTCATCATGAACGGCGCCAACCACAAGATGTCGGGCTTCTCCACTTATCCGTTCCAGATTTTCGGCAATGGTTGGGAGCAAGTGATGCCGCAAGCGAGCGAGTTGCCGTACAAGGGCGATACTGTGGTCGGGCATGACGTATGGATAGGCTATGAAGCGCTGCTGATGCCTGGCGTCAAGATCGGCAATGGCGCGATCATCTCGGCGCGCTCGGTCGTGACCGCCGACGTGCCCGCCTATGCGATCGTTGGCGGCAATCCGGCGCGCGTGATATGGCAGCGTTTTCCGGAAGACGTGGTGCAGGCGCTGCAAGAACTGGCATGGTGGGATTGGCCGATAGAAAAGATTTCAGCTAACTTGCCGCACATCGTCGCAGCGGACCTGGACGCGTTGCGGCGCGGCGCCGGCCATCCCTAGTGAACTGTAACAGTGAAATCAGAAGTGCCTGTCACGTGCCCGCCGCGCATGACTGTGTTACAACCAGGTCGAGATAGCTTGCTATCTCGACCTGGTTGCGCCTTGTCCTGCACGCCGGGCACGCGCCTTTCACTCCCGATTTCACTGTTACAGTCCACTGTCGTATTCCTGCAGGAGGCATGATGGAAAAAAGTGAAGAGCAAGTCTATGCACTGTATCGGCGCATGCTGGACGGCTGGAACCGGCGCGACGCAGTGCTGATGGCCGCGCAATTCGAGCCGAACGGCAATAGCATAGGCTTTGACGGCAGCCAGATGGCGGGCCAGGCGGAAATCAGCGCCGTATTGCAACAGATGTTTGCGCAGCATGCTACGCCGCCCTTTGTGCACAAGCTGAAAGAAATCCGTTTCCTGACGCCCGATGTCGCCTTGCTGCAGGCGATAGTCGGCATGGTGCCGCCTGGCAAGTCAGGGTTGGAGCCGGCACTGAATGCGGTGCAGACCATCGTTGCCCATAGGCGTGACGGACTATGGCGGGTCAGCCAGTTGCAAAACACGCCGGCGGCGATGCATGGACAGCCGCAACTGGTACAGCAAATGACGGCGGAACTGAGTGCGGTGCTGGAAGCGGACAAAGAGCTAAAATGATCCTATTCACATAAAACCGGGTTTGTCATCATGCGTATAGCACTACTGTCCGATATCCACGGCAACCTACCCGCGCTGCAAGCCGTGTTGCAGGATATTTCGCTGCGGGCGGTGGACCGCGTCGTCAACCTGGGCGACAGCCTGTCCGGCCCGCTGTTTCCAAGGGAAACGGCAGAGTTCCTGATGCAGCAGGACTGGCCGCAACTGGCCGGCAACCACGAAAGGCAGATCCTGGAATACAAACCGGGGCACGGTGGCGAATCGGACGGCTATGCGCTGTCCACGCTGACGCCGGATATCCTGGACTGGCTGAAAAGCCTGCCGGGCACGCTATGGCTGAACGATGAAGTGTTCCTGTGCCACGGCACCCCGACTACCGACTTGGTGTACTTCCTGGAAACGGTGGAACCCGGAGCAGTCAGGCTGGCGTCGCCGGCCGAGGTGGACGCCAGGCTGGGTAGCATCAGCGCCAGGGTCGTCGCCTGCGGCCATACCCACATCGCGCGCGCAGTGCGCTCCAGCAACGGCACGCTGATCGTGAATCCCGGCAGCGTCGGCTTGCAGGCGTATGACGACGAGCACCCCTACCCCCATCTGATGCAGAACGGCACTACCGACGCGCGCTACGCCATCATAGAGGGCAACAATGGCATATGGAGCGCTGCACTGCACAGCGTTCCCTACGACTATCACGCTGCGGCGGACGCGGCGCTGCTCAGGAACAGGAAGGACTGGCAGCGCGCGCTGCTGACCGGTTACGCCCAGCCCCTTGCTTCCTAAGCGGTAATCAGACGCAGGTTGAATGCCCTTTCCACCAGCCACACCGCAGCGATCATCACGATGGCAGTGGAACCGGCGCTGAATACCAGCCTGCGATAGGCCCAGGTGCCGCGCAATGCATATGACAGCGGCAGGAAGATCGCGACTATGCTTAGCTGGCCGATTTCCACGCCCAGGTTGAAACCCAGCAGTGCCAGTATCAATGCCGCTTGCGGCAAGCCGAGGTCGCTCAATACGCTGGCAAAGCCGAAGCCGTGGATCAGGCCGAATGCAAACGCGACTATCCAGCGCCTGCCGCGGAACAGTGGATACAGGTTATTCAGCGCCGCCACGATGACCGATGCCGCTATCGCCGACTCCACCCAGCGCGAAGGCAGCGAGATGTATTGCAGCGCCGCCAGCGTCAGCGTGATTGAATGCGCGAGTGTAAACGCGGTGACTATCTTCAGCACATCGATGGCGGACGCCCTGAAGCTGGTGCCGGCTTCCCATTTCCTGTTGCGCGTGACCAATACCGCCGGCAGCAATAGCGACAGCAGGAACAGGATATGGTCGAAGCCTATCCAGATATGCCAGACCCCGTGTTTTACATAGTCGAGGAATTGCTGCAGCTTGCCGGTATCCACCAGTTTGAACTGCTGTCTTGCAGTGTCCGGACTGAAGATCGCGGTGGAGACGATGCCTTGCCGGTTAACCAGCTTCAGCAAGCCCTTATGCTGCGGATCGACGTCGAACAGCAGGCTGTATTGCACGCTCAGTGTCTCCATGCTGGGGCAGGCGGCTTCAAACATCAGCACCGTGTAGGCGCCGTCGGTATGCTCGTCCAGCAACTGCCGGCCGGCCTGGATCGTGCATTGCTGTCCGTCCGCCTGTAGCGACAAACGCGACAGCGCGTAGGCGGCGATGTCCGCATGTTTGCTGCGGACCTCATCCCAGCTCAGTTCGCCGTTGCCGTCCTGGTCCAGGCCGATTGCAAAATCCAGGTCGCGCAATGCGATATCCCATTGCCCGTGCACGGCCTGTTGACCGATATTCAGGCTCAGGTAGCTGTCGCTGGGTTTGTGCGCATGGGCGGGGCCGGCAGACAAGGCCAGTAATAGATACAGTGGGCACAGGGCTGTGAATAACTTGTTGAACATCATGCCGCTCCGCTGGCATCGAGCCTGGCGATCAGCGGCGCCAGCGCCGCATCCTGTAAGCCGTTTTGCCTGATCCATGCCAGCACCGGCGCCGCAGCCTTGGCGTCGCCGGCGGCGACAGCGGCTTCCAGGTAGATGCGCGCGTCGGCACTTTCTTTTTGCACTTCCCAGTTCAATTGCGCCAGCCTGAGCGCTGCCGCCGCATTTCCTTTCAGCTGCAGTTCATAGCGCGCCTGCTCGCGCTGGTGCACGGTGTCGCCGCGCATCATCGCCGCGTCGAAGCGGCGGCCCAGCGCTTCGCTTTGCGCACTGGCATCCGGCGCCCGCTGGGCCCGCAGCGCCAGCGCATAGCGCAGCAACAGCGCATCCACCCTGGTCTTGTCTTTTAATAGCGGCAGCACTTCCGTAGCACGCTTCTGGTCCAGCAAGAAGTCGGCATACGAAGCCAGCAGGTAGCTGTCAGGAGACGCCAGTTGCATTGCCTGCCGGTACCATAGTTCGGCGGTGCGGGCGTCGCCGCGCCGGCCCGCCATCTCCGCCAGCAGCGTCAACACCCAGATTCTGATGCCGGTATCTGCGGCCGGATTTTTCTTGTAGGCTTGAACCAACTGTGTATAGCTTTGTGCGGCGTCGCCATTCAGGTTGGCGATACTGCTGAGGCAGGTCGTCGTGACCAGTTCCGGAGCCAGCGGATACAGGTGCATGCAGCTATTTTTCGCTTGCGCATATTGCCCCTGCACTTGCAGTACCGTGGCGCGGGTCAGCCAGGCTTGGGCGTTGTCCCTATCCTGTTTCAATACCAGGCCCAGGTCGGCCAGCGCCGCCGGAAACTGGTGGCTGCTCTGCAACAGCGTCGCGCGCAATACCAGTACCGCCAGCGGCGGCCGGGCCTGCGCCCACCACGGCGCCAGTACGGCCTGTGCATAGCCGAGGTAACGCGGATCGCCGTCGTTGCGGGCCGCATCGATATATTTTTGCGCCAGCTCGGTTGCGCTATTGATATCGCCGGGCTGCGCGGCCAGCAATTTGCGCAGCCGCTGGAACTCGCGCTGGGCCGGGTCGTTGCGGCTGGGCAGATGCTCCACTATTTGCTTGCCGTCGGCAGGAAGATAGGGGCTGGCGCCAGCGATCCCGCCGGCCAGCATTGTTGCGGCAAAAATGATCCTGATATCCATGCAAAACCTCTTCATAAACAGGCCGCAAGCAGGCCGCAAACAGGCTCCGCCGGCTCAAGCGGAGCGCCCGCCCTGCAATCCTTTGCAATCAGATAGGCGTGGCCGGTTCGGTATTGTCTGGCGCGGTAACCGTGACGTTATCGATAGCTTGCGGCTCGGTAGTCTCGGCGCTGCCGCCTATCAGGCTGGCGACCACGCTGAAGAACGCATCCACCATGCTGACCGGCGGGGTCACCGGCGGCGGTGGCGTGGTAGAGCTGCCGTAGCTGCTGCCGCCGCCGCAACCGGCCAGGGCCATGGCCAGCGCTAGCGATGCAAGCGCGGCTGAAGTTTGAGGTAGTTTCATTTTGTTCTCCCGTTTAGTGCTTCAGCGAACCGGCCAAAGGCGTTTTCAGGTAGGGGAAGGCAGTGTCGAAGAAACTCGCATCCAGATAGGCGCCGTCGGTGAAGTCTATGCTGCCGGAAGGTGCGTCGGCCGGCGCGCAGCCTATGCTGAGCATGCACAGGCGGCCCATCACCACGCGCAAGGCAATATCCACCACGTCATCGCCGGGCCGGCGGCCGTTCGGGAAGCCGGCATTGTCGCCGCCTATCACGCCCAGCCGGTTTTGCGTGGCCGAGACGGCGACCGAGGTATTCAGCCGCAGCATTTCAGACGGCACCACGTTGGCAGGCTGGTTGACGCCCTTGACGCCGGTCAGGAAGGCCGCCACCAGGTCGTTGCGCGGGAAGTTGGTCGGCGCCTTGACGCCGGCACTGCCAAACAATAGCTGCACCAGCGCCGGCAAGGTCGGATTGGTGACATAGGTCAGGAATTGGGCGTCGCTGCTGGGTTTGCTGTGGTTGAACTGGTCCTTGTCCTTCAACCCTATCACCAACTCATTCACCAATGGCATGCCGAGCCGCGATACCTGGGTCCAGGCGCCGCCTTCCTTGGATGCGGCGCCGGTATTCGGGGTAGGATTGATCAGGCGCCCCTGCCGGACGCTGGCGGTAGTCCAGCCGCCGATCACGGTTTCGCTGCCATTGGTCAGGCAGGCGGTGGGTACTTCCAGTTCTATCGCGGTGACATTCTTGTTGGCGAGGTCGTCATGCCCGGCCTTTTCCGCATTCGGATCGAAGGCGGTGGCCGGCGCCTGGATATTGATGAGGTCGAAGGTTTCGCCCAGGTTGACGACGAAAGGATCCTTGCGCTGGCCGACAAATACCTTGCCCGGCGTGCCGCAGCCGGGAATATTGATGCCGTACACATGCTTGGCCGCATAGCCGGGGTAGTCGGGGATGGATTTGTTGCCTATGTTATCCACAGGCTTGTCGAAAGTAGTACCGCCGCCGCTGGCATTGGTGACCGCGCTGCGGGTGCCCGTGCGGCGGTCGCCCTTGACCAGCGTGATGCTGTAGGTTTCGCGCACGTTCAGGCCGGCCGGGTTGACACTGTCTATCGCACCGCCGTTGATCACCAGCGGGATGGAAACCTGCTTGCCGCCTACGCTGAGCTGGGTATCCTTGTTCTGGTTGCTGAAGCGGAACTGGAAGGTCAGGTCTTCCTTGCCGTCGCCGTTGTTGTCGATATGGATTTCATACAGCGCATCCGGGTCCATCTCATAATAGTTCGGGCCGTCGCCGGGATTCTGCAGCGGGATATAGTCGGCGATGATGGTGGTATAGGCGGACCGCCCCGTTTCATAGCTGCGGAACATATAGAAATCGGTGCCGTCGACCTTGGGCTGGCGCGTCAGGAACGGCGCTTCGCGGTGGCTGGATGCCTGTGCCGGCGGCGCCGTCAGTATGCTGGTCGCACTGGTCGTGATGGCAGCGAGCAATATTCTCTTGAGTAGTGCAGTTGCGAAAGGTCTCATGGTCAACTCCTCGGGGTAGGAAAGCGGATACAGATTTTTTATAGTTCGGTCTGCATACGGTTTACGCGGGGAGCGGTGGATCGGATTCAGCTTTGCAGAAATTTGTTGATTTTTTTAAGATGCTCCTGCCTGAATGAGACAGGGCGCCTTGACGACGCCCTGTTTTTTACCTGCATTCTTAATCGAGGCGTATCACGCACCCTTGTTGCGGATTAACTTTGCCGTCATGCAAATTCCTGATCAGGGTTTGCGCCGCAGCGAAGCCCTGTTCTTCCACCACTTTCATCCACAGGTGCTGCGGATCGCTGATGTGCTGTATGAAACTCGATTGCGACGCATTGAAGCGTTGGTTCACGACATCCGGCCCCCAGTCGGCATTGCGTTTGCGGATTTGTACGGGGGCAAAATAGAACGCGGGCTTGGGGCCGGGCAGCTCCGCTTCGCTAGGCACGTCGGTGTTTTGCGCGGAACCGGCGAAGCAATCGTAGACCAGCGCTTCGCCGTAATGGTGGTGGATGCGCGCGCGCAACGCGACATCGCCGGAAAAATCGACGTACATGGTCGGTTGGTCGGCCGGCTGCCCGGCCAGTTCTTCATAGCTGACGGTTTTCTGGTAGCAGCCCAAACCTTCGACGAAGCCGCGATTGCGTTCCGATGTCAGCGCCACCAGCTCCACTTGCGGATAGTCGCGCAGGCAGAAAGCGGTGCCGTAGGCGGTCTTGCTGGAAGCGCTGGAAACCACCAGCCTGCGCGCGCCGAAGAAGGCATTGTCTTGCAGGAAATCGGCCAGCATGAAGGATGTGATGAATAGCGGCCGCACCAGCATCTGGTAATTTTCCAGTTTTTCCGTATAGACCGGATCGGCGCTGCAACGGGTGTACTGGTTATATGCGGATACCAGCACGCGCCGGTGTTCGGAGCCGTCATAAAAACCGCGTTTGGTGACCCTTTCCGCTACCATGCGGATATGGCTGGCAATCGGGAAATAACCGTAGAAGCGTTCGCCGACTGCGACACCGTCGGCTGCTGACGCGACCACGTCGGCAAAGCCCCACACCGGCATATGGCCCCAGCCCTGTATGCCGGTGGGGAAAAATTGCCAGTACTGCATGGAATCGCCAAAGGCTGCGTACGTGATATTGTTGGTGGTGATCGCGCAGCGCCGGATTTTCAACAGCACCTCGCCCTCGGCCAGCGCGGCATTCTGTTCGGTGCGCGTGATGCGGCTTTGCTCCAGCGCGCTCTTGTCGGTCAGCAGCTGGGTCAGTGTATAGCTGTTCATGGTGTCTCCTCGGTCTTGATGAAATGGCTGGTTGCTGGATAATGCGGGTGGCGTGCAAGCTGTGTAAGCAGCGCAGGCGAACCCTCACTGTAAGCCTGTCGCGGCGCGCCGTGGTTCGGAATCGGCCGAAGGCCGTGGGCGGGGAAATACCGGAGGAAGAAGTGGCAAAAACGACCGTAACAACGCCTAGCAAGCCCTTGAAGCGGCCTTCGCAGGCCAGGGCCAGGTTTACGATGCAGGCGATCTATGATGCCTTTGTTCGGATTTGGCAAACCCAGGGATGGGCCGGGGTGACTACGCGCGCGTTGGCGCTGGAGACCGGGATTGCGGTAGGCACGTTGTACGATTATTTCCCGAACAAGCAAGCGGTGCTGTCAGGCTATGTACGGCATTGCGTGGAGCAATTGCTGGATTGCCTGCAGCAACAGGTGATCGAAGCGCCAGGGCTGGACTGGCGGCAAAGGGTGCAGCGGCTGGTGGCATTGACCTGCGGCGCGCAGCAGGCCGGCCTGGCCTATTTCGACCACGACATGCTGATGCTGGAAAACCAGATCGCCGAAACCAAGCACCATAGCCGCGTGTACCAGGAGCTGCTGCAGAAATGGCAGGCGGCGTTTTCTGCCTGTACCGATATGCCACGGCATCCTGCGGACGCAACCGTGCAGGCGCTGCTGCTGGCTGCCTGGGGCGGGCGGCGCTATGTGCTGCTGGTGCAGCCGGAAGGGATGGGGTTGCAGCAGTGGTCGGCCGAGATGGCGCGCCTGTGGTGCGGCATGTTGGAGCAGGCCCCCGGCAATCCCTGAGCGGGATTTACCGGGGATTGCGAACTCAGGATTTTTCCAGCTTCAGCGTGCGTATCAGTTTGCCGGCATTGGCAATGATGGAAGCCGCCGGTTTCGCGATTATGCCGGCGGGCGGCTCGTCGTAGCTTGGCGCTGCCGGCGCCGGTACATAGCTGTGATCCAGCTTGAATGCAGACACGGTCTGCGCCAGGTTGGCCGCCTGTTCTTCCATGCTTTCCGCCGCTGCGGCGGCCTGCTCCACCAGCGCCGCGTTTTGCTGCGTCATCTCATCCATCTGCGTGATCGCGCGGTTGACTTCTTCTATGCCTGAGCTTTGCTCCTGGCCGGCCGCGGTGATCTCGGCCATGATTTCCGCCACCCGTTTTACCGAGCTGACGATATCGTCCATGGTCTTGCCCGCCGCGTCGACCAGCTTGCCGCCGGAATTGACGGTCTCCACCGAATCATTGATCAGCGTCTTGATTTCTTTCGCCGCACCGGCACTGCGCTGCGCCAGGTTGCGCACCTCGGAGGCCACCACCGCAAAGCCGCGCCCCTGCTCGCCGGCCCGTGCCGCTTCCACCGCCGCATTCAGCGCCAGGATATTGGTCTGGAAGGCAATGCTGTCGATGACGCCGATGATGTCGACGATCTTGCGCGAGCTTTCCCTGATCGAGCTCATGGTTTCCACTACCTGCCCTACTTCCTTGCCGCCCTTTACTGCATGGTTGCTGGCCGCCACCACCAGTTGGTTGGCCTGCCTGGCGTTGTCGGCATTGTGCTTGACGGTAGCGGTAATTTCTTCCATCGAGCTGGCGGTTTCTTCCAGAGCGCCGGCCTGGGTTTCAGTGCGCGACGACAGGTCGGCATTGCCGACCGAGATCTCGCCGGACGCGGTAGCGATCGCATCCGTGCCCAGCCGCACTTCGCTGACGATGCGATGCAGGCTGTCATTCATGTCTTTCAGCGCATTCAGCAATTCGCTGATTTCATCGCGGCCGGTAATCGCTTCACGGAAGGCCAGCTCGCCGGACGCCACCCGCTTGGCGATCGTCAACGCATCGCGCAAGGGGCTGGTGATGCTGCGCGTCAGGAAGATGGAGAACGCCACGCCTATGACCAGCGCCACGGCGCCGATTGCGAACAACGAAAAGGTCAGCTGCTTGCCGGCGGCTTCGGTGCGGCCGGCCAGTTCCTGCGATGCATCATTCTGCAAGGCGACCAGCTTGTTCAGTTCTACCAGGGTTTTTTGATATAGCGGTTCTATCTGCGTGGAGATGACTTTTACCGCTTCGTCATTATTGAACGCGGTAATCAGACGCAGGGTTTCCTTGAAAGGCGCATCGATTTGCGCTTCCAGCGCGCTAATGTCGGTAACGACTTTCTTTTCCGCATCGCTAAGCCCGCCGGCCAGCAACTTGTCACGCGCACCCTGGAAGATATGGCGCTGCGCCTTGGCGATGGCCTGCTGCTTGTTCATTTCGCTGATTTCATTTTGCAGGCCGATATTGCGTATCGCGATGCCGCCTTCCAGCAAGCTGCTCTTCATCGCCGCCGCTTGCGCGCTCTTGGCGTTGGCCTTCTCCAGCCCGGCGATCATCTGCCGACGGTTATTGGAACTGAAGACGCTGTCGGCAGCCAGGACGATGATCAGCATGGCCAGTATCACGCCAAAGCCGATTGCCAGCCTGACCCCTATACGCAGATTGCGCAGATCCATAGCGTTTCTCCCCTGTGGTGCGACGTAAATTAAGCTATATGATTTGCCGCGTGGAAATATTTGGCTAACACATACGATGCATACAAGCAACTACCGTACCAGAGTCTTTGCAATACAAAGTATCGAAAGCCAATCAAATTTCGAAGAAACCACGGCTGTCTGTTTATTTCAACGGCGATTTTTTATATAGGAATTGCATGAATTCACGTTCTTGGTGCATCCATAGTAGAGCAAAATTGCCTGTGTGCATAATCCCTTTGTTGCTATTATTCATTGAATAACATTAGTGTCCTGAGTTAAAAATTCGTCGAAGAAAAAAGATGAAATCATAGGCGGGAACCTTGCCTTGCAAGGCAAGGTCGTTACACAGGCGCGCAGCGGTGCTGCACGAAACCCCTGTTGCACCTGCGTTGCAAATACTCGCAAGGGGCCCACCCTTGCTCCGTGTTGCGCCTAGCCTGACACTGATTGCATCATTTTTCATTTTCAACGAACTTCCAACTCAGGACACTAGCATTGCGATACCCTGCGGTTTCCATTTTCCGGCGCCGCAGGAAGAGGTTTTCCCTGAGATGCCGGAGAAAAAAATTTGATTGCCACCCAAGATGCCCGCATTCTTTTTTGTTGTCATTATCATTCTTAGTATCCTGTTGCTCAGTGTCTGGTCGCGCTGGCGCAGGGCCGCCCGCGCCGACTATATCCGCAGCTATATGTTTCCGCCGGGTTTGCTGGACAAGCTGGTCAAGCTCAGGCCGGAGTTGTCGTTAAAAGACAGGCAACTGGTGGCGCGCGCGCTGCGCCAGTATTTCCTGGTTTACCTGAAGAGCGGCTATCTGCATATCGCCATGCCTTCGCAGGTGGTGGATGATCTATGGCACGAATTTATTTTGTATACGAAGAACTACGAGCTGTTTTGCCGCAAGGCCTTCGGCCGCTTCATGCACCATACGCCGGCGGCGGTGCTCGGGCAGAGCCGCCGCAATAACGACGGACTGCGGCGCACCTGGTGGTATGCCTGCCTGGAAGAGAACATCAATCCGCGCCAGGCCACCCGCCTGCCGCTGTTGTTTGCCTTGGATGGGAAATGGAATCTCGCCGACGGTTTCCGCTATGAACCGGATTGCAGCGTGCTGAGGACAAATAGCGACGGCACCGTCTATTGCGGCGGCGATTTTTCCGGCGGTATTGGCGACAGCAACGGCTACGACTTCAGCAGCGACAGCGGCAGCGGCTTCGACAGTTCAGGCGGCGGTTCGGACAGCAACTCCGGTGACAGCGGCTCCAGCTGCAGCGGTGGATGCAGCGGAGGCAGTGACTGAGTTCAGCCGCTTATCCACTGCGGCGCCGGGTCATAGTAAAAGCGCTCCCTGACGATCTTGTCGCCTGACCAGGTCTGGTAAGCCAGTTCGTCCAGCCGGAAACGGCGCCCATCGTGGGTAGTGAAATCGAATATCCAGTGGATCACGACCCGGTCGCCATCGATGAAAAACGCATCGACCGGCTGCGTATGGATAGCCTTGAATTTGCCCAGCACCTGCTGCTCATGTTCCAGCAAATGCGGCAAGCCGGCCCTGGGTGGCTGGTTGTTTTCCTGCATCGTCGCTTCGTCGGCATAAAATTCCTGCATTGCCTGTACGGTCTGCTCGTTTTCCACCAGCTGTATCAGGCGTTCTACACTTTCCCTGTTCGGCATATCTTGCTCCATGGTCATCGCAAGCGGCCCGGGATGGGCGCCTGCTGAAATTAGTGAACTGCAACAGTGAAATCAGAAGTGCCTGTCACGTGCTCGCCGCGCATGACCGTGTTACGAATAGCTTGAGATAGGTAGCTATCTCAAGCTATTCGCGCCTTGTCCTGCACGCCGGGCCCGCGCCTTTCACTCCCGATTTCACTGTTACAGTCCACCTAGCATAGAAGCAAAGCGCGGGGCTGTCGCGCAGGATGGGACGATGCACAGCATAATCGGACAACGAATTGTCCGATTTTGCCGGATCGCGAGATATTGCCTAGATAATGCGTTCGCCGCTGGCCGGATCGAACAGCGCCGCCTTGGACAGGTTGAACGACAAGGTCATGGTCTGGCCCGGCTGCACTGCTTCGCGCGGGTGGGCGCGGCAAGTTACCGCTGCGCCGTTCAGCTTGGTGGTCAGCAGCGTATCCGGGCCGGTAGGTTCGACCAGGTTGATCAGGCAAGACAATTCCTGGCCGCTGTCGCCGTGCGCGCTGCCGACGTCGGTGATCTGCTCCGGGCGTATGCCCAGGGTCAGGTCGCGGCCGGCAAACGGCCGCAGTTTCTCTGCGTCGAACGGCAACTTCAGGCGCATCGTATTGCCCGCATTTTCAATCGGGATGAATGCCTCGTTATTGGCGTCTATCGCCAGGTTGCAGTTGATGAAATTCATCGACGGCGAGCCGATGAACCCCGCCACGAACAGGTTGGCCGGATTGTCGTAGATCTCTTGTGGCGTGCCCAGTTGCTGCACGACGCCGTCTTTCATCACGGCGATCAGGTCGCCCATCGTCATCGCTTCTATCTGGTCATGCGTGACATACACGATGGTGGACTTCAGGCGCTGGTGCAGCAACTTGATTTCCGCCCGCATTTCCACGCGCAGCTTGGCATCCAGGTTGGACAGCGGCTCGTCGAACAGGAACAGCGAAGGCTTGCGCGAGATCGCCCTGCCCATCGCCACCCGCTGGCGCTGGCCGCCGGACAGCTGCGCCGGACGGCGGTCCAGCAGATGCGTGATCTGCAGGGTTTCGGCGACGCGCGCGACGATTTCTTCCTGCTCGCGCTTGGGTACCTTCTTCACACCCAGGCCGAAGGCGATATTCTCGCGCACCGTCATCGATGGATACAGCGCATAGGACTGGAACACCATTGCGATGTCGCGGTCTTTCGGCGGCAGCTTGTTGACGACCTTGTCGCCGATCAGGATTTCACCGGAGGTGATGTCTTCCAGTCCGGCGATCATGTTCAGCAGAGTGGATTTGCCGGAGCCGGAGCCGCCGACCAGGATTAGGAACTGGCCTTCCTTGATTTCGATGTCGATGCCCTTCAGCACTTCGACGCCATTCGGATAAACCTTGCGGATATTGCGTATCGATAAATTTGACATTCTTATTCCTTAACCTTTGACTGCGCCTGCGGTCAAGCCACGCACGAAATAGCGGCCGGCGACCAGATAAACCACGAGGGTCGGTATTGCCGCGATAATGGCGGCTGCCATGTCGACGTTGTATTCCTTCACGCCTGTCGTTGTATTGACCAGGTTGTTCAGTCCCACCGTAACCGGCTGCGCCTGGCCGCTGGCGAACACGATGCCGAACAGGAAGTCGTTCCAGATCTGCGTGAATTGCCAGATGATGCACACCACAAAGATAGGGCCGGAAATCGGCAGCACGATCTTGCGGAAGATCAGGAAGAATCCGGCGCCGTCGATGCGGGCGGCCTTGATCAGTTCTTCCGGCACGCCGATATAGTAGTTGCGGAAGAACAGCGTGGTAAACGCGGTACCGTAGACCACGTGCACGAACACCAGGCCGAAGGTGGTATTGGCCAGGCCGAAATCACCCAGCAGCCGCGCCATCGGCAAGATCACCACCTGGAAGGGGATGAAGCAGCCGACTAGCAGGGCGGTGAACAATATTTCCGAACCACGGAAACGCCAGTGGG
>JABDED010000006.1:63996-64459 GCA_013287275.1 Betaproteobacteria bacterium
GAAGGTGGAGATCAGCACCGCCGGGATCACCATCTTCAGTGAGTTGACGAAAAACGGCTGCAAGCCGTTGCAGGTGACGCCGGTGCAGGCCGTCGACCAGGCCTTGCTCCAGGACGCGGTGTTCAAAGCGGCCGGCAGCGCCAGCAGGTTGCCGGAGCGGATTTCATCCAGCGTCTTGAACGACGTTGATAGCATCACATACAGCGGTGCGATGTAATACAGCGCAAACAATATCAGCAGCAGGTACAGGACGATGCGCCCTGCAGTAAGGGGTTTAGTGTTTTGCATTATCTCATCGCCTTTGCGCTGCGCGCTTCGAGATACATCAGCGGCACCAGCACCGCGATGATGGTGGCCAGCATCATCATCGCCGATGCGGAACCCAGGCCCAGCTGGCCGCGGGTGAAAGAAAACTGGTACATGAAGATGGCCGGCACGGAGGAAGAATTGCCCGGTCCGCCGG
>JABDED010000007.1 GCA_013287275.1 Betaproteobacteria bacterium
GGCAGCTAAAAGGGCGCCGCAGCGCGCCAATAATATCCATCTGGCTGTACCTAGAACTTGTAACTCACTCCGATAGAAAACATATTCACTGTTATTTTGAGTGCGTCTTTATATTTGACAGGCAGGCGATCCCAGTCTGCATTTAAGACCCAGTTTCTGCTCAGCGAATAATGAACGCCCAGGCCAAGCAGCGGCACGATGGCATCCCTGCTGCTTGAAGCACCGGCCGCATAGTCGATTTGGCCGCGTGAGTAGGCGAGCCCCACGCGCGTCGCCAGGATGGTATCGCCAAAGCTGGCTTGCAGCACGTGCGTTATCCCCACGCCCTTATTTTTTATCGAACCTGGCCGGGGGCCGCTGGTGCCGGGCAATAGCGCCTTGCCTAGGCCCAGGCTATACGCCATGACTTCCACGCCCTGCGCGAGCTGTACTCCACTCACTGGCGGAAGGTCTGCCAGATATCCACCCGTCACCTTGCCGCCGGCATTGCCGGGGCGCTCGCAGTTTGTGCCGCCACTACAGCTAGGCTTGGTGCTGCTGCGACTGGCGAGATTGGCGCCGACGTAGGCTTCTGCCGCATGAGTGTCGGCGGCAGCAGCGAGCGCTGCAATGCATGCCAGGCTTGCCAGCGCGGCGCCAACGAAGGGATGGGAATTCAGCATGGGTCTCTCTAAAGCTTATGTTTTCAATTGAAATTTGCCCTGGATGCATCAGGCTTATCCAGGCGCGCAGTGTTGCAAATTTTTTCACAAGGTGCGAATTTTTTATGCGAAGATGCACCTGACAAGCTGCACGGTACTGGATTTCGGTACCTTTTATTGAGCGATGAACATGAGAGGGGCAAAATGAGTTCACCCGAGGTGGTATTGAAAGTCTTGCGCACTGAATTGCGCCGTTCAGGCATTACTTACAAAATACTGGCAGAACGCATAGGGATGAGCGAATCCAGCGTGAAGCGCATGTTCGGGCAAAAGGATATGGCACTGTCCCGCTTGGCGCTGATCTGCAAGTCGGCGGGAATCGCGATGGAAGATGTGCTGCGCCAGGCCGCCGACCTCACTCCACATTCGGATACCTTGACACTGGCGCAGGAAAAATCGCTGATGGCCAGTCCCAAGCTGCTCTTGGTCGCCATTTGCTGTCTTGGCCATTGGACCATGGAGCAGATTATCGAGACCTATACGTTGACGGAGCCGGAGTGCGTGTTGAGCCTGGTGGAACTGGATCGTCTGGGCTTGATAGAGCTGAAGCCGATGAATCGCTATCGCCTGAACGTGTCGAATGCCTTCCACTGGCGGCCGGATGGTCCCGTACAGCAGTATTTCCGGGAGTTTGTCGTGAGCGATTATTTTGATGGTCGGTTTGACGGCGAGGGTGAAAGCCTGATGTGTGTGCCGGCCAGGCTTTCATTGCAAAGTGCGCGTGAAATAGTACAGAAGATACAGCAACTTGCTGCGGACCTGGCCCGCCTGCATCAGGATGACAGGCGCCTGAGTGAGGGCGAGCGTGACGGTTTTACTTTGCTGCTTGGCTTCAGGTCCTGGGAATTTTCAGCATTGACTGCATTGCGCCGCGGTGACGATGCAGTCCGCGGCAAGGCTGGCGCAGCACCTCAGAACGTTCGTACCCATCGCGCCTAGCTCCCGCCAGCTTTAAAAAGTTTTCAGCGCTGGAACAGGAAGAGCAGCGATTTGCTCGATGCGTTTCAGGCTTGCCAGGGACTGATTGCATAATTATTTAAATTAAATAAAAGACAATGCCATTTGATGTAAGTTATCATGTTGGTAATTTTTTAGAATTGATGTATCTACAATTTCACGACAATTCAAAGACACTTTGGGGCGGATTTAAACGACAGGTAAATTTACTATGGGCCTGAGCAGTATGGATGTTTTGCGACAGCAGCAAGGCTGTCGGAAGTTGAGAATTAAAGAATTTAAAAATATTTCGCCGCGGCGAAGAGGTTAGTAGATGAGTAAAAAAGCATTAATCACCGGGATCACCGGGCAGGACGGCGCCTATCTGGCAGAATTGTTGTTAAGCAAAGGCTACACCGTGTACGGCACCTACCGCCGCACCAGCTCCGTCAACTTCTGGCGCATCGACGAACTCGGCATCGCCAGCCACCCCAATCTGCACCTGGTCGAATACGACCTCACCGACCTCAGCGCCAGCATCCGCCTGCTGCAAAGCACCGGCGTCACCGAAGTGTACAACCTGGCCGCCCAAAGCTTCGTCGGCGTCTCCTTCGAGCAACCGCTGACCACCACCGAAATCACCGGCATCGGCGCCCTCAACCTGCTCGAAGCGATCCGCACCGTCAACAGCAAGATCCGCTTCTACCAAGCCTCCACTTCCGAAATGTTCGGCAAGGTCCAGGCCGTGCCGCAGATCGAATCCACCCCGTTCTACCCGCGCAGCCCGTACGGCGTGGCCAAACTGTACGCCCACTGGATGACCATCAACTACCGCGAATCCTACGGCATCTTCGGCTGCAGCGGCATCCTGTTCAACCACGAATCCCCCTTGCGCGGCCGCGAATTCGTCACCCGTAAGATCACCGACTCGGTAGCCAAGATCCAGCTCGGCAAGCTCGACTGCCTGGAACTGGGCAATATGGACGCCAAACGCGACTGGGGCTACGCCAAGGAATACGTCGAAGGCATGTGGCGCATGCTGCAGGCCGACCAGCCCGACACCTTCGTGCTGGCCACCAATCGCACCGAGACCGTGCGCGACTTCGTCACGATGGCCTTCAAGGCCGCCGACATCCAGCTCAAATGGCAAGGCCAGGGCGAAGACGAAACTGCGCGCTGCATGAAGAGCGGCAAAGTGCTGGTCAAGGTCAACCCCAAGTTCTACCGGCCGGCCGAGGTGGAACTGCTGATCGGCAACCCGCAAAAAGCCAAGGACGTACTCGGCTGGGAACCGACCACCACGCTGGAACAGCTGTGCCAGATGATGGTGGAGGCCGACCTGCGCAGGAATGCCAGCGGCGCTTCTTTCTAGGGCAGCCTATGCCTGGGTCTTAGTCCAGGCATAGACTGCTGGCCGCTAGGACCCCGTGACAGCTTTAATACGCGTCAGTTCGTGTTCGGGTAATACCCGGCCATAGATGTCGTCAAAACGGACGATATCGTCTTCGCCTAGGTAGGTGCCGGACTGCACCTCGATCAATTCCAGGTCTATCTCTCCAAGATTTTCCAGCCTGTGTTTGACGCCGAGCGGGATGTAAACCGATTGGTTGGCGATCAGCGTCAGCAACTGTTCACCCTTGGTGACCAGTGCTGTGCCTTTCACGATGATCCAGTGTTCTGCCCTGTAGTGATGCAGCTGCATCGACAACTGCGCGCCGGGCCTGACCACAATACGCTTGACCTGGAAATGCTCGCCGCTGTCGACCGAATCATAATGGCCCCAGGGGCGGTACACCTTGCGGTGATTATCCGCCTGCGCATAATTACCGTCGCGCAGACGGCCGACGATACGCTTGATATGCTGGGTATTGCTCTTGGTGGTCACCAGCACCGCATCCGGCGTCTCCACCACGATCACGTCCTCCAGCCCCAGGCAAGCCACCAGGCGGCTGTCCGACACCACCAGGCAATCCCGGCAATCCTCCATCATCACATCGCCCTGCAGTGCATTGCCGTCCCCATCCTTGGCCGACACCTGCCACACCGCATCCCAGGCCCCCACGTCCGACCAGCCCGCATCAAACGGCACCACGCAGCCGCTAATGCCCAGCTCCAGCGCCTTGGGCAGCTTCTCCATCACCGCATAATCGATAGAATCCGCAGGGCAGGCCAGGAAAGCAGCCTTATCCACCCGCACAAAGTCGCAATCTACCTTGGCCTGCTGCATGGCTTGGCGGCAAGCCTCCAGCATGGCCGGATTGAAATGCCCAATCGCCGCCAGCCAGACGCTGGCGCGCATCATGAAGATGCCGCTATTCCACACATGGGCGCCGCCGGCCAGGTACTGCTGGGCGGTCTCCAGCACCGGCTTCTCGACAAAGGCCTGCAAGCTGCGCACCGGCGAGCCCGGCAAGGTGTCGCCCACATGGATATAGCCGTAACCGGTCTCCGGCCGGTCCGGCACGATGCCGAAGGTCACCATCGCCCCCTCCACCGCCTGCGGCAAGCCCTGCTGGATAGCCCGGTGGAAGCCCTCGGTATCGGCGATCACATGGTCGGCCGGCATCACCAGCAACACCGCATCCTGCTGCTGGGCGGTGGCCGCCAGGGCCGCCAGGGTCAGCGCCGGCGCGGTATTCCTGCCGGCCGGTTCCAGCAGCAGGGTAGAAGCCTTGAAGCCGACCGCACGCAATTGCTCGGCGGTAATGAAGCGGTATTCTTCATTGCAGACCACGATCATATCCTGGGCCACCGGCAAGTCGCCGGCAAACTGCTGCAGGCGGGTAGCGGTGGCTTGCAGCATGGTTTCTTCGCCGACCAGGGCGAGCAATTGCTTCGGATGCTTTTCCCGGGACAGCGGCCACAGGCGCGTGCCGGAGCCGCCCGATAAAATCACTGGTTGAAGTAACATGTGGTCTTTCTATGAAAGTAGACTGCAAATTTCGTGATGGGAGCGGGCTGCAAATCCAAAAAACTCTGCCCATTAGTGAACTGTAACAACGAAATCAGAAGTGCTTCACGTGCCCGCCGCACATGAAGCGTTGCCAATGGTCGGGGCGGCCATCCGCGAGATAGCCCGCTATCTCGACCTATTGGCGCCTTGTCCTGTACGCCGGGGCATGCGCCTTTCACTTCCGACTTCATTGTTACAGTCCACTCTTCAAAAAAACCTCTGCAGGATAGCCATCCTGCCAACTTTAATCCGCTCCGGAATGTCTTTAAATTGTCGTGAATTTGTACGTGCGGCCAAATCGCCGAAATGTATGAAAACTGTATGGAAGATGTATCCAGGTGTACGCCGATGTCCTGTTATGCCTATTTAGCTGCAAGCTCTTATACAATGCGGGCTCGGGAGGTAAAACATGTTTCGTGTAATGTTGGTGGAAGACGATGCCAAACTGGCTGCGCTGGTCACCGAATATCTGAGTGGGTACGAATTTTCTGTCGAGGTGGTAAACAGGGGCGATACCGCGCTGGCGCATTTTCGCGCCAGCCTGCCGGATGTCGTTATCCTGGACCTGATGCTGCCGGGACTGGATGGCATGGTAGTGTGCCGCCAGTTACGCGAGGTCAGCAATGTCCCCATCCTGATTTTGACGGCGCGCGAAGACGCGTTTGACGAAGTTTCCGGCCTGGAGCAAGGCGCCGATGACTATGTCAACAAGCCAGTACAGCCGCGGGTATTGCTGGCCCGCCTGCGCGCGCTATTGCGCAGGACGCAGGAAGAAGGGCGCGTAGATACGGAAAATCTGGCGTACGGTGCGTTCCAGCTGTCCAAAGGAAACAGGACTGTCGCGTGGCGTGGCCAGCCTGTCGCGCTAAATAGCACCGAATATAAATTGCTGCTGGTCCTGGCGGAGTCTGCCGGCCAGGTGCTGTCCCGCAATGACCTCCTAATACAGATGCGGGGTATAGAGTTCGACGGCCTGGACCGCAGCATAGATAACAGCATCTCAAGATTGCGCCGCAAATTCGACGACGCCAATGCAGAAAAAATCAAAACAGTATGGGGTGAGGGTTATCTGTTCAGCCCGTCGGCGTGGGACTAGTGCATGAATCGTATTTTTGTCCGGTTCTTTGTGCTGGTCATGCTCGCCATTACCGTGGCAAGCTTTGCAATCTATTTTGCGATCAGCTACCTGTTCGGCGATCCGTTCGAAGAGATTGCACTGAAACAGGCTTCCGGCCAGATTTTTCTACTTGAACAATATGTGGACCAGGCGCCGGCGGATGAATGGCTGCCGAGATTGAACAAGGTCAGGGAAATTTCCAAGGTCAAGTTTGAACTGATCCCGCTGAAAACCGCGTTGGCGGCGCTGCCGGCGGAAAAGCAAGCCTCGCTGATGCACGGCGACGTGGTTCTGGATGTCGCGGGTAAATCTTTTTTCCGGCGCGTGGATCTGGCCGGCGATAAATACATAGGCAGCGAAGAAGACGTGCTGCGCGCGGAAGATCTGCCGGTTGACGTAGGCCTGGCGCTAAGGGTGGAGCTGGTGCGGTATGTGATCGTTGCATTATGCCTGCTGGTTCCCATTGCCATCTGGTCCAGTTTGCACTGGCGCGGACTGCAATCCCTGTCCAAAGTGGCCCATGATTTTGGCGAAGGCAAGTTGTCGGCCAGGGCAACTATCGGCAGGACGGCCAGCATCTATCCGCTGGCAGAGCGCATGAATCAAATGGCAGGGCGAATAGAGGGACTGCTGGACGCACAAAAAAATTTAATGCATTCGGTCTCGCATGAGTTGCGCACACCGGTTGCGCGCCTGGAGTTCGGGCTGGAACTGCTGCGCAAGGACATACAAACAGAAATGAAGGGCGATGCCGGCAATGCCGCCGCCGAGGCGCGTATCCGGAATATGGAATCGGACCTGATCGAACTGAATACGCTGGTGGGCGAATTGCTGAGCCTGGCGAAACTGGACCAGCAACAGGAACTGCAACATGAGCGGTTTGCGCTGGCGGATACTTTATACGGTTGTGTAGACATCTTAAGCCACGCACTGGCCGGCAAGCAGTTGACGGCCGACATCGGCGAAAACATAGGTTCGCTGGATGGTGACCGGCGCCTGATTTCACGTGCAGTGACGAATTTGATGACGAATGCCGCAAAGTATGCGAACCATCGGATTTCCCTGTCTGCGCGCAGGCTGAAGGACAATGGCCTCGAAGTGATAGTCGAGGACGATGGCCCCGGAATTCCCCTGGAGGAGCGTGAGCGCATCTTTGATGCTTTCTACCGGTTGGATAGAAGCCGCGACCGGGCGACTGGCGGCTTCGGCCTGGGGCTGGCCATCGCGCAAAAGGCTGCACTACTGCACGGCGGAAGGATAGCCGTGGCCGAGTCATCGCTGGGTGGTGCAAAATTTGTGTTGAATATTCCCGCCCATGCCTGAAGAAAATTTCCCTGCCCGCCCGTGGTTAAATCCCTCAACGCCGTGGTGGATGTGCCGGCGTTTGCAGCCCGTACAAATTCACGACAATTTCCAGACACTTTGAGGCGGACATCCATCAGTACTAGAACTAACATAAAGCCCTTGCAAATCAATCATGCCCCACTATCGATCATATAACTTTGTCCCGCCATTGAATTTGCATCCACTCTCCAGAGTCACCCGAATGAAAAAACTCTCTCTCGCATTGATGTTCAGCTTTGGCGGCACCGCTTTTGCGCAGACGCCTGCCGCAAATATGATGCCTGACGGAAGCCGTGACATGTACGCCGGGCTGGGAGTCGGCTCCGCACCGCTGTGCGACGGTAGCGACGAGCGAAAAACCAGGCTGGTGCCCAATATTCAGGTCCAGTGGAGCAACGGCATCTTCCTGAAGAATGCAAGCCTGGGAATGCATCTCAGCGATCGGCCGGGGATAGAGTATGGCCCTATCCTGGAGTATGAACGGGGCTGCGACGCCTCTCCGTCGCGAAAACTCGAAGGCGCCAGGGATATCGATGCATCGCTTGGCGTCGGCGCTTTCTTTAACTATTACCCGGTAAATAATCTGAGACTCAGCTCCAGGCTGCTGGTGGGAACCGAAAGTGAACGCCGGCGTGTTCTGCTCAGCCTGGACACAAAAAAATACATGCAGATTGCGCCGCATCACGGCGTGGCAGTCTCGTTTGGTTTGAGCTGGGCGAACCAGGCGTATGCGCAAACGCGGCTGGAATTTGAGCCATTGAGAGCCTACTTCGCTAATGCCCCTGCTGCTGTGCAAAAGACCGGCTACTCTACCCACTCGGGCGTCAAGGACGTGCATGCGGGGGTGAACTGGAATTGGGAGTTGAACCCTTCCTGGCTGGTGACGTCGCAGGCGTCGATCTACCGATTGACCGGCAGCGTTGCGGACAATCCCCTGAATAACAGACGGAGTTATATGACTGTCTATACCGGTCTGGCGTATCGTTTCTAATCAATTCGATCAAACCTATGACCAATAAGCATTTTTTTATTTTATTCGCTATGTTGCTTGCAGCAGGGGGGGCTGCTGCGCAAGCAAAGGACAATGACGCTTCGCAAAAAAAACCAGGCTTGGCTGCGTCCGAAAAGCAGGATATTGACTGGATCAGCTACCGCGATGTTTACAGGCTAATGCTGCGTTTTGAGAAATATGGAAAGCCAAAGCAGCTCATCCAGAATAATTATCAAATCATGTCCAGGGATAAGAAGATGTCCCTGGATGGCTTGCACGTGACGCTCAGCGGAAAAACGATACGCCTAAACCTGCCGGTCGATGCGGCCGGCCGGGTAGCGGTGCCCTTATTGAAAACCGCGTATGACGAAAATGCGGAACTGAGTTTAAACCGGAAGGCCGGCACATACATCTTTCTGCCGAAAGTGTCCATTGTCGCCAGGGCAGACGGCGTGTATGACAGTGGAGATCTGCTGGCGGCCTGCGAGCAGGCCTTGAATTACCTGCGCTATATCGGAGAAGTCTCTTCGGCTGAAAAGAAATGCACAGGCGTGAAATTTTCTTATGCCAGGGATGCTGGCGAGGGAGTCGTCAAGTTCAGGGCTGGCGGGGTATTGACGCCGTTGCCGGTGCAAGATGTCGGCGCTTTTTCCGATGATGCCGCCGGCATACTCAAAACCGTTATTTATCGTTTTTTCGACTGGCCCGGGCATGGCCAGGTCATCACGCAAAGCATGCCGATTGCCATTACCGCTTTATTCGACTGAGCCCAGGTGCGGGGAGCTTTGCACCCCAGGCCGCAACCCGGTCCGTATGGATGACAGCATTGCCGGTTTTAAACAATTTATTTTCGCGATGCCAGCCGCGCGATGCCGAGCAGCGGCCACTGCAATATCTGAAGAAATATCTGCGGAAGAGGGATGAGTCTGACCAGCATCTTTACCGCTACCGCATACGGATAATGGCTGCGCGCCTTGTCTTTTACCGTACGGCTGAAATTGCGCCAGTCTTCCTGCCGGAAAGGCTGGCCGGGATTGCGGACGGCAAATACGTGTTTAAACGCGATGTAGCTGTCTTCAGTGTGAATGTCCGTCATGCGCCGCCATATTGTGCGGGCCACAGCCCAGGCGCTATGTGCCCGGGATTGGGCATAGCTTTCGTAGTACTGCCGAAAATGGGAATAGTGATTTGCCTCATCGGTTTTGATGTTGGCGAATAACTGGCGCAGCACAGGCTCTCGCACATAGTCGTGGACGGCGTGGTACATCGTGGTGGTGCCGGTCTCAACCACGCAGCGTGCGATCAATTCCAGCGCCGGACTGGGCTCCAGCTGCTCCTCGGTGCACAGCGCGCCATACTCTGCGCGAAAACGGGTGTTGGCAGCCTGCCAGTCGAACTCCGGCCACACATGCTCCACATAGGCTTTCAGCGCATATCCGTGCTGTGCTTCCTCGCGTTGCCAGTAGGTACCGAGCCAGCCCACCACTTCGGGGGTGTCGCGAAATTTCTCGATAAGATTGCTGGCATATAGCTCGGCCATGATTTCCACCAGCGAAGCCGAGGCAAGCATATAAAACATCAGTTGATCATTGCGGATTGCTTCGCAGTCAATTGCATCGAAGTCTATCTCTTCGTAGTTCCATCTTAGTTCTGCGCCGGGGATACGGTGCTGGGTGGCAGGGGGCATAAATTCTTTTCCTCATTTGCTGAAACGCCGTGCTGCGAGGCGTTCTTGCCAACTTGATTGAGTGGCGTGCTTATATCTGCGGCCTGTTTCCCGAGATATTTTTGCTAGCCCATACTCTGGAGTGAATTATAAGAATTGTATGTTCGCCAACCCACATTCAATGCGATGCAGGGCAATACTTGAGCGCAAGAGCCGGATGGAACTATTAAATTAAGGCAATGCACTAATGAAGAGAATCGACGCAAAACCGTACCGGACCGATGGCCTCTACCTCACGGACTATCTGCGCCTCCACTATCCTACGAAAATCCGCTGTCGCCAGTGGTGCGATGACCGGGCCATTTCCGCGGTTTGGTTTTCTTTGCATAGTTTGCGATACCGGGTTGCCATCCAGTCATAATTCCCCATTGGATGCCCGCTGTGGGGGTAAGGATAAGCTATATAATAAATACTACATTAAAGCCTGGTTAAAATAAATATTTTATATGTGGCTTTAAATTTACATGGAACCTCGATGAGACTTACTGCCTTTACCGACTACACACTGCGCACGCTGATGTACCTGGCGACGCACAGGGACAGGCTGGCTACCGTCCATGACATCGCCGAGCTGCACAATATTTCGCAAAATCATCTGACCAAGGTCGTTCATCAACTGGGCCTGACCGGTGTCATCGAAACGGTGCGGGGCCGCAACGGTGGCTTCAGGCTGAACAAGGAGCCGGCGGACATCAATATCGGAGAGGTCGTACGCAGCAGCGAATCCGATTTTTTCATGGCGGAATGCTTTGACCAGGATCACGATACCTGCATATACAGTCCTGCCTGTGTGCTGAAGGGTGTGCTGGCTGAGGCGACCAGTGCGTATCTGGCGATCCTGGATAAGGTGAGTCTTGAACAGCTGGTCCAGAAAGGATCCGGCCGCAGCAAAAAAGATGCGGAAAATCAGATCAGGATGCATTTCCCGCGTAAGTCCTAAGTGCAGGCGCGCGTAGGCGCGGTTTTTTAAATTTTCTGTGCGTGGAATTGAGCCTGGGCAGAAAACCGGCTGCGTTCTGGCGGTGCGTGCTTGAACCGTGTCAGGTGGAGTTCATTTTAGCCAGGCTGGTCGACCAACTGGCATCCCAGGTTTTGAACTGCTCAGCCGGAATCGGTGCGCTGATCAAATAGCCTTGGGCAATGTCACATCCCAGACTTGCCAGCAAGTCCCAGCTAGCCCGGCTCTCCACGCCTTCGGCAACAACCTCCAGTCCAAGATTGTGGCCCAATTCTATCGTCGAATGCACAATGACGGCAGAATCGTGGCTCTCGGTCATGGGGATGACAAAAGACTGATCGATCTTGATTGCATCCACCGGCAGCTTTTGCAGATAGCTGAGGCTGGAATAGCCTGTCCCAAAGTCATCGATGAACAGTTTACTGCCAAGGGATTTTAGCTGGGTCAGGGTTTCCAAGGCACTGGCCGGGTCTTCCATCAAGGCGCTTTCGGTGAGTTCGAACTGAATAGTCTCCGCAGGAATGGGGTAGGTAGAGAACAGGCCTCGTATCCGGTTTATCAGTTCGGGATCGCGCAGGTCGTGTGCTGAAAGATTGACCGACAGTTCACGATCCAGTCCCATCCGATGCCAGTCATGGCTTTGGCGAAATGAGGCTTCCAGCACCCAGTTGGTGAGCGGTGAAATCAAGCCCGCGTGTTCGGCGAGCTTGATGAATTCACTGGTGGAAATCATCCCATAGACGGGATGCTTCCACCTGACCAGGGCTTCCGCGCCGCATACTTTTCTGGACGAAATCACCAGTTTTGGCTGGCAATACAGCATCAGTTCGTTCTGCGCGATGGCGCGGCGCAAGTCGCCCATCAAGGACAGCTGGCGGGTGTTCCGCTCTTCCTGCCCCCCGGTATACATTGCATACCCGCCCCAGATTGGCTTGGCATTGCGCATCGCTGCATTGGCGCGCCTCAGCAAGGTGTCCGGCGTAGTGGCGTGATCCGGGAACAAGGCAATACCGATGGTGACGCTGGCGTCCACGCTGAGACCGGACACCTCTACGGGATGGTGCAGTAGGGCCGACAGCCGCTGGGCCGTCTGCAGCGCATAATCGGCGCCGCCGGTGGGCAGCAATAATGCAAATTCCGCTTCTCCTACGCGTGTCAGCGTTTCGTTTTCTTTCACGGTTTCGGTCAGGCGGCGGCCCAGTTCGCTCAGCAGCTCATCCCCCGATTTATAGCCCAGGACTTTGTTGATTTCATCAAAGCGGCCAACTTCCAGGTGCAGCAAGGCGAGGGGCTGGCGCAATTGCCTGGCAACCTGTATTGCAGCGTCCAGCAACTCCAGCAGAAAAGTACGGTTCGGCAAACCGGTCAGCGTGTCGTAGTAGGCTAAGCGTGCAATGATGGCTTCTGACTCGCGGTGCCGGTTTCGCACGCGCAGGTTGGCGATGCCATAGCCGAGGTCGGCGGCGAGCTGGTTTAGCAGGCTGACCTCATCCTGGTGGAAGGCATCCGGTTCTGCCGCGCCCAGGCCAAGTGCGCCAAATACTTCTCCGTCTATGCTGAGTGGGAAAGCACTTATAGAGGCAAATCCTTTTTTGACAGCCTCTCCCCGCAACGGCGCAAAGTTCGGCCCGGCATATGCCGGATCGGTGAGGATATTCCTGCCTATGCTGGCTTTGCCGGTACGAATCGCGGTTCCGATACCCGTGCGTCCAAGTTCCGTGTCGGCCCAGGTGGAGTGCAGGGTATTGAGCAGGTCTTTATCGATACCGACACACTCCATCCACTGGACAGACTTGTTTTCATCGTGTTGCGCATAGCCGACGCATGCCTGGCGATAACCGCCATGCTCGACGATAACCCTACACATCTCCTTCAGCAGCTCGGTTTCGGAGGTGGCCCGCAACAGGCTGCGATTGACCTCGCTCAAGGTCCTCAGAGCCCGATTAACGCATCCTTGCCTCAAGGGTTCTTCCATCACCGGCGGAATACCGGAGGGTTTGTTCATTGAAGCATCAGCATGGTATGCCATCACTACCGCTCCAGTACGCATAATAATGCTTTTATTATAAGCAGCATGGCGGCGCATATCTAGGCAATCTTAGGTCGCAGGCTGGCCAGACGCTTGGCAAGACATAAAGAAAAAGATATTCACGATGTTTAACAGATTTCATTGATCTATTTTTGATACATTAGGATACAATTGGCGAGACTCCGATACATCACTGGTGACATCTTGGAAATTGCTGAACAAAAACCGCTGCTGGCAGCTTATCTGAGGCCCTTAGGGAGCCTTAAGGAGCTTTCATTTGGTGCAGGGCGCCTGGTATCTGATTTTTCCTGGGCCTATCGCACGGCTTTCCCATCCTATGTGGTCAGCTACGATCGCCGCAGCCGGTTTATCCTGCGGACTTTGATGAGCCTGCAGTCCAGCGCGCGCTGGTTCCGCTTCCTGAAAAACAGCTATTTAAGTGATGTTGCTGTACGGGAACCTAGTCTGGTCGAGGCGATCCATCGGCCATTTTTTGACCGAAATATCGGCGCAACAAGAAGGGCCGGGCTGATGACTGGCCATTTTGAGCTGTTTTATAGCTTGTTCGGTCCATTGCAGACCGATAAGGTGATGGCCGGCCAAGGCGTTGGGCTCTGCCGTGTCAGCGGCAAAAACGATGAAGATTTTGAAATCAAACTGTTTCGCAGGGAAACCTTCAAGCGTGAAGGGGGCGTCACGCTGGAGTTGACTTTCAATAATGTGGCAATACTCTGGCTGACTTTCAGCCTGGTCAGGTCCGGTCATGAGATCCTGATCAAGGTGGGCGGCATACAATCGAAAATCGGAGATTGCCGTGAGCTGGTCAGGGACGCCACTCACGCCTTGCATGGTATCCAGCCCAGGTTGCTGCTGATCGAGGCACTCCGGGCGATTGCCGGCCAGATCCGCTGCTCCGGGATAGAGTGTATCAGCAAAGAAAATCATATCTACCAATCCTGGAGATACCGGTCGAAAAAAACGATCAACGCCGAATATAATCAATTGTGGCTGCTCGCCGGCGGCAAGGAAAATGCCAATGGCAATTTCGATATTCCCAGCTTTGTCGAAGAAAAGCCGATAGAAGAAAGACCGTCCAAGAAACGCAATGAATACCGGCGGCGCGCGGCGCTGCTGGAAGATATGCGGCAACAAATCCATAAAGAGATTTTTGACGCCGGACTGGCCCAGTGATGCCGGCACACGCATAAGACGACCCTATTTTTCTATAAAATCCATTCCGGGTAAAACGGCCGCAATTATTTTGGTGGCCTTTCCGATCCCTTCTCACAGGTTCTGAGTTTTATTGCTATAGCGCTGGGCAGGACTAGCTTAGCCCGTATGCAACAATGCCTACAGCATCCGATTTCTGGTGCAACGGATAGATGCCTAACTGTTGAGCGTGGTGCTTGATACTGCCGGTTTTTATACTAGACTAAAAGACAAGTGGAAAATGATAGAATTTTTACCACTTTGTTTGTCGGATTGCGCAAACTTTTCCTCCAAAGAGTAGGGCTCAAGAGAAGCAGCTTTTTCATTGAGCGGGCGGAGTGCGTCCAGCCGCAGGTGCTTATATAAGGCATTGAAACTGGAAGCAGCTATTGGCTTGTCGCCCGCGGCCAAGAAACGAGTCTCTTTGCAAATCCAGCATGGCATATACAGGAAGAACCAGATGCCCTGGGGACTGGATGACTCGTGGGCGTTACCGATTTTTCCCTGAATAATGATGGCCTAACTTTTAGGAGACTATCGTGGCTTATCCCTCAATTCAATATGCGGGCAAAGTGTGCCGGCAAACGATTTTGACGCTGCTACTCAGTGTTCCCGGCGCCGCGTTCGCGGCCACCCTGAATGTTGGGCCTGGCAAGCCGTATAGCACACCTTGCCAGGCACTGAGGATCGCTGCAAATGGAGATGAAATTGATATAGACGGCTCGGTGAAGTATGTGGGCGATGTCTGTTCATTCAATGCCAGCAACCTGACGATCAAGGGCGTCAACGGCAGGCCGAAAATTGATGCCGCCGGATTGGGTGCCGCCGGCAAAGGCCTCTGGGTGATCGAAGGCAGTCAGACTGTGATCGAAAATGTTGAATTGCTAGGCGCAAAAGTTACAGACCGTAATGGCGCCGGCATACGGCTGGATGGAGTCGGCCTGATCGTGCGCGGTAGCTTTATCCATGACAATGAAAATGGCATACTGACCAACAACGACGGCGTCAGCAACATATTGATCGAGAACACCGAGTTTGGGCACAACGGCTACGGCGATGGCCAGTCCCACAACATCTATGTCGGCAAGGTCGCGAGCCTGATTTTCAGGAACAATTATTCGCATGATGCCAACGTCGGACATAATCTCAAGTCCCGCGCGCGGGTGAATACCATTAGCTACAACCGCTTTTCAAGCACGCCGCCCGGCCAAGCCGGTAGCACTGCCAGCGGGCAACCCAGCTACGAAGTCGATATCCCGAGTGGCGGCACGGCCTATGTGATCGGCAATGTCATTGAGCAGCCGGCGGCTAACCAGAACTATATCCTGCTCAGCTATGGAGAAGAGGGAGTCACCAATCCGGCTGATGACTTGTATGTCGTCAACAATACTTTCTTGAACGATGCCACCCAGGGCATCTTTGTCAAAGTGGGTGCCACGGTCAAGACGGCGGCCTTGATTCAAAACAATGTGTTCGCAGGCACAGGAAGCATCTCCAGCCAGGCAACTGCGATATTGAAGACCAACTACCAGGCGCCGCAGCCGGCCTTCGTCAATCGCGCGGCCTATAATTTGTATCCGGCAACGGGCGCTCCTTTTATTAATGCCGGCACCACTCCGGGGCTCAGCATCGAGGGAGTGGCGCTGGCGCCGATAGTGGAATATTTGCATGTCGCTGCGGGAAGCTGCCGCCAGACAGTCGGGGCGATAGATATAGGCGCGTATGAGGCGCCAGCCGGTAAATAGAGCAGGAAATTCCTCGTTTCTTCGGCATGGCATAGAAGAGCGGCGAGGGAGGAGGACAGGATGAAAGCCCTGTCCTCTTTTTATCTGTATCGGCAAGCGGGCCAGTGAGCAGGATGAAGTTTACGGCGTGTCAGCCAGCCTTATTCTTCACCATCTCCAATATTTGTGTCCGCGCATTGCTCAGCAGCCGGTTGGACATGGCCTCGTCGTTGACCGCGCGCGCCAGGCTCATGGTTCCTACCAGCGTGGCATAGATCATCTCGGCATAGTTTTGCCGTTCTTCCTGCGTCCATTCGGCCGGCAGCGCCTGGGACAACAGCGCGGCCATCTCCGTGACTTGCCGCGTAAACATGGCGCGGATTTCTGCCGAACTTTCTCTCAGCTCCCCCGATAGCGCCGAGGCCACGCAACCCGAGCCTGGCGCGTCCCTATGCGCATGCGACAGGTATTGATCCAGAAAGGCTTCCAGCGGCTTGCCGTTGGCCTTGTCCATCGTGTTCTGCACCGTTTGATACAGATGCTGCATGCCTGCTTGCAGCGATTCACATACCAGTGCGTCCTTGGACTTGAAGTGGGCATAAAAACCGCCCTGGGTCAGCCCTACATCGGCCATCAGGCCCACCACGCCGGAGGCGGCGATTCCCTTGGCGCGCAGACGCGCAGCAGCCGATTCCAGGATCTTTTGCCTTATCTGTTCTTTGTGGTCGTTTTTGTAACGCATATCTGCTTCAAAAAAATATTTTCACTTAATTGCATTTTATATGACGACTTTAATATTATGATCGTAATATAATAAACCCGCACAATGAAACTGCAAAGTGTTTTCCCATCCCGACAAGTTATTTAATAAGGACACAGCATCATGAAACTGCAAGACACCACCGTATTGATTACCGGCGCCAACCGCGGCATAGGCGCAGCCCTGGTCAAGGCTTTCCAGCAAGCCGGCGTACGCAAGATCTACGCCGCTGCACGCAACCCGGCATCCATCAAGATAGAAGGTGTAACACCGATACAACTGGACGTCACTGACCCTGAGCAGGCTGCCGCCGCGGCAAAGATCGCCGGCGACGTCAACCTGGTCATCAATAACGCCGGCATTTCATCCCCAAAGGCGGCGCTGCTGGAAGCAGGTGCGGCAGCGGCAGCTCGTGCGCAATTTGAAACCAATGCGCTGGGCACGCTGGCGGTCAGTGCGGCTTTTGCACCGGTGCTGAAGGCCAATGGCGGCGGTAGCTTGGTGAATATACTGTCGGCATTAAGCTGGGCGGTGGTCGGCAACTCCGGTGTGTATTCCGCCTCCAAGGCCGCGGCATGGGCGATTACCAATGGTTTGCGCAATGATTTACGCGCGCAGGGCACTACTGTGCTGGGTGTGCATTTCGGCTACGTCGATACCGACATGACCAGCGGCGTGGATGCGCCAAAATCCGATCCCGCCGATATCGCCGCAGCGATCCTGAAAGCGGTTGAAAACGGCGATGAAGAATTGCTGGCCGACAGCGTGGCGCAGCATGTGAAGAGCCAGTTGACCGCGGCGCGTCCAATTTACCTGGGTGATGCCGCATAAGATTATTGCTGTCTTTGCACAGCGCAGGTTTTAGTGTTTCCAGCGGGGGGGCCATAGAGGCAGCCCCTTTCTACATGTGTCCGGCAAGAAAAACCAATGCCTGGCGGGTAATCCAAATTATTTACTTGCCGGTTTTGCCATATTTGTTTTGGCAATGCAGCCTATAATTCAACTATTCATATGAGTGCATGACCCGGCGGCCTGGATACGTACCAAGGCTTAAGACGCCAGGTTCTGGAATTGTCTTTTAGTCCTTTCGGCTTGCCCATGTTGATGGAAAAAACCGGGAGCGATCGATTTTATTGCTCTGATGCGGCTGTTGCCGATACCCATCTTCGCAGCCTGCGCTACAATGCACGTCATTTGCACCTGAGGCTTTTTCGGGAAATACCCGGCTTGGGCGCTGTTCGACTTGCCATCTCTGCAATACGAGAAAATTTTTATACTGGGGCGCTCCATGAAATGGGCTGTAGTTAGCTTTTATTTTTTATCCATCCTGCATATCCATTTCCGCGGCAAGGTGCGCTTGCCGTTCATGCGCCAGTTGTTCGACCATTCGTCCTTCATGGCGCCGATCAACCTGTTCATGCACGTGTTTTCCAAGGTGCCGTCCACGCCTTACTTTGCCGTCAGCGAATTCAAGGACCTGGAACCGCTGCAGCAAAACTGGCAGGTGATCCGCGCCGAAGCCGAGAACCTGCTGGCCTTGCAAAAAATCAAGGCGGCGGAAAACCATGACGACGCTGGCTTCAATTCCTTTTTCAAGAACGGCTGGAAACGCTTTTACTTGAAATGGTATAACGCCAGCCATCCATCGGCCGAGCGCTTTTGTCCGCAGACCTATGCGCTGTTGCGCAACATCCCCTCGGTCAAGGCGGCGATGTTTGCCGAGCTGCCGCCCGGAGGCAAGCTCAACCCGCACCGCGACCCGTTTGCCGGTTCCCTGCGTTACCACCTGGGCCTTGCGACGCCGAATGACGACCGCTGCTTTATCGAAGTCGACGGCCAGCGTTATAGCTGGCGCGATGGACAGGGCGTGATCTTCGATGAAACCTATATCCACTGGGCGATCAATGGCAGCGATGGCGGCCGCATCATCCTGTTCTGCGACATCGAACGTCCGATGCGCTTCCGCTGGGCGCAGGCGATCAACCGCTGGCTGGGTCATACGATGATGACGGCAGCCGCATCGCCGAACGAAACCGGCGACCAGACCGGCGGCGTCAGCAAGATATTCTACGTGTCCCATGTGATGGGCCAGTATCGCCGCCGCTTTAAAGCCTGGAACAAGAACGTCTATAAATTGACCAAGGTGGCCCTGATCCTGGCAGTCGCCGCATTGATCATTTTTGTCTGAGTTATCTGCAAATTCACGGCCCGCAGCATCGGGGCCGTGACTGGCTTTTCTGTGTCGCAAGCTTTCATGCGTGCCAGCCATCCTCTCTAAGATTTTTCACACTGGCAGCCTAGCGCTGCAAACCCGGCACGGACATGTGGCCGACTTCATAGTGCTGTATCTGCTCCCGATGCAGGCTGTCATTGGCATTGCGCCACAAGCGTAGCCGTACCAGCGTCCATGAACCCGGCTCGAACGCGGTGACTGCTGCCAGTGCTCCCTGGCTGACGATATCCTGCTGCGCAATGCCGCTTTCGCGTTCACGCAATTCGCTGAGCGCTGCAAAAGGCGGTATCGCGATGACTTCGCGGGTAGCATACCGGGCCGCAGCCATTTCTGCGCTTAGCGAAGCCTGCCATACCGACCAGACTTTTACCGAGGGCCAGCCGAAGGACTTGACCAGACCTTCAAAGCTTGGGCCGCACAGGAAATTATTCATGCCTTCGCTGCTTTCCCACAGATAGAAGGGCGCATATAGATTTTCCCGGGAATGAATGGATGCCGAATCACGGTCAGCACTGAGGTAAGCCTTGAATGCCAGCCCAGGAAAATGGTCCAGCAAATGGCCTTTGCTGGCGATACGCTGCCGGATGACGTCCATATCGTAGTCGGCGGGCAGGACGAAGCTGTATTGCATGGCAATCATGGGATGCCTCCATATTGATTGATGTAATGTATTGATGGTTAGCGGGCGGATTCGTTCACTAACGATTGGCCCGCAGCAAATGACCATTCGTCCGGCGCGGTGGTGTTGATGATCACCATCACGTCTTCAGGCCGTATTCCCGGCGCATCGGCCAGCAATTCGACCAGGCGCCTGTAAAATGCCTGCTTGGCCGGCGTCGCGCGCAGCCTGCCGGCGGTAATGCAAATCAGCACAAAGTCATCGGAGCGCGGGCCGCCTTGATAATGCCGGTCGAAGATCAGCTCTTCCGGTTCATGCTGGTGGATGGCCTGGAAGCGGTCGTCCGGCGGTACCTCGAATGTTTCGACCAGGGCTTGGTGCAGCTTGTCGGAAAGGGCCTGCAGATATTCCTTCGGCTTGCCTTTTAGTAGGGAGATGCGTGCGAACGGCATGGCGGTTTTATCCTTTCAGTGTTTTCAATGTGTTTACCGCAGAGGCCGCAGTCGGCCAGCCGGAATAAAAAGCCAGGTGGGTGATCAGCTCGACCAGTTCTGCCTGCGTTACGCCGTTTTCCAGTGCCCTGTTCAGGTGGAAGGGCAGTTGCTCGCTACGGTTCAGTGTAACCAGCGCCGACACGGTGACCAGGCTGCGGTCGCGCTTGGAGAGGTCGGCTCGCTCCCAGATATCGCCGAACGGCACTTCGTCGGTCAGATCTGCCAGCTTGGGGGCAATATCCCCCATCATTTGTCTTGCGAGGCGGGGTGTCTGGCTCATATGGATTCTCCGGTAAAGTGTATTGGTGATTGACACCAATACAATAGCGCCTTATCGTTATCCATAAAATCAGATAATTTTGAATCAATAGTTCAAAAAAACGGGATGATTGCATGTTGAGAATCAGTTTTGACCTGGATGTGCTGCGGAGTTTTGTCACCGGCATCGAGCTAGGCAATTTTGCCAAGGCGGCGGACAGGCTGGGGCGCTCCACATCCGCTGTCAGCGCGCAGCTTAAAAAACTGGAAGACCAGGTCGGGGCGCCGATTTTGCGTAAGGCGGGGCGCGGCTTGGTGCTGACACCGGCGGGGGAGACCTTGCTGGCCTATGCGCGGCGGCTGCTGGAGCTCAACGATGAAGCGGCGACTGCCGTGCGCGGCGTAGAGCTGGAAGGATGGATACGATTGGGAATGGCGGAAGACTTCGGCGAACATATCCTGACCGATGTCCTGGGCCGTTTTGCCCGCGCGCATCCCAAGGTAAGGATAGAAGCCAAAGTGGCACGTAATGCGGCCTTGCTCGAGTATATCGATGCCGGCAGCCTGGACCTGACGCTGCTCTGGGATTCCGGCGTTGCCACTCCGCATTCGCAGCAGCTTGGCCAGTTGCCGATGCGCTGGATAGCATCGGCAGACGCATCTGCTATCCGCAAGCCGGACGCAGCAAATCCCTTGCCGCTGGTTGCCTTTGAAGCGCCTTGCCTGATGCGCTCTGCCGCGACCGCCGCACTTGACCACGCCGGCATTCCATGGCGGATCGCATTCAGCAGCCCTAGCCTGAGCGGCATCTGGGCTGCAGTCACGGCAGGACTTGGGGTTACTGTGCGCACCGAGGTCGGCCTGCCCGAAAAGCTGCGGGTGCTTGATTCGGCTGCTTTCGTGTTGCCGGCACTGCCCAGGCTGGGCCTCAAACTGTGCCAGGCGGAAGCTGAGTTGGACGCGGCCACGCAGCGCTTGCGTGAAATTATTGTGGATACGCTGGAACGATCAGGTTTGGGCGCGCCCAAGTAGATCCGGGGTGGCGGGGCCGGGTCACTCAGGAAACAAGTCGCCTTGCAACACATGTCCCAACTCTTCCTGCTCATCTGCCTTGCTCAATGCATTGGCGCGCACACCCAAAAGACGGAATTTCTCTCCCAGCGGTACCCGGCGCAGGCATTCTCCGGCGGCCCTGCGTATCGTTTCTGCATTTGCCGTTGCAGCCGGCAGCGTCACGTCGCGAGTGACGATGCGAAAGTCGGTATACCGAATCTTGATGCCGACAGTTCG
This sequence comes from Betaproteobacteria bacterium, assembly GCA_013287275.1. Taxonomy (GTDB): domain Bacteria; phylum Pseudomonadota; class Gammaproteobacteria; order Burkholderiales; family Burkholderiaceae_D; genus Undibacterium. The sequence goes on from JABDED010000007.1 coordinate 21,343, forward strand.
GGTCACATATCCTTTGCGGGCCAGGTCGTCAGCCAGTCGGGTACATAATTCGGTAAAGATTTTGGACAGCCTTTCGCGATCGTGCTTCGCATGCAGGTCACGTTCAAACGTGGTTTCACGGCTGATGCCTTTCGGCTCGGAACTGGTGGAAATTTCCCGGTCGTCAATGCCGTGCGAGGCACTGTGCAGCCAGGCTGCATATTTGCCGCCAAAATGGGTTTGCAACAGATCAGGATCGGCAGCGGCCAATTCCCCGACCGTGCCTATACCCAGGCCGGCAAGCTTTTCCGTGGCTTTGGGCCCGATGCCGTTGACCTTTTTAACCGGCAAGGGCCAGATCCTGCCGGGGATATCATCCATCGACAGAATAGTCAGGCCGTCCGGCTTCTCAAGATCGGAACATATTTTGGCCAGCAGCTTGTTCGGCGCTATGCCTATGGAGCAAGACAGGCCGGTGGCGTCGCGCACAGCCGTCTTGATGCGGGTCGCCAAAGCAAGGGTGTCTTCGGCATGTTCGCTTAAATCGATGTAGATCTCATCGATGCCGCGGTTCTCTATCTTCGGCGCGATGCCGGCCACGGCCTGCTTGAATAGCTTTGAGTAGTGGCGATAAGAGTCAAAATCGGTCGGCAAGATATACGCGTCCGGCGCTAGTTTTGCCGCCTTCATCATGCCCATCGCCGAGAAAACTCCTAACTGGCGGGCCGCATAGGTCGATGTTGTGACCACACCCCGGCCGACGTAATCCCTGAGCCTGGAAAACTGGCGGCTGCCGTCGGCAAGTTCGATGGGCTTTTGCGAAGAACGTCCGCCGATCACGACCGCCTGCCCGCGCAGTTCCGGATAGCGCAGCAACTCCACGCTGGCGTAGAAGGCGTCCATATCCAGGTGGGCGATGCGGCGTTCAGTCATGGCAGTCCATTGCTGCCGCACGATGATACTGGGAAATCAGGGAGGTTGGCCGGGCAACGAGGAAATCATCGGTGCCCCCCGGGTTCTGATTGGTTTGGCGGCATGCGATACTGTTCATGCATACAGTATATCAAGACAGGCCACAGAATTGAACATCTTTCAAAAGATGGTGCGTGCTGACACCAGTTGAAAGCAGCAGCTAGTTCCTGACAAAGAGCAACAGGTAGCCGATGACGGCAGCTATCAACAGGAAGGGTACTGCGTAAGCATGAAACACTATCCAGGCTCTACGGTCGCCGCTCATCCGTAAGGCAATCAGGTTCGCCAGGGAGCCAACCATAAAGCCGAAGCCTCCAACACTGACGCCATAGGAAATAACCTTCCAGTTGTCTGAGTATTCAGCGAGCGCAATTGCCGCAGGTACATTGCTGACGATCTGCGATGTGGCGATACTGGCCAGGTATAGATGTTTTGGCAACTCCAAACCCAGGCCATGCATTCCGTCGCGAATAAAGCTTAGGCCGGCCAGTAATCTGAGGTCGATGAACATCAGCACGAACACCAGCAGCAGACCCCAGTCCAGTTGCAGCAATATCCGCGGACGCAACAGCAGGAATACCAGCAGGACCACACCCAGCGCCCATCCGGTTTGATGCATATCGGCGGCTACCAGAAACGGCACGTAAAATATCAGCGAGACGCCTAGCAAGACAGGATCGAGGGCGGTTTTTTCATCGCTGCCGTTGACCTGCACGGGGCGGTCGCTGAACACGTATACCGTTAAAGCCAATAGCACGAGCATCAGGATGGTAACGAGGGGGAGCATGTGCCAGACAAATTCAGCGAACGGCGTTTTTGACAACTGCCACAAGAACAGGTTCTGTGGATTGCCGATGGGTGTTAAAGCCGACCCGGCGTTGACCGCCAGCGCTTCAAAAATGATCAGCCGGGTAGCCGGTATTGCAATAATCCGGCACACCCCCAGGGTAAGCGGCACGACGACGAACAATGCCACGTCATTGGTCAGCAAGGTCGACAGCAATGCCGCCGTGAGCACCAAAAATACTGCTGTCGCGCGCTCGGTCGCCATCAGGCCGACCATCTTTTTGCCTAGCCTGAGCATCAACCCGCTAGTTTCCAGCCCCTTGGTGAGAAGCAGGAGTCCGGTCAGCGCTGCAATTGTGGGCCAGTCTACCAAGGCAGGGTAGCTGGGGATTTTTTCAGGCCTAAAAATGCCGAGCACGATCAGACCTGCCGCCAGAATGAGGAAAAAAGTATCCTTGCGCAGGGAGTCAAGCAAAGCCCACATGGGATGTGGCGCGATCAGGGATGCTGTATTGTTCGTATTCATCAGGCTGGATTGCGACGGCGAGGCGTAGTTTGATTCGCCGCCAGATGCGTTTAACGTGGGGAACGCCGTACTTTACCAGTATTGTCGTAAGGCCGCACCTGCGCGGTGCAGCCTTACGCTTGCTGTCAGCTTGATATCAGCTTATTTTGCAGTGATGGTGACAGGAACGCTAAGCTGGGCGCTGCGGCCGGCAGAATCGACCACCGAGACTTTGAGGCTGTAACTGCCGGTCACAGGGGCGGCCCAACTGACCATCAGATTCAGGCCGTTTGGCGAAAAGCTCATGCCCATCGGAATCCCTGAAACGGATATTGAAAGCGAACTGACACCGGGGTCAGAGATGCTGATCATGCCGGTGAGCGCCTTACCCGATACACCGCTCATGGCAGATGCAGTAATCACCGGGCCAACAGTGGCGGCACCGGCTATCGTCAGCGTATAGACGGCTTGTCCGCTTAGACCGGTTTTGGTGTCTTTGGCAATCACGGTAACTGCATAGGTCCCGGCCACAGGCGCGGCCCAGGTGACTTTGCCGGTGCTGCTGATTGTCATGCCAGCGGGCGCGCCGGTTAAAGAGTAGGTCACCGGATTGGCGTTCGTTACGGAAACGTCGAACGAGAGTGCCGTTCCAGCCTTGCCGCTGACGTTGGCAGGGTTGACAACCGGGGCGCTTGGTGAGGCGATGCTGACGGTGTAAATGCCCTGGCCGCTCAAGCCTGTCTTGCTGTCTTTAGCTATGACGGTAACAGAATAGCTGCCCGCCACCGGCGTAGCCCAGTTTACGGCGCCTGCGCTGCTGATCGTCATGCCGGCGGGCGCACCGCTCAATGCATAAGTCACAGGATTAGATGCCGTTACCGAGACGGTAAACGATAAAGCCGTGCCGACCTTGCCGGTGACGCTGGCTGGAACGACGGCAGGCGGCGTGGCAGCAGGTGCAGCGCCTGACAGCACGCTCAACAGGCTGCCGGCGTTAGGCGTTCCCAGTCCGCTCAACGGATCATATCCAATTTTCGCAGTGCAGGTGCCGCAGCTGCCATCCGAACCTTTGGTGATGTCGCTGAACACGCTGGCGTAAGTTCCCGGTACGGTGGATATCTGGCCATACAGGATGGAGTGGGGTGCGCCAAGTGCGGATTTTGCGTTCAGCGCGCGGGTGGCGTTTGCAATTGCGATGAGTCCGGCCCATTGCGGAGTGGACAGGCTGGTGCCGCCGGCGCTGAGCCATTTTACCGTGGAGCTGCCTGACGAAATCACCGCCAGGTACTGGCCGGTATTGGGATCGGCGTTAAAGGCGACGTCGGCGACATTCCGGCGTGTCACAAAGCCCATGCCGGGCACTGCATTGGTTTGATAGGTGGGCGCTGCAGTATAGGCGCTGGCACCGCCGCCGGTGCCGGACCAGCTTACTTCGGAGCGGGTGCCGGTGCCGGTGTAGGTCAGCGTCGTGCCGCCTACGGCCACTACGTTGGGGGACACAGAAGGCCATTGGACCGCTGCTCCGGAATCTCCAGTCGCAGCGAGGTAAGTCATATTGGCGCCAGCGAAAGCGGAATCGACAGAGCCGGTCCAATTGCCTTCTTGCGAACCAAAACTCATCGAAACGATTCCCGGCCCCATCGCGTTGGCCAGCTTGACGGCGCCCAGCAGGCTATTCAGCGATGCGTCTGCCGCTTCGATCAGGACGATACGCGCCAGCGGCGCGGTGGCGTGCACCCATTGCACATCCAGAGCGATCTCCGTAGCCCAGCCGGAATCATAGGCCGGCTTGGTAGAGGTCATCGTGCCACTTGCCGTGTTATATACCACCGACAGCTCACAGCCGGTGCTGGAGGCAGCCGCGAGAGGCAAGCTCATACTGTTTGAGATCGCTTTTTGCGTGCAGGCAGGCAATCCGAATTTTTGGTTGAACGCAGTCAGCTCGGCGACCACGTTAGGGTCGTCCATCGCATCGACGATGTAGATGGTTTGCCCTGCACCGAGTTGGGCAGCCTGCGCTGCGGTAAGCGTCGCCCCTGGGGCCGGCAGTACAGGCAAGCCGTATGCGGCGCGGATCTGCGCGGGAGTATAGGTTGAAATGACGGTGTTCGAAGCCATGGGCGTGACGGCGCCATTGGCAGCGGTGCTGTCAGTGCCGGCTCCGCGCATCGCCTGAGCCGCTTCCAGTCGCCGTACAGTCAAGCCGCGTGTGGAGAGACCTGTCAAAGTGTCTGGCACTGCCTGCATGCGAGGGGCCATGCGCGAGGAGGCCGCGCGGCCGTCGGCATCGATATCGTCCGGCACGTTCAACAGCGCTGCTGCAACGTGGAACGCCGGTTGCGCAGCCTGCGTTGCAGCGGCATCCGGCAATGCAGGATCAGCCAGTTGGAATGTTGTCGTGCCGCTTGCCAGCGCCGCCTGGGCCTCGACCTGGGGGCGGCTGGATTGATCGCCGCTTCCGCCGCCGCAAGCACTCAGAAGTGCCGATGCAAAAACCGACAGCAGTAATCCCGTACGGGAGATGTTATAGAGACCAGCGGGATTTTTTTTCATGGCTACAACGCTCCGGTATAGGCGAGGGCCACGCTCAGACAACGCTTGCAAATACGCAGTAAATGCAGATCCGCTTATACGTCGGCAACCCCGCTGCCCTGGCGTTTTCACGCGGTAGGCCGGTGGCTTTGCGTCCCCGCCTTTCGACGGGGTTGCCCTCTATGCTTGAGTAAAGTCCAGCAACAGGCTGGTTTACTGGCGTTTAGTGTAGCAGTAAAGCTTTCCCGGAAACATGGCGAAAGCACGGTGAAAGTTAAATTATGTTGCGTAAAATAGCTGCTTGATAAGCAAAATTCCATTTTTTTATTGGAACTGTCAACGACTCTTTGCAAAAATGCTTGACGGGGTTTTAATTTTTCGCTACGAGGCAATTTCCATCGGCAGAATGGGCAGGAAAAACAACTCTTTATTGTGGCCGCTGCGGGCAGGTATTGCCGCGAAACTGCACGCGGGTACCGCGCCAGGCTGACGCGAGATCATCTGTTAAACTTGGCTGAAATGAACGTCAACGAGAAGCGCAGAAACCACCACGACGATCTGAAACCGGAATAGACCACCGCATGGATAAGCGCCAATATTCTTCTCTGGACCTGCTCTTGACTGAAGTGCGGGCTTGCCGCGCGTGCGAGCAGCATCTGCCGCTTGGCCCTCGTCCCATCGTAAGAGCGCGGGCCGATGCACGCATACTGATTGTCGGCCAGGCTCCCGGTGCCCGCGTACACGCGTCCGGTATTCCGTGGGATGACGCCAGCGGCGAACGCCTAAGGGAATGGCTGCGAGTAGATGCGGCAAGCTTTTATGATGAATCGCAGTTTGCGATTATTCCCATGGGGTTTTGTTATCCCGGACGAGGCAAGAGCGGCGACAAACCGCCGCGCCGCGAATGCGCGCAACTATGGCTGGATAGCCTGTTGGAAAAATTACCCGGGATTCAGTTGACTTTGCTGGTCGGCCAATATGCGCAGCGCCATTTTCTGGGGAGCCGTCGCAAGGCTTCGTTAACGGAAACGGTCAGGGCATGGCGGGAATATGGGCCGGCCGCAATTCCGTTGCCACACCCATCGCCCCGCAACCAGGGCTGGTTTCAGCGCCACGACTGGTTCGAAGATGAAGTCCTGCCGGTGCTGCGCGCGAGGATCGAGTCGCTCACCTCGCACGACCCGGCGCCGCTTATTAAATAGGATCTTGCACGGATCGCAGGGCTAAGCATGGGATAAACACCCAAGGTTCAGCCCGCCGGCGGCCCGTTTGCCCAATTCCTGTCGTGGGCTTTTATCGTGGGCTCATATGGACGACTTTTGCCGGATTGCAGTAGTAGGTCCTGATCCCGTCATCTATCGTAAATAGCGTCGGATTAATTTCCTGTATCAGACCGACGAATTTTTCTGTATTATCGAAAACCACAGTCCATTTTGCCCCACCCATTGTTTTTCCATCGTTTGTTGCGGCTGCAACTGCCTCGCTGATCATTCCCATGCTATCCCCTTGGTTTATCGTTGAGATCCAATTCTACCAACGCTTGAAGCTTTTCATATAAAGGAAATCATTTGCTCGCCGTCAGTACTTCCGTGGAGGAGGGCGAAGAAAAGGAGGCAGGCGGATCGCGGTTGTCCATCTGTCTGAAACCCGGTATGATCAATATTCCCATCGACTACGACGATATTAATTCCCCATGCTTGACGGCGTATCGCTTGATCAATTGCGAACCTTTATCTCTGCGGTCGATGAAGGCAGCTTTTCTGCGGCCTCACGCAAGCTGTATAGGGCGCAGTCGGTCGTCAGTCAAACCATCAGCAATCTGGAAGAGCAGATTGGCGTCGGGCTTTTTGACAGGTCCGGACGCTATCCAAAACTTACGCCCGCAGGTGTTGTACTGCTTGCCGATGTACGAAGTATTGTGGCAAACGTCGATCTCCTGAAGGCTCGCGCAAAGGGCATAGCGGCCGGGTTGGAGCCGGAGCTATCCGTCGTTGTGGATGTCATGTATCCGATTGACGCGGTGACGCAAGTCGCAAAAGAGTTCAGGCAACAATATCCGGGAGTTTCGCTGCGAGTGTATGTTGAAGCATTGGGAGGGGCAATGCAGCCCGTCCTGGATGAGCGCTGCAGCGTGGGGATAGTCGGTTCGCTGCCTCTTATTCCGCCGAAGATGGCCTTTGAGCGGCTCGGTGGCATCACGTTTCTCATGGTCGTTGCCAGCGATCATCCGCTGGCCTCGTACAAGGGAAAGATCCCTAAAGATGAGCTGGCAAGGCACACCCAGATTGTATTAACGGACCGGTCGGATTTGTCCAAAGGCCGCGAGTTTGGCGTGATGTCGCCTTTGACCTGGCGGCTCGGCGATCTGTTCGCCAAGCACCATTTCCTCTTGAACGGCCTGGGGTGGGGCGGTATGCCGCTGCATATCGTACACGACGACATCGAAAATGGCCGTTTGTCCGTATTGCGGATCGAAGATTTGCCTCCGGAGGGCTTGATATTGCCCATGTCCGCCGTCTGGCAAACGTCATCGCCTCCCGGTCCTGCGGGACGCTGGTTTATTGAGCGCCTGAAACAAATACCCACTTCAACATCCGGTATTCCCGCGCGAAAATCATCGGGCAAAAGCCGCTCCAAGACGGAACGCTAGCCGCAGCATTCGCACCCATTCGCACCCATCGTGGACAGCGATGGATAACATCGAAAAATTCTGACTGGCGCCTTCCGCCTCCACGAGAGATCATTCCATTATGAATTGGAATGAAAGAATCGAGGAAAAATCAATGTCCACCACGTCAACATCTTCACCTATTGCGTCTGAAACCCTGGCCGTTGGCGGGGCGCATCTTCCGCGCCTCGGGTTCGGTACCTACGGCATGTCAGGCCCGCGCCTTCAGGAGATACTGGTCTCCGCGCTCCACCATGGTTTCCGGCATATCGACACGGCCCAGATGTATCAAAACGAAACCGACGTCGGCGCAGCGATCCGCGATTCCGGAATTCCTCGCCGCGACATTTTCGTGACAACCAAGGTGTGGGTCGGCAACTATCCTAGCGAACGATTCGCAGCATCGGTCGATCAAAGTTTGCAGAATCTTCGATCCGATTATATCGATCTACTGTTGGTGCATTGGCCGCGCGGAGGCGCTTCCATAGTCGAACAGATCGAAGGCCTGAACCGGTCGGTCGACGCGGGAAAGGTTAGGCACATTGGCGTCAGCAACTTCAACGCCGAGATGATGCAGTCGGCGATCAAGCTTTCGAAACACAGGATCGTAACAAACCAGGTGGAGTATCACCCCTTCCTGGACCAGAGCGTGCTGCTCGATACTGTCGAAGCCAGCAAGGCCAGCCTGATGGCCTATTGCGGCATGGCGGTCGGACGCGTCTTCGAAAGCCCCGTGCTGCATGAAATAGCCATGCGCAATAAGCGGACAATTGCCCAGGTCGTCTTAAGATGGCTGATCCAGCAGCCGCGTGTCGTCGCGCTTTCGCGCACGGAGAAACTCGAGAGAATAGCCGACAACGCCAGCGTCTTCGATTTTGAGCTTTCGGATGAAGACATGCAAGCGATAACGATGCTTCGTAGCCCGGGAAGCCGGATTGTCAATCCTCCACACCTCGCTCCGGCCTGGGACTAGCAGAGTCGGGATGATCGACAGCGTTGGTCGCCATCTGCATCGCCGGCAGAAACAGCCTCACGTGATGCAGAACCTGCTTCAGGAGAAGCAGGTTCGCTACGATACCTGATTTAACCGTACGCACTGTTGATCAAGAAGGGCCGGCTAGGCGCCGAACTGTTTCGCTCAAGCGGCGCGCGCGAACCTGGCGCATCACCGAAAGCCCAGCGGCCGCTTCGCAAGCACGCGCCAGATGAAAACGCGACGCACATCCGTAGTTGGCGATGTTGTCGCGTGTCAGCTCGCGGGCAGGGTGGCTTTCGATAAACTACAGCGCCTTTTCAACGGGATCGCATCGGCTCTCATGTCTGCATGAAGCCAGTATGGCCGGGCGCTATCCGGCGCACTTGATCGCGCTTGCGATTTTGCGGTTGAGTGTGATCGACTGCCGGGTTTGTGCCCGGTCAGTAAGGCTCTGTCGCTGCGGTGTTGCCGGTTGTGGCTGCGGGGTTCGCTGTGGTTACGCCGGGGCTGTCAACAAGCGGTCGAGCGCCGGCGCCGCCCGGCTGCCCAGGACGCAACAACAAACCGCCCAGCACGCCCGCCGCCGCCGCGAAGATCGCACCGAACAAAAACGCCAGGTGATAGCCGCTATTGAGCGCCGCCGCGACACTTTCGGAAGCCTGCATCGCGTCGCTGCGCGCGGCAGCGAGGCTTGCGAGCACCGCGAGACCGAGTGCGCCCCCCATCATCAGCGACGTATTGACGATACCGGACGCGAGGCCAGAATCGCCAGGATCGACGTCGCTCATGGCAGCCAGCAGTATGGAATTGAATGCGATGCCCGCGCCGAAGCCGAACAGGATCATGCCGGGCAGTACGTCGAACACGAAATTACCGTTCACCGGCGCCCGTGCGAACAGCGCGAGGCCAAACGCCGCGACGAGCAGTCCGACGGCAAGCGGGAGGCGCAGACCGAAGCGCATCACCACGCGCGCCGACAAGCCCAGCGAAAAGAACGCCATGATCAGACTGGCCGGCAAGAACGCGAGCCCAACCTGCAAGGGGCTGTAACCAAGCACGCGCTGCAGATACAGCGCGGAAATGAAAAACCACGCAAACATCGCCGCCGCCCACAGTACGCTGACCACATTGGCAGCCGCGACATTGCGCAAGCGGAACAAACCGAGCGGCATCAGCGGATGCTGCACACGCGCTTCGATAACGAGAAACATGGCCAACAGTGCCAGCGCGGCGAACAGCAGTCCCAGCGTCTGCGCCGAGGTCCAGCCCGCTTCATTGCCGTTCACGACTGCGTACACGGCGAGCATCAGTGAAGCCGTCACCGTCGCCGCGCCGGCCACGTCTAGCCGTTCACCGTGAGCATGGCCGGGTGCTGATGGCAAGAGCGTGACGCACAACGCATAGACGACGATGCCAATGGGCAAGTTGACGAGAAAGATCCAGTGCCAGCTCAGCAGGTTGGTCAGCAGACCGCCGAGCAATACGCCGAGGGTGCCGCCGCCCGCGCATACAAAGCCGTACACGCCCATCGCTTTGGCCCGTTCGCCGGGCTCAGTGAACAGATTCATGATCAGCGACAGCGAAACAGCGGAGACGACCGCGCCGCCTAAACCTTGCACGGCACGCGCGGATACCAGCAGGATTTGCGAATTTGCCATGCCGCACGCGAGCGACGCCAGCGTGAACAGCGTAATGCCACCGAGGAACAGCTTGCGGTGGCCGTAAAGATCGCCCAGGCGCCCGCCGAGCAGCAGGCAGCCGCCGAAGGTAAGCATGTACGCATTGACCACCCACACCAGCGAGGTTTCGGTAAAGCCGAGGTCTGCGGCGATAGACGGCAATGCAACGTTCACGATCGTCGTATCGAGCACGATCATGAGCACGCCGAGGCACAGAACGATCAGCGCCAGCCAGCGTTTGTTGCCTTGAATGGAATGGGTCATGCGGGGACTCCTTTGTGTTGGTCAAATAAGTGCAAGCAGAAGCCGGGCGTGCCGCCGCTCGCCACCAGAAGGGCAAGGGCCAACCCTCCCGGTTTCGATCGACGCTTGCTACTGCGTCGCAAACCGCCGGTGGAAGGCGTCCGCCATGTACGACCACGGGCTCGCACTTTGACTCAGGAAATGAGCAGGCAAGCGCGGAGCGGACATGGCGGTGCTACCTCACGCTGCGAGTGCGGCGGTCTCTTTCTTCGCCGAGGCCATGGCCCCGCTGCGTGCCTCCGGCCCCATTGCCACGCCTTCCGCACGAATGAAGGTGATATCCGTGATGCCCAGAAAGCCGAAGGCAGCCTTCAGATAGGTTTCCTGATGATCGTAGGAAGCGGCAGGCGAGCCTTGGCTGTAAACGCCGCCGCGCGACGAGGCGATGACCAGCTTCTTGCCGCCGCACAGTCCGACCGGGCCGTGTTCTCCGTAGCTGAACGTCTTCCCGGCGACCGAGATGCGGTCGATCCAGGCCTTCAGTTGAGAGGGTACGCCAAGGTTGTACATCGGCGCGCCGATGACCACGATGTCGGCGCTCAGGAACTCATCGAGCGCGGCCTGGCCCACGGCAACGTCGGCCATCAGTGCCTCGTCGGCCGGAGCGCCTTGCGCGGCGGCTAGGTGAGCTGCGGTCAGATGGCCGATCGGTGTGACGGCAAGGTCTAGACGAGTGAGCGCAAGCTTGGAATAGCGGGCCCGGAAGGTTGCAACTACCTCTGCCGACAGTTCACGACTGACGGAGCTTGGCCCCAGGATGCTGGAATCTATGTGTAGCAGTTTCATAAGAATTATCTCCAAAGTGGCAAACGACATGTTTGCCGGGAATCTGGATAATAGGCGTGGTCTTACGATCTGAATAGACTATATTTTCAGATGGAATCTATCGTTACGACAGATGTGCCATGGACGAAGTGATTCTGGATCAGTTGCGTACCATCATCTGAGCCGCCGACACCGGCAACTGCTCGGCCACTGGTCGGCCGCTGCATCGCAGCATCTTCTTGCGCAGCCACATGATCTGACTCTTCGCGCGAACTCACGCCGGAAACGATTCCCGCTTACCCGAGGAGCAGAATAAGATACAGCAACCACCAGCTTCATACCATCTGTTATGTAGATGGACAATATCTAAATTTATGGACTTTTAAGATGGATTGCTTGCGTATATCCTCTCATCCACGTTTCACCTTCAAATCGGCATGCGGGCGCGTCAAGATGAACTTATCGAGTTGGCGAGAATTGCAGCAAACCCGATTATGGCACTTATTGCATAGAGAACCGGAAGCTTTGACGGAGCGTTCGTCATCAAGCGGGCTGATTTTTCCATTGGCGAAGGCTCATGGGCGGTTTTTGACACTGTCGCAAACGAGATTCAAATCAAGTTTCACATCGTGGCCATGGCCAGCAAGTAGTCTTTTTTATCACCATCTATACAAACAAGGAGTTTTAATCATGAAAACATTGACCCGCTTTACCATTGCCGCTGCGTTTATTGCGACTTTGAGCGGTTCGGCTTTCGCCAGCCCTGAGACGTTCGTTATCGACGGCACCCACACGTTTCCACGATTTTCGTACAACCACTTCGGTTTTACAAAGCAGCTCAGCCGCTTTAACAAGACCGTGGGAAAAATCGTGCTCGACAAGGACGCCAAGACCGGCTCGGTCGATGTCACCATCGATATGAAATCGGTGGATACGGGTTATGACGTATTCAATGGCTATATCCAAGGCGAAGATTTCTTTGACACCGAGAAATACCCCACGGCCACATTCAAATCTACGAAAGTTCACTTTGACGGCGACAAACCGGTCACCGTGGACGGTGATTTGACGATCAAGGGGGTAAGCAAACCGGTTACTCTGGCGATTGATTCCTTTCAGTTGATGGCTCACCCCATGCTAAAGAGAAATGCGATCGGGGCGAACGCCAGCGCCAAAGTCAAGCGCACCGATTTCAATGCCGGGAAGTATGCGCCTTACGTTGGTGACGATGTCACGATAGACATTGCTGTTGAAGCGATCAAGGAATAAGGTCCGGGTCGTCCTTCATGCCAGTCAATGGCATTTTGGTTGCTCCAACCTGGGAGGTAAATCTCCCAGGTTCGCTTCCAACAGCAGACGTTTCGAAAAGATGTTCCACTATGGATGGGCATGACGCTGCACAAAGCCTTTCATCGCCGATTTCACTGCTACAGTCCAGGATTGCGCACGCTGTTTGGCAACCCTGGGGCATACGCAAGTAGATTGACCGATCTCAGTTCAATACTTTTCCCGCTGAAGAAAATGTCGAGCGCCATCTGCATTTCCTGTTGATAGGACTCATGCCTGGCTTTCACTTGCATGCAGATGGCCTGCGTGCGCTTGCGTAGTGCATCTGCATTTCGCTACCGCCGGAAAAAAGCCGGCTCATCGCCCAGATGGGTCTGTGGGGGCTGGCGCAGCGAAGCCCTTTGCCAAGGCGTCAAGCAAGCCGCGCACTGCGGGCACCATTCCACGCCGGGACGGAAAGATGGCATGTACGCTGCCTTCCGCCGTAACCAGTTCCGGCAGCAACTGAATGAGCGCCCCCTTGTTCAGATCGTCTTGCACCAGTTCCTTTGGCATCTGCGCGATACCCACGCCGCGCAGCGTTGCATCGCGTAATGCGGCGAGATCGTCTGTCGCTAGCCGGGGGGTGTGTTCGAATGAGATCGGTTGCGGCGCGAGGAAATGCCATTGGTAGCGTTCGCTCGCATGGGCCATGGCTAGTGTGGGAAACAGCCGTAGTTCATCCAAAGTCGCCGGCAGCTGCTGGGGAATGAGGCTTGGACTCGCCACCAGAATCCGGTGCGACTTGGTCAATGGCAACATCGCCAGGTCAGAGTCCTCTAGCGGCGGCAAACGCACCCTGACACTAATATCAAAGCCTTCTTCGACGACATCGACGCGCCGATTGGTTGCGTCGAGCAGGATGCGTACGGCGGGGTTGTCGATCAAGTACTGCGACAGGATCGGCGCTACCTGGCTGTGCAGCAGGCCCAGCGGACAACTGATCCGGACCACGCCCTGCGGCGAGGCTCGTGTCTGATCGATCGCTAATTTAGCGGCCTGCGCCTCCGCTACCAGTGCAACGCAGTGGCGGTGAAACATCTTGCCGGCGTCCGTGAGAGAGAGGCGACGCGAGGTGCGGTTTAACAGCCGGACGCCGAGTTCCTGTTCGAGAGCGGCCACACGGCGGCTGAGCTTCGATGTCTGCAAGCCCAGTTCGATGGCGGCGGCGGTGTAGCTCCCGTGACTCACTACGGCGGCGAACAGGCGCATGTTGTTTAGGTCTTGGATGTCCATAGCTTAGCTCAAGCCTTCAATCGTTCTATTATCGACAAAGGTTCTTTGAAAAATAGGATATTTATCTTAAACCATTTCGATTCTACACTGGGTTCTGTAGGCCTCTTTTAAATTTCCTGGGAGATGCAATGCTTCAGCACAGACCGCGAGTAGAGCTGGACGGTGGTGATTTCGGTTGGTTAAAGGCGAAACACCATTTCATCGTCAGCGACAAGGGCAACTTGGCTCATCATGCGCTGGGCGCGCTCGTGGTCTGGAACGACGACGAGATCGCTCCCAGAACAGGCTTTCCACTCCATGGCCACGTCGACATGGAAATCATTTCATACGTGAGGCAGGGTGCTGTCTCCCATAGAGACAGCACGGGCAATCAAGGAGAGACCGCAGCAGGCGACGTTCAGGTCATGAGCGCCGGAACCGGCATCCGGCACGAGGAATACAACGCCGGGAGCGTCCCTCTGAAGTTATTCCAGATCTGGATACGGCCGCGCGAACGCGGCGGGCCGCCGCGGTGGGACACCAGGCCGTTTCCGAAAGAAGACCGCGCAGGGCGCTTGATTCCGCTTGCAAGTGGCCTGCCGGGCGACGATGGGGCTCTGCTGATTCGTGCGGATGCACGTGTCCTGGGGGCAACGCTCAAGATGGGCCAGAGTGTGAATCATCGCTTGAGCATCTCCAGCCAAGCTTATCTGGTACCCGCACTCGGAACAGTCGCCGTCAACGGAGAGCTCGTTGGAGTGGGGGATGGCGTGGCAATCAGCCAGGAGACCAACATCGCCATCCAAGCCGTCGAGGACGCTGAATTTATCCTGGTCGAGGCGCTGTGAGCAGCTTCATCATCCCTTTTACCCTGTTCACCTATTTCTTAAAGGACTGACACCATGCAAAACCGTTTCCTCCCTTTCTCCGGCCGCCTCCTGATCGGTGCGCCATTCATCATGAGCGGTCTCGGCAAGCTTTCCTCCTATGCCGCGACGGTGGGCTATATCGCGGCGGTCGGTCTGCCGCTGGCTCCCTTGGCGTGGCTTGTCGCGGTACTGGTGGAGGTGGGCGGCGGCGCGCTGCTGTTGGCCGGTTACCGTGTCCGCCCGGTCGCGGTGGCGATGGCCGTATTCTCGATTGCCACTGCAATCTTCTTTCACCACAACTTCTCGGACCAGAATCAGATGATTCACTTTCTTAAAAACGTGATGCTGGCCGGTGGTCTCCTGCAAATTGCCTATTTCGGCGCAGGCCCGCTGAGCCTGGATGCACGTATAGGCAACAAGCCCGCTGTGAGCTGATGGCCTGGCAGCAAGGAGTTGAACGAGAGTGACAAATCGGCTCTGACGAGTCGATGCAAGCCACTATTTTTACGACCGTAAAGTATAAAAATAGACTGACGGCAGCCATCCCGTTGAAGGATGTCGTTAGTCAGGAAAATGGGAAATCTGCGGTGCGACCCAAGGATGAAATTTCTTTGCGGAACCACTAATCAATATTTGCTAATCGATGTGGGTGGAGACATGATTGAAGAACGTGATGTGATCGTAACGATGCGCGACGGGATACGCCTCGCAGTTGATGTTTATCGGCCCGAGGGACCTGGAAAATACCCGGTACTCTACGCCTCTGCGCTGCATAACAAAGACCTGCAGGGTCCGGATATTGCAGACGTACTGCCTCCGCAGCCGGCCCAGGCTCCGCTTTGGTTTGGCCCGATTGAGGCCGGCGACACCCGCAGGTTCATCTCCAATGGCTATATTCACGTCATTGCGCAGCCGCGCGGCTCAGCGAAGTCGGAAGGGCACTACGGCGAAGAGCAATCTGATCACTACGACGTGATCGAATGGATTACGCAGCAACCCTGGTCAGACGGGAAAGTCGGCATGGTTGGCATTTCGGGTTTTGCAGGCGAACAATGGCGCGCAGCTGCGCAGCAGCATCCGGCGCTGAAAGCAATTTTTCCGTATGATGCATGCAGCGCGTATGGGGGAATGTTCGGTTTCCGCGATTTTAATCCGGGTGGCGTCGTACACACTTTCCCTTACTTACTCGACGTGTTCAGCACGGTTCACGAGCCGCGCGGCATTCCTGGTGAATTGCCTGCGGAGCAACAAGCGTTGTGGGAAAAATCCATCAGCAACCCCGATTACAAGATGTACATTAATTTGTACAACATCCTGACCCAGAAGGGCCAGAGAACCAGGGTGATGTATCACATCCTCACTAATCCTTGGGAAGCCGAGGGAACTGTCGAGCAAGCCGAGAAAAACTTCAAGGCAATCAAGATTCCGTACTATACGGGCTCGGGCGCTTATGCCTACACCTACAAGTTGCACTGGCTGGGCGCGCAACATTACTTCCAGAATGTCGACCAGCCCCGCAAGCTGATTTTTACGGGACCGGCGCATCTGGAGCGGCCTTTCCACCAGTATCACGACGAAGTGATTCGCTGGTATGACTATTGGTTGAAGGGGATAGACACCGGCATCATGAACGAGCCGCCGGTGCGCTACTGGGTCATGGGGGCGAACGAGTGGCGCACGGGCACGGACTGGCCTCTGCCCGAGACACAATGGGTAAAGTACCATCTTTCCGGGTGGGAGCAACTAACAACGGAAGCACCGCGCCCCGCTGACCAGACAGGCGCGGCGGCGCGCGAGCCCGATGTCTTTACCCAGATGCCGCTCAAGAAGACAAGCCGGGTCGAACGCCTGCGCTACATGACAGAACCGCTGGCGCATGATGTCCTGGTGGCCGGCCCGATTTCGCTCACGCTCTATGCCGAGATTGATCAGACTGACACCAACTGGTTCGTCGTGCTGAAGGACGTCGGCCCCGATGTTTCCGTGGTCACGGCGAGGGTCGGCGAGCGTACCGTGTCGGACCAGTTGCCGGAGCGTGAGTTGACGCGCGGCTGGCTGAAAGCTTCGTATCGGGCGACAGACCCGGTACGCTCCAAGCCGTGGGAGCCGTTTTACAAGCTCACTCGCAGTTCGATCGAGCCGGTTACGCCGGGCGAGATCGTCAAATACGAAATCCAGGTAATCGCCACTGCGAACCAGTTCAAGGCAGGGCACCGCATCTGTCTCGAAATCTGCAGCATGGACGCGCCAACCGGTACCGGTGCGATGACCGATGTGGAATACATTCCGTATCACGTGTGCAGCAGCACGACAGTCACTCACAAGATTTACCGCGACGCGGAGCGCCCGTCGCATTTGCTGCTGCCTATCATTCCACTGACGACACAGCCCTCATAGGCAGGCAGCGTCCATTCCGCGTCGATCCCGGGATGGACCTGCCAGTGATCAACCTGAAAGCGAAAGGTACATTCCAATGAAAAGCATACGATTTGAACGCAACAACGACGTTGGCAGCATTGTCCTGGCCAATCCACCTTTCAACCGGCTAGACGCCCGCTTTGCGCAATGCCTGGAAGAAGCCGTTCGCGAAGCCAGTCAAAGCAATATCCGTGTCCTGGTAGTAAGGGCGGAGGGGCCAAATTTCAGCCTTGGCGGGGAGGTTCGCGAATGGCCGGGCAAGGATGCCAACTGGTTCCGCACTTTTGTTGCGAAGATCAACAGTTCATATCGCGCGATAGAGGCACTGCGCGTGCCGACGGTCGCTGTGGTGCAGGGGGCTGCGTTCGGAGGCGGGTTCGAGCTTGCCCTCAATTGCGACTTCATTGTCGCCGCTGATGATTCTGTGTTCCGCTGCGTTGAAGTCACTACAGGGATGCTTCCGCTTGCCGGCGCCTTGCAAAGGCTGGCCGAGAGAGTGGGGCGTGGCCGCGCGTCGCGTTTCGCCATGCTGGGTGAAGCCATTCCAGGTGCGCAGGCTGGAGAGCTTGGTATCGCGACACATGTGGCCAAAGCGGACGATCTGGAGCGCGTCGCAAGTGAATTGGTGACACAATTGGCAAACGGGCCGACGCGATCGTATGCGGCGACGCGCACCTTGCTGAAAGCCTGGTCGAGCGGTGGTGTGGCCGCGGCCGATGCGGTCATGCTGGATATCGCTATTGACCTGCACGGTAGTGAAGATGTCACCCGCGGTTTTTTAAATACCGCAGCTGCATTCGAGGCTAACGTGGTGCCGCCAGATATGGTATTTTTCGGAAAATAACGCCTGCAAGCCCGTAACTCCGTAACTGCGTTGGGCTGGAAAATAGTGAACCATGAAAGTTGACATGAATGCATTCCAATACACGGCGCTGCCGGCGCGGGTAATCTTTGGCTCCGGCACGCTTAAGCAGGTGCGCGAGGAGATGCAAGCGCTGGGATGCCGTAGGGCACTGATCCTGTCCGACGCACATCACGCAGCAGGTGCTGCAGCGGATCTCGCTGCCGTGTTAGGACCGCTGGCAGCCGGGATTTCGACCGATGCGGTCATGCATACGCCGGTTGAGATTACATTGCGCGTCATGGCGAAACTGGATCAACTCGGTATTGATTGTCTCATAGCAGTGGGCGGCGGATCGACGATAGGGTTGTCGAAAGCGCTCGCTTTGAGAACGAACTTGCCGCAGATAGTGGTGCCCACAACATATGCAGGATCTGAGGCCACTCCTATCCTTGGGCAGACTGAAAACGACGTGAAGACGACGCTGCGCTCAATGGATGTCTTGCCGGAAGTCATCGTCTACGATGTCGATCTAACAATCGATCTGCCTGTGAAGATATCGGTAACCTCAGGGATAAATGCGATTGCCCACGCCGTCGAAGCTCTATACGCAAAAGACGCCAATCCGGTGACTTCGCTGCTGGCCGAAAAAGGCATCGAGGCACTTGGCTTCGCGCTTCCGCGTATCGCAGAAGACATGCGCGATCACGAAGCGCGCCAACAAGCCTTGCTCGGCGCCTGGATGTGCGGAACCTGCCTGGGTGCAGTGGGTATGTCGCTTCACCATAAGCTTTGTCATACCCTTGGCGGCCGATTTAATCTTCCTCATGCCGAAACACATGCGATAGTGCTGCCTCATGCGGCCGCCTATAACGCCGACGCGGCGCCGCTGGCAATGGAACGCGTGGCGAGGGCGCTTGGGGTAGACCATGCGCCTTCGGGTTTGTTCGATCTGGCCAGGCAGCTAGGCGCACCGACCGCACTCAAGGATATCGGCATGGCAGAACAGGACATCGAAGTTGCGGTGGAGGCCGCGCTCGCCGCCCCCTACTGGAATCCGGCTCCGGTGCAGCGCAACCGGCTACGTGCACTGCTTGAGAACGCTTTTTTTGGAAACAGGCCTTAGTCATGCATGTTTCAACAGGAGCGGCTTGCGGCTCTACCTATCTTCGCAGGCGCATGTGGATGGCTTGTTTAACGTATATTGATCGCCCGCATTTGCAATCCGGCGACTTGGAGAATGATGATGTCCAGCACTGAAAACTTCAGCGGAGCGGATCGGCAGCAACCGGTATTTCCCGAACTGACGGAAGAGGTGATCGATCGCATGGCCGGCGCCGGCAACCAGCGCTTGCGCCAGGTCATGGGCGCTCTGGTCTCGCACCTCCACGCATTTGTTCGCGACACTCAATTGACCCAGGAGGAATGGCGTTCGGCAATCGACTTTCTCACGCGTGCCGGCCAGATCTGCTCTGACAGTCGTCAGGAATTTATCCTGCTCTCGGATATTCTTGGTGTGTCCATGCTCGTGGACGCGGTAAATCACGAGAGCGGCGCCGGGATTACAGATTCGACGGTACTCGGCCCATTCTACTCGGGGCGTCAGCGCGAGCTTGCGTTCGGCGAATCCATTCTTCTGCGCGATGAGCCAGGCAGCCCGCTGAAGGTACGCGGTCATGTGCGCAACCCCGCTGGCGATGCAATCCCGGGGGCAAGTATCGAAGTTTGGCAGACGGCGGGAAACCAGCTGTATGATGTTCAGGATGAAACCCAGCCGCCGGGCCATCTGCGCGCGACTTTTAAAACGGCTTCTGACGGTGGGTTCCTGTTTCAGACCGTGTTGCCTGTCAGCTATCCGATACCTGACGATGGACCGGCGGGACAGCTTTTGACCCTGCTGGGGCGACATCCGAACCGCCCAGCCCATATTCATTTCCTGATTTCGGCGCCTGGCTACCGTACGCTCGTCACCCACGTCTTCATGGCGGGTGATGAATTTCTCAATAGCGATGCGGTATTCGGAGTCAAACCCAGCTTGATTGTGGCGCCTCGGAGAAATGGGGCAGGGGAGTTGGAGATTGAATACAACTTTGGACTGGCCTCTCTTCGATAGGACGGGAAGATGGCCGTTAGCGGTGACAGGCTCGCGGCGCTGCAGGCGCGAGTCAGCAGAAGCAAGTTAAAACCATATTCAATCGGGTGATACAAAACTTGGTTGGAGGAGACAATTTCATGACAACACTATTAGATGACCTCATGCTAGTTGCACCGCGCGACGGCATTTCATATGTGCGCGGCTCGACCGCAAATCCGCTCAGCGATGAAACAGTGGGACAATTGCTTGCCGGCGCGGCGCGCCGTTTCCCTGATCGCCCTGCGGTTGTGTTCCGCGAACAAGACATCCGTTGGACGTGGCAGGATTTTTCTGAAGAAGTCGACAGGCTCGCTGTAGGCTTGCTCGCAATCGGTATTGAGAAAGGCGACCGAGTCGGCATCTGGTCACCGAATCGGGCTGAATGGTTGCTGACCCAGTTCGCGACGGCACGCATCGGCGCGATACTTGTCAATATCAATCCTGCGTATCGGATTGTCGAACTCGAATATGCGTTGAACAAGGTCGCATGTAAGGCAATCATTTGCGCCGAACGCTTCAAGTCGTCAAACTACCTGGAAATGCTGCTGGAGATTGCTCCGGAGCTCGCGTCGCAGGACGCGGGCCGGCTTAACGCTGCGCGGCTTCCCGACCTGCGCGTCGTAGTGTCCATGGAACCTAGCGACTTAACCGGCGTGCTGGCGTTTCCAGATCTCATGGCAAGCGGCCGCACTGCACTCGAGAATGGTGCGCGGGCAACTCTCACGGCGCTCGACGCTGAGCTGTCGTCCAACGAACCCATCAATATTCAATTCACGAGCGGTACAACCGGTGCCCCTAAAGGTGCGACGCTTACGCATAGGAATATCGTCAACAATGCACGCTATGTCGCGATGGCAATGCGATTGTCCGAAGCCGATGTGCTGTGCATCCCGGTACCACTCTATCATTGCTTCGGCATGGTGTTAGGCGTATTGGCCTGCGTGTCTACCGGTGCGGGCATGGTGTTTCCGGGACAGTCATTCGATCCTGGGGCGACTCTCGCGGCTGTCGCCGAAGAAAAATGCACGGCGCTGCACGGCGTGCCGACGATGTTTATCGCCCAACTCGAACATCCGAATTTTGCATCGTTCGATCTTAGCCACCTTCGTACCGGCATCATGGCAGGATCCCCGTGCCCGATAGAGACGATGAAGCAAGCCGTGGCGAAGATGCATCTTGCCGAGATTACGATTGCATACGGGATGACGGAAACGAGCCCGGTTTCGTTTCAAAGTTCGACTACCGATCCGCTGGACAAACGGACGACGACGGTCGGACGCATCCAGCCTCATCTTGAAGTCAAAATTGTCGACGATTCCGGCAATATTGTACCGGTTGGTGTCACGGGCGAGCTGTGCACGAAAGGGTATTCCGTCATGCAGGGCTATTGGCGCGACGAAGAAAAAACGCGCGAAAGTATCGTCGATGGCTGGATGCACACCGGCGATCTGGCGACGCTCGACACTGAAGGTTATTGCAACATCGTCGGCCGGCTCAAGGATATGCTGATACGCGGCGGAGAGAACATCTATCCGCGCGAGATCGAGGAATTCCTGTTTCGCCATCCCAAGATCCAGAACGTGCAAGTGTTCGGCGTGCCCGACGAGAAAAACGGCGAGGAAATCTGCGCCTGGGTCGTGCTACGCGAAGGTGAGACAGCCACCGAGGAGGAAGTTCGGGAATTTTGCCGTGGCCAGATCGCCCATTTTAAAGTGCCAAGGTATGTCCATTTTGTCAGCGAACTGCCGATGACCGTGACGGGCAAGGCACAGAAATTTGCCATGCGCGAGCAAATGATACGTCTACTGAAAGTGAAAGAACAGAAAACCGCGTGACGATGTCCTGGCGCTGGTATGCAGCGATATCGGATCAAAGCGTCTTTTGGCATAGAGGTAGATAAGCCGATGCGCGGCTGGCAATAGCGCGCAATGAAAATAGAGGAGCTATGCATGAGCATACAGCCGGCCATGTCGGAACCTGTGTTACTCGATATCCATGATGGTGTGGCCCGGGTAAGCTTGAATCGTCCTGCACGCAATAATGCGCTCGATCTTGAGATCGCCAAGGCCTTTGCGTCTGCAGTTGAGGCGATCGCGGATTATCCCAATGTGCGTGTAGCGCTATTGACGGGAGTCGGTCGCTGCTTTTGCGTGGGTGGCGATGTCGTCAGGTTTTCGCTAGATCCTGGGAATTTGGCCCCGCAGCTTGACGAACTGCTGGCTATCCTCAACGCGGCGCTCCTCGCATGGACAGGTTTGCCGGTGCCCACTGTGAGTGCGCTGAACGGCCCCCTGGGCGGTGGAGGTATCGGCCTTGCGCTCAGCTCGGACATTGTGCTTGCCGCCGAATCGGCAAAATTGCGCGGCGGCTATGCCGGGATCGGTCTCACACCTGATGCCGGGGCTACCTGGTTTCTGAACAGACGCATTGGCCCTGTGCGGACCAAGCAACTCTTTCTTCTCAATCGCCCTACGGTGGCTTCGGAATGCCTGGAGATGGGGATTTTCGATGCGGTCTATCCCGACGCCGTGCTGGCGAAAGAGGTCGACCAGCTTCTCGCTGAACTTGTTCGTGGCCCGACGCGAGCGTTTGCAGGCATCAGGCAAGTGTCCGATGCGGCGCCTCATCAAAGTCTTGCCGAACAACTTGCCCTGGAGCGTGAACTGATCGTGGATGCCGGACGATCGCGTGACGGACAAGAGGGAGTTATCGCATTTGCCGAGCAGCGCACGCCCCAGTTTATTGGGCACTAGCGAGCCAATAGAGTGAAAGCGCTCATCATTGGCCGCGACGGTCTGAAGCTTTATTAAAAGTCAGCAGGTGCAGTAAGAACCGGGTTCCAGCCTTGCCCGTTCAAACCACTTTACTCGACAATCCAACAATGCACAAAATTGCACCTGCCACATACCGAAGCGGCACGGCCTTGCAATATTCTACATAATCATCATCGGTGCACCGCACGGGTCTTCTTCAGTGATAGCCCTCATCGCACAGGCACCAGTCAACACGGCCAACACACTAGCCCAACGGGCTCAATTAGCGCTATGCCAACTCCAGCGCGCATTTACGGCAAGCGCGTAGAATGGCGCCTTTAAAGAGGGTTTAAACATGAAAAAAACAGGAATGGCAAAGAGCGACGCCAAAAAGCTGATGGGTAAAATGGTAGCGCCGGGTGCCGCTGGTTTCGGCAATGCGAACAACGTCGCCGTCGACAAACGCGAGCAGCGCAAACGCGACCAGGCGCTCGGATTGGTGCCGTTCGCAGTCAAACTCAATGACGAATTGGTGAAGCGCCTGCACGCACTGGCTGCCGAACGCGGACTCGATTTGAACGAGACTGTCGCCGATGTCCTGACCAAGGGCCTTGCTGCCTAGTCAAGCGGACCGAGAAGGGCTTGTTCTTGGCATCCGAAGTGCGCTGACACAAATATCATAGTCTCTTTCAACCTCCATTCGATTCTCATCCACAGTAAAAATTTAAATTGATACCAGACGATACTAAGGGGATTGTGTCTTTTTCCCGGGACACAATCCTCTTTGTATTCCGTATCGTGACAGAATTTTCGTAGTACGCGAACGAGCTAATTCGTCGTGACAGAACTCATCAAGTATTCGCGGAAAATATCTTGACGTAAAAATTCTGATCCGCAGCGGAAAAGATCCAACTCTTTCTTATCGCTTGGCAATGTTCGAGGCCAGTATGAATGACAGTGCATTCTCGGGGCGCTCGGCAATGCGATAGTTCACCCAATACTCGGGATGCCGCTCGCTCCACGCTTTCTGCGCACGGGCCTGGTTGTCGTGATAGTCGGGATCGTTTTTGCGCTTTGTTGCTTGCCACTGCCGGCGCCTGGCATGTTGACAGGCGTCGGCGGAACAGTAGGTTTGCAACTGCACGCGCGGATTAGGAGTGAACTCCTGGCCGCAGTGAAGACAGGTGTTGAGGAACATGGGCCCTCCCAGGGAAAGCGCCAGTGACTTGCGATGCGAGGACGGCGAACCGTCCTTCGGGGTGGAACAGAACGATAGGGCTACATTCCGGCCGGAATGCCGGTCCTTCCGTCCTGCTTGGTGATTTTCCAGCGCTCAAGGTCTTCGTAGTCGAAGTGAAATTTGTAATTAGCGTCGGAATTTACGCTGAGCAGCATAACGAATTTTTTTTTACCCGAGAGTTCGGCCAATCTATTCGACTGTTCCATCATCTCGTCGACAAAACTTTCGTTCTCTCTCAAGTCGAGAAGCTCAACCTCGGAGCCATGGACGTAGGAGGCATTGCACCCATTACCAATATCTTGTGCTACGAACCGAAAATAGGCTTTGTTCCAATTTGGTTCAACCTGGGACATCTGTTGCATGAAACTCTTGCCCAGTTCAATAACCAGTTTCGTCTCTTCATCACGCTTTGACACATCGTCCATTCAGTGACTTTCCAAAAAAAGAAATTTATTTTTCGATAACTAAATCTTACCACACCGCGCTTTGAGAAATTCCTTATTTTCTTATTAGAAATTCGTGATATTGCCCGAGAGACATGCAATTACTCTGGGCCAGCGGGACTTATCAAACAAGAAAATTCAAAAAGGGCTTAGCAGCAACGCCGATATGACTGCAGATCGTCAAATGAATTGGTCGAAAGGCGACCGATACTGCTCTAATTTGCCCGGAAAATACAATTACCCCGTACAACACTCGGACTTGTTGCACAATAGCAGGAACTGATTAAAGTATTGTCTTTTATATAAATGTAGTTATTAATTTAAATATTTAAAAATTTCGTACCGGAAAATTCGCACCCATTCGTCTCACTCTATACCAGCAGTTTCATCAGCAAGATTTAATCTGTCTTACTATCCGGGGAGATAGCGTGTTACTCAGTGAGTTAGACATTTGGTTCGTGAGCGAGGTGCTGCCGCTGGAGCTCTCACTGATGCGCTTTTTACGAAGAAATTGGCGAGAAGAGTCCGATATGCTGGACTTGCGCCAGGAGATCTACGTACGCATTTATGAATCTGCTGCGCGCGCAATTCCGGACCAGGTTAAGCCTTTCGTTTTTACAACGGCACGTAACCTGCTAATTGACCGCGCGCGCCGCGCGCAGATCGTGTCAATTGAAACTGTCGCTGACCTTGATTCACTGGAGTTGGGGGTGAATGAGCTGACTCCCGAGCGGCATGCTGCGGGGCGCGCTGAATTGCGCATGCTGCAGATTGCGTTGGAGGCATTGCCTCCCCGCTGCCGACGAGTGGTGGAACTGAGAAAAATCGAGGGTCTGTCGCAACGCGATGTGGCGACTCAACTGGGCATCACTGAGGACACTGTCGAACGTCAGGTGGCCAACGGTGTGCGTGCCTTGGCAGATGCCCTTTTGAGCAAAGGAGTTCAACTGAAGACCAAGGCGTTCGGCGGTGTTCTGGCTAAAAAGAGGTTGTTGTCATGAGTGATGCCGAAAAAATTGAAGCAATTGCCGCCGAATATCTGGCAAGGCGCGACAACTCCGCATGGACTGATGAGAATCAGCAGGCTCTGGATAGCTGGCTGGCGGAATCAACTACGCATCGCATCGCTTATTTGCGCCTGTCCCATGTCTGGCAGCGCGGAGATCGTCTCAGTGCGTTACGCTCGCCTGGGCCGCAAGCCAAACAGAAAATAGGTGTCACAAGGCTTCCACATTTTTCGATGCAGCGCGTCGCTGCCGGTATAGTGGTTGCGGTGGTGCTTGGTGCAGGCTGGTTCGGCTGGTATGGCTTAAATGGTGATTCTAGCCCTAGCCTGCACTATAGCACGGCAGTCGGCGCGCGTGAATCAGTTGCGTTAGCTGATGGATCGCGACTTATCCTGAATACCGATACCCGCCTGCGAGCAGCGGTGAATAAAGCAGGGCGCAAGGTCTGGCTTGAGCAAGGCGAGGCGTTTTTTGAGGTGGCGCACGATAGCAGTCGACCATTTGTCGTGTTTGCTGGCGATCGCCGTATCACAGTGCTCGGTACGAGATTCTCGGTGCGCCGGCACGGCGACGAAGTAGAAGTGGTCGTGGAAGAAGGGCGGGTTCAGGTCGCGCCGCAGTTGGCTCAAACCACCGTCACACCCACAGTAGTCACACGCAACCAAAAAATCGTCAGCGAAGGCGGTAACGTACTCGTTGTATTGAAACCTGCTGCGCAGATCGTTAACGAGCTCAGTTGGCGCCAAGGTAAACTGGTGTTCGATCAGATGACGTTGGCAGAGGCTGCGGCCGAATTCAACCGTTACAACGTTAAAAAATTAGTCATTGCAGATTCCGCAGTAGCCGCCATGCGTATTGGAGGTAGTTTTGATACCGGGAATGTTGTTGGCTTCACTAAATTGCTGCAACAGGGTTTTGCGCTGACGGTGAATGACAATGGTGCGGAAATTAAAATTTCAAAATAATTTTGAAGGATTTGTTACCGGATTATTACATTGTACTCGTCTCAGTAAATAGCACATTGTTGTGCGGAACACTGGGAGCTCGCATGAAGCGTAGTGGATGGGGACAAATAATAAGGCATCTTACTTTCAGTGGCACTTGTGTCCTGATGATGGGTATGGCCGCACAGGTGCAGGCACAAACCAAGAACTTTGACATCGGAGGGGGAGATCTTAAGATTGCCCTAGATCGCTACCTGGTGCAGTCGGGTGTGCAATTGATTTACAAGGCCGACGATATCAATGGCTTATCGACCAAGGGCGTTACAGGTGCATTGGCCCCTGACGCAGCGCTGGTCAAGCTGCTTGAAGGTACTCGACTTCACATACTGCGCGGCGCTGGTGGCGCAATCGTGATCACGCTAGCGTCAGTAGATGACTCAGCCCTTGAAAGCAGCAGTGAACAAGGGAAGGCGGCTGGCGACGTCGTGATTACCGCGATGCGTCGGCGTGAGCCCGCCCGTGAAGTACCAATGCAGGTCAATGCCTTGCAAGCCGATGCGCTGGAGCGTGCAGGTTCCAAGACGCTAGCGGACTACGTGGCAGACCAGCCGGGTGTCAATCTGCTGAGAACCGGCGCCGTTGGCGGAGAATTGAGTATGCGTGGTGTGACGACCGGCGATCAGACTCAAGCCACTGTGGGTGTGTATGTTGACGACGTGGCGACCGGGTCAAGCTCGGCATACGCCGTCGGGAGTTCCACGCCGTTGGACATGGGCTTGCTGGATCTGAGCCGCATCGAGTTACTGCGCGGCCCGCAGGGAACGCTGTATGGTGCCGGGGCGATGGGTGGTTTGCTCAAGTATGTTACAAATGTACCCGATACTGAAGAATTTTCGGGCAAGGTGAGGCTGGATGTATCCTCGATAAAGGGCGGCGGCACCAATGCCACGGCTAATGCGGTACTGAATATACCGATAAAGGAAGGCGTTGCGGCGTTACGCGTAGCCGCTTTCAACGACCATTTCGGGGGTTATTACAACGCGGTTGGGCCGGCAGCAGGCAACAACATCGATCGCGGCGATACCTATGGCGGGCGGCTCTCACTGTTGCTCGCGCCCAGCAAGGAAATGACTATCCGCATGACGGCGACCACGCAGAACGTGCGGCGCGACGGCCTGGGGTTGGAAGATCTGAATCCGCTCACCGGACAGCCGATCGAAGGTAACCTGACCCGGCGTCTTTACGTGCCTGAGCGCTATGAAAACCGGGTGTCGCTATATGGGCTGGACGTGGAATACGACTTCGGCTGGGCGCGCCTCAATGCGATCACTTCCGTGCAAGACGTAAATATTCGCACCAATCTCGATGTCACTCCCAACTATGTTCCTGCGCTGGCTGCGGCGGGATTGCCTGTGCAATCGGCCACGCTGACGCCAGACATTCAGCAACACCGGGTCAGCCAGGAATTTCGCATGACTTCGCGACCCAGCGGCAGTGTCGAGTGGCTGGCTGGTGTTTATCTCAATCATGAACACGCCATCCAGGAGGGTGGAATCAGCGCGGCGCTCGGCACGGGACTCGGCGACATGCAACTGCTCACGTCTTCATTGCCCAGCAAGTATTCTGAGACGGCGGCATATGGTGATCTGACGTGGCATGCGACTTCAAAGCTGTCGCTGACCGGTGGCGTACGCATCGCCCGCAACAACCAAACCTATACCAATAATGCCGTAGGTCTATTGGCGGGTGGAGCGTCGGTCTCAGGAGGCAGATCAGAAGAGAGCACCTCCACGTATCTCGCCACCGCAAAATATGCGATCACGCCGACCAGCAATGTGTACTTCCGTGCTGCCAGCGGTTATCGTCCCGGCGGCCCAAATGCGTTGCTGCCGACGACTTCAACGGTGCTAGTTTCGCCGTCGTTTAATTCCGATTCATTATGGAGCTACGAATTTGGCTATAAGGCCGACTTGCTAGAGCGCACTCTATCGGTGGAGGCATCAGTCTACGACATCGAATGGAAAAATTTGCAACAGCATATTGTGTCTGGCGGCTTCGGCTTTATTACCAATGCGGGAAATGCGCGCGTGCGCGGCAGCGAGTTGGCGTTGAAATGGCGCCCGGCGCCGGGCTGGAATTTGAATGCCGCCGCGGCTACCATCGACGCCTACCTTACTACCGATGCGCGGGGACTGGGCGCGGATGCCGGCGCGCGCTTGCCGGATAGTGCGCGCTTCTCGCTGGCGCTTGGTGCGATGCGTAATTTCAAGGTGGTCGGACATGATGCCTATCTGGGCGCTAACGCGCACTATGTGGGCGAGCGCAACTCTGGCTACGACGGAAGTGCAACTGTGCCCAACTTCAAGATCCCGGCTTATACCCTGGTTGACTTGCAGGCCGGCATAAACTTCCAGTACTTCAACGTGGAAGGTTACATCCGCAATCTGGCAAATCGCAGTGGCATCGTAAGCGCTGGTTATTTGAATAGCAGCGTGGAGCAAGCTGTTGCGACACAACCGCGCACCATTGGCATGGCCATCACCGTACCGTTTTAACGATGCCTATCCCAACTCAGAATCCGGGGCCGCCAAGTGTGGGGCCGGCAGCGCAATTGCCGTTCGAAAGCGCCGCCGCTATTAGCGGCGGGGCGGCAGCCAGCGCGTGGTATGCGCTGGCCATTCTTATCCTGGCCACATTTCTCGGCACGCTGGATGCGGCGCTACTCAAACTGTTGGCCGAGCCGATCAAACATTCATTAGATTTGTCGGACACCCAGCTTGGCTTGATGCAAGGAGCCGGCCTTACGCTTTTCGCCGGCATTGCCACCTTTCCCATCGGCTGGATTGCAGATCGTTATGACCGACGCGTCGTGCTGGCGGGTTGCATTGTGCTGTGGAGTGTAGCGACCGCCGTGCGTGGAACTTCGCACAGTTTCGAAGCCATGTTCCTCGCCTCGATAGGATTGGGCATTGGCGAGGCCGGGCTGGCGCCAATTGTCTATAGCCTGATCCCGGACTTGTTTCCCAGTAAGCAGAGGGTGCTGGCTACCGGCATCTATGTGCTGCTGTCGATTACCGGCGCCGGTGTCGGTATTGCCCTAGGTGGCGCGATGATGCCTATGCTGGAGTCGCTCAGACCTGACATGCCGCTTGCGCTACAGGGGCTTGAAACGTGGCGCCTGACGTGCATGGCGGTAGCTCTACCCGGGCCGTTTGTGGCATTGCTAGTGCTGCTGATACGATGGCGTATCGCGGCCAATTCTGTCGCACGCGCAATAGTAAGTGTGCACAACGGTATGGTTGAGCCCGTAGCAATAGCGCCGCGCACAGGCATGTTGTGCTACGTACGCGATCATTGGAGAACCCTGATAGGGATTGTCAGTGGCATCGGTCTGTCGTCCATGGGCCTGGCCGCGCTTGGCAACTGGCTGCCGGTGCTTGCCACGCGCGAATATGGCGCCTCGCCGGCCCAGGTTGGGCAGGGTATCGGGATGGCAATTCTGGGTGGCACCCTGGCAGGCGCCACGCTTGGAGGCTTGCTGCTGCGCCATATGCGACGCCACTTTGGGCTGGCGGCGCCTTTGCGCGTGATTATGTTAGGTCAGGTCGTTGCCGGCGCATTGTCTCTGATGCTGCTATTGGTACGTTCGGCCAACGATATCTATATTTTGTCGGGACTGATGCTTACTCCATTGATCGCCACCAGCATGTTGTCGCCGACGCTGTTGCAAGACCTCAGTCCAACCCACTTGCGGACCAGAATGATTTCATTGTTCACGATAGCACTGCTACCGTTCGGCGCTCTGAGCCCGGTATTGGTCGGCATGGTATCGGATCATCACGGCCAGTTGGTGACGGCCATTTTGGGTATCACCTTTACCGGGATAGCGGTCGGCGCGCTGATACTGCGCATGACTGAAGCTTCATTCACACGCACCACCGCGCTGGCCCAATCCATGGGTTGAGCCTCCAATTTTTCATTTACCTATGTATTTTCAAGGAATTGGCATGAAGAAAGATATAGCCACCGAGCTCGAACGCAAGACAGAACAAGTGACGACCCAACCGCTGGACGCGATGCGCGTTGGGCTCCTGCATTGGGTACGTGCAGAGGTGACAGCATGAAATTTTTCGTTGCCTCATTGCTCACAGAAACCAATACTTACACACCTGTACCGACCGGCTGGAGCGGCTTTCGGGACGGCGCGCTGTTCCACGGCGACGCCAGCACGCGTGACGCGCAGGGTATGGGCATGTTTGCGGCCGAGGTGCGTCGCCTGCTGGCGGCGGAGGGCCACGAAACGGTTGAGAGCCTGACCGCATTCGCTCAACCTCTCGGCCGCACTGTGCGCGAGGTCTACGAGAGCTTGCGCGATGAAATTCTATCCGACCTGGCGGCGGCCGTCCCAGTTGACGGTGTCGTGCTGGTCCTGCATGGTGCGATGGTCGCAGAAGGATATGATGACTGCGAGGGCGACCTGCTGGCGCGAGTGCGCAGTATCGTCGGTCCCGATGTGCCGATCGGTGTCGAACTCGATCTGCATTGCCACTACACGGAACTGATGCACATATCGGCTGATGTCATCGTTGGCTATAAGGAATATCCGCATACCGATATCCTGCTGCGCTTGCAAGAACTGACGCGCATCGTGCACGACGCGGCCCTTGGCCGCGTGCGACCGACCATGGCAGTGTTCGATTGCAAGATGATCGGGCTCTGGCATACAACGCGTGAGCCGATGGCCGGCTTTGTGCGCCGCATGCAAGAATGCGAGCAATTGCCTGGTGTGTTGTCGGTATCGCTGGGGCACGGTTTTCCTTGGGGCGATGTGGCCGAATCAGGCGCTAAAATGTGGGTGGTGACTGACAATGACCCACAATTGGCTGCGACGCTGGCCGAGCAACTTGGCCGCGAGTTCTGGGCGCTGCGCCACCAGACCGGGACTCCGGTACTGTCGATTGAGGCCGCACTGAACCAGGCGCAATCCGTGGACGGCGGACCGGTGGTGTTGGCTGATATCGCCGACAATGCCGGCGGCGGTGCGATGAGTGACAGTACTTTCCTCTTGCGTGCCGTGCTGGAGCAGGGAGTTGCCGACGTTGCCATCGGCGCATTCTGGGATCCGGGGGCAATTCAGATCTGCCGACAAGCTGGCATCGGCGCCCACGTAGATCTGAGGCTGGGCGGCAAGTGCGGCCCGGCTTCTGGCGATCCCATCGATTTGCCTGTGACCGTCAAGGCGATCAAAGACGATTTTTCGCAACCGGGGTTGAGCAGCATTTGCTCGCCGCTAGGGCTCAGCGTCTGGGTGCAAGCGGCTGACGGCCTAGACATCGTGTTAACTAGCATGCGCAGCCAGGTGTTTTCGCCTGAGATATTCACTGGCCTGGGCATCGATCTGGTATGCAAGAAGCTGATCATCGTCAAGTCCACGCAGCACTTCCATACGTTGTTTGCGCCGTTGGCCAAGGTGGTACTTTATGTTTCCTCGCCGGGAGCCATGAGCAATAACTTTGCGCTGTTGCCCTACCGCGTGCGCAGCCTGGACTACTGGCCCCGCGTCGAGAACCCGCACGCCACAAGCATTGAGATGCCTGCTCCCGGAGAACTACATCAAGTGGACGGTCTGCGCCTGCATCTTCAGCGTAGCGGCCCGGCAGTGACTGACGCCGCACAGCCGACCATCGTCATCGAAGCGGGCGGCGGTTGTGCCTCACCCCACTATGCACGTTTGCAGAAAGCTCTAGCGAGGAAGTACGCAGTGTGCAGCCACGACCGGCCCGGCATGGGTTGGAGCGACTCCGACAATGAGCCACTTGACGCGGTGCGCCATGCCCACCGTCTGCATGCGCTGCTGAGTGTCGCCGGCGTTAGCGGGCCGCTGGTGTTTGTGGGGCATTCGCTGGGCGGCCTGCTGATGCACGTCTATACCAGCCTGTACCCGCAGCAAGTCGCTGGCCTGGTCATGCTCGATGCCAGTCATTCTAGTCAGTTCGACGACGTCGATGATGGACTGTTTGACGGCTTGGCGGCAGCCCATCGCGCGAAGGTGGCGGCATACTGCGACGGCGGCCCGATGCCGTCGGAATTTGAGCTGGTCAACGTGGTATTCGCCGACATGCCGGAGGTAGCACAGCAAATTCTGGCCACCACGCTGACGCTCAAATCGGCAGATGCGTTTGCGCTCGAGAGTCGCGGTCTGAAGCAGGTGGCGAAACAAGCTGCAGCTGCCGGCGATCTAGGCGCGCGACCGCTAACCGTATTGTGGGCGCCAGTAAGGCAAGCTTCGCCGTTGGACAGCGACCCGGAGTCCGCACGCACGCGATGGAAAGATTACCAGCGGGAGCATGCCGCGTTGTCGACGCGTAGCCGTCTGCTCGCAGTGGAGGGCGCGGATCATATGAGTCTTGCACTGCTGGAACCGTTTGTGACGTGTGTAGCCGAGGAGGTAGAGCGTCTGCTGGCGCAGCTTGTTCAGTAGAAATGATGTTATGGAGAGCGATCCGAGCTATGCGATTGCGGGCGGGCGCCATCCTCATGGCGCTTAGCTTATGCTGTCACGTCTTATGCGTCGCCACTTCGGGCGGGCGGCATTATTACGCTAATTCAATCGATTGAGTCGAGCCGCCAGGTATTTATTTACTTTTCTATTTTCAAGGATTTTCTATGAAGGAAGATGTAGATCAACGCATACTTGGCGCGGTGTCGGTAATCAACGCCCCAGACGCAGTGAAAGCACAAGCTGAAGCAAACGGCGTGGCTGCTATAGATTTATTGTTGCAGGACTACAATCGGGGCGACGCACCAGGGCTGGTGATCGGCATCGCCCGTCACGGTAAGCTCTTGTGCAGCCGCGCACTTGGGATGGCCTCGCTGGAGCAGGGCGTGGCCAACACGCTGCACTCCCGCATGCGCATTGCCTCGACCAGCAAGCATTTCACGGCGTTGGCAATAATGCTGCTGGCCGAAGACGGTCGACTTAGCATTGACGACGCGATACAGCGGTATTTGCCGGAACTTCCGCAACTGGCTGCCAGCGGCCCGACATTGCGGCAACTGTTGAACCACACCAGCGGGTGGCGCGGTCATGACGAGTTATCGAGCCTTGCGCATGGACTCACGCTACAGCCGGCGGAGCAGGCCATGACTTCGATGGCGCGGCAAAGCGAATTGAATTTCGAACCGGGGAGCCAGATGATCTACAGTAATGGCGGCTATCACATGTTGGCCAAGATTGTCGAGCGGGTCAGCGGTAAGAGTTTCGCGCAATTCCTGACGCAGCGTATCCTGGAACCGCTTGGCATGCTCGATACCGAATCGGTTGCCAGCGACCTCGAGATACATCCTGGTCTGGCCGGCCTCTATTGGAAATCATCGCCAGATGGCGGTTGGCGACGCGGTATTTACCCGGTCGACTTAGAGGGTGGGGGCTCACTGATTTCGACCGTGGGCGATATGCTGCGCTGGCTGGTCCATTTGCGCGACCCCAACAAGCGTGTTGGCAGTGCGGCAAGCTGGGCCCAGATGCTGGCACCTACGACACTCTCCTCTGGTTGCGTGCTGCCATACGGTTTCGGGCTGATGCGACACCTCTATCGTGGTGTCGAAGTAATTCACCACGCCGGCGGGGTCATCGGTGGTGCATCCCAAATGCTCACCGTGCCGGCGCACGGTCTCGACATCATCATTATTGCCAATGGCGCCATGGTGTCGCCGCAAGCATTGGCATACCAGGTGGTAGACGCTTTGCTCGCTGATGAGTTGCCAGAACCGCCCGAAGAGCGTGTTCCAATTAAGGCTTATCCAGCGTTGCCCGGCCACCGTTATCATGCACCTGCCACTGGCGAAATGATCGGTTTTACTGATGTTGGGGGAAAACTTGGATTGTCGTGGCTAAATTCGCGGCCAGTAGGGTTGCGGCAACGTAATGGCAGCATATGGCTGCCCACCTCGGATTTGGCCATCAGCCCGCTCGAAATCGACGTCTCGGAAATCAATCCTGAACTTGTTCCCGACACCATCGCGTTAAGCGAGGGTGGGCAGGTGCGACAATTTAGGCGCTTGCCCGATACTGCGCCAAGCGTTACGGCGCTGGCATCGCAACTATGTGGCGACTACTGGGCCCCTGACCTCGGCGCCACGGCAAACATTGCTTTGCAGGGCGACCGCCTGGCATTGACCATGCAAGGCAAGCACGGCAGCAATTTGCTATATCTGCAAGCGCTGTCGGAGGACGTCATGTCTATGGCATCTCCTGATCCATTGATGTCCGCCCTCGGCGCTGGTGGCATTCTCAATGTTGAACGCATGACAGGGTTAGTTGTCGGCCTTCGGCTGGACTCGATACGCCTTCGAAAATTGCATTTGATACGTACGAAGGTAGTCGCATGAAAGTCTTCGCCGCATTGCTTTTTACTGATACCTACACAGCCATACCCATAGGTTGAGATAGGGCTATCGAGATAGTTGTCTGTTTCATGGCGATGCCAGCATGCCTGATGCAAAGGCTTCGAATCATGTAGCGGAACCTGTGGACGTGATCAGCTTGGACTTGGCGAACTGTTTCTAGAAAAAAATTAAGTTAAGAGGCGGAGATTGCGAATATGATTGAACTCAAAGACGTTAAAAGGGGGATTTATGAGTATGGGTGAAATGCAGGCAGATTATATTGTCATCGGCGCAGGTATTGCCGGTACATCTATTGCTTACTGGTTGTCAAAGCATGAACGGGTAATTGTGTTGGAGCGTGAAACGCAGCCGGGATATCACAGCACGGGCCGTTCGGCAGCATTGTTCATGGAAAGTTACGGTTCACCGCAAGTACGTGCGCTAACTTCTGCCAGTCGGTCATTTTTTGAGCGGCCGCCGACCGGGTTCTGTGAACATGAATTGCTCACCTCGCGTGGCGCGATGCATTTTGCATACCGCGGGCAAGAGATAGAGCTCGATGCGCACGAGGTCCTGGTTCGTTCAGTGTCGAGGAATGTGGAGCGTTTGGACGCAGTCGAGGCCTGCCTACGCGTGCCGGTATTGCGCCCGGAAAATCTACTCGGTGCGGTATATGAAGCCGATGCCTCGGATATCGATGTGCACGCTTTGCAACAGGGATTTATACGTGGCGCGCGTATCAATGGAAATAGGCTCGTCAGTAATGCCGAAGTCCGTGGCTTGAAACGCGTTGCCGGGGCTTGGGAGGTCGCGACTAATCAAGGCACCTACCACGCCCCAATATTGGTCAATGCGGCAGGTGCGTGGGCCGATACTATTGGTGCACTGGCTGGCGCGGCGCCGATTGGATTGGTGCCAAAGCGACGCTCCGCCCTTATTTTTGCGCCACCGCAAGGCGTCGACACGTCCGACTGGCCGATGTTCATGGATATTGAGCAGTCCTTTTACGTCAAGCCGGACGCGGGCATGCTGCTCGGCTCTCCTGCGAACGCGGACCCGGTTGAGCCACATGACGTACAACCTGAAGAACTCGATATCGCCGTCGCGATCGACCGCATCCAAAGTATGACGACTTTGACAGTGCATCGTCCCAGCCATGTTTGGGCTGGGTTGCGCTCGTTTGTCTCGGACGGTGAATTCGTTGGTGGATTTGATACTGCTGTACCGGGTTTTTTTTGGGCAGCAGCTCAGGGCGGTTATGGAATACAGACCGCGCCCGCCGTCGGTCAGGTTTATGCCGCCATGCTGCGCGGGCTACCGGTACCAGAGCAAATAGCGCAATTCGGTGTCCGCGCCGAAGCTCTCAGCCCTGCGCGCTCGAATTCCAGCCATCAACTTTAATCGCAATTTTTATTTGCTTCGACCCTGGCCGGGGCTTGACGTTTTCTTCTGCAGCGGAGCGATTGTGAGGTCGGCGTAGTTGTCGAGTAGGTCGCAGTGCAGGTAGCGCCGTAGAGATCACAGGGGAACTCTTTGCCGACGATAGCCGCGAGCAACTAGAAATCGGTGAGCGACGGAGTCAGTGGCGACGGCAAAAAAATCAAGATTTCAAATAATTATTACCGGATTGTGATGCGGCGTTCGTCTCAGTTATTAGCACATCGTTGTAACAAACCGGGACCTCGTATGAAGTGTAGTAGATGGAGCCAACTGATACTGCGCCTTACCATCAGCAGTGCTTGTGCATTGTTAATAGGTATATCCGTTCAGGCGCAGTCGCAGACCAAAAATTTCGACATTGCCGCTGGCGATCTTAAATTTGCATTGGATGCCTATCTTGCCCAGGCGGGTGTGCAGCTCATCTACAAGATTGACGATATCAAAGGCCTCTCCACTAAAGGTGTGAAAGGTACGCTAATGCCTGACACTGCGTTGGTAAAGTTGTTGCAAGGCACGCACCTGTGCGTACGGCACGGCGCCGACAGCTCCATGGTGATTGTGTTGGCTCCTATCGAAGGGGTAGCATCAGAGAAAATGCTGAACAGTGGAAAATGCCAGGAATGATGCTGAGTACGGCGACGCGCCGTCGCGAAATCTTTCACGAAGAGACGGTGCAGGCTACTGATTTGCCGAATCGAAAAATTTTACAAAAAGAATGAGAATAGCCTGCTCCTCAACAAGCTGTGGTGTCCTAAATTTTGTAGTTGCTTTAATCTCTGATCATGTCTAATCGGTGATCCGGTGGTCGCCTATCCGGCGGCAGATCTACCCCTGGGAGCCCTCCGTCAAAAACGGAGGGCTCCAGCCGGTGCGTAGTTTGCACTCGTGACACTCATTTGCAATCTTCCTCGTCACGCTGGATACGGCATTTCCCAAATTGCGTGCCATGCTCGTGGCTTGGATCCCGGTGTGGGGCAGTCACCCAAGCACAATGTTCTTCAAAGCCAGCGGTGTGTGATTGTGGAAGAAATTAAGTAATTAAATGATCTTGCAGGCCCAATTTTTCTATAGACCTAGAAATTTTTTCGTCGGCAAAGATTTCAAGTTCCAATTACCACACGGAGACCCCATGAATGCACCCCTGAAGGTCGATCAGCAAACGCCGCTGGCCGACGACAAGATTTCCCTGGACGACAAATTCACGCTGGAGCGCGGCCGCGCCTTCATGACCGGCACGCAGGCGATCATCCGCCTGGCGATGCTGCAGCGCCAGCATGACGTGAAAGCCGGCCTGAATACCGGCGGCTTCATCACCGGCTACCGCGGTTCGCCGCTGGGCGGCGTCGACATGACCGCGCAAAAGGCCAAGAAACACCTGGCGGCGCATCACGTCACCTTCCATCCGGGCGTCAATGAGGATCTGGCGGCGACTACCGTGTGGGGCACGCAACAAGTCAATATGTTCCAGGGCGCCAAATACGACGGCGTGTTCTCTATCTGGTACGGCAAGGGCCCGGGCGTAGACCGCTGCGGCGACGTCTTCAAGCACGCCAACATGGCCGGCACTTCCAAGCACGGCGGCGTACTGGTACTGGCAGGCGACGACCACGCAGCCAAATCGTCGACCACGGCGCACCAGAGCGAACATATCCTGAAAGCCTGCGGCATTCCCGTGCTGTATCCTTCGTCGGTGCAAGAGTACCTGGATTACGGCCTGCACGCGTTTGCAATGAGCCGCTATACCGGCCTGTGGGTATCGATGAAATGCGTGACCGACATCGTCGAATCCGGCGCTGCCGTCGATATCGATCCGGACCGCGTGCAACCGGTGATCCCGACCGACCTGATCCTGCCGCCTGACGGCCTCAACATCCGCATGCCGGATGCAGTGCTGGACCAGGAAGCGCGGATGAACAATTACAAATGGTATGCCGCACTGGCCTATGTGCGCGCCAACAAGCTGAACCAGATCATCTGGGACAGCCCCAAGGCCCGCATCGGCATCATCACCGCCGGCAAATCCTACCTGGACACCCGCCAGGCGCTGGCCGACCTCGGCATCGATGAACAAATCGCGCACGACATCGGCATCCGCCTGTACAAGATAGGCATGACCTGGCCGCTGGAATCGCAGGGCGTGCACCAGTTTGCCGAAGGCCTGGAAGAAATCCTGGTTGTGGAAGAAAAGCGCCAGATCCTGGAATACCAGATCAAGGAAGAACTGTACAACCTGCCGGACGGCCAGCGTCCGCGCGTGGTCGGCAAGTTCGACGACACCGGCGAATGGAGCAACCTGCAAGGCGCGGGCCATGGCGACTGGCTGCTGCCTGCCACCTATGAACTGACGCCGGCGCAGATCGCCCGCGCAGTGGCATCGCGTATCTCCCGCTATTTCGCCGGCCATCCGGTAGAGCAGCGCGTGAAAGAGCGCATCGCCTACCTGGAAGCCAAGGAAGCGGTGCTGAAGGTCACCACCTCCAGCAAGCCGGACCCGGCCAAGGACCGCATCCCCCACTTCTGTTCCGGTTGTCCGCACAATACCTCCACCAAGCTGCCGGACGGCAGCCGTGCACTGGCCGGCATAGGCTGCCACTACATGGTGCTGTGGATGGACAGGGAAACTTCCACCTTCACGCACATGGGCGCAGAAGGCACGACCTGGATAGGCCAGGCCCCGTTCACCACCGAAGACCACGTGTTCTGCAATCTCGGCGACGGCACCTATTACCATTCCGGCTTGCTGGCGGTACGCGCGTCGGTATCCGGCAAGGTCAACATCACCTACAAGATTCTGTACAACGACGCGGTCGCGATGACCGGCGGCCAGGAGTTCGACGGTCCGCTGGATCCCGGCATGATTTCTCGCCAGATCGCTGCCGAGGGCGTGGGTCCTATCATCGTGGTTACCGACGAACCGGACAAATACCCGGCCGACTACAACTGGGCACCCGGCGTCACCGTGCGCCACCGCAGCGAGCTGGATGCAGTACAGCGTGAACTGCGCGTCGTGAAGGGCGTATCCGCGATGATCTACGACCAGACCTGCGCCAGCGAAAAACGCCGCCGCCGGAAACGCAATGAGTATCCGGATCCAGCCAAGCGCGCGGTCATCAATGAAGCCGTGTGCGAAGGCTGCGGCGATTGCAGCGTGCAGTCGAACTGCCTGTCGGTGGAACCGTTGGAAACAGAATTCGGCCGCAAGCGCCAGATCAACCAGTCTTCCTGCAACAAGGATTTCTCCTGCGTGAAC
Source organism: Betaproteobacteria bacterium (assembly GCA_013287275.1). GTDB lineage: Bacteria > Pseudomonadota > Gammaproteobacteria > Burkholderiales > Burkholderiaceae_D > Undibacterium. Next base: position 60,776 of record JABDED010000007.1, read on the forward strand.
GGCTTCTGCCCCAGCTTTGTGACGGTAGAGGGCGGCAGCCTGAAGAAGCCGAAGAAGGCCAAGGTAGAAAATAGCCCGTCGCTGGACGTGGCCAATTTGCCGATACCGGCGATTCCATCGACTGCCGAACCTTTCGGCATCCTGGTCACCGGCATAGGCGGCACCGGTGTGGTCACCGTCGGCCAGATCCTGGCGATGGCGGCCCACGTAGCCGGCAAGGGCTGCTCGGTGCTGGACATGAGCGGCCTGGCGCAAAAAGGCGGCCCGGTGCTGTCCCACGTGCGCCTGGCGGACAAGCCGGAAGACATCCATTCCACCCGCGTCGGCACCGGCGCGGCGGACCTGGTCATCGGTTGCGACGTGATCGTGACGGCAGGCAAGGATGCGCTGTCGCGCATGGGCGAAGGCCGTACCTTTGCCGCGATCAATTCCACCGGCACGCCGACTGCGGCTTTCGTCAAGAACCCGGACTGGCAATTCCCCGGCGCCGGCGCCGAGAGCGACATCCGCGCCGCCTGCGGCAGCGACCATGTATCCCTGGTTGACGCCGGCAGGATTGCGACCGCACTGATGGGCGACAATATCGCGACCAATATGTTCATGCTCGGCTATGCATGGCAAAAAGCCTGGGTGCCGTTGACTGAAGCGGTATTGATGCGCGCGATAGAATTGAATGGCGTATCGGTAGACTTCAACAAGAAGGCTTTCAACTGGGGCCGGATTGCAGCGCATGACCTGGCAGCGGTAGAAAAGCTGATCACGCCGGGCCAGGTGATAGAACTGAAACGCGCACCGACGCTGGACGACATCATCGCCAAGCGCACGGCTTTCCTGACCGACTATCAGGATGCCGCGTATGCAAAGCAATATGTGGACTTCATCAAGCAGGTGAAAGCAGCGGAAGAGAAGGTCGTCGACGGTTCCAAATCCCTGCGTCTGACCGAAGCTGCAGCGCGCTATCTGTTCAAGCTGATGGCCTACAAGGACGAGTATGAAGTCGCGCGCCTGTACACCACCGGCAGCTTCGAGAAAAAAATCTCGGACATGTTTGAAGGCGACTACAAGATCAATTTCCACCTGGCGCCGCCTTTGCTGGCCAAGCGCGATGCCAAGGGACAATTGATCAAGCAATCCTTCGGCCCGTGGATGATGAAAGCCTTCGGCCTGCTGGCCAAGGGCAAGTTCCTGCGCGGCAGCATGCTGGATATCTTCGGCTATACCGAAGAGCGCAAGATGGAACGCGCATTGCCGCTCGAGTACAAGCAGATGCTGGGCACTTTGCTGCCGCAGTTGAGTGCAGACAATCTGTCCAAGGCAGTGGCGCTGGCCAGCATCCCGGAAGACATCCGCGGTTACGGCCATGTGAAAGAGCGTCACCTGAACGTCGCCAAGGCCAAGCAGGAGGCCTTGCTGGCAGAGTTCAATTCGCAGCAGCAACCCCAGAAGGCAGTTTGATGCCTGAGCTAAAATGCTGCTCAGATTGCCTGCGCCCGCGTCACGAAGACACGCCGTTTTTTCCTCTCAAGTGATTACGAGAGTCGATCGTAAGCATCAAAGATAAAAATATGAAATCCATCCGAAGTTCTAACCGACCACGCCCACTAAATTTGAATATGATCGAATCGACAACGCTGGATATCTGCTTCAAAGGGCTACCGCAGATAGCGATGGGAACACCGTTGGGCAGCATTGGCAGCCTGGATCTTAATATCCTGGAGGAAGATCTCATCCTGCCCGTCGCGGTGCTCAAAAATGCTGCACTGGAGCACAATAGCTCCTGGATGCGGCGTTTTCTTGAAATGACAGGTACCGAGATTGCGCCGCACGGGAAGACTTCGATGGCACCCCAACTGTTTGACCGCCAGTTGCGCGATGGCGCTTGGGGGTTGACGGCCGCGACTGTTTCGCAGCTGCGCGTTTACAGACGGCATGGTGTCCAGCGTGTCCTCTATGCCAATCAGTTGACTGGCGCAGTTGAAATCGACTACGTTCTAGACGAGCTCAGAGGCGATCCGGATTTTGACTTTTACTGTCTGGTGGATTCAGAAGAGGGTCTCAACCGCTTGCTGGGGCGACTGAGAAGCCGGCCGATCGGCAGACCGCTTCAGGTGCTGCTTGAAGTTGGCGTCAGCAATGGCCGTACTGGTGTTCGTTCACGCGCTCATGGACTGAGACTCGGAAGAGCGATCCACGCGGCTGGACCCGAAATCAGTCTGCGCGGTATCGAGACCTTCGAAGGCGTGTTTTCCGGATATCAGCATGCCCAGCTTGAGGTGGCAGTGGCTGACATGTTGAACATGGTGTCCGCCATTGCCTGCTCTGGCGTTGAAGAGAAATGGTTCGGAGAAGGCCCAATCATATTGACCGCTGGTGGGTCGGCTTTTTTTGACCTGGTGGCCAACCTTTTAAGTACCGTAGAGCTGGGACAGAGTACCGTCGTAGTACTGCGCAGCGGCTGCTATCTGACCCATGACAGCCATCACTACGGTATATTCGCTGAACGTATGCGCCAGCGGATGCCTCAAGTTGAGGAATTCGGGGCTGGACTTCGTCCTGCTCTTGAGATAGTCGCCTACATCCAGTCGGTGCCTGAGCCGAATCGAGCCATCGCCAGTTTCGGCAAGCGGGATGCTTCGTTTGATATTGACTTGCCACAGCCGTTGTGGTGGTACCGTCCTGGTACGCATGACAAGCCGCAGCCGATTCAAAATGAAGCCAAGGTAGCAGGGCTCAACGATCAGCATGCCTACTTGTCGCTCAGCGAAAACCATCCGTTTCGCGTTGGCGACATCGTAGGGTTTGGTATATCCCATCCATGTACCACGTTCGACAAATGGCCGCTGTTATTGGTAGTCGACGATGCCTACGGGGTTGTCTCTGCCGTCCGTACTTTTTTCTGATCCCCGCAGTTGTTGCAGGCCCGTATACGAATGTACTCCTGGGTTTTCATTCATGGGCGAAGGACGATCTCGGTCAAAAAAGCATGACGGTGCGGCAATGTCCGCGTCTCCGGTTCCAGTTGCGTTTCATACTCTCGGATGCCAAGTGGAGGGGTGTCGATCGCCGGTACCGGCGTGTTGCGTGAAGAACTGGAGAAAGCTTTTACCCAAAACGATACAACGAAAAGCCGGTGCGTAAGCACTGCCCCACGCTGTACAAGTTCGGGACAAGGGGCATACACGAAATTTCATCTGGTGAAAGACGTAGATGATTAATTTAACATTATGGCAATAATGTCATGTATACGGACATGTAGTCCAGCTACTCATTCGGGATAGAGCAATCGCCTGTATTTCTGCCAAACGCAGAAAGAAGAACACTTTTTTTGTGCTCAATAAGCTCGAGAGAGCACTCGTT
>JABDED010000008.1 GCA_013287275.1 Betaproteobacteria bacterium
GGCACGTATGCTGGGCAGCCAGTTGGTGGCGATGTCAGTGGACGCCTGGTTGACCTGGACCAGTTTGTTGATGGAAAACACGCCTAGCAACACAGTCAATGCCATCATCACAATGAAGGAGGTCATCAGCTTGCTGCCGATTTTCATATTGTTAAACCAGTTCATGGCAGGTCCTTGAAGAAAGGGAAGCGGGATAGGTGCTGAAAATTTTCATGACTTGTTTCGGTTTTATTAATAAATCTTTCAGGCTCACGCAGCATGGTCTGATCGGGCAGATGCCCATGCCATCCGGCACCTGGATCGGGCAAGCGCGCCTATATTCGGCCTGTGCGGCGCCAACTGAGGATTCATGAGCGAGGATGCCGGCTACAAGCCTGGATAGTGTGAACATTTTGTGCTGCCTGGCGCTGCAGGAATTTTTTCTTTTTCACTGGAATCAGTATATAGCCGGCCTTGTCGCCAAGAAACGCCGCAAAAGTAGGGTATTGTAACAAGCCGGCTTCGGACTCACGGCTTAATTTGGACAGGCCGTGTTTAATTGTAGACTCGCCGATAACAGATTGTTTTTTTTAATTTTTCGGGCCGCAGGAATGATGGCGAATTTGCAAAATTTTGTGCTCGAATCCAGCGCGGTATTGTGGAGAATGAAGCTCTGAGGTTTACCTTCCAGTAGCGGTTTTGAATAGTTGCAAATGAGGTAAGATCAAATCCGGTTTTTGCTGCCGGTCCTGTTCTCTCCGGCAGGGTATGCATTCCCCACGCCGTGATACTTCGCGCCTATGCATGACGGGAGGAAGAGTGCGCATTCTCTTCTAAAACCGCGCGATCCGCCTATACTGATAAACAGTCCGCGCCGGGCTTGGCCGGTACGCATGCGCGGCGCCGGGAATTGCCGAGCTTGTTGCAACCGTATTAGTCAGTCAAACCCTTGACGGAGTCCTTAGTGAAAGGGAGCGGGAATGTTGCGCAAATACCTGGTTGGCATTGGAATCCTGTTGACACTGTGTGGCGCCGCGCAACTTGTCCAGGCCGCCGGCGAGGGACATGTACACTCCGTCCAGGAGCGCTATGACATCCGTTTTAATGTGCAGGGCACCTATACCAGCGTCATCGACTACACCTGGCGCGCGGTAGACTTGCAAGGCGCGGCGACGCTGGGCCAGCAATACCTGGTGTATGACGTTGGCCGCCAGGAAATTGAAGTGCTGGAGGCTGAGACCATTCCGGCTGCGGGAGGGGCTATCAAGGTTCCCAGGTCCGACATCAAGGTACAGGATGGCGTGCTGGGCGGAGTCTCTTATCCGGAACAGAAGTTACTGCAGATTACCTTTCCCAAGCTGACCGCCGGCGACGCGATCCGGCTGCGCTATCGCTTCGTGCAAAAACTGCCGGACTTGCCGGGAGGTACTTCACGCATCTACTATTTTTATCGCGACATGATACGCGACGACGTCAGCGTGACTTTGCGTTATCCGCAAGCCCTTGCGCTGAATGTCGCGCACAATGAATTGAACGTGGTGGATGAGCACATTGCCGATGGACAGCGTCGCTTGCGCCTGAAGTTCAGCAGCACGGATACGGTGTTGCCGGAACCCATCAGCATCAATAGCTGGCAGCAGACGCCGTATATCATGATGTCCACCTATTCCGACTGGAAAGCGATCGCCGACGCCTATCAGCAAGGCGCGGCAAAGAAGGCGGCCGTCACGCCGGAAGTGCAGGCGCTGGCGGATGAAATCACCAGAGGCGAGACTTCGCAGCGCGAGCAGGCCAAGCTGCTATACGATTGGGTCCGCAAGAATATCAGCTATGTGGCCAGCTATGTCGGCAATGGCGGCTGGATACCGAACGACACCGCTGCCATATTGAAAACCCATTATGGCGATTGCAAGGATCACTCCACCTTGCTGGAGGCATTGCTGGAAGCGCGCGGCATACCGGCATCGCAAGTGCTGATCTACGCGGACACTGAAAATTACCTGCTGCCGCCGGTCGCCTTGCTGTGGTTCAACCATGCGATCAACTACCTGCCTACGCTGGGATTGTTTCTCGATTCCACCGACAGCCAGATGCCGTTCGGCATTTTGCCGGAAACCGATAGCGACAAGCCGGTATTGGTGACCAAGAATTTCAGCGCGGTGGAACGCACGCCTATCGCTACCATAGATAATTTCAAGATGAACCGGCGCGTGTACATCAAATTTGCGGCAGACGGCTCGGCAGTGCGCACGTCGGAGATAGACGGCTACGGCAGGGCGGCAGCGGAGGTGCGAAGTTTCATTGAAGACATAGGGCCGGGACAGGAACAGGACTGGGTCAAAAAGACGCTGGCAGAGGCGGGCCTGGACGGCGAAGGCACGCTGCAGATCGTGAAATCCGCGCGCGAGGATGTGCTGGGATTTCAATATATCGAAAAAATCCGCAACTACGTCAATCAGCCGGAGGCCGGCGTGCTGGCCTTTGCGCCCGGCGTGACCGGTCCTATCTCGCTGGGCAAGATCTTGCGGCGCTTCACCCAGCCGGAAAGAACGGCCGACGCCAAGTGCGATGCATTTGCAGTCAATGACTTGATCGATATCGAGATGCCGGACGCGATGCAGGTGCTGTACCTGCCCAAGGACGTGGACATGCATGAAGGTCCGATTTTCTTCGAAGCCCGTTACGAACGCCTCGGCAATGTCTACCGGCTGACCCGCAGATGGGGATCCAATTCCACCAAATCCTGGTGCTCTGCGCAGGAGTACCAGGCGATGCGTCCGGTGATGAACCGGATAGACAAGGCGCTGGGTGCGCGCCTGGTATTTGTAATGCGGGAAGAGAGCACCGCTGCAGCGTCGTCCGGGTCTGCTGCTTCGCACAACTAGCTTTTACAATCTCGTGTATGCTGGCAAGCTGTTTATCGACGCCGCCTATCACCCCGGCGAGAACCGGGAGCTATCATGAAGAACCTTAAAAAATTGCTTCAGGTCATACCGTGCTGCCTGCCCCTGGCGGCGGCAGTGATGGCGACGACTCCGGTGAATGCTGCCGGCACGTCTGCCGCTACAGTCGCCACTGCCGCCACTACGGATAAAGCGCAGGTCAAGCGCGAGGTTGATCATCTGCTGCAAGCGCTGGTCACGTCAAAATGCCAGTTCAACAGGAACGGTTCCTGGTATGACGGTACGGATGCCAAATCCCATTTGACCAAAAAATACGATTACTTCATGATCCGGGGTGAAATTACCAGCGCGGAATCCTTCATTGAACTGGCTGCCAGCAAAAGCAGCATGAGCGGAAAAGCCTACCTGGTCAAATGCGGCGATGCCAAGCCGCTGGAAAGCGCAGACTGGCTGAAGCAGGAGCTGCTGCGCTATCGGCGTGCGGCGAAATAATCAGGCTCTGGCAGTACGGTTCAACCGGCATTCGTTGTGCAGATGCCGCGCGTATTGCAGCATTCTCCGCCGGTTTGCAGGCAATTCATCCTGGAAAATAAATCAATGAAATTCAGAACGGCAACGGAATCCGATATTCCCGTCATCATGCAGATACGCCTGGCGGTGAAAGAAAATATGCTCTCCAATCCCGCCGTGATCACGGTGCAGATGTGCGTCGACTACCTGGAAAAACTGGGCAGGGGGTGGGTCTGCGAAATCGATGGACGCATCGTCGGTTTCAGCTATGCGGCGAAAGAAGATTCATCGATCTGGGCGCTGTTCGTGCTGCCCGAGTTTGAAGGACGCGGCGCGGGCAAGGCATTGCTGGACCTGGCGACCGCTTACCTGTTCAGCCTGGGAAATGAAAAAGTGAAACTGGGCACGCAGGCCAATACCCGTGCCGATGCCTTTTACCTGGCACAAGGCTGGCAAAGGGGGGCAATGCTGAATGACGTTGAAGTCGCTTACATCTTGAACAGGAAGCCGATAGCGCAGATGCCAAAGCGAGCTTGTCGCTAGCCATCGACGGCGACGGCCTTAAGAGACGCTGGGTTGGCGACAAGCAGTTTGATATCGAATTGCGGCCATGAAACCGCCACCCTATGCGGTGTTTACTTTCCGATATTCCGCCGGCGCCTTGCCGACCAGTTTTTGAAAATCCCGTGTCAGGTGCGACTGGTCGAAATACCCCAGGCTGTGCGCCAGGTCTGCCAGGTCCAGTGCCCCGCCGTTGGCGAGCAGGTCTGCAGCTTCCTGCAGCCGGTAGCGGCGTATCACCCATTTGGGGCTGACGCCGACATAGTCGCTGAACAATTGCTGCAAGGCCCGCATGCCGATCTGCGCTTGCGCGGCCAAATCTTCCACCCTGGTCATTTCCGGGTGCGCCATCAACAGTTGCAATAGCCGGTTTACCTTCTCGACCTTGGGATCGGCGGGCGGCAGGGCCTGCAGCAGCAAGGACTCGGCTGCCGCAATCATGCCGGCGTCGTCCGTTGCCGCCAGCACCAGGTTTTCGGCTGCCAGATCGTCGCAGCCCAGCGTATCTCTCAGGCTGACTGTCTTGTCAGTCAGCGTATGCATGGGTTTGCCCAGCAGGCTGCGAAAGGCTCCTGGCCTGAAACGCAGGCCCAGCACCCGTCCGCTGCCTTTCAGCGTGTAATCAAAAGCGCCGCTGACAACGCCAAATGCGGCGGTACGGCCTTTGTCGAATACCAGGTTCACGCAGGGGTAGGGCAGGGTTTTCTGCGTATACGGCGGCCGTCCATCCAGGTTCCATTCCACTATCCAGTAATGTTCCAGCAGGTGCGCCAATTGCTTGCTGGGCAGGTAGCGTTCCAGCCGGAACATTTTGCGGGCGGTCGCAGGGTCGACCACGCCTTTGGGTTTATCGGTGACATGGGTCAAGTTGGGCATAGCAAGATGATGAAATGAGTTCTAGAAATACGGTGCACGAAATCTGCGTGTTTTTACAAGACAGGCAAAGCAAGGCAGGCAGAGAATAGGTGCACACCCATTTTTGCAAGGATAGCATGATGACACCCGACCGCCGCGTAACCCTGTTCCATTCTCCACATAGCCGGTCAGCCGGCGCCCGTATCTTGCTGGAAGAACTGGGAGCTGACTACCAATTGCATGTGCTCGACATGAAAGCCGGTGAGCAGCGCGCGCCGGCTTATCTGGCCATCAATCCTATGGGCAAGGTGCCAGCCATATTGCATGGAGAGACGCTGGTTACCGAGCAGGCTGCGGTATACATGTACCTGGCCGAATTGTATCCGGAAGCCGGCCTGGCGCCGGCGATAAGCGACCCCTTGCGAGGGGCATATCTGCGCTGGATGGTGTTTTACGGCTCCTGCTTTGAACCGGCGGTGGTGGACTTGTCGCTGAAGCGCGAGCCTGCGCCGCCATCGTTATCCCCTTACGGCAGTTATGACACGATGCTGGAAACAGTCAGGCAGCAATTGTCCAGCGGACCTTATCTGCTGGGAGAGCGCTACACTGCAGCGGATGTGCTGTGGGGCTGTGCATTGACCTGGATACTGGCTTTCAAGCTGGTGCCGGAATTGCCGGAAATCACGGCCTATGTCCAGCGCATCAACGCACGCCCCGCAGTGCTAAGGGCGACGGCGATGGATCAGGCGCTGGCGGCAGCCCAGGCCTGAGCGCACCGGAAGACAGGTATTTTCAGCCGGGCAGCGGCAGCAGCATCACCAGTTTCAAGTCTCCGCGGGCTGCCGCATAAAATGTGGTCTGCCGGTAGCTAAGCAGGCCGCGTTGCGGATGCTGGAACTGCCTGACTCCGCCTTCGCGTGCAGTGACGTCGTAATCCTGCCAGTAGGCGGCAAATTCTGCGCTGCGCCTGCATAGCTCGGCGACGAGGGGTTGCACTGCAGTGTCGTCCAGGTGCCGTCCGCAGTCTGCGCGGAACTCCGCCACCAACCGCCTGGCGCGGTGCTCCCAGTCAAAGATCAGCTTACGCGCCCTGGGCGACAGGAAGGTGTAGCTCAGCAGATTAGGCACGGCCGCCTTTTCTCCGTCCAGCCATCCGGTGAACAGGCTTTGCGCAGCATCATTCCAGGCCAGTGCATTCCATTGCCGGTCCAATACATAGGCCGGTGCGGCGATATGTGCCAGGCTGTCCAGTATCGCATCGGCGACGGCAGTATTTTCCGCTGCCACTGCGGCTGCCGGATCCAGTTTGCCTGCCAGGCTGAACAGGTAAGCCCGTTCGGCGCCGGTCAGCTTCAGGGCCTCCGCCAGCGCGGCCAGGGTTTCAAGCGAGGCCGTGACCGGGCGGCCCTGTTCCAGCCAGGTGATCCAGGTAGGACTGACATTGCATAGCTGCGCCAGTTCTTCCCGCCGCAAGCCAGGGGTACGGCGCCTTGTCGTGCCGCGCAGGCCCGCTTCTTCAGGACGCACGCGCTCCCTGTGAGTGCGGATAAATTTGCCGAGGTCAATATTTTTCATGCGCGCATAATGTGAAGGATTGGGAACAGGCTGGTAGTGTTTTATACTAGGATAAATAGGGAGCTTGTTCCAGTATTCAGACGATTCTATACTAGGCTTTTGTATTCAGTCCAGAAGGAGACAGCATGGATCAGCAATGGGCGCATGAGCCGGTGAAGGCCGCATCGCAAGCGGCGCCGGGCAAGGATCAACAAAGCCTGGTTGTGCAGCAGTTCGGCAACACCGCCAATAACTACCTGGCCAGCAATGTGCATGCGCAGGGCCAGGATTTGCAAAGGCTGAGCGCCTTGGTCAAGCGCCTGCAACCCGGGCGCTGCCTGGACCTGGGTTGTGGCGCTGGACACGCCAGTTTTGCACTGGCATCCGCCGATGTCGGCGAGGTCGTGGCCTACGATTTATCGGACCAGATGCTGGAAGTGGTCGCAGCAGAAGCACGCCGGCGCGGCTTCGCCAGGCTGGCTACCCGTCAGGGTCCGGCTGAAAAATTGCCGTTTGACGACGCCAGCTTCGATTTGGTGGCGACGCGCTTCTCCGCCCATCACTGGCTGGATATGCAAAGTGCGGTCGCGGAAATGGCGCGAGTGCTGAAGCCGGGCGGCACCCTGGTCGTGATTGATGTGGTGGCACCGGAAACGCCTTTGTATGACACGGTGTTGCAAACCATAGAGTTGCTCCGCGACGCCAGCCATGTGCGCGACTACAGGATATCGGAATGGCGTGCCATGCTGGGCGCCGCCGGCCTGTCGGTAACCGGCAGCGATAGCTGGAAACTACCGCTGGATTTCGACAGCTGGGTGCAGCGGATACGCACGTCGCCGGCCAGGGTCGCCGCATTGCGGGTGACGATGCAGGAACTGCCGCAAGAGGTGAAGCACTATTTTGCGCTGCAGGCGGATCATTCTTTCAGCAGCGACACCGCCTGGATAGAAGCCAGGCGGTGAAGCAGCGCTTCCGCCGGATTTTTTAACGCACAGGCACGTAATTGACCGGCACCCATGCATAGCCCTTGCCCTCGGTGCGCAGATGGCCCAGTGCCGGGAAGGACAGGTGGGCGCCTGCCACCAGGTAGCCGCCCTTGGCGGCATCCGCAAACGCGTGCTTGCGCTCTGCCGCGGCGGTTTTGCTGTCGCTGTCAAAGGAGATCGTGACTTCCGGGTGCTCAAACTGCACCGCCGCGACGTGCATCAGGTCGCCCCACAGCACCAGTTTCTCGCCCTTGCTCTCCACCACATAGGTGCTGTGCCCGGCAGTGTGGCCGTGGCCGGCGATGGCCTTGATGCCCGGCACCAGTTCGGTATCGCCTTCAAAGGGTTTGAACTTGCCGGCGCTGACATAGGGATTCAGGGCGGTCATCGCGTTCTTGAAACCGCCTTTGCCGTCTGCCGGCGCCTTGTCCATATTGGCCTGGCTCAGCCAGTAGTCGGCCTCATTTTTTTGCGCGCGCACGATGGCGTTCGGGAATGCGGCTTTGTCGCCGGCCAGCAGACCGCCGACGTGGTCCGAGTGCATGTGCGTGATATACACCTCGTCTACCTGTTCAGGCTGGTATCCGGCTGCCTTCAGGTTGGCTGCCAGGTTGCCCAGCGTGGGGCCGAAAAAAGTGCCGGCGCCGGTATCGACCAGGATCAATTTGCTGCCGGTATTGATCAGGAAACCGTTGAAGGAAGTTTCCACCGGGCTCTTCAGGTAAGATTTGGCGAGTTGCCAGGTGGTGGCCGCCACCGTGGTATTGGTCAGCAATTTTTCCACCGGCAGCGCCGTGGTGCCGTCCGACAGCACCGTGATCTCGAAGTCGCCCAGCATCATGCGGTAATAGGCGGGTGCAGAGCTCTTGACCATCGGGGCCGCCGCATGGGCGGCGCTGGTGGCTAGTATTCCCGAGCCAGTGGTGGCGAGCAGGGCGGCGGATAAGGCAAACATTGCAGTGCGGCGCGGCAGGGAAGGGATGTGCATGATGCGGTCTCCAGGAGTTAACACAAAATGGTGGTTTTGCATTATGCCTAATTCTGGCCAAAGCTGCTGAAAACCACATGGGCGCTCTCCGAGCCGGAAAAATGCTGAAGCTGTCAGCTATTTGAGTAAAAGCTTTTGTAGAATAAGCGTAAGCTCCATCCATGCCGCTGCCTGAGAACCCCCAAGCCCATGCCAGACTTTGAAGACTTGCTAGCCGTTGCCTATAAATCCGATCTGGTGCTGGGTCGGCGCTTGCAAAAAAATCGGGGCCTGAGCGCGCAGGAGGCACTGACCAGTGTCCTGCAGCAGGCGGCAGGCGACGCCACCTTGGCGGATCTGGTCCGCACCCGCCGGCAACTCAAGCTGGACACGGCACAGAAACTGGAGACGCGCAGGAAAGCCAGCGCGGCGGCCTTTGAGCTAAAGAAGCAGCAGCGGCAGCCGGATCCCGGCGCCTGGCTGGCCTGGTTTGACGGCTCGGCCCATCCCAATCCCGGCAAGCTGGGTGTAGGCGGCGTGCTGAAAAGCCCGGACGGCGAAACGATACGGATCAGCCGCGCGGCGGGACAGGGGAATAGCGGCGAAGGCGAATACCTGGCGCTGATCGCCGTGCTGCAGGAGGCGGTACGCCGGCAGCCGGAAAAACTGCTGGTGTACGGCGACAGCCAGGTGGTGATCAACGACATGCTGCAGACCGGCAAGGCCGGTGCGCGCGGCCTGGAGGCGTATCGCATACTGGCGCGGCAACTCATCGCGCAATTGGAAGCAGTCACGCTGAGCTGGATTCCGCGTCACAAAAATGCGGAGGCCGATGCGCTCTCGCAGAAGGCGATCAGCATGAACTTGCAGCAGGCGATCGGTACAAACTCGCAGCAGGCGATCGGCGCAAGCTGACATTCGCACCGGGAACCGGACCGGCCATAAACGTGAAAGAACGCATAAAAAAAAGCCGTCGCCAGCATTGGCGACGGCTTTGATTTGGCGGGAGCAGAGATGCTCCCGCCAATATCGGCTTATTTGCCGTGCATCAGTTTCTTCAACAGCGGTGTAATCAACAGCAATACCACGCCGGCGCCGACCGAACTGCCGACCAGGAACCAGTACAGAGGGAAGGAAGAACCTTTCAGGATTTCTTCCAGCATGCCGGCCAGGTAGTTGGCCAATGCATTAGCCAGGTACCAGACACCCATCATCATCGCCGCAACGCGCGCCGGCGCCAGCTTGCTGACCATGGACAAGCCGACCGGAGACAGGCACAACTCACCGATGGTATGCAGCAGGTAGACAAAGAACAGCCATTGCGGGCCGACCTTGCCGACCGTGTCAGCCTCGGTTTGCGCAATTGCCAGCACGATGAAGCCCAGGCCCAGGATGATCATGCCGATTGCCAGCTTGGCCGGTGTCGGCAGCTTGAAGCGGGATTGGTCCACGCGGGTCCAGATCATCGCCAGTACAGGCCCGAGCAAGACGATACCGAGCGGGTTGATGGCCTGGAAATAAGTGGCGGGGATTTCCCAGCCGCCCAGGTGGCGGTCGGTCTGCTTGTCGGCGAACAGGTTCATGGTGCCGCCGGCCTGTTCAAAACCCATCCAGAAAAACACGACGAAGAAGCCCATGATCAGGATCGCGATAATCCTGTGCCATTCTTCGCGCGTCAGCGGTACTTCAGCATGACCTTTCTTCTTGGCCATTGCATCGCTGCCGAACCACAACGCGGCAATGATACAAACTACGATGGCCAATTTGACGATCAGCGCCATGCTGTTCCATACCGGCCCGATGACGCCCCATACGCCCATGATGGCGTACACCAGCGGTATCATGCCGCCGGCGATCAGCACGATGTGCATCCAGTCCTGGCCGTCGATGCGGGATTTGCCCGGAGGCAGTCCGGCATTGCCCAGCTTGTGCTGGCCCCACAGGAATTGGGCAATGCCCAGGCACATGCCGACGCCGGCAGAAGCAAAGCCCCAGTGCCAGCCCACGCGTTCGCCAAGCGTGCCGGCGATCAAAGGCGACAGGAAAGAACCCAGGTTCACGCCCATGTAGAAAATAGTGAAGCCACCGTCGCGGCGCGGATCGTTTTCACGGTACAGCGAACCCAGCAAGGTGGAGATGTTCGGTTTGAAAAAGCCGTTGCCGATGATCAGCAAACCCAGCGACAGGTGCAGCAAGGGCTCGAAGGCCATCGTGAAATGCCCGATCGCCATCGTGATGCCGCCGATCAGGATAGCCTTGCGCCGTCCAAAATAGCGGTCAGCCAGGTAGCCGCCCAGCAAAGGCGACAAATAGACCAGGCCGGTGTAGGTCGCATACAGGGCCAGCGCATCGGAGCGTGTATAGCCTACTGCGTTGACCAGGTACAGCACCAGCAGGGCGCGCATACCGTAGTAGCTGAAGCGTTCCCACATTTCGGTGAAAAAAAGCATGGGAAGAGCGGGTGGATGGCGCTCTTTCGCCGGAGCCGCCGCCGGGTTCACATCAGTTGCGGTATTAACAAGTGTCATGGGTTTCTCCAAATTCCGTGCATCGTCGTCTCCTTGTGGGTTTCAAGTACGCGGATTTTTTTAAATTCGGGCGTGTCTGTGCTTAACAAAACGCCCCGCCTACTTTATTTAATGATAATGCTTATTAGCCAGTCGATATATTTCGACGCGCCATTCTACAAGAGGACGCAAACGATTTACATCGAATAGATGCGCGAAATCGCAGTTCTTTTCGCTGATTGACAAAAAACTTGTCTTAAAAATCATATTCCTGTTGTATTCCATACCGGTGTGCCTGCACAAGCACTTGAAAATTCTTTTTTTCGATACTGTCTGGCCTACGCAAATAAACAAATCTGACAACAGCTCTGCAGCTCGCGATGAAAAGCCTGCTTCAACGTTGTTGATATATTACTAAGAATTTGATTGAACAAATGATAGCTTGATATAAACTATGTTCCAAAATCGCATCGGCAGCATTCCTAGCCGATGTACCTGACCGGCACAGCGGGAAGTCGACCAGGAACCCTGCGATCACATAAGGCTGTAGCGAAAAAATAGGCCGTTCCCAGTTACTGCTGCGGCCGGCATTTGCTCTTGAATATCGTGAATAAGTACTCAGCGTCGTGAAACTATATTGGGGATAGCATGCAAGAGACCGGCGATGCGGGCGCGCCTGCAGGCGGACAGGAAAATCCGGAAAAAGCTGGGCAGGCTGGGCCCGGCGCAGCATTCGATGAGCTGCCTTTTTGTGACCTGATCATGAAGGGCGGTATTACCAGCGGTGTTATTTATCCCAAACTCATCACCCGGCTGTCGCGCGATTATCGCTTCAAGAGCATAGGCGGTACTTCCGCCGGGGCTATCGCGGCAGCGGGATGTGCCGCTGCGGAATATGCAAGGATGCATAGTGCGAACCATGACAATTCAGGATTTACCGAGCTTGCCAAACTGCCTGGGCAGTTAGCTGAGCCCAGCGGGAATCCGGCGGCGTCGATGCTATTTCATCTGTTCCAGCCTGTTCCCGCCCTCAAAAAACATTTCGGCGTATTGACCGCCATCCTCAATGTCAACAATAAGGCGCTGGCTGTTGCCCGGCTCCTGTTTTCCATAGTAAAAATGTTCTGGTGGCTCGCATTGCCGGGGTTCTTGATCGGTGTCTTCCTGCTGTCGCTGGCGCTGTCGGCCAGTACACCGCTAGGCGCGCTGGCCAGCGTTGAAGCGGCGGCGCTGCTGCTTGCAGCCTGGCTGATCGCCGCCGGCGTGACACTCCATCTCGCCCTGGCCAGGCTGGCGCAAAAGCGCCCGGCGGCTTCGCTGGTGACGGTGGCCATACTTCTGGTCCTGGCGGTTTCCGTCCATGCGATAACGCAGTTCGCGCTGTCGCCGCTGCAAGCGGTGTTGATAGTGCTGGCGGCGGGCCTGATCAGCGTGGCACTGGCCGGCATATTGACGCTGGCGCTGAGCCTATGGCGCTTTGCCACGCAAATGCTGGCCGGCATCCAGGGTAATTTTTTCGGCATATGCAATGGCCGCAGCAGCGAGCCCGGCGCGCAGGTCAGCGGGTTGACCGACTGGCTCACCGCTTATTTTGACGGCTTGGCCGGCTTGGGCAAATCGGCCGTGCCCTTGACCTTCGGGCATCTTTGGGGCGACATCCCGGATGCGGCGCAGCCCGATTGCGAGCTTGAAGATACTCCGGCTGCCGGGCGGCTGATCAATTTCGAGGTAATGACCACCGCGGTAAGCCAGAGCATGTGCTATGCGATTCCTTTCCGGGAGGGAATCGTTGCGCTGTATTACGATCCCGACGAGTGGAAAAAATTGTTTCCAGAGCGGGTCATGCAATGGCTGGACAAGACTTCGCGCAGCAATGCTTCACCCGACGAACAGGTCCGGAATGCAGCCGGGAAAACCTTGAAGCGCTTGCCGCATAACCGCCACCTGCCGGTGGTCGTGGCGGTGCGCATGAGCCTGAGCTTTCCTATTCTTCTGTCGGCGGTGCCGCTGTATGCGCCGGACAACAGCACCAAGCAGCGGACTATCAAGCGGGCCTGGTTTTCCGATGGCGGCATCAGCAGCAACATGCCCTTGCATTTCTTTGATGCGCCGCTGCCTGCGCATCCGACATTTGCGATCAACCTGAAAGACGAACAGCCCGATTATCCTATCTTGCCCGGGGTGCCGGCTTGCCAGCAGGATGGGCGGGCCTATCTGCCCAAGACCAATGTCGGAGGGCAAAACCGTTTTTGGGCCGATCCCTCCAACCCGGCGGAAGCGCCCGGCTATAACCTGGTGAGCTTCCTGCTGAATATTGTCGACACCATGCAGAACTGGCGCGACGAGATCCAGTTCCCCTATCCCGGCTATCGTGACCGCATAGTCCAGATCAGCCAGCGCAAGGATGAGGGCGGCCTCAATCTCAACATGCCGAAAGAAAATATCGATGCACTCAGCGATGCCGGCGAATGCGCCGCCGAACTGCTGTACCGGCGCTTCCACCCCGCTTCGACCGCGCCTGAGCGCGGGGGCTGGCAAAACCACCGGCAACTCCGCCTGCGCACCTATCTGGCGATAGTGGAAGAGTTGGCGAATGACCCCAATATGATAGATCCGCAGTGGGATGCGGTGGTAGATGCCTGCGCCAACTATAATCACGCGCAAGCAGGCCTGGGCAAGGCAATATTGCTGAGCATACGGAATTTGCATGCGACCATTGCCAGGAGCAAGGTCTCGGTGGCGGAAAAAGCGCCGCGACCCAGGGCATCCCTGCGCATTTCACCCAAGATATAAGGAGAAAGGCGCAGCGGGCAGAAGGAAGGCTGGAAAGGGGCCGGGTGCAATATGGATACCGACGCGTCAGGCAATACAGGCAGGCGGTGTTTCGCCAAAATTGCAGCTAGGCGGGAATAGTCCGGTACGCGTGTCCGTGTTGATCAGCCCTGAGTCAACCTTAATAGACCTGCGGCACCATGATTTCTTGCGCAATTTCATTGCGCACGTAATCTTCATGGTATTCGCGGTGGGGCAGGGTAATCGGCGGATGCTGCACCTCGCTGTAAGGCATCTGCCCCAGCAGGTGATGGATGCAGTTCAGCCTGGCGCGCTTCTTGTCCACTGCATGGACTACCCACCACGGCGCTTCGTCGATATGGGTGCGGGTCAGCATCACTTCCTTGGCCTTCGTGTATTCTTCCCAGCGGCGGCGTGATTCCAGGTCCATGGGGCTGAGCTTCCACTGCTTCAAGGGATCGTGGATGCGGCTCAGGAAGCGCATGTGCTGTTCTTCATCGGTAATCGAAAACCAGTATTTGATGACCTGTATGCCGGAGCGCACCAGCATCCTTTCAAATTCCGGCGTGGTGCGGAAAAATTCTTCGTACTCGTCGTCGCTGCAAAAACCCATCACCCTCTCGACGCCTGCGCGGTTATACCAGCTGCGGTCGAACAGCACGATCTCGCCGGCGGCAGGAAGATGCGTCGCGTAGCGCTGGAAATACCATTGCGTCCTTTCCCTGTCGTTGGGGGCCGGCAGTGCAACCACGCGGCATACGCGCGGATTCAGGCGCTGGGTAATGCGCTTGATCACGCCGCCCTTGCCGGCGGCATCGCGGCCTTCAAACAGGATCACCACCTTGTGGCGCGACGCGACTACCCAGTCTTGCAGTTTGACCAGTTCTGCCTGCAGGCGGAACAGTTCGCGGAAATACTGGCGGCGGTATTCTTTCTCTTCCTCGGAGCGCTTGGACGGCTCGCCGCTCAGTTCATCGAAGTTGCGGTCTTCTATTTCCAGTTCCATCTCTTCATCGTAACTGTCGGCAAGCTCACGATGGATGCGGCGCACCAGGTCTTCTTCGTTCATGTTTTCTCCGTAGGCAGTTTCATTTCCGAACATACGCCGCGAATGTGACCAAGGAATGACGGGCGGGCCTGCGTCGCTTGAGAAGCCGCGATGAAATCACCTAAATGGTGCATGACAAAAAATGGATTTGAAAATTTCCCAAGCTTTTTTTGATTTGATGCAAGCCCGTGAACAATTGCAAAACAGAAAATTGATGC
This sequence comes from Betaproteobacteria bacterium, assembly GCA_013287275.1. GTDB lineage: Bacteria > Pseudomonadota > Gammaproteobacteria > Burkholderiales > Burkholderiaceae_D > Undibacterium. The sequence goes on from JABDED010000008.1 coordinate 14,882, forward strand.
GGGACTATAGGCGTTGCGATAAAAGGAAAAAAACTATCGAGCGCAAATTAAAAATAGCTTTCTTTGTCTCTGACAAGAGATTTAATTTCGGCCTCGTATGCGTGACGGCGTTTGTAAAAAAAGAGGGCGTCAAAAAGTGCATAAACATTCTTTTTATTTCTTTACGTAAATAAACAATTTATACAATATGTCGGTTTTTTTTACACAACGATACAAAATGAAAGCTGACTTTCTTTTAAGTGATTGAATTTGAAGCAATATTTTCTTCTGGCATTTTTCGTGCTTAGCGTCTGGCCTGGGACAACTTTTAGTAATCCCGTCCCTGTTTCACTAGTGCCTGAAATCCGTTCAAATACTTATTACAAGGAAGCACAATGAAATTCAAACACCTGCTGGCAGGCCTCACCGCCCTTAGCCTGGTCGCCAGCGCACAGGCGACCAATATCCTGACCGAAAATTTTGACAGCTTTACGGCCATGACAGGCAGCGGTTGGGTCGTAAAAAATAATAGTGCGAATCCCAACTCCAATCCTGACTCTACCTGGAGCCAGGGAAGCCCAGGCTCCGCATTTGATGCACAGGCAGGTGCCAGCGACTCTTACGCTGGAGTAGGTTTTGCCAGCAGCAATTTTGGCAACGTGTTGGACAATTGGCTTTTCACACCATCTTTTGCGCTTGCTGCAGGTGAAGTCGTTACCTTTTATACCCGATCCAACGGAGACCTTCCTGACCATCTGGAAGTACGCATGAGCGGCAATGGCACAAGCACAAATATCAGCGACTTTACTTCATTGTTGTTTGATCTGAATCCGGCGCTGGATGCAGACGGGTATCCGACCGGATGGACGCAATACCAGTTTACTATTCCAGCGTTCTCTGGCGGAGACACGGGCCGTTTGGCTTTTCGCTATTTTGTCACTGATGCCCAGAATAATGGCGACTATATTGGTATAGACACGCTGAGCGTCGTGCCTGAGCCTGCCACGGTGATGAGCCTGGGCATAGGCATGCTGGCTTTGCTGGCAATGCGCCGCCGCCGCAACGACTCTATATAAAAAGCATCAGGCCGCAATAATAAAAAGTATGCCGTCAGCCAGTTGGACGGTTCAATCCCGCGACACAAGAGGCTGGCGATTTGCTGCTGGAACAGGGCAAAGTCCGTTTGCCGATAAGCTCTAACCTATTGAAGGATAGTGACATGTTGACCGAAAAATCTATAATGAAAATTTTACAGGCATCGCAGTGGCATAAGCGATTATTCCTGGCAACCGCCATCGTTTCGGCGATCGCCGCTGCCCCTGGTGTGCAAGCCCAGGAGAGCGGTATGCGCGTATTCAAGGATCCGGTGACAGGCCAGTTGCGCGCGCCTACCGCGGAAGAGAGTGCTGCATTGGATGCGCAGATCAAGGCCGACCAGGCAAGCCAGGCCGGGCGTGTATCGACCCAGGCCAGGATGAAGCGGGCAGTCCAGGAAGTGCGCGCGGACGGTTCTACGATGATGCAACTGGACGAGAGCCAAATGACCTATTCCGTCGCAACCCGTAATGCGGATGGCAGCGTAGGCATGGCCTGCGTTACCGGCGACGAAACTGCGGACAAGCTGGTGAATTCCGGGTCTTCCGCCAACACACCCGCTACCGCAGCTCATTCCAAGGAGCACAATCATGAAGAAAAATAAGACTCTGGCTCTGAAATCCATTGCTACCGCGGGCGCCTTCGCCCTGGGAATGAGCGGGGCTGCCACCGCGTTTGGTGCTGCAACACTGGTCATTGTCAACAGCAATGTCGCAAATGAAGGATTCAACGATACTACCCCCGCGGCGCCGGTGGGCGGCAATATCGGCACGACACTGGGCCAGCAGCGTCAGATCGCATTCCAGGCTGCCGCCAATAAATGGGGCGCCACGCTGACCAGCAATGTGCCTATCATTATATCGGCCAGCGTGGTGCCGCTGAGTTGCTCCGCCAATAGTGCGGTCCTCGGCAGCGCCGGCGCGACCAGCGTATTCCGCGATTTTCCGGGAGCTCCGATTGCCGGTTCCTGGTATTCGGGTGCCTTGACCAACAAGCTGACCGGTGCGGATCAAAATGGGGGAGCTCCGCAGATTGTCGCGCGTTTTAATTCCAATCTTGGCCAGGCGAATTGCCTGGCAGGGTCGCCTTTTTATCTGGGCCTGGATGGCAATCATGGAACTGCCATCGACATGGTCACGGTGCTGGAGCATGAGTTTGGACACGGACTGGGCTTCCAGACCTTTACCAGCGGCGCAAGTGGTGCAGAGTTGGGGGGCATGCCATCGGTCTGGGATAACTTCCTGTGGGATAATACCGCTGGCAAGCGCTGGGTGGATATGACGAATGCAGAGCGCGCCACTTCAGCACTCAATTTCCGCAAGCTGGCCTGGACCGGCCCCAATGTCAGCAGCAAGGTAACTACCGTGCTGTCTGCCGGTACGCAGCGGCTGAATATCTCCGGCCCGTCTGCATCCACCGCAGCCGGCGACTATCCGGTCGGTACTGCATCGTTTGGCGTGGTATTGTCCAGCCCCGGTGTCAGCGGTCAACTGATGCCTGTAGTGGATCAGCCTAACGGTACCGGCCTTGCCTGCAATCCGCTGACGGGCGGCAATGCATTGTCTGTGAATGGCCGTATCGCCATGGTAGACCGCGGTGTGTGCGGCTTTGCCGTGAAAGCGAAGAATGCGCAGAATGCCGGAGCGATTGGCGTCGTGATTGCCAATAATGCGGCTGGTACTGCGCCTGGCCTGGGCGGCACCGATCCTACGGTCGTTATCCCTGTGCTGTCGGTCAGCCTGTCGGATGCGACCATCCTGAAAGCCGCGTTGGCCAAACGGACCCGTACCTCATCCGGCGTGATCGCCAACCTGGGTGTCGATCCTAACCAGTACGCCGGCGCCGACAAGCTGGGACGTGCCTTGATGTATACGCCTAATCCTTATGAGTCCGGCTCCTCGGTATCCCATTGGGACACGTCTGCTTTCCCTAACCAGTTGATGGAGCCGGCGATCAACGGCGACCTGACGCATGAAGTGACCGTGCCTTTTGACCTGACATTTGAACTGTTGAAAGACATAGGCTGGTAAGAGGCCGGCAATTTCTTTGCAAGGCAACGAAGGCATTCCTTCGTTGCCTTTTTCTTTGGCTGAGATCTCGCACGGCAAAACCATGCGTGCCGGTATGCAAATTCCAACTGTGAATATCAGGAAATGTTCTTTGGAATTAAGCCGGTGGCGCGCTATAGTGGAGCTGTCTCTTCATTGACCTCCCCCGAGGTTTTTGTTCAACCCGCAAGCCTGAGGTTTGCGGGTTTTTTTATTTATGCCGCGGCATTGGCATCGGCATTTTCCTGCAAAAAGTCGTCGCCGCATCCAAAACCGACTGACTGGCTTTCCTGCGCTCCCGTGTCAACGTCCTCCTTGCAATCTTTGTATCCTCATGGCAGCATCTTCTCCATATAAAAATGAAAGTGGAGACAACATGCGCGCAACAGCCGTCCGTTTCATTACTCCGGGCCATGTCCATGCCGCAGCAGCCAGTTGAGGCGGCGGCCATGCCGCACTATGAAGTGGTCATCATCGGTAGCGGCTTTGCCGGCCTGTGCATGGGCGCGCGGCTTAAGCAGGCCGGCATCCATGATTTCCTGATACTGGAAAAAGACAAGGAATTCGGCGGTACCTGGCGTGTCAACCAGTACCCGGGTTGCGCCTGCGATGTGCCCAGCCATCTGTATTCTTTCTCATTTTTGCAAAACCCCGAATGGACGCGCAAGTACGCGCCGCAGCGCGAGTTGCTGGCTTACACCGTCAAGGCCGCGCAAGACCTGGGACTGATGCCGCATCTGCGGCTGGATACTGCCTTGCTGTCGGCCGAATACGATGAAGCGGCCGGCGCATGGCGCCTGCATACCAGCCGCGGGGAAATGATCGCGAAGCATTTGGTGACCGGCATGGGCGCACTGGGCCGGCCCAAGCTGCCCACGCTGCCGGGCCTGGAAAGCTTCCAGGGGAAAACTTTCCATTCACAGCAATGGGACCATGGTTACGACCTGCAGGGCAAGCGCGTGGCCGTGATCGGCACCGGCGCCAGCGCGATCCAGTTCGTGCCGGAGATTGCGCCCAAACTGGCGCAGCTGGATCTCTACCAGCGTACGCCGCCGTGGATATTGCCGCGCCCCGACCGCGCGATCAGCAAGGCCGAGCGCTGGCTGTTGCGCCATTTCAGTATCAGCAGATGGGCCTACCGGGCGTTGAACTATGTACGCAATGAGTGGCGCTATATTGCCTTCGGCAAGCAGCCGGCGCTGATGCGCGCGACGCAAAAACTGGCGCTGGCGTACATGCACAAACACATCCGCGATCCGGAGCTGCGCCGTAAATTGACGCCCGACTATACGATGGGCTGCAAGCGCATCTTGCTGGTCAATGATTACTACCAGACCCTGACGCGCAGCAATGTTGCAGTACTTGGCAATGGCATACGCGAAGTGCGCGCGCATAGCGTCATAGACGGGGATGGGCAGGAAAGGGCGGTCGACGCCATCATCTTTGCTACCGGCTTTGACCTGGAGCAGGCGCTGGGGCCGCTGGAACTGAAAGGCCGCGGTGGCCTCAGCCTGCAACAGGCTTCACGCGATGGGCTGGATGCCTACAAGGGCACGACGCTGCCGGGCTTTCCCAATTTTTATATGATTGCCGGCCCCAACACTGGACTGGGTCACAACTCGATGATCTATATGATAGAGTCCGGCGTGAACTATATCCTGCAGGCCATACAAATGACGCAGCTGCAGCGGATAAAGTCGCTGGAAGTGAAGGCGGATGCGGCTGGCGAATACAACCGGCAGATACAGCAGAAATTAAAGGGTACGGTATGGAATTCCGGCTGTAAAAGCTGGTACCTGAACAGCCGGGGCAAGAACCTGACCCTGTGGCCGGGCTTTACCTTTGAATACCGGCGCATCATGAAAAAATTTGATGCGGATCAGTACCATGCCCGTTTTGACTAGCTGATTAATGCAGGCATAGCCGTCTTCATTGCCGGCCTCCGCGTCCGCTCATGATGTAACGAGCATTGCCACGACTGCCAGCGACATCAGGCCGGTTGCCAGCCAGCCGAGTATCTTCCATTTGGTTTTGATGACGAACTGCCCCATGATCTCGGGTTTTACCGCCATCAGCATCATTACCACCATCACCGGCACTGATATCACACCGTTGATCACTGCACTCCAGTACAGCGCCTTGATCGGGTCTATCGCGCTCAGGCTCAACACTACGCCTATTACTGTCGAGATGGCGATCACCGAGTAGAAGGCCTTGGCCTTGCTGGGGGTGTATTCCAGGCTATTGTCCCAATGGAAGGCGCCGGCCGTTGCATAGGCGGAAGAGCCGGCCAGCACGGGTATGGCCAGCAAGCCGGTGCCGATGATGCCGGCGCTGAACATCAGAAACGCAAAGTCCCCGGCGATCGGCCTCAAGGCTTGCGCCGCCTGTGCAGAAGACTGGATATCGGTAATGCCATGCATATGCAAGGTGACGGCCGTGGTCAGTATGATGAAGAAGGCCACCATATTGGAAAATCCCATGCCTATATAGGTGTCCACCTTGATCCTGCGCAGGCTCGCCCGCGCCTGCTCGGGGGAGTGCAACAGATCCTGTTCTCCTGGCTTGGCGCGCATGTCTTCCACTTCCTGCGACGCCTGCCAGAAAAACAGGTAGGGGCTGATCGTGGTGCCGAACACCGCCACCACCGTTGTGATGTATTCAGTTTTCAGCGAGATATGCGGCAGCAGGGTGCCGACGGCAACCTGTTGCCAGGGAATGCGCACGACGAAGACGGTCGCGACATAGGCCAGCAGGGCCAGGGTCAGCCATTTCAGCACCCGCACATAACGATGATAGGGGACCAGCACCTGCAGCATCACGGAGAGCAGGCCGAAACCGATCGCGTACCAGTGCGCGGGGCCGCCTGCCAGCAGCCGGGTCGCCTCGCCCATTGCCGCCACGTCGGCGCCGATATTGATGGTATTCGCGACCAATAACAGGCCGACGATGGAATACAGCAGCCAGCGCGGATAGTGCCTGGCAATATTGGTCGCCAGCCCGTGCCCGCTGACCCGTCCTATGCGCGCACTGACCACTTGTATGCCCACCATCAGCGGGTAGGTCAGCAGCACCGTCCATAGCATATTGAAGCCGAACTGGGCGCCGGCCTGCGAATAGGTGGCGATGCCGCTGGGATCGTCATCGGCGGCACCGGTGATCAGCCCGGGACCGAGTTTGGCCAGCGTAGATGCATCGCTGCTGTTGCCGGGCGGATTGTCCGAATTGTCGATTGCAGTATCCATAGAGCTTTTCTCGCTGTTATTGTTGCGCAACATCATCATTTGTCATCGTTGCTGGAATTGTTGTCTTGCTAACCGCGATTCGGACAGGCTTGTTGCGCATGGTGCCGGGCTCGTCGGCGGGCGTCTGTTCGACAGCGAACGGTGATGCGGTGCAGCAAAGACCGTCTTCATAGCGCCAGTCAAATTTCTCTCTTCCTGAGGAAAATAATTTTTATTGCAGGGCAGCATAATTCATTGCGACAAGCTTCCAACAAGAAATTGACAATACCGTTTAGCCTGTTTATCGTCTGTAGTAGCAATAAAAATCCCGCAGACAATGATGGGATAGAAGCAAGATCCGCACAAGACCAGGTATTGTAGGAGACACCGATGAAATTGCCAGTTGCACTAGTCGTATCGTTGCCCGTATTGTTATCCGCCGTTTTTTCCCTTTCCGCTGCAGCGCAAACCGCATGCAGTTATGTCGGCCAGAAATACACCTGTGACGACGCCAGCAGCTATCAGTCCAGGATAGAGAGGCCGGGCAATCCCCTGTTGACCACCGATAAGTTCCGTAGCCCTCTGGCTGGCGCGGGCAGGGATAGCGCCCTTATCACTGCCGACAACCGGGACAAGCTGAAAAACTCCGACCTTGCCGTCATTACCGACAGCAAAGGTATGCAGTGGACCGGCCACCAGATCGGCAACCAGACCGTATACATGAACGGCAAGGGCGCCAAGGTCACCTGCCAGACGATAGGATCGCAACGCGCCTGCATCTGAAATTTCTTCAAGCTTGATCTACGGCCCGTATTCCACGGGCCGTTTTCTTTGGCCTTTGCTGCCGTACTTTAAGCTTTCCGTGGTCCAAGCCATTTGATCCTGATCAAGTGCGCGCATCTTCGCACTGAACCGGACCTGGTCCGGCGCCGATAAAATATTCCTCCAAAATACGTTCTGTCCCGCATTAACTGCATTTCATCGCATTCCTGCTGAATAATTATCCGGATTCGGTAAGATGCCATTCCATCAAGCAGGCGCAAATAACATGCTGTGTGAGCGTGTTAAAGCGATTTGCCAATACCCACGAGACCATAGGAAGGAAACGCCATGCAAGTATCCCGTCGCCTTAAACTCGGCTTTAGTGCCGCCGCCATCGTTGTCGGCAGTGCCGTTGCGCTGATACCTGCCGCTCCTGCCTATGCCGGGGACTGGACCGTCGGTGGGAACACCATCGTTGGCTCAGGCAAGATAGAAAAACAGAATCGCGCCGCCGCCGGCTTTAACGGCGTCTCTGTCGGCGTGCCGGCCAATGTCGAGCTGATACAAGATAATACAGAAGGCGTGACGATAGAGACCGACGACAACCTGCTGCCGCAGATAGAAACCGTCGTCGAGCGCGGCGAACTGAAAATACGCACGGTCAAGCGCAATACCAACCTCGAAACCCGGACCATGAATATCGTCGTCCGGCTGAAGAATATAGACCGCATCAATCTGGGCGGCTCGGGAACTATCGCCTCCAGCAAGCTGCAGGCATCCAGGCTGGCAGTGAACCTGGGCGGCTCCGGCAATGTGGATATCAAGACGCTGGATGCCGATCAATTGTCGCTGAACCTGGGCGGTAGCGGCGGCGTGAAAACAGCCGGCACGGCCAATTCGGTGTCGGTGGCGATAGGCGGCTCCGGCAAGATCGATGCCGGCAACCTGAAGGCCAAGGCGGTAGAGATCACGATAGGCGGTTCTGGCCGCCTGACGGTCGCCGCCAGGGACAGGCTGAGCCTGACAGTGGCAGGTTCCGGCGACGTCGGTTACTACGGCGATCCGCAGATCAGCAAGACCGTACTGGGCTCGGGCAGCCTGAAACGCCTGGGTGCGTTTCCGCAGTAAAGAATAAGGGGAGTCCCGGACTCAATGTCAGGGCTCTCGGCACGGTGTTATTGGGGGAGTAAGTTCGGTGGACATTCGTGTCCACCTTTTTTTATGTGCGCTCGATTTTTGTGTTTTGATGCGGCTCATGCGGGAACCGGACTGGCCGGCTTGATTTCCCTTTCGTCTATGGGCAGATGCAACAGGGCGGCCAGCAAGCCCAGCGCAATCGCCACCATCCATACGGCATCGTAAGAATGGGTCGCATCAAATACGTAGGCGCCCAGCCATACGCCAAAGAAGGCGCCCAGCTGGTGGCCGAAGAACACAAAGCCGAACAGCGTCGCCAGGTATTTCAGCCCGAATACTTGCGACACGATGCCGTTGGTCAGCGGCACCGTGCCCAGCCAGGTCAGGCCCATCACGGCGGCGAAGCCGTACAGCGTAGCCTGCGATATGGGTAGCCAGACAAAGGCGGCGATGGCCAGCGAGCGTAGCAGGTAGAGGCCGGACAGCAGGTATTTGCGGCTGTACTTGCCTCCCAGGTGGCCGCAGTAATAGGTGCCGATCACGTTCGTCAGTGAAATGATCGCCAGTGCCACTACCGCATCCCTGGGCTGCATGCCCTTGTCCAGCAAATAGGCCGGCAGGTGGGTGGCGATAAAGGCCAGCTGGAAGCCGCAAGCCAGGAAGCCGGCATTCAGCAGCCAGAAGCCACGATGTGCAAAGGCGGCCCTTATCGCCGACGACATCGATTCCCCTGCGGCCGCAGTGTGCGCCGGGCTCTTGTCCTGCAACGCCAACGAAGCCGGCGCGACCGCGACAAACAGCACGGCGATGGCGATGAAGGCGCTGACCCAGCCCAGCGTGGCGATCAGTTCATGCGCGATGGGCACCATTGCAAACTGGCACAGGCCGCCTATGGCGCCGGTCATGCCCAGCGCCCAGCTGCGCTGCTCCGGTGCGGCAATGCGGCTGACGGCGCCGTACACCGATGCAAACGCGGTGCCGGACAAGGCCAGCCCTATCAATACGCCGGCGCCGGCATTCAATACCGGGACCGAGCTTGCTGATGCTTCCAGGTACAGGCCGGCCGCATACAGCAGGCTGCCGGCCATCATCACCTTGACCGAACCGTAGCGGTCTGCAACCATGCCCGTCAGTGGTTGTGACAAGCCCCAGACAATGTTTTGCAGGGCGATCGCCATGCCGAAATTTTCGCGGGTCCAGCCGCGATCGGCTATCATCGGCAGCATGAACAGGCCCTGCACATTACGGATACCCAGCGACAGGCCGAGCAGGATGCCGCCGCAAATCACGATCAGCATCGGCGTCTGCCAGTTGCGTGCAGTATTCATAAAGTTTCTCCTATATAGGTGTGGCTGTGCGCCAGTGCCAGCGCATCTTCCAGCCTGTCGTTGCCCCAGAACAGTTCATCACCGACGATAAAGCTGGGAGCGCCGAATATCCCCAGGTCCTGGGCCGTCGCGGTTTGCGCGCGCAGCCGCTGTTTGACGGCGTCGCCCTGTGCGGACTGCAGGATGTCTTCCGCCGAAGCCGCCGGCAGCAGCTGCAATAATATTTCCCGCATCGCAGCCTCGTTGTCGATATCGCGGTCGTGCACGAAATTCAGCTGCATCACCGCCTGCACGAAATCGCCGATCCAGCGCGCATTGCCATTGGCCAGCGCGATGCGCGATGGCAGGATGGCGCGGCGCGGGAAGTCGCCCGGCCGGCGGAAAGGCAAATGATACTTGCCCGCCTCGCGCGCCATGTCTGTCCACATATAGGCGCCCTTGGCCGGATAAACCAGGAAAGGCGAATTATGCCAGCCCTGTTGCTGGAAGATGGGGCCCAGTAAAAACGGGCGCCAGTTGATTTGTATGCCGGCCCTGTGCGCCAGTGCTGGCAGGCGCATGCTGGATAGATAGCTGTAGGGGCTGCCGAACTCAAACCAGAAGTCTATAGTCATCGATCTATTTCCTATTGCCGGAAGCCAGCATGCTTAATCCAAACGGCCCCTCGACACTGAAGCGCGGCCGTGACGGCCACTGCGGCCGGCGATACCATTTGTCGACAAAATTGACCGTCATGCGATCGGGTTCCTGTTCGCCCGACAGGCTGCTCAATGCGACCTGCAGCGTGGATGCGGAAAATGCCTGGATCACCAGATCCTGGCCCGCCGCCACCTGCAGCTGCTGGCCGGGGCCAAGTATCGCATCTTCGGCGTTGCCCAGTTGGGTGACCCACAGGGATCCACGGCTGCATTGCAACAGCACTCCGGCATCATGGCAGATCGCCAGTGCAGAACGCTTTTCCAGCTCCAGCATCGCGCTGAGCCGGACACGCCCGGTGGAGGAAATCACATTCCTGTGAAGAAAGCGAAAAATATGTTTTAGAAGTTCCATGCCTGTCATTAAAGACCTAAAATGGGCAATACTCAAACGACTTATTCGCATGTTTCGCATTCCATTTTGGAATGCGTAGCTGGGAATATGAAAATCCAGGAGAATGCCAGAACATGCCCGATCCTTTAAGCAAGCTGCCGCCGCTGGACCTGGTGCGCGGTTTTGTCGCCGTGGCGCGGCGCATGAGTTTTACCCTTGCTGCGCAGGACTTGTTCCTGACCCAGTCTGCGGTCAGCCGCCAGGTAAGGAACCTGGAAAATTTCCTGGGCACCGGCCTGGTGATACGCCGGCACAGGGCGATAGAACTGACCGACGACGGCGTGCGCCTGTTCCGCTGTGCCGACGGCTGGCTGCAGCAATTGGCGGAACTCACCGCCGGCTTGCGCCGCGCCGATGAAAGGCGTCCCGTCACCATCACCGCCAGCCTGGGTGTGACTTCCCTGTGGCTGGTGCCCAGGCTGGGAGAATTCCAAAGCGCCCATCCCAGCATAGATGTGCGCGTCGCCGCCAGCAACAAGGTCGCCAACCTGGAACAGGAAGACATAGACCTGGCAATACGCTATTGCCGCGATGCTTCGGCGCCGCCAGGCGCCGTCCGGCTGTTCGGCGAGACACTGGTGCCGGTCGCGCATCCGTCGCTGAAGATCAACCACATAGAAACCAAAAGCGCATTGGCCAAAAGCATCTTGCTGGATCTGGATGAGCCGCAGCGCCCCTGGCTGCAGTGGGCGGACTGGCTTGGCGCCAGCCAGCTCGGCAAGGTCAAGCCCAAGGGCGTATTGCGCTTTAACCAGTACGACCAGGTGATACAGGCGGCGCTGGCCGGGCACGGCATTGCATTGGGCCGGTTGGCGCTGGTGCAGCCCATGCTGCAGCAGGGGCGGCTGGTGATCGCCGGCAAACGTAATGCGCAGGTGCATGATTTGGCCTACTGGCTGATCATCCGGCCGGGACAGACGAGGGCGGAAGTGGCCGAGTTCAGCAACTGGATCTTGCAGGAAGCAGAGCTGGTAAACGCGGCTTTGGCTTAGCTGCCTTCTGCCTTTGAGAATAGTAAAATTGTCATTTTTTTAATTAAACGTAATGAATTTGCATCCTGTCATCGCAATTTTGCAACCTGTCGCAAAGCGTTTCCCCCGCCGCCGCCGCTTCGGCATACTGCTTATTCAACAAGCTGGTTCTCGATCAACCTTTATTCCGCCCATGATGAAAAATAAAATACACCGTTCACTCTGCGCCCTCGCAACACTGTCGGTCCTCGCCAGCCTGGGAGGCTGTGTGATCATTGCCTCCAATGACGACGCCCATATCCGTTCCGCATTCGACATCGGCGGCGGGGTTGTCGGTAACGGCAATGTCGTCAGGGAAGTGCGCCAGCTTGCGGCTGCCGATGCACTGGAAGTCAATGGCTCGATTAGCGTGCAAGTCAGCATGGGCCCCGCCAATACGCTGGAAGTGGAGGCCGATTCCAACCTATTGCCCTTGCTGAAAACCGAAGTGCGCGATGGTGTGCTCAGGATACGCGTGGACGGCAGCGTCAATACCCGCAATCCGATACGCGTCAGGTACACGACGACCGCCTTGCGCGATATCAGCGTGAACGGCTCGGGCAGCGTGGAGGCGTCGGGCTTGCAAAACGACAGCCTGGCCGTTGCCGTCAATGGGTCTGGCAACGTGCGGCTGGACGGTGCCGGCAATAACCTGGACCTGCGTTCGCGCGGCTCCGGCAACATAGATGCTTCTGCCTACAGGGCGGCCCGCGCCAATGTGAAAATGTCGGCCTCCGGCGGTATCACGATGGGGCAGGTCAACGGCGTGCAGTTGGCGGCGGACGTAGGCGGCTCCGGTTCCTTGCGGGCCAGCGGCAATGTGCGGCAGTTGACAGCCAATGTGCACGGCTCCGGTAGCGCCGACCTCAGGGCTTTGACCGCAGAGTCGGCGGAGCTATACAGTTACGGCTCCGGCAGTATTTCCGCAACGGTGACGCGGGCACTGGAGGCGCATGCGACTGCGTCCGGCAGCATCAATGTCTACGGGAATCCTCCGCAGAGCAAGATCAGCGGCAGGAATGTGCGTATCGTCGGTTAAGGCCGGCCGGTACTTGTCGGTACTTACCCACAAGAAAATGCACGCTGCCGCTTGCCGGCCGCGTGCATGGGAGTGGCGGCAGGTATCTGGGTTTGCCTAAGCCAGTACCTTGGCCGGCGTGTCATGCGCATGCTTGGCTGTCCGGTAAGCCAGCCCCGCCGCCAGCAGCAGCAAGATCGCCGACGCGATCAGCGTGCCGTTTACGTTGTTGCCGCTTGCCTGGTTTGCACCCAGGCTGACCATTGCGCCGTACACCGCTACGCCCATCGCGCCGCCTACTTGCCGCGCCGCGTTCAATACCGCAGAGGCGGTGCCGGCCATGTCTTTCTGCACACTAGACAGGATGGACGTGGTCATCGCCGGCACCGCCAGGCCCATGCCTGCGGGAATCAGCATCAGGCCGGGCAGCATCGCGATGAAGCCGGCTTGCGGTCCTATTGCGACGGCCAGCAGTGCATAGCCGCTGCAGCCTATCAGGCCGCCGGCGATCATCGGCACGCGCAAGCCGTAGCGCGCGGTCACCTTGCCGCTGGCAATATTCGAAAAAATGAAGGTGCCGGTCAGCGGCAGGAAAGCCAGGCCCGCTTCCATCACGGAATAGCCGCGTATTTTCTGGAAGTAAAAACTCAGTACAAAGATCACGCCATAGTAGGCAAAATTCACCAGCACGCCAAACAGCACCGCGCCTGAAAAAGCCGCCTGGCGGAATAATTGCAGCGGCAACATGGGCGACTCCACTTTTTTCTCTACCAACAGGAACAGGCCGCCGGCCACCAGCGCCAGCGCAAAGCCGCCCAGCACCAGCGGATGCGACAGGCCCAGCCCTTGCACCTCAATCACCGCACCGATAAAGCCGGTGAGGGCGGCGATCGCCAGCAACTGCCCGGCGATGTCGAACGACCTGCCGTGTTCGGCGCGCGGGATATGGGGTACGCTGACCCAGGTTAGCCAGAAGCCCAGTACGCAGATAGGAATATTGACCCAGAAAATGCTGCGCCAGCCGCCTATCGACAACAGCAGGCCACCGATCACCGGGCCGGCGGCAATCGATACGCCGCCCGCTGCGGTCCATAAGGCGATGGATTTGGCCAGTTGTTTCTTGTCGTGCGCATAGCTGTAGTTCAGGATGGACAGCGAGCTGGGCACCAGCAGCGCCGCTCCGATTCCCTGGACGGCACGGGCGATATTCAGCACGCCGCTGCTGGGCGCCAGGCCGCAGGCAATGGATGCCGCCAGGAACAGGAAGAAGCCCGCCAGGAAAACCTTCTTGGGGCCGAACTTGTCGCCCAGCACGCCCGCCGACAGTAAAAATACCGCAAAACCCAGCGTATACGCGTCCACCACCCATTGTAGTTCGCTGAGCGCAGCGCCCAGTTCCATGCCTATCCTGGGCAGGGCGACGTTGACGATAGTGACGTCCAGCTGGACGATGATGAAGGCAAAGCTGCTGGCGAGCAACACCCAGATAGCCAGCGGTTTGGTTGGCAAATTACTCATGGCTAATCCTGTTTCATATTCAGTCCAGTCATCATAAAACACTACACATATCATTAATAATGATTAATAATGAAGATATGTATCTCATTTAAAGAATTGAGGATGACTATGGATCTCTCCGTCTTGCGCATTTTCAAGGCTGTGGCCGAAGAGGGCAGCGTCACCAAGGCCGCCGCGCGTACCCACAGGGTACAGTCAAATGTGTCTTCCCGCCTGGCGCAGTTGGAACAGAGCCTGGGAGTGCCGCTATTCCACCGCTCCGGGCGCAACCTGGTCATCACGGTCGAAGGCAGCAAGCTGCTGGAGTACACGGACCGGCTGCTGCAACTGGCGGATGAAGCGCAGACAGCAGTACGCGGCAGCGACAAGCCGGCCGGCAAGCTGCGCATAGGTGCGATGGAAACCACCGCGGCGGCGCGCCTGCCCAGGGTGCTGGCGGCCTTCCACCGGCAGTATCCCGATGTGGACCTGCTGCTGGATACCGGCACTACCGATTACATGGTGCAGGAAGTGTTGAACCACAGGCTGGATATCGCGCTGATCGCCGCCCCGTTCTTCCACGCGGACATATTGCAGGCCAAGGTATTTGAAGAGGAACTGGTGCTGCTGACCGATCATGCGCACGGGACATTGGCGTCGGCGCATGACCTGCAAAAAAAGACGCTACTGGTATTTAAAACCGGTTGCTCGTACCGTCGCCGGTTGGAGAGGTGGTTTGCCGACGCCGGCTGCACGCCTTTGCGGACGCTGGAATTCGGCACCTTTGAAGCGATCCTGGGCTGCGTGGCTGCCGGTATGGGCGTGGCACTGATGCCCAGGGCGGTGATGCAGCAGCGCGGCCTGGGCGGCAGCATACAAATCCACGCCATGCCAGCCGACATCGCAAAAGTGGAAACCCTGATCATATGGCGCAAGGAAGTGACGCATCATCCGGCGCGGCGGGCGTTTGCTGCAGCCCTTGCGCTATAGCAGCCGAAATTTGCAGCCTGGATGGAGCACTTCCCGGGTGGGCTCACCGTATTACGCTGCGCTCCATACGGGCTACTTTTCCTTGTTTTTTGGGGCTGATTAGCGTCTCAGCTGCTGCATCAAAAATTCCACAAAGCTGCGCACCCGCATCGCTTGCCGCCCCGGCGGATACAGCAAGGTGAAAGGGCGCGAGTTGCCGCCGTAGGCGGCAAGCACTTCCACCAGGTCGCCGCGTTGCAGATCCGGTTCGACGATGAAACGGTAGGTCTGGAACAAGCCGGCGCCGTTGCGTGCCAGCGTGACGCCGCCGAGCACGTCGCCGGCCGTCAGATAACCGCCGCCGGTGGGCAATTCCACACTTCGTTGCTGGTCCTTGAACAGCCATGGGATAGTACGGCCGCTGCTGGGCAGTTCAAACTGTATGCAGTCATGCTTTTCCAGGTCTTGCGGCGATTTAGGCGTGCCGGCACGCTTCAGGTAGGCCCTGGTTGCCACGACCACCAGTTCCGCATCTTCCAGCTTGCGCGAGATCAGGTTGGAGTCAACCGGCAAAGCGCCGCGTATCGCCAGGTCATAGCCTTCTTCGGCAAAATCGATATTGCGGTTGCTGATATGCACTTCCACCTTCACCTGCGGATACTGCTTGCGGAATGCAGGCAGCAGCGGCAGCACGCGATAATGCGCATACGGCGTCGGCATGCTGATGCGCAGCGTGCCGGAGGGGGCCGCCTGCTTGCCGGTGACTTCACGTTCGGCATCCACCAGCTGGGTCAGCGCCTGCCGGCTTTGTTCAAAGTAAATGCGGCCGCCTTCGGTCAGCCTGATCTGCCGCGTGGTGCGCACAAACAGGCGCACTCCCAGCCTTTCTTCCAGCCTTGAAACGGAGCGGCTCACCGCTGCAGGCGTCACGCTGGCAGCAGCCGCGGCAGCCGTGAAGCTGCCCAGCTCGGCGGCCAGGCAAAACAGCTCTATGCTGCCCAGCATCAGATCGTCGAATTGTCTCTGCATGGACGGACTCCAGAAAATCCGGATTTTAAATTAATTCATTACATGATGTATCAAGTAATTTGTAAAAAACTGTATTTATCTACAAATAGAGCATCAGTATAGTGCTTCACATGGCGGAAGCAACACAGCGTCCTTTTTCCCGCACGCAGATCCAGACGACGCTCCCTTAGTTTTCTCGAAATTTTTTTAGGAAGATCAAAATGAAATCCGATAACAAAACAGTAGTCATCACCGGCGCTTCCAGCGGCATAGGCTTTGCCCTGGCGCAGGCTTACCTGCAGCGCGGCTATAACGTGGCCGGCAATGCGCGTACCCTGGAGCGCCTGCAGGCAGCAGCAGAAAAGCTGGGCAAACCCGAAAATTTTCTGCTGGTGGAAGGCGACATTGCCAAGGCAGAGACAGCGAAGAAACTGTTTGAACGCGCGATCGCCGCATTCGGCAAGGTGGATATCCTGATCAACAATGCCGGCGTCTTTATCGCCAAGCCTTTCACCACCTATACGGAAGAAGACCTGGACAGCCTGATGGATACCAACCTGCGCGGTTTTTTCTTTATCAGCCAGCAGGCGGCGGCCCATATGACTGCCAACAGGCAGGGCCATATCGTCAACATCACCGCCAGCCTCGGGTCGCAACCGAACGTCAACGTGCCTGCGCTGTTGCCTGTCCTGGTCAAGGGCGGCCTGAACCAGGCGACCAAGGCGCTGGCGCTGGAACTGGCATCCAGTAACGTCAAGGTGAATGCCGTGGCGCCGGGCATTATCGATACGCCCTTGCATACGCCGGAAATGCATGATTTCCTGAAGGCGCAGCAACCGCTGGGCCGCATCGGTGAAACGAAGGACGTCGTGGATGCAGTACTGTACCTGACGGACTCGTCGTTCACGACCGGCGCTATCTTGACTGTGGACGGCGGTGCTACCTCGGGAAAATGGTAAGCCGCCTTGATTCAAATCCCATCACTTCACTTTAGGGAATCATCATGCCATTTATCAATATACAAATCACCCGCGATGGCGCGACAAGGGAACAAAAAGCCGAGCTGATCAAGGGCGCAACCGACCTGCTCGTCAGGGTGCTCGACAAGAACCCGGCGACTACCTTCGTCATCATCGACGAGGTGGATACCGATAACTGGGGCGTGGCCGGACAAAGCACTACGGTGCTGCGGGCGAAAGAAAAAGCGGAGAAATAAGAAATGGCGGCGGACGCACTGATGTTACGGTGCGTTCGCATGCGCCGAGTTCTTCCTAATTTTCTTTCCATTCTTATCTGAAAGATCGTCATGAACCTGATTTACGTCGCTGATCCCATGTGCTCTTGGTGCTATGGCTTCAGCAAGGAATTGTCTGCGCTTGCCGCGAAGTTTCCTCGTTTGCCTGTCCAGATAGTCGTTGGCGGTGTGCGCGCCGGCGCCACCGACGTGCTGGATGAGGCCGGAAAACGCTTCCGGCTGCAACACTGGACGCGGGTCGCCAATATCAGCGGCCTGCCTTTTGATCGCGAAGCTTTTCACGCCCGGGAAAATTTTGTGTATGACACCGAACCGGTATGCCGGGCAGTGGTGACCGCCAGGACACTGGCGCCGGCAGCGGACTTGCTGGCTGTCTTCCGCGCCTTGCAGCATGCATTCTATGCGGATGCGCTGGACACTACCGACGGTAGCGTATTGGCCGGTATTGCTTCTGCTGCGCTGGCAGACCTGGGATATGTCGTCGACGCTGAGACCTTTCATGCGGCGTGGTCGACACCGGAGATGATTGCCGAAACCCGCAAGGATTTCATGCAGGCCAGATCCTGGGGTGTGAATAGTTTTCCTGCCCTGTTCGTCGCCAAAGACGGCAAGCTGCATGGCGTTACCGCCGGCTATGCCGGCATCGAGGTATTGGAGCGGCAGGTGAATGCGATACTGGGAACAGGGATATCTGCAGCTGTCGCGGACTTGGCGTCGGCCTGAAAAGCTTGTATGGTAATACCTCATTTTTCACACAATTGGGAATAAGCATGACGATGCAACACGGGCTGGTGATGGGCATATGGGCAGGTTTGATTGCGCTGCATGCGTTGGCCGCGCCTGCAGTCCATGCTGCTACGGCGGTAGATGCGGCAGAGGCCGCCAAGGCTATTGACTACCCGCTGCTGGAAAAGATTGCGGCTCCCGCAGGTACTGCGCAATCCGACGCCGACCTGGCAATATTGAAGGGTTTGAAGCGAGATGGCTTCGCGGCGGCACGCTTCCAGCCTAAGCAGGGAGCGGCAATGCCTTACCGCTTGCTGCAGCCGCTGTCGCCGCAAGTCGGGGTGCGTTATCCGCTGGTGGTCGTGCTGCATGGTTCCGGCGCGGTGGGTGACGATAATGCGTCGCAACTGAACTGGCTGGGCCTGTCCTGGTCAATTCCGGAGGTACAGCGCCATTTTCCTGCGTACGTATTGATCCCGCAATTTCCCGAGCGTAGCGCCAATTATGCAGATGGAACGGATGGCTTGCCGGCGTCGCAAGCGGGGGCGCCGCTGGAGATCGCCCTGCAATTGCTGGACGATGTGGCGGCACATCATCCGGTGGATACAAAACGGATTTACCTGACCGGTTTTTCCATGGGGGCTTCGACAGCCTGGAACGCGATACAGCTGCGGCCAGGAAAATTTGCGGCGGCAGTGCCGTTTTCCGGCATTCCACCGGACCGCAGTTCGGCCGCGCAATTCAGGGACATTCCCCTGCTGATAGTGCATGGCAACGCCGATACGGAAAATCCGATACAGCCGGACCGGGCCATGCTTGCGGCGCTACAAAAATTGGGACCAAAGAATCTGCATTTCCGCGAGTACGAAGGAATGGAGCATCGCATACCGGCAGACATGCTGCTGGATATGCGCTGGCGCGAATGGCTGTTCGCGCAAAAAAACACGAACTAGCCGTGCTGCAGATGCCATACGACCAGCGTGTCGAAAGGCGTCCACCGGCTGACCTTGACGCCGGCGCGCTGCAGACCCTTGCCCACCCAGGTGTTGCAGGTGTTGAACATGCTGTAAGAGCCGGTGGCTTCGTAAAAGCTGTCTTGCCGACTATAACCGCTATGGGGAACTTGTATAAAATGCCGGTCCAGCGTTTTGGCGGAGGCTAGCACATACTCGGCCAGCGCTCGATAAGCTTCTTCGGTCAGCATCAGTTTGTAGGCATGCATCAGGTCCGCCTTGCTCGCATAGCTCACGTGCAGCAGCGTTGCATGCCGGCCCGTTAGTGCGCCGGCGGCACCGGCAATGCTCAGGTCCTTCCATTCGGGTGTGTTCAGATAAAAATCCCTGTCCCCCCATCCTATCGCGATATAGCTCGCATCGGCAGGTACAGCCGCAAACTGCGTTTTGGGGAAATGCCGTTCCCAGTCTATTATTTTGTTCTTTACCGGGAACACCAGGTCAGTATGCACACCGTTCGTGACGACATAGGCTTCGATGCTGGCGGCAGCGGGCGAGGGCCCGGAGTTCGCTGGAAACAGGACCAGCAGGAAAGCGGCGGCAATATACGCGAGCAAAATGCCGGCAGGCAGCAAGACCGCCAAGACTATAATTTTGAATGGACGCTGCAATTTTTTAGCCCGGTAATTTTAAACTCAGCTCATTTGATCAGTTTCAGGATTTGCCTGAATTGCGGATGTTCGCTGTCCCGCATCCATTCAAACATCACCATTTCAGAACTGAGGATGTCGGCGCCGGCCGCCTGCGCCCTGGATATCGCCGCCGCCTTGTCGGCATTGTCGCGTGAGCCGATGGCGTCCGCCACCAGCCGCACTTTGCGCTTCCTGTGCAGCAAACCCAATGCGGTTTGCAATACGCAGACATGCGCTTCGCAGCCCAGGACGATCAACTCATCCCGGTCGCCCTCTAGCGCTGCTAAAAAATCAGCGCTGGCGCAGGCGTCAAAGCCGGTTTTTTCTATAGTCTTGTCCAGCAAGGCGTGGATATCCGGCATCGTGGGTCCTAGGCGCAGTGGCTGTTGCGCCGTGCCCACTACCGGAATGCCCAGCAAGCGGGCAGCTTGCGCCAGCAACATGGCGCGCTTCAGCACACGTTCCCCGTCTGCGATCACCGGCATCAGTTTTTGCTGCAGGTCGATTACCAGCAACAGGGAGCGGGAGGCGTCGCACAGATAGCTCATGACAGGGTTCCTTATTTGGTGGCAGACGGGACGGCAGATGCGGCCGGCCTTTGCATCAGGCGTCCGCCGAACAGTACGCACACCAGCGCAGCCGCCACCAGAGTAATCCCGGCCCATTGCCAGCCCGTAATGACCTCACCCAGCGCCAGCATGCCCGTTGCCAGGCCGACCACCGGCACACCCAGGCTGAAAGGTGCGACCCGGTTGACAGGATGGCGTTTCAGCAAGCCTGTCCACAATGCATACGCGAGTATGGTGGCGATCCAGCCCAGGTAGGCAATCGATGCCCAACTGCTCCAGGAGGCCGACAGCCATTTCCAGTGCGTGGCGGGCGCATCGAACAGCAGCGACAGGCCCACGAAGGGCAGCACCGGTATCAGGCTGCTCCATACCATGAAAGGGACGACTTCAAATTTGGGCGTATGCCTTTGCGCGCGGCGCACCACGATATTGGAGGCGGCCCACATCGCTGCGGCGGCCAGGCTGAGCACAAAACCCAGCACAGTCGTGGCTGTGCCCGCTGCAGCCTGCGGAAGCAGGTAGTTCATGGCAAAACACGCCAGCCCCAATGCCGCCAGGCAGAGTCCCGCCTGCAGCGGTTTGCCGACTTTTTCATGCAACAGCACATAGCTGAACAGGGCGGTAAAGAAAACCTGGGTTTGCAGCAGCACCGATGCCAGCGCCGCCGTCATCCCGACTTGCAGCGCGATAAACAGCAAACCGAACTGGCCTACGCCCTGGCACAGGCCGTAGCCGGCTATCCATTTCCAGTGCATCCTGGGCGGCCTGATGAACAGGACCAGCGGCAGCACCGCAAAGACGTAGCGTGCGGCGCCCAGCTGCAACGGCGTGAAATCATGCAGCGCCAGTTTCATCGCGACGAAATTGGTTCCCCATATCAGCACGACGCCTATCGCCGATACCAGGTCGAGGCCGTTTAGGCGGGTTTGATTCATTATTGTCTCTAGAGTGTCTGTTTTTATCAACGATAACATATCGGACGATATCGCGATGGCTGCGCGTGCCGCTTGCACCTTATGCTGCTTGTATGCTGATATGGACAATGTTAAGCTGACCATACTTTAGGCTCCCCGGCGGTCCGAACAGATGTTTACTCTTGATCTTCGCATAGTGATACTGCTGTCCTCGGTAATGTCAGCGCTGATGGCCACCGTATTATTTTCTGCCTATCGCAGCTTTCCGGCTTCAATCAAGGGGCTGGGATGGTGGACCGCGAGTTCGGTATTGCTGTTTGCCGCTTCCATCCTGTTTGGATTGGGCGGTATGATTCCCGATTGGCTGTCCATTGTCGTTGCCAATACCGCGATGTTTCTGGCCGTGGGGTGCCGCTTGCTGGGAACCCAGTGTTTTTACGGCCGTGAGCCGACCTCGCGCCTGGTGCTTCTGTTTACGGTGCTTGGCACAGCGGGCGTCGCCTGGTGGTCGCTGGTCCAGCCGGATTACCAGGCGCGCGTGGCGCTGGTGGCGCCCTTGCTGGCGATTCTGTATGGAATGCAGCTGTACCTGATTGCACGCTATGCCGATCGCCACTTCGGTAGTTATTTCTTTGGCGGCGTGATGCTGGTGCAGACTGCCGTTGTGGTAGTGCGTTTCGTGACCAATTTCACGGGGCAGGCAAATTACTCCAGCTTCTATAGTGGTGACCTGGTCCAGAGCATCTACCTGGCGATCTATGCTTTCATCACGATGACCCTTGCCGTCGGTTTCATGATGGTGGCTACCCGCCGCCTGCATCTGGAACTGGCGCGGGTATCGAATATGGATCCGCTGACCGATGCGCTGAACCGGCGCGCCTTTTCCGACAGATATGAGAGCGAGATTCGGCGCATCAAGCGGCATGACCAGGCGATGAGCCTGCTGATCATGGACCTGGATCACTTCAAGCGCATCAACGACAAGCACGGGCACGCGGTTGGGGATAGCGTGCTGGTGCATTTTTCATCGACGGTGACGCGCTTGCTGCGCGAGACCGATCATTTCGCGCGTTTCGGTGGAGAAGAGTTTGTCGCGCTGCTGCCGGAGACCGCGGCCGCCGAAGCGCAACTGGTGGCGGAGCGTATCTGCGAGTGTTTGCGCCAGGCCGGCGACATGGGGACCACAGGGATTCCGCGCTACACGGTCAGCATGGGGCTCGCCGAAATGAGCCGGGGCGATGAAAGCCTGGACAGTGTAGTGGGCCGGGCCGACGCGGCGCTGTATCGCGCCAAGATGGCGGGACGGGACAGGCTGGAGATAGCGACGCCCTTGAAGGGAACGAACAGCGCCGGCGCAAACGAGTTTGCCGTCTCCCTGGGCAGGACAGGCAGCTAAATAGCCAGTTTCGCGAGCCTGGTTTGAATAGCCTCGTTCCGGCGGTCAAGACGCTGCCGTTTTTTTCCTTTTCTTTTCCTTGTGCCTGGCTTCCCAGGCTTGCAGTTCGGTGCGGTAGCGCTCCATTGCATCTTCGTAGATATCAAAGATGCAGGGATTGCATCCGCTATTACAGCAATCTTCCAGTTCCGGCCTCAGCGGCGGAACCGGGGGCTTGTCTTCGCTCTTGCGTGAGGCCGGCATGGCTTTCATGGCAAAGGATGCGGTTCCGGGTTCAGCTTGCGGCCGGCTGCGGCGTTGCCAGCATATGGGCATTGCGCCAGCCGCCAAAGCGGTAATAGGCAATCGACATCAGCATCGCCGACAGCGAACCGACTCCAAAACTCCACCACAAGGCATCTGCTCCCCAGGCGCCCATCAGCAGACTGGCGAACGGCAGGCGTATGCACCACAGCGCCAGGAACAGGATCACCAGCGGCGCCACTACGGCGCCGGACGCGCGCATCACGCTGGACAGCACAAAGGTCACGCCCAGCAGCAGGAAGGTCCATGCCACCATCGCATTGATATGCTGTGCGATCGGCAGTGCAGCCACGTCTTCGGGCAGGAAGAAGCCCAGCGCGGTGCGGTTGAACAGGTAGATCAGCGTTACCAGTCCGCCGGTCATCAGGAAGTTGAACATCACGCCGACCGCGGCAATCCGCTGTACCCTGTCCAGCCGGCGCGCGCCGATGTTTTGCGCCGCCATCGACGACACTGCCATGCCCACGGCCAGTGCCGGCATCTGCACGTAGTTCCATAGCTGCAGGCAGGCACCGTAAGCCGCCGACGTCTGCGAACCGAAACGATTGACCAGCGAAATCATCGCGATCATCGACAGCGATACCACGGCCATCTGCAAACCCATCGGTATGCCCTTGACTACCATCGATTTCAGGATGGCCCGGTCCGGGCGCAGATAATGGCCTTCACCCTTGTGCAGGCACAGGAAATGTTTTTTACGGTACAGGTAGACGATCAGCCCGGTCAGGCTGACGCTCTGCGCAACCAGTGTCGCTACCGCCGACCCGGCTATGCCCAGCGCTGGCACCGGACCCCAGCCGAAGATGAATAGGGGATTCAGCGCGATATCCAGGCCTACCGACAATATCTGGAACTTGAACGGCGTCTTGGTATCGCCTGCGCCGCGCAAGATCATCATCAGGAAGATATATGCAAACTGGAAAGGCAATGCCAGGAAGATGATGCGCAGATAGGCCACGGCCAGCGGCAGCGCATCGTGCGGCGTGCGCATCAGCTGCATCAGGTGTTCGGAAAAGAGCAGGCCGGATACCGCCACCAGCAGCGAGATGCCGACAAAAAAAGTCACCGCCGTGCCGACCACCCGCTTGGCCTGGTCCATGTTACGCGCGCCCATGCTTTGCCCGATCAGAATGGTCGCCGCCATGCCCAGTCCCATCACGCTGGCGATCAGGAAAAACAAGATCGCATTCGAGTTGGCGGTTGCGGTCAAGGCGGCTTCGCCCAGATAGTGGCCGACCCAGACTGCATTCACCGATCCGTTCAGCGATTGAAGCACATTGCCGAATAAAATCGGCAAGGTAAAAAAGAACAGGGTTTTTGCTATCGGACCTTCGATCAGGGCGGTGCGGGAGTGGGCAGAGGCTTGGGACATTCGATGTTGACAGTTAATTAATATGGGGGCAAACGTAGCTTACCAAGTATTTGGCAAGTATGTGTATCCTAAAGTAATTATAGGCTATGCCGCACGGCCCGCGGATGGGGCGAGGCCGGTGCTGCGCGAGGGGGAGGGTAAGCTGCAGGGCGGCTTGCCATAGTCCGGCAACGCGCCTGCAACATAAAAAACGGTTCCTGCTTGCCCTAAGCTGGATTAAACCAGTGCGCCAAGCGCAGCTCCGCAATTGCCGCAGAATTTTGCATTGCCGCTGGCTTGCGTGCCGCAGTTGGAGCAAAAGCGCGGTTTGGCGGCATAGGTATTTGCCGGCGTCTCAGCAGGGCTAGCAGCGCTAGAAATGGCAGGCGAAGGCGTGCTGGCCGAAATGATTGCCGCCGCCAGCCGTTCGCCGGCGGCGGCTGCTTGCGGGCCACCCATCAGCTGGTTCATCGCGCCTACTTTTTGTGCCCGATCCAGGTCTTGCGTGGAAGTCGGCGCCACTACCATGGAGCGGGTTTCGCCAAAGCCTTTCAGCGAGCCTGCCAGCTCATCGGCGACATTTTGCAGGCCGCGCATACCGATCAACTGGCGCGCGTCGTCCTTGCCGAAGATGACGGTGTCGATTTCCGACACCCAGACCCGCATCGTCATGCTTTCGATATTGATCACATTCTTGGTGGTCTGCACATTGCTGGACAGCTGGTTGCCCAGGTGCACATTGGCAGATTCATAGCTGCCGCTGATATCGACCCAGATCAGTTCGGATACAAAATCAAAACGGCCCCATAGCGCATGCGATGCGCCATAGCAAAACATGCCGACCGCGATCTGGCTCAAGGCGAAGGCGATGGCGGTCACCACGGGTTCCCCGCCCAGGATATTGCGGCAGGCGAGTATCGCGGCAAAAGCGCCGACGATCAGGTAGACAGTGGCCAAACCGGTCAGGCAGGTGAGCCAGAAAAATTGCTGCGTCGACAGCGCATGGCCGATGCCGGATGCAATCCGGTTCGGCTGCGGGCGCGGCTGGGTTTCTTCCAGCATCTCGGCGGCGAACTTGCCCTGCGAGCCGATGACGGCGGGGGTTTTATGGGTGTAGCGTCGGTTGGGGATCAGGCTGAACCAGCGCGTCATCAATATCCGGTCCAGTTCTTCCATCAACTTGTTCGGATGCGCATTCATCGTCATGGTTTCGGTCACGCGCGCCGAGCCTACCGCTTGCGGCGCCGGCTGCAACTGGTTTTTCAGCGCCAGGCCAAACACCAGGCAGCCGGCCAGCGCGCAGACCAGCGCCACGCACAGCACGCCGTTGATGGACAGGCCGCCCAGGTCGGGCAGGTGGGAGCCCGCCATGCCCAGCAACACCGGCCCCAGCACCGCCAGTATGATCAGTACGATCAGGCTGCCTATGCCTACCTGCACCGCATCGGTCACTGCGCCGGTGGCGCCGCCGGCGGGTGCCCCGGGTTTTTGCATCATCGGCCGCATGATCTGGAAGAAGGCAAACGCGCCGTACACCAGGCCTATCCAGCCATTGGCGCTGTCCTTGCCCAGCAACAGCCAGCAGATCAGGAAACTGATGAAGGTGGCTGCCAGCGACAGGAAGTTGTAGAACTGGGTCTGCGCGGTGCGCTGTATCACTCCCGGCGCAAAAATCAGGTTGGGCAGCCAGCTGTACAGCAAGCCGTTCAGCGGCCCCTTGGGTTCCGGGTAGGTGATGGCGTTCTGGCGCAGGGTTTCCTTGTAGGTGGCGGCCGGCGCACTGTCGCCATCCTTGTCCTGCGGCAGCACAGGCGCAAGGTTGGCGGGGCGGTTGCGGCCGAAAAAATAGCGCAGCCGCGTAAATGCGCGCGCCAGCAAGCCTATGCCCAGCAACAGCAGCAAGACCGAGATGCCCAGCACGGCGATTGCCCGCCCGTCCATGCCCTGGCTGAGGCGCTCGCGCACCAGTATCATCGCCAGCCCGCCAGCCAGCACCATCACTGCGCCGGAGCTGATTAGCGCGGTGTTTTCTACCTTGTACGGATTGGGGAATTCAAAAACCTGGCTCTCGGGATTAAATTCGTAGCTCATGCGCTTTTGCTTTCACGGGTAGGGTCAGGATGTCGATCGAGAATATCCCCGCCTGCCGGTATTGTCAAATCTATATGTTGCGCCAGTTAAGCCATTATTGCCGGTCTTTCAGCAGCCGCTTCAAATGCCGCTCGATTTCAAATACGTGCGCGTCATCCTTGCCCAGGCTGCGCAGCGCTGCGGCCAGGTCCAGCAGGTAGTCGCTATTGTGGCCGCTGGGGCCGGACGAGCTTGCGATCTGCCTGGCAATATCCAGTTCCGGCGCATGCCCGAGGAAGGCCGCATTGTCTGCAGTCGCGATATATACCAGTCCCTCCACGCTGCTGCCGTCTTCAAAGAGGATGTCGGTGGACAGGCGCAGGTAACCGTTCTTTTCGCGATAATCCAGGTGCGCGAACTCTTCCGGCGTGACCAGGTAGGCCATGCCTTCGCAAATCGCGCCAGCCTGCGGAATCAAGGTGGTGACCCTGCCGGGCGCCGCCGCCGTACCCCGATGGTCGTGCGAACCTTGCCAGAAACGGCGCGACCAGTCCCGGATCAGCGCCGGGCGCCGTTCTATGTATGGGAAATCAGCCTTGAATATCAATGATCCGTAGCCAAACAGCCAGACGCTGTGGTGACCATCGAATTTGTCCATCAATTTATTGATTGCGGTAGTGTCGTGCGACATTGTTGGGTATCTTCTATTGCTTGGGGGCATGGGCAGGTGCCAGCGTCCATCTTACCGGCTTCCTGGTTCGGCTGCTTGGGGCAGCGGCGTTGTGAGGATCAGTCTGAAATAAAGTTTCCATCAAATAAAATTTGACTTCTTCAACAGAATGGTCTTTAATTTCTGTAATGACAGAAATTAAAGAAAATAAAGAAATCACCAAAATGAACACTTCGACCAATACTCCTGGCAAGGAAGCCGGCATGCACCCCCCGCAACTGACTGTGTATTTCGACGGCAATTGCCCTTTTTGCGCGGCTGAAATGGCGCGCTTGCGCCGATGGAACAACAGGGGGTTACTGGCTTTTATCGATATCGCCGAGCCGGGTTTTGATCCGGCGCCGCTGGGTGTGGATATGGCGGCGCTGGACCGCGAATTGCATAGCCGGACGGCGCAGGGGGACATCCTGGTTGGCATAGACAGCATGCTGGCTGCCTATACGCTGGTAGGCAAGGGCTGGATAGTAATGCCCTTGCGGATAAAGGTCTTGCGGCCGCTGCTGGCGAATTTATACAGGGCATTTGCCCGTAACCGCTATCGCTTTTCGCGCTGGATGGGGTACCAGTCCGTTGCTCATTGCGAAGCGGGTGTGTGCCGCTCCCAGCATCCTTTCCTGCGCGGATAAGTAACAAACTAAGCAGCAAACACAAACGCATCACCACAAGAAAAGGCGGACAATATGAAGATAGAAAAAATCAGGCCATGGCTGGTCAAATGGATGTATGCGGTCGTCGCGGCGCATCTGCTGGTTGGCATCCTGCTGCCGTGGATCGCCGGCCTTGCCTTTTTTGACGCCTATCATCACAGCATAGAAACTGCATTCTGGGGCAGCGCCGCACCGGCCGCGGCGCGCGCGCAGCAGGTATGGTGGATCAGTTTGTTTGGGCCTACCGTGCAGGGCCTTTCCCTATGGATGGGCGCGCTGACCTATATCGGCGACCGCCAGCGCAGCGCATTTGCATGGGGCTGGCTGATGATCGGAGTAGCCGTCTGGGCGCCGCAAGACATGCTGATTTCCCTGCATGCCGATGCCTGGATCCATGTCTGGATAGATTGTTTTGCCGAGCTGACAATGTTGCCGCCCCTAGTATGCCTGTGGCTGAACGATCGCAAACGGGCGGTGCAGGAATATGAAGAAGGTATGGAAATAGCATCCCTATGAATACCCATTTACTGGCCTTGCAATTGATGGCGGCGCAAGGCATCCTGGGCGCCTTCGATACCCTGTATCACCATGAGTTGACCGAGTCCTTGCCGCAGCGCCTTGGCGCAAGGCGGGAATTGGCTATCCATGCGCTGCGTGCAGTGATATATAGCGTTTTGTTTATCGGCCTGTCTTGCTGGGAATGGCATGGCGTCTGGGCCCTGGTGCTGCTTGCCATATTCGGCATGGAAATTATCCTGACATTATGGGACTTTGTGGTGGAAGACAAAACCCGCCTGCTGCCCGCCACTGAACGGGTGACCCATACTGTGCTGGCGATTAACGGCGGCGCTTTCATCATGCTGCTGATACTCAACACCCCGGCCTGGCTGGTGCAGCCTGCTGCATTTACCTGGAATGGCCATGGCTTCCTGAGCGTATTCCTGGCACTGTGCGGCATAGGCGTGGGCCTGTCGGGTATGCGTGATGCCTTTGCCGCTTATCAATTGGGGGGAATTGAAATGAAAGATAAAGCCCTTCCCGCTGTCCATTTTTGCGACAGCGCTCAAAGCGTGCTGGTTACCGGCGCTACCGGCTTCATCGGCCAGTTGCTGGTGCGGGCCCTGCTGGCTGACGGGCAGCGCGTCACGATACTGACCCGCGATCCAAAACGGGCCGCGTGGATATTTGAAGGAAAAGTGAGATGCCTGCGCACGATGAGCGAACTGGCACCCGATGAAGCGATCGACGTCATCATCAACCTGGCCGGCGCCCGCATCCTGGGCTGGCGCTGGACCGCGGCGCGCAAGGCGACATTGCTGGCGAGCCGGATAGGCGTCACCGACAGCCTGGTCGGCTGGATAGCTGCGGCGCAGCGAAAGCCTAAGTTATTGCTGTCCGCTTCCGCCATCGGTTATTACGGCATCCAGCCGCAGGGGGACGATGCGGTTCTGACTGAAGACAGCCCTCCGCAAGAGATTTTCATGTCGCAGTTGTGCCGCGAATGGGAACTCGCCGCGCAAGCCGCAGAGGTGCACGGCGTCAGGGTTGTACGCATGCGCTTTGGCGTCGTGTTCGGCCGGCAGGGCGCATTGCCGATGATGCTGCTGCCGATTAGATTGGGCCTGGGCGGCCCCTTGGGCGGCGGCAGGCAATGGCTGTCCTGGATACACGTGCACGATGTGCTGCGCGGCATCGCCCATGTATGGAAGGCACAACTGCAAGCTGATGGCGTGCAGCAAGGCAAAGCATTTAATTTTGTCGCACCGGAGACCGTCACGCAAAAACAATTCAGCCAGACCGCGGCACAGCTCATCCACAGGCCCGGCTTTTTTCCTACTCCCGGCCTGCCCATGCGGCTGGCAATGGGTGAGCAGGCCGATCTGCTGCTGGAAGGGCAGCGTGTCGCGTCGGCCCGCCTGCTGGCGAGCGGATTTGCATTTACCTATCCCGATTTGCGCAGCGCACTGCATAGCCTGTTATAGAGTGGAACGGAGTTCAGCATAGCCTGCCGAGTCGCCTTATTTATTCAGTCATCAAAGAAATCAAATTGCCGCATAGGATTTTGATCTCCTGGTTTGCCGGCAGCGGGCACGATCAAAGGCCGCCTGAAGCCGGACATGTCCAGGGTCGCAAAACTGCCTGAGCGCTTGCCTATGCCCAGCCTTTGTATGCATTTGTCGAAACGCTGCTTCAGCAAGTCGGCCCACACGCCTTCGCCGCGCATGCGTTTACCGAAGTCGGCTTCATAATCCTTGCCGTTGCGCATATCGCGTATACGGTTCATCACCCTTTGCGCCCGCTCCGGGAAGTGGGCTTGCAGCCATTGCTGGAACAGTGGACTCACCTCCCACGGCAGCCGCAGTACGATGTAGCTGGCATTGATGGCGCCGGCTTCTGCCACTGCCGCCAGCACGCGCTCCAGGTCCGGCTCGGTGACGAAGGGGATCACCGGGGCAATGCTGACGCCGACCGGGATGCCGGCATCGGTCAGGCGCCTTACCGTTTCCAGGCGGCGGGTAGGTGTGGTGGCGCGCGGCTCCAGCGTGCGCGCGATCACTGGATCCAGCGTGGTGATCGTGATGGCAACGATGGCTTGCCGTTTCGCCGCCATCGGCGCCAGCAAATCGATGTCCCGCTCCACCAGCGAAGACTTGGTGATCAGCGCCAGCGGATGCCCGCATTCATGCAAGACTTCCAATATCCGCCGCGTCAGCTTCAACTGGCGCTCGCAAGGCTGGTAAGCGTCGGTGCTGACGCCGAGCGCAATGCCGCTTGGCACATACGAGGCTTTCGCCAGTTCGCGCCGCAGCAATTCCGGCGCATTGATCTTGGCGTAGATTTTGCTCTCAAAGTCGAGGCCCGGCGACAGG
The DNA here is from genome assembly GCA_013287275.1 of Betaproteobacteria bacterium. Classification (GTDB taxonomy): domain Bacteria; phylum Pseudomonadota; class Gammaproteobacteria; order Burkholderiales; family Burkholderiaceae_D; genus Undibacterium. Next base: position 45,522 of record JABDED010000008.1, read on the forward strand.
CCCAGGTAGCTGTGGTTAGGGCGCGCAAAGCAATAAATGCAGCCGTGTTCGCAACCGCGGTAGGGATTCAGCGACACGCTGAAAGGGATGTCCGGCGACTGGTTGCGCGTCAAAATCGTCTTCGCGGTTTCTTCTATGACCTGGGTTTTCCAGGCCGGCGCCCCGGCCGTTTCTGTGCTCCCGGCTTCATCGGCGATTTCGCGGTCCGACCAGTCGTCATAGAAGTTTTCGCGTGCATGGACCTCGTAGCGCCCCTGCAGGTTGGATACCGCGCCGCGGCCCTTCTGCGCCCTCGGCATAGGGCGCAGCGCTTGCGGTTCGATTTCTTCAAGGGATGGGCGTTTGGGCATGATCAGCCTAAAATACTGTATACATGTACAGTATTTTAGGCTAGGCCAAGTTTAAGATCAAGCATGCCGTAGCGCAATTAAAATTGGATTTTCGATCCCTGCTCCGGCCCGAGCGGCGGGCCATTCAGGCCGGTTCAGGGGCAGGCATTTATTTAAACGCCCCATCTTCTTCTGCACCGGCCCGCGCCTTCCATTTCACCGAATAATACTCGGCCCTGTCGCGTGCCCACGGATCAAACACGTTCACCACGCTGTCCAGTTCCGGCGCCAGTTCCGGCGTGGTGCGCAGCAGGATGCGTTTTAGCGGCGACATTTCGACGATGTGGCCGTTGGAGGGACGCGGTTCCATTACCTTGCCGTCCGGCCCGTTCTGGTTCACCCAGTTGACGCCGAACTTGCTATAGAACTCGGGACGGAAACTGGACGTGAAGAAGCGGTCGCTAAACAGGCGGCGCGACGCGTTCAGGATGAACACCTGGAACTGGGTTTCCGAGATCGCGAAGCCTTGCGGCCGGGTGAATTCCGATAGCCAGCCGACTATCGTGTCCACGTCTTCTATATTGTCCACCATGCTGCCGTTGCGCTGGCCCAGGCAGTCATTGATCGGGGTCTTGTCGTCGTTCAGCTGGCTGCTGGTGATGATCTTGCCGGCGTCGCAGCGGTGCTGTCCGTAGACTTCGCGCAGCACGCCGACCAGGCGTTGCTGCTCCTTGCGTTCCGGCGAACCGGCAGGCAGGTGCTGGTCGATAAAGTCGTCATAGCTGGTCAGTTGCTTCAAGCCATACTGGCGACGGAATTCGTTAAACCTGGGCACGCCGCGCTCGCGGTCGCGCAGGATATCCAATGCGGCGATGTCGATTTTTTGCGTGGCCGTCTGCAGGCGCGGCAGCGTGATGTTCTGCATGAATTGCGGCGTATTTTGCAGCGTCAGCAAACCCAGGCGCTGCCTGCCCATAGACAGCGCCCAGTTCGCCAGGCCGCGTTCGTCCATCGCGGCGGTGGCCTTGCCACGGAAGGTTTCTATTACCGGAATCTTGTTGCGGATCACATTAGGATTATTGTTCCACTCGCGATATTCGATCAGGTCCGGCACCAGCGCGTGCAGCCGGTAAACCGACACGAATTCTTCCGGGAAGTTGAACGGCGAGCCGAAATGGTTGACGCCGCCGTTCACATGCTCGGGATTTTTCAGGCTCCAGATATCGGTCTTGGCCGGGTCGTACAAGGCGAAGACCGCATCGTCCGCGTACACGACGCTGCCCAAGCCGAAGATGCCCGGGCCGGATGCAAACGCAGAATACCATTGCGTCGCTTTCTTGGCGTCGGTCGATTTGCCGAAATTATTGACGACGATTTTTTCCAGTGCGGCGGCGACTATTTCATGCCCTTGCAGCAGGCCGTGCCAGTTGGAGTTCATCGCCAGGTAGAGCGGTTCGTCGTACAGCAGTTGCGGCGTCCACTCGGTCGTATGGATCTTGGCGATCTCGGCGGACACTACCAACCGGCCGATCTCGAACAGTTCATCCGGCGTCACGTCCTTGTAGCGGATGATGCGGTCCGGCTGGGCCGGATTGCGCAGGCCGGAATCGGCATCCGGCGTGCGGTCTGCCTGCTTGTGGAAGCTAGTCACAAAGGCATTGTGTTCGCGGGTGAACAGGTTGTGGTAAAAGCTGATACCTATGCTCCAGTTGTCCGGGAAGGCGGCTGCTTCCTGGCCGGCCCACTGCGGATTGATAGGGTCGCCGGGCTGGAATACCGGCAGGTAGCCGAGTTTCTCACCGTCGCCCGGCCGCGAGCCTAAAGGCCGCAGCAGGAACTTGGCGCGGTCCGCCGGATCGCGTTTGACCCGCTGCCGCGAGACCGCATCGTAGCCGTACAGTTGCGACGCATCCCACCACGCGGTGACCTTGTTGGCGGTGGTCTTGTAGGCGCGGTTCAGGTATTCCTTGCCGCCGGCGCTGAATTTTTCCGGGTCGCCATCCTGGGCGATATAGCCTTGGTCGATCCGGTCGCCCGGACGGCAGCCCAGCTTGGCAATTTCTTCCGGCGTCAGCGCAACATCGGTCACGCTGCCGTTGCTGGTGATGCGCCTGGTGCTGCAGCCTACCGGCATCATCGCTGCCTGGTTGTGGCCTTCTTCCAGATGGGAGAACCAGTCATGCGTCATGAACTGTATCCAGTAAGCGGCCAGCACATTGAAGAAGGGCGCTTTTTTATAATCGCAATTGGCCTCGGCGGAATAGCCGGGCAGGCCGAAGCCCTCATTGCATTTGGCCGGCTCGCTTTGCTCGCGGGTCAGCAGCCTGCGGCTGATCACTTGCGGATCCGGGGTCTGCAGCGCCAGCCGGTCGCCATGCCGGTTGCGCGCGATCTCGTTCTTGCCGAGGTCGGGGAAGGTGGATTCAAATTCCACGTTGCGCGCGAAAGGCTGGCCGGTGGAGCCCATCGCCGGATTGAACAAGTCATTGCAACTGCCGTCCAGGTTGCGGAAGCGTATCTGCTCGCCCTTGCAGACCTGCGTGCCGGCGCCGCCGGCCAGTGCGTAATACGGATGGCCAGGCGGCAGGCGCATGGCCGGCCAGCGCTTGATGGCTTGCCCATCCACGCCGTCGCGCCCCTGTACGTAATCGGCAAAGGTGCCGCTATTGTCGAACAGATTCAGCTTGACCAGTTCCATGCGCTGGTATTCCAGGTCCAGCAGCGCGCCGTCTATGCCGCGGCCGTTGCGCGACAGGTGGGCGCCGACCGCCGTGCTGCCGGGCGACAGGCTGCTGCCGTCGCCGGCAGCCCAGTAATTGGACCAGTCGGTATACGGCGTTTTGCGGAAGACCAGGGGTTTTTCGCCGCCGCGGCATTCAGCGGTAGCTTCCTGCACCTTGCCCAGGAAGCGCTCGCTACGTTCAGACGCGATAGGCCGGAAGCCGCCTGCGACCATCTCGGTGCAAGCCGCCGTCTCCGTGACGGTGTCGCCAATAGGGGGATTGTTCGCGCAGGCCGTCACCAGGAGGAGGATGGGCAGGCTGAAGTAAGCGGCAAGTGTACGCATGCTATTTCTCCGTGAAAACAATCGGGGATGAAGCAACAACCGGGACCGTCAAGAAAATAAGGGGGCGTACTGCCGGCCAGGCCTTACATATAAGCTGTACGGATGCAGGCGGCTGGTGTTGAGTGGGCAGTTTTATGTGTCTGTCAGTATATATAAACCGATAAAATTAGCAAAAATATATTTATTGGCCAGGCGCGGGTTCTGGCGCTGCAGATTGCTGGCGCAAGAAATAGTCGGTAGTTTTAAAATTTTGTGCACATAGCTGTCGAATTTACGATAGCTGTTTCGTCGTATCAATAAGGCCAGGCTGAAACGGCATTTGCCGCAAAGCCGCCTTCAATCCTATGGAAAGGAAGCAGACTATGCGATTCATGATCATACGCAAGGCGGACCTGCATACCGAGGGCGACGATACGCCGACCGAGCAACTGATTGTCGCCATGGATCGGTACATAGCAGAAATGACCAAGGCCGGCATCATGCTGGCCGGGGAGGGCCTGCATCCCAGCCGCAAGGGCGCGCGCATCAAATTCTCCAGCGGCAAGCCGCATATCACCGACGGCCCTTTCGCCGAAACGAAAGAACTGGTCGCCGGCTTCACGATAATAGATGTCCGGTCCAGGGAGGAGGCGCTGGAATGGTGCAAGCGCTGGCCTCAGATTGACGGCGGCGGCGAAGTGGAACTGGAGTTGCGCCAGGTCTATGAAGCGTCGGATTTCGGGGCGGAGGCGACGCCTGAACTCGGCGAAGTCGGAGAGTTGATGCGCGAGCACCTGATTAAATCGGGGAAGCCGTTGGGGACAAAGCTTTAGCGCTTAACCAGCGGGCGCTCTGCGCCAAACAGGGAGCCGCCGCTGAGCACGGTGTCTTGCACCAGGCGGAACATTTTGTCCCTGTCTGCATACACGGATGCGACAAACTGCTGCGGCGCAGTGGTTTCTGCATCGTATTGCGCGCTCCAGCCGGACATTTCCAGCAGGATGGGGATCAGTCCCAGGCCTTTTTCGGTCAGGCTGTAGACGTCTTTACGCTTGTCGGTTTCGTGCGGCCCCTTGGACAGCACGCCCCTTTGCTCCAGGTGCGCGAGACGGGTGGCGAGCACATTGGTAGCGATGCCCTCGCTGGAATCGAGAAATTCCCCATAGGTCCTTTTCCCCCAGAACACGATGTCGCGCACGATCAATAACGACCATGCGTCGCCAAAGGTTTCCAGCGCAAAGTTCACCGGGCAGTGCGATTTATTTTCTACGCGTTTCATGCAGGCCAGCATAACATACTTGCATTAAGCAAGTAAACTGCTATACTTTGGCAAGACGTTAAGTATTCGACAACTATAATAAGGAGTGGCCTTGATCTTGTCGGCACTGTTTGAAAATAATTTTGTAAATCGTGTCTATCCGTGTCGATTTTGCAGCGTTCCGTTCGTCGTAGAGTAGAGCAGGGGAAAATCCTGCCTTTGTTTCCAGTTTGCCGGAGCCTGATCCGGCTTTCCACCCATCCCAAGGAGAATAGACTATGAGCACATCGAAAGTAAAACCGATTCCTGAAGGCATGCATTCCATCACACCGCACCTGGTCTGCGACGGCGCCGCCGATGCGATCGAATTTTATAAAAAGGCTTTTAATGCCGTGGAATTGATGCGCCTGCCGGCCCCGGACGGCAAGCTGGTGCACGGCTCGGTCCGCATCGGCGATTCCACGCTGATGCTGGTTGATGAATCTCCGCAATGGAATTCTTTCGGCCCCAAATCGCTGAAAGGCACGCCGGTAACGATCCATCTGTATGTGGAGAATGTCGATGCCGCCTTTGCCCAGGCGGTGGCGGCCGGAGCCACGGCGAAGATGCCTCCCGCCGACATGTTCTGGGGCGACCGCTATGGCATAGTGATAGATCCTTTCGGCCACAACTGGTCGCTCGCTACCCACACCCGCGATTTGAAGCACGAAGAAATCCTGCAGGGCATGCAAAGCATGTTAAAGCAAAACTGCGCCTGACTAATTTCGGTGACAAAACGGGAAGGGACTGCGGTCTCTTTCCATCGATTAAAAAACAAGGAAGGAAAAATTATGCGATTCATGATCATCATCAAGGCCGATAAAAATACCGAAGCCGGCGTCATGCCGGACGAGAAATTGCTGACCGATATGGGCAAATTCAATGAAGAACTGGTCAAGGCCGGCATCATGCTGGCAGGCGAGGGCCTGCATCCAAGCTCCAAGGGCGCGCGCGTCAAGTTCTCCGGCAGCCAGCGTGCCGTGATCGACGGCCCCTTTACGGAAAGCAAGGAGCTGATCGCCGGTTTCTGGCTGTGGCAAGTGAAATCGAAGGAAGAGGCGATAGAGTGGGTCAAGCGCTGCCCCAATCCCACCGGCGCCGAGTCGGAAATCGAAATTCGCCAGGTCTTTGAAGCAGAAGACTTCGGCGCCGAATTTACGCCCGAATTGCGTGAGCAGGAAGAACGGCTGCGCGCGCAGATACAAGAAACCACCAGGCCAAGCTAAGTTCAACAGGAGTATTCAGTCATGTTTAAAACCGTCGCCATCGTTATTTCTGTGCTGATCGCCGGCGTGCTGCTTTTCGCGGCGGCCCGGCCCGACACTTTCCGTGTTGAACGTACGGCCAGCATCAAGGCCCCGCCGGAAAAAATCTTTGCGCAGATCAACGATTTCCACAGCTGGAGCAGCTGGTCGCCGTATGAAAAACTGGATCCCGCGATGAAAAGGAGCTTCAGCGGCGCGGCCAGCGGACTGGGCAGCGTGTATGCATGGGACGGCAGCGACAAGGCGGGCGCGGGGCGCATGGAGATCACCGAGTCTACACCGGCTTCCAGGATCATCATCAAGCTGGATTTCATCAAGCCCCTGGAAGGGCACAATGTGGCCGACTTCACGATGCAAACCCAGGGTGACGCCACCACGGTTACCTGGGCCATGCACGGCCCCAGTCCGTATATCGCCAAGCTGATGGGCCTGTTCTTCAATATGGACGAGATGATAGGCCGCGACTTTGAGACTGGCTTAGCCAACCTGAAGGCCGTCAGCGAAAAACAGGCGAAGGCCGGTCTCTACCTGACCGGAGCTTCGCAAGAGCAGCTTGCTGTAAAATCGACTGGTGCGCCAACGCCGGTCATCCATTGACAGTTAAACCAATACAGGAGTCCTTATGCAAATGCATCCCTATCTTACTTTTGACGGCCGCTGCGAAGCCGCGTTCAATTTCTACCAGAAGGTGCTGGGCGGAAAAATTGTCATGATGATGAACCACGGCGATTCGCCGATGGCGGCGCAGGTGCCGAAGGAGTGGGGTGAAAAAATCCTGCATGCCCGCCTGGAGATCGGCGACATGGTGTTGATGGGATCCGACAGCCCGCCCGATTACCGTGAAAAACCGCAGGGCTTTTCCGTTTCGCTGAGCATGGCCGACCCGGCCGAGGCGGAGCGCATCTTCACCGCCTTGTCCGAAAAAGCCGAAGTGCGCATGCCTTTGCAGCAGACTTTCTGGGCGGTGCGTTTCGGCATGCTGGTGGACCAGTTCGGCATACCCTGGATGGTGAACTGCGAACAGCCGCAAAGCTAGTGGGCTGTTACAGTTCACAGGCTGCAATGGCGACCAAGTCCAGCGTACATCGCGCGATCGAAGCGGTCTGGCGCATAGAATCTGCCAGGATCATCGCTACGCTGGCGCGCATGTTGCGGGACGTCGGTCTTGCCGAAGAGCTGGCGCAGGATGCTTTGGTCACCGCGCTGGAGCTGTGGCCGCAAACCGGCGTGCCGGACAATCCGGCCGCCTGGCTGATGGCGGCGGCAAAGAACCGCGCGCTGGACCGCCTGCGGCGGCGCCAGATGCTGGAGCGCAAGCATGAAGAACTGGGGCGCGAGCTTGCCATAGAGCAGGAACTGGCGCCGACCGAGTTCGACGTCAAGCTGGCCGGCGATGTGGTCGACAATATCGACGACGACTTGCTGCGGCTGGTGTTCATTGCCTGCCACCCGGTCTTGTCGCCTGATGCGCGGGTGGCGCTGACCCTGCGTCTGCTGGGCGGGCTGACCACAGATGAAATTGCGCGCGCCTTCCTGGTGCCCGAAGCCACGGTCGCGCAGCGCATAGTGCGCGCCAAGCGCACGCTGTCCGAGGCGCGCGTGCCTTTCGAGGTGCCGCGCGCGGAAGAACTCGCTGTCCGTACGGCATCGGTGCTGGGCGTGATCTACCTGATTTTCAATGAGGGTTATTCCGCCACTGCCGGCGGCGACTGGATGCGGCCGGCGTTATGCGACGAAGCCTTGCGGCTGGGGCGTATCCTGGCCGAACTGGTGCCGCAGGAATCCGAAGTCCATGGCCTGGTGGCGCTGATGGAGATCCAGGCTTCGCGTTCGCGGGCCCGCACCGGCCCCTCCGGGGAACCGGTTTTGCTGCTGGAGCAAAACCGCGCACGCTGGGATCGCTTGCTGATACGGCGCGGCCTTGCTGCACTGCAACGTGCCGAAGAGCTGGGCGGCGCGTTCGGCCCCTATGCCTTGCAGGCGGCAATCGCCGCCTGCCACGCACGGGCGCCGGCGGCTGCCGACACCGACTGGGAGCGTATCGCTGCGCTCTATGATGCGCTGTCCCAACTGGCGCCTTCACCGGTAGTTGAACTGAACCGTGCCGTGGCATTGGCGATGGCCTTTGGCCCGGCTGTCGGGCTGGAACTGGCGGATCAGCTCTTGTCTGAGCCCAGCCTGAAGTCTTATCATCTTTTACCCAGCGTCCGCGCCGACCTGCTGGCCAAGCTGGGCCGCAACGGCGAGGCAAGGCTGGAATTTGAACGCGCGGCATCGCTGACGCGCAATTTGCGCGAGCGCGAACTATTGCTCAGGCGGGCGCAGGCTTGCCTGTCTGCACCGGACACCGCTGCCTAGCCATGCCTGCCAGGTAGCCCTGAGCTGCCGTTTTGCCTCATGGCACATTTCCTGCATTATTCCAAACGCCAATTTGCGGCACTGCCGCAAGCAACTTGTGTACATCTTGTTACAAGTTGGTTGCTCTGCCAACTTTTCCATGGCAGCATAGATGCTTTAATGAAACAGCATGCACGCCGGAAACACTGCACCCGTAAGGCTTGCGGGATCCGGATGCGGCGGGGCAGGCTGCAGTATGCACCGTCACGGCGCATTTTTCGGCGTGCATGGATAGCGGTGGTTTTGGTATTCGGTTTTTAACTGGGAACAATATGAATAAGGTAGTCCAAAACGAAATGAGAAAATTTTGTACCCTGCTGTTCAGCTTGCTATGCGTGACTGTGCTGGCGAGCGGTTGCCAGAAAAAACCGGCGCCGGAGGAGCTTGCCAGCGCGTCGTCGGCCCCGGTTGCCGAAGCACCCAAGCCTACCGGACTGGTCAAGAATGCGGTCCGGCATACGGACCAGACGGCAGACGTGACCAAGTGGATGGACCAGGCCGCCACCAAAACGCAGGCCCAGATTGCGCTGGAAGAAAAACAGGCCAAAGAAGCCAAGGCCGCGCAAGAGGCCAAACTGGCGCTGGAAACCAAGGCGCAGGCGGCAAAGGCGGCTCCCAATGCGCGCGATGCCGCCAGGGCGGCGTCGGTAGCGGCGGCCCCGGCTCCGCAGGTAGTGATGCCGAAAGTGGTCGAGGCGCCTGCGGCTTCCACGCCGGTCGTGGCGGCGTCGAAAGCTGCTGCGCCTGCCGCCGCGCCCGCAGAGCAAAACGTCCTCAAGCTATTGTCCAGTACCCAGCCTAATTTCCCCGGCGCTGCGGCACGCGCAGGCTTGACGGAAGGCGTGGTCAATGCCCGCATCCACATCGATACGGACGGCAAGGTGTCGCACGTAGACATCATCAAGGCCATTCCTTCCAAGTATTTCGACAGGGAAGTGATCGCCGCTGCATCGTCGTGGAAATATGCACCGATCGCCAGTCCGCAAACCAAAGTGCTGGAATTCCACTTCAAGCTGGATAACTAACAACCGATCTTGCGGCTACGCTTCAGCTTGCGAAGCGTAGCGCATGCCTGCGCATCAGCCGCCATTTCACCATTCACCACTTTCCGATTGCCTTCATATGGACACCCACGCCCTGACTCCTGCCGCCGTTGTACAAGGCCAGCTTGAAGCCTACAATGCCCGCGATATAGATGCCTTCATGCGCTACTGGGCTGAAGACGCACAGTATTATGAACATCCGTCGACCCTGCTGGCCAGCGGCGCGGCGCAAATACGCGAGCGCCATGTCGCCCGCTTCACCGAGCCCAGGCTACACGGCGCGCTGGTGCAGCGCATGGAGCTTGGCAATATGGTGGTGGACCAGGAGAAGGTGACCCGTAGCTTTCCCGAAGGCACAGGCCAGATCGATGTGATCGCCATCTACGAAGTGGAAAACGGCAAGATAAGGAAAGCCTGGTTTAAAATGGGCGCGCGGACCATATTGTCCTGAATAATTTTAATCCCCCGGATATGCGGCAATAGCTGGCGGCCCGATCAAGCAACCCATTTTCAATTTCCTATCCATGAAACAGCCAGCGCTCTTGATCACCCTGTGGCTAGCCTTGTTAGCTCCAGTGGCGGCAGCAAATATTTCTGACGCGCCATCGGCCGACAATGCGGCAAAAACACACAATCCGGCAACCTACGGCGTGCACGGCATGGCGGTGTTTGGTGGTAAACAGGGCCTGTATGCGTCGCACCTGCCGATGTTCCACGCGCCGCACGACTACCAGCTTGTACTGCAATTCCATTTGATGGATCCGGCCTTGAATGCCCGGTTGAAAAAACAGCTGGATGGTAAAAGCCAGTTGTGGACTTTGGCGCCCGAAAAATTTGAAATAGACCGGCTTGCGCCGGCGTCGCCGCATCCTTTGCGCGCCTTCAACGGCGACCTGGTCTTTGGACATTTTGAGCAGGGTGGCAAAACCCGCTATGCCAATGCCAGGATAGCGGTCGACAAGGTCCTGCTGTTCAGGCAGTTGTCCCCCGAGCAGAAAAACAATGACAAGGCCCAGTATTGGCAGATTGGCAGCGGCAAGCAAAGGTTCCTGCTAAAGAATATCGACAGCCGCCCCGATTTTGACCACATAGTGCCGGTCAGCGTCGAAGCGCATGCACCGACCGGCATGGTCACCGTAGAAAAGCACCAGCTGCAAGAGCCGGGTGCGCAGTTGCTGCAGGCGGCGATCCAGGACCAGCTGAAGACTAAAGCACAGGTCGGCAAGTCCGTGTATTTTTATACCGACGATCTCAACTAGCCCGTTTGCCTTGTGCCTGTTGCTTGGCGCCATGCTGACCGGGGTTTTATCGATATAAAGAATTTAACCGGGCTTGCGCATAAGCCGGGCTTTTGATTCATACTATTGTCCGTTATCAAATTGATGGGATAGTAGTCATGGCAATTTCCGATGAAACTATGGCAAAGCTGGACCCCAAGGCCTTGCAAGCCTTTGTGGATGGAAAATGGGACAGGGAGATCGTCCCCAATCTGACCAGATATATAGAAATCCCGGCAAAAAGCCCGATGTTCGATGCGGCCTGGGAGCAAAACGGCTACATCGACAAGGTCGTGCGCGATGCCGCCGACTGGATACGCGCGCAAAAAGTGCGCGGCTTGACGCTGGAACTGATCAAGCTGCCGGGCCGTACACCGGTGCTGTTCTTTGAAGTGCCGGCTACCGGCAATGCAGGCCCGGATACTGTATTCATGTACGGCCATCTGGACAAGCAGCCTGAGTTTAGCGGCTGGCGCGCCGGCTACGGCCCCTGGACACCGAAATACGTGGACGACAAGCTGTACGGGCGCGGCGGCGCCGATGACGGCTATGCGGTGTATGCGGCGCTGACCGCGATCCAGGCGCTGGATGCGCAAGACTTGCCGCGTCCGCGTTGCGTCGGCCTGATAGAAACTTGCGAAGAGTCCGGCAGCTATGACTTGCTGCCCTACATCGACGCGCTGAAACCGCGCCTGGGCGAAGTGTCGCTGGTGGTATGCCTGGATTCCGGCGCCGGCAATTATGACCAATTGTGGCTGAGTACTTCGCTGCGCGGCGCGATCAGTGGTTCGCTGGAAGTGCAGGTGCTGGACGAGGGCGTGCATTCCGGCGAATCCAGCGGCGTGATCCCATCCACCTTCCGCATCATGCGCCAGCTGATAGACAGGTTGGAAGACAGCAAGACCGGCCGCCTGTTGCCGGCCAACTTCCATTGCGAAGTCCCGGGGGAGCGCTTGCAGCAGGCCAGGCAAACCGCAGAAATCCTCGGCGATGAAGTATGGAAGAACTATCCCTGGGCTTGCGGCGCCGACGGCAATTCCGTGCTGCCCATGGTCGATGATCCGTTCAAGGCCTTGATCAACCGCACCTGGAATCCGACCCTGTCGGTCACCGGCGCCGAAGGTTTGCCGTCGCTGGCAGACGCCGGCAATGTCTTGCGTCCGCGTACTGCATTCAAATTGTCGATACGCCTGCCGCCTTTGGTGGAAGCGGCACCGGCGGTGGAAGAGTTGAAGAATTTGCTGGAACTCGATCCTCCCTACAACGCCAAGGTGATCTTCAAGCCCAGCCAGGGCTCGGCCACCGGCTGGAATGCGCCAACCACCGAGCCCTGGCTGTCCAGGGCGCTGGACCAGGCATCTAACCAGTATTTCGGCGCACCCTGCGGCTACATAGGCCAGGGCGGCACGATCCCGCTGATGAACATGCTGGAAAAGGGCTTCCCGAAAGCGCAGTTCATGGTCTGCGGCGTGCTGGGACCAAAGTCCAATGCGCACGGCCCGAATGAATTCCTGCACGTCCCGTTCGGCAAGAAATTGACTGCCGCAGTGGCGCAGGTGATTTCTTCGGCGGCGATAAAGGAAGAGGGCTGATTGATCTTCCGGGCGGCGTGGGTAAAAGCCCACGCCGTCGCCAATTCAACAATTCAACAAGTTATTCCCCTGCCTCCCTTTTGCACGGAACAATGCTGCCTCAGGCATCGGCGACGGCTTCTTCTTCTTCTTCTTCTTCTTCTTCTTCTTCTTCTTCTTCTTCTTCTATGTTTTTGCAACTGGCCGGCCGTTTCCAGTTAGCGTCCACTCTCCTCACCAAGCCCGCTGATTAAAGCTCACTGTACAAACGAGCAACTCACCTATGCGTGTGCGTATATATTTGTGAATAATTTATTCAATCATGCATTGAATATTAATTCATTCGTGGATAAAATATCTCCATAGGCCATGCACATGCAATGTCCTTATCGAACCCAGTGGAGCAATGATGAACGAATTTGGACAGAACAAACCCCTGCACGACAGCCACAAGGCCGTGCTCAGCGCCATCTTGGCGTACACCGAAAAATACCGCATCGCCCCGGCAGTACGCGACATCGCCGACACCGTACACAAGGCCCCCAACGCGGTGGTGGAGAGCATCCTGGCGCTGGAAAGGGCGGGCCACATCACCTGCCTGTCGCGCGGCGGCCGGCGCATCTCGCGCGGGATCCTGGTCAACCCCAGCGCCCGCCAGGTACAGGCCAAAGAGCAGTCGCCCGCATAACCGCATAAGCGAATTTGTAGCCTGGATGGAGCGCAGCGCAATCCGGGGGCCTAGAGAAAAGCTGAGCCTGCCAGCCCAAGCCACGACAATCACAGAACAAGGAATTCATATGCAAAGAGCAGCAATCCCCACGCTGAGCCAGCAACGCAGCGCGCAAGAGCAGCAGGCAGAGCAAACCGAAATCATCCACCACTGGCTGAACCAGTGGGCGCACTGGATGCGCAACAATGCCGCCGAGATCCGGCGCGACGTCGGCTATGGCAACGCCACGGTGGAAGGCAAGCAGATGATCACCAATTATTCCACTGCAGAAGACGACGGCACGCTGATCTGGGACCTGCGGCGCGAAAAGACCGTGCTGGATGTGGATGCACTGCTGAGCGATCTCAAGATACAGATGCCGTGGACCTGGTGGGCCATCTGTCACCAGCACGGCCTGTCCACCGTATGGAAATTCCCCAGGCTGGACCCGGAAGAGGCTTACTGGAATGCGGTGGAGGAACTGGGTTTGCTGACCGAAGAAAGAGGGCTGGTACTGTGAGGGTTTCTTTCTGCCTTATCGAACTGTAGCGCTGTTTGCATCAGGCCTCACAAAGCATAAAGCCGGGTTCGCAAAAACCCGGCTTTATGCTTTGTGAAACGATTTTGACCAGGGAATCAGTCCTGCTTCTGGTCCGCCATGATGACCGCACCCGGCAGCACACGCGCCGCCAGTTTGCGATTGGTTTTCAGCAGGTCGACTTCATCGCCCAGCACATTGGCGGCCTCGTTCAAGATCACGTCCTTGGCATCCTTGCGCGCTTTTTCGGCGGCCAGGTCTGCCGTCAGGTTGCGTTCATTGGCTTGCAGGCCGTCGTCTTGCTGATCCGATTTGTCCTTGCCGCCGTTGGCCTTGTCGCGCAATTTGGTCTTGGCTTCCTGCGCGTCGCGCTCCTTGCGGCGTTCAGCCTCGTTCAGCGAGATCAGGTTTTTCTTGCGCAGGGCCTTTGCCGTGCTGACGTCTTCCAGCAGGTACTGGAAGTCTTTTTCCTTCACGATGCGCGCTTCATAACGCATTTGCAGCAGCGGCAGCATGTCGGTCAAGTCGCCGGTGGGCTTGTAGTCTGCCGGCTTGATCTGCACCCAGGCCAGCGCATTGTCATAGCTGGATTCGCCAAAACTTTCGGTGTCCGATATGACAGGGAAGTTCAGGTCCGGCGTCACGCCGCGCAACTGTGTCGTGCCGCCGTTGATGCGGAAGAACTGGGCAACCGTCATTTTCAGCGCGCCATACTTGGGCTTGTCGCTTTGCGCAATCTGGTCCAGGTCGACCATGGTTTGCACCGTGCCTTTGCCGAAGCTGGGTTCGCCGATGATCAGGCCGCGGCCATAGTCCTGGATCGCCGCCGCAAAAATTTCCGACGCCGAGGCAGAACCGCGGTTGATCAGCACGCCCAGCGGGCCGTTCCAGACCACGCCGGCGCTATTGTCGCTTTCCACGCTGACCTTGCCTTGCGAATTACGCTGCTGCACCACCGGGCCCTTGCCGATGAACAGGCTGGTCAGCTCCACCGCTTCGTTCAGCGAGCCGCCGCCGTTGTTGCGCAAATCGACCAGCACGGTATCGACCTTGTCTTTTTTCAGTTCTTCCAGCAGGCGGGCAACGTCGCGGGTGGCGCTCTTGAAGTCCTTGTCGCCCTTGCGGCGCGCATCAAAATCCTGATAGAAAGTGGGCAGGGAAATTACCCCGACCTGGCGTGTTGCAGTGCCGGTCTTGACCTTCATGATGGTCTTTTTCGCGGATTGCTGCTCCAGCGTGATCTTGTCGCGGACCAGCGCGACCGTCTTGTGCTTGCCGTCCGGCCCTGCATCGGCCGGCAATACGTCCAGCAATACCTTGGAATCCTTGTCGCCGCGGATCAGCTTCACGACGTCGTCGATGCGCCAGCCCATGACCTCGGTCATTGCGCCTTTTTCGCCCTGGGCCACGCCGACGATGCGGTCGCCCACGGCCAGCTTGCCGGAGGTTGCGGCCGGGCCGCCGGGCACCAGTTCGCGTATCGTCGTGTATTCATCCCTTTCCTGCAGCACGGCGCCTATGCCCACCAGCGACAGCTTCATCGCAATATCAAAATCCTCGGAAGCCTTGGGCCCCAGGTAATTGGTATGCGGCTCTATCGACATCGCATAGGCGTTCATAAAGACCTGGAACACGTCCTCGCTCTTCATCTTGTACATGCGCGCCAGAGAACTATCATAGCGTTTTTGCAGCGTATCGCGGATCGCCTTGTCGTCCTTGCCGGCCAGCTTCAGGCGCAGCCAGTCGTTTTTTACGCGCTTGCGCCAGATATCATTGATTTCAGCGTCGGATTTTGCCCAGGGCTCTTTTTCCCGCGTCAATTCATAGCTTTCCTGCTGGTCGAAACTGAAACCCTTCGCCAGCAGGCTGCGCGCATAAGTCAGGCGCTCGGTGCTGCGCTTTTCGTACAGGTTGAAAATCAGGAAGGGGATGTTCAGGTCTTCGCTGTATATAGCGTCATCCAGCTTGGTGCGCGCAGCGGCGAACTGGTCTACATCCGATTGCACGAAGAACAGTTTTTCCGGATCCAGCGATTTCAGGTAGCGGTCGAAAATCTTTTCCGACATCGCATCGTCCAGCGGCATCGCTTTATAGTGGAAGCGGGTCAGGAAACGCGCAGACAGGTTGGCAGCCTGGGATTGCTGCTGTAATGGCAACAACAATGGCGGCGCTGTAGCTTCCAGCGCGAATGCCTGCGTGGCCGTAGCAAATGCCAGCGCGATCCATAACAGTTTCTTCTTCATGCACAATCTCCAAAAATATTCAGCCAAGTATATATATTAGCTGGACGTATGCCAAATCAAGATCAGATGCATACTTTGTTGCAATGATTTACAAAGGGCCTACAAGTTTGATTTTCATCAGGGCTGGTTTAAATGCTGCTTCTCCAGACCGGTAAGCTTGATTTTCAACAGATATCTTCCCCTGATACTTCTGATATCGATGCCGCTGAAACGGGTTTTGAGTAAGACTCGCAATCGGCGAACATAGTTCACCAACTCCCTCTCCAGGGCGCAGAAAGGGTGAACATAAAACGGGTTTTGCATGAAGTTTGCTTTTTGTGAAGACAAATGCGCTAAATAATTTGGCATCTTTTAAATATATCGGCGGCTGCGTCATGGTACTAATCAATTCGAGAGGAAAATTCTCATCAAGATACGATGCCTTACTCTACGCTCAATCCCGTTGCAATGGAATCAGTACAACCCAGTACAACCCGTAAATCAGGCATTCGCATAGTGTAGAATGCTGGTCGCGCATCGCCGTATCCTGTCCGTGGCTAGCCAATGCCGGAGCGGGGCAGCCCTGCTTGCGGCCGCCATGCAATCCCGCCATCACAGGTCGATGAGTCGAACAATAAGGGCCAGCTTGATGCCAGGCCCCGCCGGTCTCCAGCCGGTATAAGAAATGAAAGAAAAGAATGAACATCGTTATCAATGAAGAACTGCGCGCCTATATAGACCCGCTGACGGCCAATGAATATGCGGCGCTGGAGCGCAGCATCCTGGCGGAAGGCTGCCGCGATGCGCTGGTGCTGTGGGGCGACATGCTGATAGACGGGCATAACCGTTATGCGATCTGCCAGAAGCACGGCGTAGAGTTCAATACTGTGCAAAATGCCAAGTTCAATACGATAGACGACGTGCAGCTGTGGATGATAGACAACCACCTGGCGCGCCGCAGCGTGACGGATTTCCAGCGCGGCGTGCTGGCCTTGCGCAAGAAAGAGATCATCGCCGCGCGCGCCAGCGCACAGCAAGAGAGTGCGCCTGCCGCGCCGGAACACGCATCCGCAGAAGCGGCGGCGGGTGCGCCGGAACCGTCGCGCCGCAGTACGCGCGAAGACGTGGCCAAGGCAGCCGGCATCAGCAGCAATACGATAGGCCAGATAGAAAGAATCACCAGGACCGCCGCGCCGGAACTGGTAGCCGCGGTTCGGGCCGGCACCATCTCCATCAATGCCGCGGCGGCGGTCGCCTCCCTGCCCGCATCGGAGCAGGCCGCCGCCGTGGCCGGCGGCCGGAAAGAGCTGCAGCAGGCGGCAAAGCAGGTGCGCGAGATGAAGGCTTCCAGCAGGCCGCCCAAGCCAGCCA
>JABDED010000009.1:0-7750 GCA_013287275.1 Betaproteobacteria bacterium
CTGTCGATCCGAAAAATCCATGCAACCACTCCTGATATCAACTCGTTCCGGTTCGGCATCTCAATATCAACGAGCTTGAATTGATACCTGCCAGGAACCGAGTTTTTTTTGAATGCGTATTTGCCTCGCATTGAGGCCAATTGCATCAAGGTCTGCCACAGCAGCAGGCATTGATGCAATAAGCTTCCTGTTGCCCCGGAAAAACCGGGAACAATGCATTCCATTTGTACCGTGTAACTGCGCCGCAAGAAACGATACGGCAAAAAAATGGCGGAGCAGAGTCCGCTCCGCCATCCCAGTCAAAAGAATTGCGCACCTGGAAGATGCGCCCTTCCCCTTACCTCGCTTAGATCTTGGCGCGCAAACCGAAGTAGATCTGACGGCCGTTCTTGTAGAACGCACGTGGCTGATCCGGAGTGGTTGCATAAGACTTCAGCAACGGATCGTTCAGGTCCTTGCCTTCCAGCGTCAAAGTCAGGTACTTGTTGACGTTGTAGGACACGGCTGCAGAAACAGTGCCGATAGAATCCTGATAAATCGCGCTGTTACGATCCAGGCCATTCAGGAAGGCTGAACGGTAGCTGTACTGCAAACGCGCACTGAACGTGTCGTTTTCGAAATAAGCACCCAGGTTATAGGAGTTCTTCGAAGTACCAACCATACTGCAGTCGCCGGAAGTAGCACAAGCAGAACCTGTAGCCTTGCCTGTTTCCTTGCCGTCAGCATAGGTGTAGTTCGCGTTCACGCCAAAACCGTGGCCGAGATCCTGGATGTAAGACAGTTCGATACCCTTGACTTCAGCAGTTGTGTTCAACGCGGCGCTCATGTTGTACACAGTGTTTTTCTTTTGCGCATTGTTGAAGAAAGTTTGCTGAAAGGAACCGTAGGTCACATAGGAATCCATCGCCATATCGAATACACCGGCGGACAACATGGACTTAGGTGCGAAATACCATTCCAGGCTGGCGTCGAAGTTGTTCGAACGGATAGGCTTCAGGTTAGGATTGCCGCCGGAGCCTGTCATCTGCGTGTCCAGCAGGCTCAGGGATGCAAGTTGGCCGAAGTCAGGACGCGCCATGGTGCGGCTTAGCGCGAAACGGCTTACCAGGTCCTTGCTCAGCTCAACCCTGAAGTTGGCGCTAGGCAGTATGTCTGTGTAAGTGTTATTGGTAACGATAGGGTTCCAGACGTCATTGGGCGAACCGTTTTCCACGTGCTCTTTGGTACTGACCGCGCGCACGCCGAAGTTACCGGATACCTGCTCGGTACTGAAGTTGGCCATCGCATAAGCCGCCTGCACATCTTCCTTGATCTTGAACTCCGACTGATATGAGTGAGCGCTGAAAGTGACGTACTTGTTGGCCCAGTCAGTGACCGACGCGCCAGTCATGGTCCATGTATTGTTCAATACATTAGGTAGACTGGAGTTGAAGGTGGTCACGCCTGTAGGTGCATTGGCAACCAGCGTGCCTGCATCTGCAACGGTGCCGTTCAGGTAGCTCAGATCACGATCATGGGTAGCAAAACGTGCGCCGAAGTTCACGCTGTGCAGGATGTCGTTGCCGGTTTTCCACAGGCCGTCGATCTGGCCATAGGTTTCCTTGTCGTTGGCTGTGACTTTCGATGCCCAGCCGCCGACCTGGCCTACGCTGCGGAAAGTCAGCTTGTCGGAATTAGGGATAACGACCGTGGTAGGTTCTGCCAGGCCATGCAGGGAAATGCTGCCGCCGCTGTACGCATTCCACGCTTCGTAGCCGATATCATTCGTGAAGCCGGTACCTTTGGTCTGGCCCAGTTTGCCTTCGAAGGTCAGAGAATCGCTGGCCTTGTACTTCGCATCCAGGTTGACGAACTTGGAATCGCTATAAGAGCCGGGACGCACCGCGATATCCTGCACCGAAGAAGACATTGCCGAGCAATCTTTTCCAGCTGGACAGGTAGTTGGGAAAGTAATGGATGTGATCGTATTGCCGGTGATCGTCCAGCTCGATGGGGCTACACCGCCGACACCGGACCAGTTGTTGGTCAGGATGCTGTACGGAGGGAACATCATGTTGCGGTTGACGTTGGAAGCTTCCAGCTTGGAATAGAAACCTGTCAAATCCAGCATCCATGCCGAGTTTGGCTTGAATTGCAGATCGAACAAACCGCCTTTGCGCTCACGTTTTTGTTCAAACTGTGAAGTACCGGTCAACAGCGACAGGTTTTTACCCAGGACTTCTGGATGCGCCTGGGTCCAGCCGGAACCGTCATAGCCCGGAACCATTTTGTCCCACCACAGGAACTCCTGGCCGTCGCGCAGCAGCGTGCGTTTTTCGTCAAAAGCCTGCACCAGCACACCTACCGTACCGTCAGCGCTTTTCCAATTCATCAATCCGCTGAACTGGCCGTCTGTCTTGTTGGCCAGGCTGGAGTGGACGCCTTCCACAGTGGCGATGGCGTTAAAGTTTTCCTTGAAGTCCAAGGGCTTGCGAGTTTCGATGTCAACCGAACCTGCGGCGCCGCCTTCAACCAGATTGGCTTGGGAGCTCTTGTGTACTGTCACGCGGCCGATCAACTCAGACGGCAGCAGCGAATAGCTGACGCTGCGGCCGCCGCCGGTGATATTGGCAGCATACCAATCGCCGCTGGAAACTGTGTGGCCGTTCAATGTAGTCAGCGTCAATGCGGAAGGTGTGCCGCGCAGCGCTACCCTGTCGTTTTCACCGAAACCGCCTTCAGTACCGCCGGCAGTAGCAACGCTGACGCCCGGAATACGCTGCAGGGAATCCGCCACGTTCTTGTCCGGCATCTTGCCCACGTCTTCGGCGGTGATGACCTCCACTACGGATTCGGCATTGCGCTTTTGGCTGATCGATTGCTGCAACGAGGCACGGATACCCGTTACGACAACTTCTTGCGCCTTGGCTTCGCCTGCTTTTGCATCGGCTTCTTGTGCATGCGCCGACATGGCGGTACTCATAATGAGTAGCGCGACTGCGGACGCAATTGGTGTCAAATTGCTCTTCATTTACTCCCCCTCGATGTTGGCCTTTGGATGCATAACCGGCCAGTTTTAATAAAAAACTACCTTATGCCCGTCCGTGATGTCGCGAACCAGTACAGCACACGGCTGAGCCTTTCAATACAACGCCTACGTAACCAATCTAATGTTCAAATCAAACGCCACTTAAATGCCACTTATCTGGACATTGGAGCTAAAACATGCGCCCATTGCCTTGATAAAAAGCATCCGCTTACGGCCGGCTGTGCCTGCATAAAAATCTTTGCATCAGCCATGAAACGAGAGTTTTGTTTTAATACTGTCCTCGTGCTCCGTAAGCTTCCAAAACTATTCAGTCCCGAATATTTGTCCTGGAAACGTCGATTGGAAGCAACTGTAGATTCGCCGAAAGTGGCTGTCAAGCGGTATCTACGTGGTATTATCGAATAAAGCATTGGTATTAATAATATTAATTAAAAC
The DNA here is from genome assembly GCA_013287275.1 of Betaproteobacteria bacterium. GTDB lineage: Bacteria > Pseudomonadota > Gammaproteobacteria > Burkholderiales > Burkholderiaceae_D > Undibacterium. Next base: position 3,464 of record JABDED010000009.1, read on the forward strand.
ATCACTATAAATACTTGTTTTATATATTGTTTTTAAAAACAACAAGCGTGTTTTTGAACAACTGGACTTATCATTTTTTTCATCAAGATCAAATATGTTTAGATGATTTCTCGACTGCTCTTGCCTACTCCTTGAAATCAGAACTCCATCCAGGCATCAGGCCGGGCCAAGGCTTAAAAAATCTTTCCGGCAGAGGCGGAAATCGCATTGCTAGCAAAAGAAAAGCGGCCAGAAAATAGATTGCGCATGGTCTCGCCGCATCTCGGACACAAGAAAAAAACAACCTGAATTGCGTCCCTGGAAAATAGTGGGTTGAAAGTGGTACTACCCCTTACCCGGTAACCTTTCCGATATGCAGGCGCTTTGCAGTAGCCGGGTAGACAGCGCATACGCCTGTCCATCTGCATCATGCAGACCGCCCGCTCAGTCGATGTTTCCGGCGCTTCACGCACAAATCCGCTCGCTTCGTCTCTCCCATGTAGAGCAGATTCGCACACCTGTTTACATTGGCAGGCATCCAGGCGGCGGCGCACTGGTATTACCCGACAGGAGAAAAAATGAAACCGAAGTCCTTACCAAAGCTGGCCATCGCCAGCGCATCCGCTCTGCTCTTTGCAGTTGCCGCAATCCCGTCGCAAGCGGCAGACCTGACCATCACGGTGAAAAATCTGCGCTCGCAAAACGGTATGCTGATGCTGGCACTGTTTAACTCCACAGACTCTTTCCTGAAACCCGAGAAACAGTTCGGCGCGCAAATGCTGCAGGCGTCACAGCAGCCTGGTGTGTTTGTGTTTAAAAATTTGCCCGCGGGACGCTATGCGGTATCGGTATTCCAGGACGAAAACGGCAATGGAAAAATGGATAGCAATATGCTCGGCATTCCTACCGAGCGCTACGGGTTTTCAAACAATGCGACGGGTACCATGGGGCCGCCCAGCTTTGAACAGGCAGCATTTTCCCTGAGCGACAGCCGCGAACTCAATATCGATCTGCGTTAAACCGAAAACCCCAGGAGACCATCATGCAACGTCGCAATTTTCTAAGACTGGCGGGCGCCGGCGTATTGACGCCCTTGTTCTCGCAATTGGCGCTGGCTTCACAGCAGGCGTCGGACACCTGGGCGGCAGAATTCGCCAACGCGCAAGCCGCATCGCCATGGATCGCCGCCTATCGTTCGGCAAACCGGGACCTGGCAGCAGATGCCGAGATAAGCGGCCGCTTTCCAGCTGCAGTGCAAGGCGTGCTGTACCGCAACGGCCCCGCCGTTCACCAGTTGGGCGACCAGCGCTATCACCACTGGTTTGACGGCGACGGCATGATGCAGCGCTTTGCCATCGGCGATAACAAGGTGCGGCATATCGGCAAGATCATCCGTACCGACAAATACCAGGCGGAAGCCGCTGCCGGCAAGCGCCTGTTCACCGCCTTCGGCACCACATTCCCCGGTGCCCTGGCGCCGACCTCACCCGACTCGCTGAATGTTGCCAACACCAGCGTGCTGGCCCTGAACGGAGAATTACTGGCCCTGTGGGAGGGAGGATCAGCCTATCGGCTTGACCCGGATACGCTGCAAACGCGCGGCCCCAAAGTATGGCGGGACGACCTGGCAGCAGTGCCCTTCTCCGCCCACCCGCGGGTAGATACTGACGGCACGGTCTGGAACTTTGGCATCAGTATGCCGGATGACGTGATGGTGCTGTACCAGATAGGCGCGGATGGAAATTTGCGCAAGGCGGAGGCACTGAAAATTCCGCAGATCGCGATGGTGCATGACTTCGCCGTCACCGACAAGCATCTGGTTTTCCTGCTGCCGCCGTTGATCTTCGACCGCGACAAATTCAAGCACGGCAGCAGCTTCCTCGATGCCCATATATGGCGGCCGCAACTGGGCATGCGCGTGCTGGTCGTCGACAAGCATGACTGGAGTAAAAGACAGTGGCTGGAACTGCCGGCAGGCTTCTTATTCCACGTCGGTAATGCCTGGGAAGATGCGCAGGGTGTGATCCATATCGATTACATTCATACCGATCAACCCAGCATCCTGTTCCAGGACACCCGCGACGTGATGCGCGGGCAATTCAGCCGCTCCGCCCTGCATCATATTGCGCGGGTCAGCATTGATACGGCAAAAGGCAAAGCCAGCCAGGAATTACTACCCATCGATTCGGAATTTCCCCGCATCGATCCACGCCTGACAGGCCAGCGTCACCAGCACCTGTATCATGCCACCGAGACGCAGGCGGACAGGCCAGGCTTCAGCGCGGTCGCCCGGACGAATATAGAAAGCGGCAAGACGGATAAGTATTCTTACGGCGCCGGGCAGATCGCCGAAGAGCACATCTTCGTTCCCGAGCCCGGTTCAGCTGCCGGCGCTGCGGGCTGGATAGTAGGCACCAGCTTTGACTTGCAGAAAAAAATCACGCGCTTGTCGTGTTTTGCATCGGACAGGCTGGCAGACGGTCCGGTCGCCCAGGCCAGCCTGCCCTATGCCTTGCCCCTGGGCTTGCACGGCAATTTCGTCAAAGCCTGATGGGGAAACGCCTGGCAGCTAATGTGACGGGCCTGATGCTAGTGATCCGGCAAAGGAATGAACTCGGTCTCGCCCGGCACCTTGGGAAACATATCGGGTTGCTGGCTGGCCCATGCGAATTTTGCGGTTTCCATGCGCTCCTTGGAACTGGAAACAAAATTCCACCAGATGGAGCGTTTGCCGTCCAGTGGCTCGCCACCCAGTATCATCAGCACGGTCTCTTGCTGAGCCAGGATGTCCACTACGACTCCCGGCTCCAGCACTGCCAGCGTACCCGCATTCAGCGCCTCGCCGTCCAGTGTGGCGGCGCCGCTGACGATATATACCGCGCGTTCCGCATAATCCGCGGGGACTTGCAATTTGCCGCCGCCCGGCAGATTGGCGGCGACGTACAAAGTCGGGCTATGGGTTTTTACCGGCGACGTGTGCCCGAACGCAGTTCCGGCCAGCACATGCAATCTGGCGCCGTCGAGATCGACGTTGGGCAATTCGCTGGCGGGATAGTGCCAGAAGGCGGGAGCCATTTCTTCATCGGCGAGCGGCAAGGCTACCCACATCTGCAGGCCTTGCACGACCGTACCTTGCTCACGAACATCTTCCGGTATCCGTTCCGAATGCACGATACCGCAACCGGATGCCATCCAGTTGACGTCGCCCGGTGTAATCCTTTGCACGCTGCCCAGACTATCCCTGTGCATCATCGCGCCGGAAAACAGATAGGTCACGGTCGCCAGGCCGATATGCGGATGCGGCCGCACGTCGCCCTCGGTAGTGCCGCCGGCAAAAGTTACCGGCCCCATATGGTCGAAGAACACAAACGGGCCCACGGTCCTGGCCTCCATTGACGGCAGCAGGCGCTTGACCGGGAAACCTATATCACGTGTATGGCCCTGAATAAGATGGCGTATGCTGCTCATGAATTTCCTCCAGTAAATGGTTGACGGTCGGGCAAGGCATATTATGGCCCAAATGCAGCCGGACGCGCTGAGTCGCGAAATACACGTGGCCGGCAATCGCGCTGCAGGATGGCAGGATTGATGCAAGGAAGGAATGCGGAAAATTGATAGCGCAAAAATGCAAAAGGCAAGACCGTGAATGTCTTGCCTTTCGCTGCAAACCGCTGATGCCTGAGCCGGCACCACTTGAAACGCCCTGACTTAATCCAGCTTGGCCGCGTGCTCGCGGGTGGCGTGGAATACGACCTGCGGCCAGCGCTCCTGCGTCAGACGGAGGTTCACGCCGGAAGTCGCCAGGTAGGCCAGGTTGCCGGCAGCGTCGTGCGCCAGGTTGTGGCCGGCGCTGGACCTCTCGAAATCGGCCAGCATCTTCTTGTCTTCGCAGGTCACCCAGCGCGCGCTGCTGATGCTGGTGCCTTCGAATACCGCATCGACGCCGTATTCATTCTTGAGCCGGCTGGCGACCACTTCAAACTGCAGCACGCCGACCGCGCCCAATACCAGGTCGCCGCTGCTGACCGGCTTGAATACCTGCACCGCACCCTCTTCACCCAATTGCTGCAAGCCCTTTTGCAATTGCTTGGTCTTCATCGGGTTCAGGATGCGCGCGGTACGGAAGAAGTCCGGAGCGAAATAAGGGATGCCGGTAAATTGCAGCAGTTCGCCTTCGGAAAAGCTGTCGCCTATCTGCATATTGCCGTGGTTGGGCAAGCCGATGATGTCGCCGGCGTAGGCCTCTTCCACCTGTTCGCGGCTGGACGCCTTCCTGGCGGGCACGCAGACGCCGGTCTTCTTCGGTTC
>JABDED010000009.1:7760-59464 GCA_013287275.1 Betaproteobacteria bacterium
TGGTGCACGGCGCCTCGCATCCGTGCGACCGGGACGCCATGAAGGTGACCACGCTGGATACCTTGATATCGCGGTTCAGGCGCAGATGCTTCAGTTTCATGCCGCGCTCGAAACGGCCCGAGCAAACCCGCAGGAAAGCGATGCGGTCGCGGTGCGCCGGATCCATATTGGCCTGGATCTTGAATACAAAACCGGAAAAAGGCACTTCGACCGGCTCCACCGCGCGCACCGTCGCGTCGCGCTGGCGCGGCGCCGGCGCCCAGTCCAGCAGCGCGTTCAGGATTTCGCGCACGCCAAAGTTATTGATCGCGGAACCGAAGAAGACCGGCGTCTGCGTGCCCGCCAGGAAGGCGTCCAGGTCGAACGGATGCGAGGCGCCGTGCACCAGTTCCACTTCCATCTTCAATTGCTCTATCTCCAGCGGGAACATTTCCGCCAGGCGCGGGTTGTCTATGCCTTTCAGCACTTCAAACTGCTGGTCCGCACGATCGCTGCCGGCGGCAAACAGCATGATCTCGTCGCGCAGGATGTGATACACGCCGCGGAAGGTCTTGCCCATGCCTATCGGCCAGGTCACCGGCGCGCATTGTATCTTCAGTACCGATTCCAGCTCATCCAGCAATTCCAGCGGGTCACGCGTCTCGCGGTCCATCTTGTTGACGAAGGTGATGATGGGTGTATTGCGCATGCGGCAAACGTTCAGCAATTTGATCGTCTGTTCTTCCACGCCCTTGGCGGCGTCGATCACCATCAATGCCGAATCGACGGCAGTCAACACCCGGTAAGTATCTTCAGAGAAATCCTGATGGCCCGGTGTGTCCAGCAAGTTGACCACGTGGTCGCGGTATTCAAACTGCATGACCGAGCTGGCAACGGAAATGCCGCGCTGCTTCTCTATCTCCATCCAGTCCGATGTCGCATGGCGGCCGCTCTTGCGCGCCTTGACAGTGCCCGCCAGCTGGATTGCGCCGGAAAACATCAGCAGTTTTTCGGTCAGCGTGGTTTTACCCGCATCCGGGTGGGAAATAATCCCGAAAGTGCGGCGGCGCGCAACTTCGCGATCGATCAGGTCGCTGGATACATGCCTGTTTTCTGCTGTTTCCAGGATTTCTGCGGATTCGGTTGGGGGGGTGATGTCAGACACGGTAATCAAGCTTTATGCGAAAGGGTGCCAGTTTAGCGGTTCTTGGGGCTTAAGTCGAATCCAGCGACTATCCCGAATCGGGGGCTGATAGCAATGCCAATATGGTAAGCTGCATGCTAAGCTGTAATTTTTCCATCAGATAAGCCCTTCCTGCCATAAACGATGACCATCCATCCGGTAATATCTGCCTCTACAGCACAATATTCACCGTCCCTTGCTCGCGTATTGGCTGTTTTTTTGACCATAGCAATGCTGCTGGCACCGTTTGCCGGATCGCAGGCAGCCGATACGGCCTTGCCGTCGGGGCAACGCAGCCTGCAGTTTGTCACGCTGGTCGACCCTGCCGAACGTCCCGCCTTGTTCCAGCTGTTTGAAAAACTCAACCATGAAATATGCAGGCGATTGCAATATAGCTGCAGCCTGCAATTCTTCCCGGCCGCCAGGGCGGCGGCCATGGTGGAATCCGGCGAAGCCGACGGCGAAAACTACCGGATTTTCAATTTCACCGCCGACGGCAAAAACCCTAGGCATCTGCTGGTGGACGCCCCCTTGTTTACTGCCACTTTCGTCGCCTGGGGTAAGGCCAATAACGCCAGGGTCAATTCCTGGGACGACCTGATTACCCAGGGACAGCCGGTGATTCATTTATACGGTTCAAAAATCGTTGTCAATAGACTCGGTGCGCGAATGGGCAACGGCCTGCTGCCCACCCATTCGGTCGAATCCGGCCTGAACATGCTGCTGGCGGACCGGGCCGGCTACTTTATTACTTCGGACTCGCGCGGCGTTGACCAAAAGATAAGCCAGATGCGGCTGGACGGCCAGATCAGCAGACTGGGCGTTGTCGAAAGCATGGATACCTACCTGTACCTGAATGACAAGCACAGGGCGATTGTGCCGAAATTCAAGCGGGCCATAGAAGAGATGAGGAGGGATGGCACGCTGGACACGCTGCTGCTTGAGGCTGGCGAATTGAAAGCGAAATCCCGCTAAGGTCCGCCCCCTGCAATGGGTAACAATAAGATGCCAGGCCCTATTTCATTCCCCCGAAGAAATGATATCCTGATGCGCCTCGCCGGAATGCAATTTGTGCAAGCCGGCCCTACTCTCAATCGCTCCGGCAATCCGTGGAATTTATATGAAAAAATACTTCCTTACCCTGGTATTCAGCATGCTCTGCCTACCGCAATTCAGTTTTGCTTTCGGCCCCGATGGCCATCAGGCCATAGGCGCAGTGGCCGACGCATTGTTGGCCGGCACCAAGGCCGGCGACAAAGTGAAGAGCTTGCTGGGCGGCGCCACACTGGAGCAGATGTCGATCTGGGCGGATTGCGCCAAGGGCATCAGCCCGGACAAGGATTTTGCGTATACGTCGGCCGGCAGGTTCCCCGAGTGTGCGCCGTTTGAAACGCCTGACGGCATGGCGACAATGAGCGATTTCGTACGCCGCAACAATAGCAATTGCAATCCCGGCCCCGATGAGGAAAATTGCCACAAGCAATACCACTATACCGACATATCGCTGCAGCATGATCATTACAAGACCGGCTACGCCGGCACCAATGACCATGATCTAATCAATGCAATGCAGGCGATGGTGCAGGTCCTGGAAGGCAAGCCGGCGCCGCAGCCTTTCCAGATCAAGGATCAAAGGGAGGCATTGATACTGCTGACGCACTACGTCGGCGACGCCCACCAGCCTTTGCACGTCGGCTCCATCTACCTGGATGTGGACGGCCACGTGATCAACCCTGACGAAGGCAAATTCGACAAGCTGTCCAATACCATAGGCGGCAATGCGCTGATGTGTCCTTGCGGCAATTTGCACTCGATGTGGGATGACGTACCGCAAGGCTTTAAAAAAGGCAGGATGAATCAGACCTTGATCAAGAAAGCCAGGACCGTCGCCACCGACGGCTCGCCATTTGAGCAATGGCCGGTTCTGTGGGCCGACGACAGCATCAAAGCAGCGCGCATACTGTACCAGGGTACGGCATTCAGCAAGGCGACGATGGGCGCCAAGGGGCCAAGCTGGTCCATCGCCTTGCCGCTGGAATATGAAAAGCTGATGTATAAAATGAAAGAAGACGCTCTGGTAAACGGCGGCGCCCATCTGGCGCAGCTGCTGCAGGCGATCTGGCCCGATTAAGCCGGCCAATATCCATTCCGGCTTCGATACGATATCGAAGCCGGATAAAATCACACACCGCGCAGACCGATATTCAGCTGCCTTACCCCTGCTTTTCGCTGCTTTGTCGTCAAACAGAAACTACCATGCACGAATATTGTACAAATTACCAAATTGTGTACATACTAAGGCCTGATCCGCCCGCCTGATTCGCTTCACTCTCCCTGTAATAGACGGGAAAACGCATTCAACGCCAAACCATAAGGGAAGCCCTATGACGAAGAACCTGGCATTGGCTGTATTCTTACTCGCACTCTGCGCGGCAGCGCAAGCCTACCCAGGCTATTACCTCGTCAGCGTGTACGACAACCAGGGCGAAAAGTCGCTCGATTTCAGATACTGGACGATAAAATATCCAAGCCGCCCGGCGACCATCTGGCCGGAACTGGGAATCGGCTATGGGGTGACGTCGCGCTGGTACACTGAATTATTTGCCAGCTATGTAGGCTCAAACAGTTCGGACCTGAACCTGGACACCCTGAACTGGCAAAACGACTACTTGCTGACGCAGGGTCAGTACCCGTTCGACCTCGCCTTACACAGCAACCTGGCGCGAGCGCACGATATCCAGGAAGGCTACACACTGGATTTCGGCCCTGCGCTGCAGACTGAGGTGGGAAGATTGCAACTAAACGGCAACCTGTTCCTGGAACGTACCTTGCGTTCCGAAGACAACGGCACGACGCAGTTGCAGTACCAGTGGCAGGCCAAGTATCGCTGGCGGACTGCGCTGGAGTTCGGCCTGCAGGGTTTCGGCGAACTGGGCGACTGGGACCATTGGGCGCCTCGCAACCGGCAGTCGCACAGGATAGGACCGGTGTTTGCCGGGCGCCTGCCTACGGGAGCCAGCCAGGCCGTCAAATACCAGGTCTCCTATCTGACGGGCAAGATATACGGCAGGCACGGCAACATGTTGTCCTTGCGTTTACAATACGTGTTCGACTGACGCTTATTTCAATTTAGCATTCCTGTCACACAAAGCGGGAGCCGCTGCAAATTATCCGTGGCAACTTCCGTTTTTGATAAAACGTGGTAAAAGGATGCTGGAAACACTCTTACGCCCTCTTACGCACTCTTTAACGCTCTCAAGGAACATTGATGCCCCCATCATCATCACCCGGTTTCATACGCCGCAGTTTCAGCCTGATCTGGCGCACCGTGGACGCGACCCGGCGCGCCTTGTTCAACCTGATATTCCTGATCATCATCGTGGCCCTGGTTGTGGGCATGCTCGCCAGCGGGCCGAAAAAGCTGGAAGACAAAACGGCGCTGCTGCTGGACCTGAAGGGACAGCTAGTGGAACAGAACTCCAGCAGCGTGCGCGACACCCTGTTGGCCGAGGCCAAGGGCGACGCCAAAAAGACGACGCAGTTGCGCGACGTGTTGCAAGTACTGGATGCAGCAGCCAAGGATCCCAAGATCAACAGCGCAGTCTTGCTGCTGGATGACCTGCAAGGCGCCGGCCTGCCGATGCTGCGTGAAGTCGCCGCCGCGGTGGACCGCTTTAAAGCCAGCGGCAAACCGGTGATCGCCTGGGGCTCCAGCTACGACCAGCGCCAGTATTTCCTGGCCGCGCACGCCAGCGAGGTCTACCTGCACCCTATGGGTACCATCATGCTGAACGGTTTTGGACGCTACCGCAATTATTATCGCGACGCGCTGGACAAGCTCGGCATTACCGTCAACCTGATGAAGGTCGGCACCTACAAGAGCTTCGCTGAACCCTATATCGCCAATGCGCCATCGGAAGCGGCAAGTGAAGCGGAAAGCTTTTTATACAATGCAATGTGGGCGACTTATACCAACGACGTAGAAAAAGCGCGCAAGCTGCCTGCAGGCGCGATCATGAGCGGCATCAATGACTTGCCGCAGCAACTGGCGGCAGTAGGCGGCGACGTCGCCAAACTGGCGCTGGCGAGCAAGCTGGTGGATGGCCTGAAGACACGCGATGAGTTGCGCCAGTTGATGATCAGTCGCGGCGCCAGGGATGAGCAGGCCAAGACTTTCCGCCAGGTGTCGTTTGACGATTACCAGGCCGGCATCAAACCGAAAGTCCTGGGCAATGCGGTGGGCGTGGTGATAGCCGAAGGCGATATCAGCGACGGCAATGCGCCGCCGGGCGAGATCGGCGGCCTGTCCACGGCCAACCTGATCCGCAAGGCGCGTGAAGACGAGCAGATCAAGGCTATCGTATTGCGCGTCAACTCCCCCGGCGGCAGCGCATTCGGTTCCGAGCTGATACGCCGCGAACTGGAGCTGACCCGGGCCGCCGGCAAACCGGTCGTGGTATCCATGGGCAATGTGGCCGCCTCGGGCGGTTACTGGATATCCATGGCTTCCGATGAGGTGATCGCCGATGCCGCCACCATCACCGGCTCCATCGGCGTATTCGCGATCTTGCCTACGGCCGACAAGGCCATAGACAAGATAGGCGTGCATACCGGCGGCACTACCACGACCTGGCTCAGCGATGCATTCAACCCGCTGCGCCCGCTGGATCCGCGCTTTGCTGCTGTGATCCAGTCTGGCATCAATAATGTCTACAGGGAATTCACGACCAAGGCCGCCACCGCTCGCAAGACCACACCGGAAAAGATAGACGAAGTCGCGCAGGGCCGTGTATGGACTGGCCAGCAAGCCAAGGAAAGGGGCCTGGTAGACACGATAGGCAGCTACGGCGACGCACTGAAATCGGCGGCGGCCCGCGCCAAGCTGGGGACCGACTACCGCGTCAGCTATATAGAGCGCGAACCCGGCAAGCTGGACAGGGTATTCAACCTGTTCGGCGGCTCGGTCGCCAAGATACTGGATGACCAGTTCAAGCTGGCATTGGTGCCGACCGGCATCCCGCCTTCCGCCGCGCGCGAGATGGCAAATGACTTGAGCTGGCTGACCGACCTGACCAACGGCCGCAAGAATTATCTGACGCTGACGCACTGCTTGTGCCGGGAACCCTGAAACCGGCGCTGAAATCCGCTAGACCATAGAAAAAGCCCCGGCAGCATTGAAACACTCAATGCTGCCGGGGCTTTTTAACGCAAAACAATCAGGCCGCTGCAGCCCGCTTGCGCGCCTCTTCTTCATACAGCTCTTTCTTCGACAGCTTCCCTACCGGGGTCTTCGGCAGCTCAGCGCGAATTTCCATTTCCTGCAGCATCTCATGCTTACCCAGGCGGCTCTTCAGGAAATCCTTCATCTCGTCCAGCGTGATGCCGGCAGCGCCTGCCTTCAGCTTGATGAAGGCCTTGGGCGACTGGCCGCGATAGGCATCCGGCACGCCGATCACACTGACCTCCGCTACGGCCGGATGTTCGTAGATCGCTTCCTCGATATTGCGCGGATACACGTTGTAGCCGCCGCACAAGATCATGTCCTTGGTGCGGTCGACGATATACACAAATCCATCTTCATCCATATAGCCGACGTCGCCGGTACGCAGAAAGCCGTCGGCAGTCATCACGTCGGCGGTCGCTTCCGGCTTCTTCCAGTAGCCTTTCATGATGTTGCCGCCGGCCACGCAGATCTCGCCGCGTTCGCCCAGGCCCACATACTGGCGTGCGTCATCGACGCTGGCGAACTTGAAGGTGATGCCCGGTGTCGGCAAGCCGCAGGAGCCCGATTTGCGTATCCCTCCCAAAGGCGTGAAAGTGCCGGTGGGAGAAGTTTCCGTCATGCCCCAGCCTTCCAGCAAGGTGCAACCGGTCAGCGTCTGGAATTGCTGCAATACTTCCGCCGGCAAAGGCGCACCGCCGGAATTGCAGAATTTCAGTGAACTCAGGTCGAAACTGCGAATCTCCGGGTGGTTGATGATCGCCGTATACATCGTCGGCACGCCGGGGAAGACCGTGATCTTCTTGGCGGCCAGGTCCTTGACCACGGCGTCCACGTCAAAGCGGGTATGCAGGAAGATTTCGGCGCCCATGCGCAGGCCGAACAACATGTCGACAGTCAGCGCATAGATGTGGAATAGCGGCAGCACCGCCAGCAATCTCTCCTCGCCTTCGTGCAGTATCTGCGGCTGTACGTTCAGGGTTTCCAAGATCTGGCTGCATGCGGTCGTCAGGTTGCCATGCGTCAGCATCGCCCCTTTCGGCAAGCCGGTAGTGCCGCCGGTATATTGCAGCACGGCGATCGTCTCTTTGGGATCGCCGGCGGGTACCGGCGTATATTTGCCGTCATTGTCCAGCAACTGCTGGAACGGCACGTGGCTGTCGTTCGCTGGAATCGCAGATAGCTGGTTCGCCTTTTCCAGGCCGGCGCGCACTGCATCCGGATAAGGCGACATTTCAGCGATGCTGCCTATGATCAGTTTCTTCAGCCTGGTGTGGCCGAGAAACTTCGCCATTTGCGGATACAGCACCACCAGGTCCAGCGTCACCAGCATATCGGTCTCGCTGTCTTCTATCTTGTGCTCCAGCACCTTTTCCGCGTCCAGCGGCGAGTAATTGACCACGGTGCCGCCGGCTTTCAGGATGCCGAAAAAACTGATGATGTAGTGCGGCGTATTCGGCAGGTACAGGCCGACATGCACGCCGGGCTTGACGCCCAGTTGCTGGAAGCCTTTGGCAGCGCGGTCGACCAGCGCTTGCAGTTCGCGATAGCTGGTCTTCTTGCCCATGAAGTCCAGTGCAGGATGCTCGGGCCATTTGGCAGCCGCATCTTCCAGCAAAGCAGGAACAGGCATGGTCGGCAGTTCTGCATCCCAGCGCACGCCTGCCGGATAGGATTTGATCCAGGGAAATTCTTTCATCGTCTCTCTCACTAGGTTGATCACAATTTTCCCTCCGGAGGCTGATGCTGCCCTCTCTTGTTTTTTATGCATCTTCAGCTTAAATCGCGGTGAGCCCTCCGTCAACCGCCAATTGATGTCCTGTTACAAACGAAGACAGATCGGAACATAGCCACAGCGCCGCATTCGCAATTTCTTCCGCTTCACCGATGCGGCCTATAGGATGCAGCTTCTCTATCATCTTTTCGCGCCGCGGCTCGCGCTCTATCGCATGCTCCATCATAGGCGTGCGGATCACGCCCGGACAGACGGCATTCACACGTATGCCCGCGCGGCCATATTCTGCTGCGGCAGTCTTGGTCAAGCCGACTACCGCATGCTTGCTGGCGGCATAGATGGGCTGCATGGGCGCACCGACCAGGCCGGCAACCGACGCCGTATTGACGATGGTGCCGCCGCCCTGCTTCAGCATCTGGCGTATCTCATGCTTCATGCATAGCCAGACGCCTTTGACATTGACGTTCATGATCTTGTCGAAGCTGTCTTCATCGGAATCCGCCAGCGGCAAGTGCTCTATCTCTATGCCGGCATTGTTGAAGGCGCAATCCAGCCGGCCATGCCGCGCAACTATGCCGGCGATCAGCGCTTCCACCTCAGCCGCCTTGGAAATATCGGCCCGGATGAAATCTGCGACGCCGCCGGCAGCCAGGATTGCCGCCACCGTCTGTTCAGCGCCGGCTACCGCCACATCGGACACGGTTACCTTGGCGCCGGCCCTGGCAAAAGCCAGTGCGGCGGCACGCCCTATGCCGCTGGCCGCGCCGGTCACCAGTACGGACTTGTCTTTGAAATTAAGGTCTGACATTTTGTTTACCCTCTATGGATATTCATGGTTACCGCATCGTGCAAGCGGGAGCTTAAACCCAGGCGGAAACGCCAAGACGCCAAACCGGCCTGAGCCGGAATGACGTCCTGTTTTAACTTTAAATACTGCCTGAGCAGCGACAATCTCAGCTGTATTTTTTCAACTCCATCTTGCCTATCTGGTTACGATGCACCTCGTCCGGACCGTCCGCGATGCGCAGGGTGCGCGCCTGGGCATATGCATAGGCGACACCGAAATCATTCGACACGCCACCGCCGCCGTGCGCCTGGATCGCCCAGTCGATCACGGTGCAGGCCATGTTCGGCGCCGCAACCTTGATCATCGCGATCTCTTTTGCCGCCGCCTTGTTGCCGACGGTGTCCATCATCTGCGCCGCATTCAATACCAGGAAACGGGCCTGGTCGATCAGGATTCGGCTATTGGCGATACGTTCCAGGGTCACGCCCTGCTCGGCTACCGGCTTGCCGAAAGCGACCCGGCCCAGGGTGCGTTTGCACATGTCTTCCAGCGCACGCTCGGCCAGGCCGATCAGGCGCATGCAATGATGGATACGGCCAGGCCCTAGGCGGCCCTGGGCAATTTCAAAGCCGCGGCCCTCGCCCAGCAGGATATTGGATGCCGGCACCCTGACATTGTCGAACAGCACCTCGCCGTGGCCATGCGGCGCATCGTCGTAGCCGAACACCGGCAGGTGGCGCTTGATCGTCACGCCCGGCGTATCGCGCGGCACGATGATCATCGACTGTTGCTGATGGCGATTAGCGTTAGTCGGATCGCTCTTGCCCATGAAGATGAACAACTTGCAGCGCGGGTCGTTGGCCCCGGACGACCACCATTTGAGGCCGTTGATCACATATTCGTCGCCGTCGCGCACGATCGAGGATTCGATATTGGTCGCATCCGATGATGCCACTGCCGGTTCCGTCATCGCGAAGCAGGAACGGATTTCACCGTTCAGCAATGGTGTCAGCCATTGTTTCTGGTGTTCCGCTGTGCCATAGCGCGCCAACACTTCCATATTGCCGGTATCCGGCGCGCCGCAGTTAAACACTTCGGGCGACCAGATCGAGCGGCCCATGATTTCGCACAGGGGGGCATATTCCAGGTTAGTGAGGCCGGCGCCGTGGCTGGATTCCGGCAGGAACAGGTTCCACAATTCGGCTTCGCGCGCTTTTTGCTTCAGTTCCTCGACGATCTTGGTCGGCACCCAGGCATTGCCTGCTTTACGGTTGGCTTCTACTTCTGCGTAAAACTTCTTTTCATTCGGATAGATATGCTCATCCATGAACGCGATCAGGCGCGCCTGCAAGGCTTTTACTTTAGGGCTGTATTGAAAATCCATTTGTTTCTCCGTAGGGTGTTTCTGGTATTAACTGATTAAGTAGCCGCCGTCGACGTTGATGCAGGCGCCGGTGGTATAGCTGGAGGCACTCGATGCCAGGTAAAGAACGGTGCCGGCCATTTCATCCGGCTCGGCGATACGTTTCATCGGAATGCGCGTCAGCGCTTTTTCCATGATGACGGGATTGTGGAACAGCGCAGAGGCGAACTTGGTGTCGGTAGCCCCCGGCAGCAGCGCGTTGACGCGCACGCCCAGCGGCGCGCATTCTTGCGCAAAGGCCTTGGTCATCGAGATGACAGCAGCCTTGGTGATCGAATAAATGCCCTGCATCGCGCCCGGCGTCACGCCATTGACCGAGGCCACGTTGATGATGCTGCCGCCGCCGTTCTTCAGCATCAGTTTGGCGCCGGCGGACGACATGAAGAAATAGCCGCGTATGTTTACATCCACGGTTTTCTGGAAGGCGCTGACATCGGTTTCCAGTATGGAGCCGAAGTGCGGATTGGTGGCCGCATTATTGACCAGGATATCCAGCCTGCCGTGCGCCGCAGCGATGTCGGCCATCAACGCATCGATCTGGGCCATCTCGCCGATATGGCAGGCGCGCGCCTCGGCCTTGCCGCCGGCAGCCTGGATAGCGGCCACCACCGCTTCGCAAGCCTCCGCCTTGCGGCTGGATACAATCACGTGCGCGCCGTGTGCAGCCAGCAGCTTGGCGACCGCCTCGCCTATGCCGCGGCTGGCGCCGGTCACCAGCGCTACCTTGCCGCTTAAATCAAATAGTTTGTCCACGTTGTCTCCTAACGGTAAGTAATATTGCCGGGCACATTCAGTTGTTCCAGATGCGCGAAATTATTCAGATAGCTGAGGCTGAGGCGGCCGGGCTTGTCCAGCGGCTGGCCGGACTGGAACATCAGCCTGGTCACGGCGCTGTTCACCAGCGACCAGTTCAGTTCGGCTACGTTACGGTCGGGGATGCCGAGTACGTATTGGCACAAGGTCGAGATGGTGCCGCCGGAGGTAAATACGACGATGGTCTTGGCGGAATCCGGATGATTGATCTGGCGCTCCAGCGCAGCGATGCAACGCTGCCTGAACGTCGGCCAGGATTCTCCATATTCGGCATCGTGCCTGCCATCCATCCAGCGCGCCATCGATTCCTGGAACAACAGTTGGAACGCGGCTTTTGCATTCGGCGTCGAGCTCAGGAAGCGCTTCACTTCAGCCGGGTCTTCAAAGGACGGCACATGTTTCACCAGCACTTCGTGATGGTCGTATTCATTGAAACCGGAATCGATCTGCCACTCGCCTGCCGGTTGCCGGGCTGCCGGCAATTCAGCCATGCAGGCTTGCGCGGTCTGCTGGTGACGCTTCATGCTGCCGGCGACTACCCTTGCCGCCTGCAGGCCCGATTTGTCGAACCAGCGCCCCAGGTACTGCGCTTGCTGCTGCCCCAGCTCGGATAGCTGGTCGTAGTTCTGGCTGCCGAAAGAAGCTTGGCCGTGCCGAACGAGATAAATCTGTCCCATCGTTTTTCCCTGATGCCCTTTGTACACTTGCTACACTTGGTACGCCCGATATGTCTGATACGCCTATGCAACTCTGCGTTGATGCATTTGATGGGTTTATCTTATGGCTTGGACTATAATTTATCAAATGAATAGTTATTATTGGTTTCAATAAATTTTATGCATATATCCAAGATAGACCTGAACCTGTTCACGGTATTTGAAACAATCTATACCGAAGGCAGCGTCACTCGTGCCAGTCAGCAGCTACATTTGACGCAGCCGGCCATCAGCCATTCGCTGAACCGGCTGCGGCAATTGTTTGACGACCCGCTGTTTGTGCGCCAGGGGCACGCAATGGTGTCGACACCACTGGCCCGCAGCATCATAGAACCGGTGCGGCAGGCTTTGCGGGGCCTGGAGGTGACCCTGGCCGATACCGGCATCTTCGATCCTTCGCTGGCGCGCAAGCAGTTCACACTGGCGTTGCGCGACGTGCTGGAATCTACCGTGCTGCCGCCCTTGCTGGAGAGCGTGACCGGGCAGGCGCCGATGATAGACATGGCGGCCATCCAGGTAGACAGGCGGGAACTGGTCGGCGAACTGGCGGCGGGCAGCCTGGACGTCGCGATCGATATGCTGTTGCCGTTGCCGAATGAAATCCGCAGGGAAAAAATCAGCCAGGACACGACAGTCGTGCTGGCGCGCCAGGGCCATCCGCTGGTAGACGGCGCGCTGGAACTGGAGACTTACCTGGCAGCGGAACATATCCTGGCCAGTTCGCGCCGCAAGGGGCCAGGGCTGGAAGATTTTGAGTTGAGCAGGCTGGGACTGCAACGCCGGATACGCTTGCGCTGCCAGCACTATTTTGCGGCCTGCCGGGTAGTCAGCCAGACCGACCTGCTGCTGACGATGCCGGAAGGCTATGCACGGATTGCCAATCTGCAATTCGGTAATCAGATATTGCCTTTGCCGATCACGATGCCATCATGGGACGTGTATCTTTACTGGCACCAGAATGTGGAAAATGATCCCGCCAACCGCTGGCTGCGGGAGCAGGTCATACAGGCCTTCCGCGCACAGGCGTATTGAGGGCTGCCAAAAGGGCGGCTTGAAATATTGCGCTAAAAACCGGCGTCAGGGAATGTATCTTGAGTTTATTTTGCAGCGGGAGGCGCGTCAGGCAACAGGCAGGCATCGATGATTTGCAAATCATTGTCTTTGGCAAAACTGACCACGAAGTGGTAAGCCAGCGGTTCAATTTCGCGCAGTGCTTCATTGACGACCACGGAACGCACGCCATTCAGCAAAATTGGACGCACGTAGGGGGAGTATTGCAGATGGGCATTCCTGCCGGCGTCCGGATTGAAGCAGGACATCGCCCCGGCCAGGCGTTCAGCCCAGTCGCTGGGACGGAATTGTCTTCCATCGCTGGTCAGGCCCTGGATGAAAAACTCGCGTATCGGTGTTTGATCTTTAGTGGGATCGGCCATGTGGTCGGCTCGCGGTTACGGATGAATGGGGGCGTATAACCCCCTGCACCAAGATTTCAAATTACTGTCACGCATCTCCGTTACTTTATCGCGATGCGTCCCCAGTATTATATCTTATAGAAGACTTGAATCCCACATCATCACACCTGAAATTGATGCGTCTGCGGTGGAACAATTAGTCTCACATCAATATAGTGCATTTAAAGATAGTTGAAAGACTAAGGCCTGTTATCCATCCATTTCCGGATTGATAACAGGCCTTTAGCAATTTAGCAAAACCCACTCCACTGGCGCGGGTTACAGCCACATTGCGATGCTGAGTAGTAATAACAATAACATCCATAACAGCAAGGCGCGCCATACTAGGCCGACCGCACTTTGCAGGGCTCGCGGCGACGCCTCCGTGCCCGGCTGGCTTTCCAGCTCCAGGCTGTCAACATCGACTGCTGTGGCGTCCGCCTGCAGTATCATCGCTTTTTCTTCCGGCTCACCGAGCCGCACGCCCAAGGCGCCGCCGCCGGCGGAAAGGATGATGCCCACGACTTCATCCGACCAGCGGTCGGCATAATTGCGCCACGAATAGATCGCGTCTTCAAAGTTGCCGACCACGGCGAAAGCGACGGCGGTCAGGCGCGCAGGCGCCCAGTCTATCCAGTAAAAGACCTTGGTCGCATAGATGCCGAACTCTTCATTCTTCATATGATCGGGTTCGGTCCAGGCCCTGGCCAGGTATTCAGCCACGCGGTACATCACGGCACAGGCCGGCCCCAGCGGCATCAGGAACCAGAAAAATACGCCGAACACATTGCGGTGCGTTGCGATCAGCGCCCTCTCCACGGCGATACGGGAAATTTCAGACACATCCATTCCTGCGGTATCGAGTTTGGTCCATTCGGCCAGATAGGTCCTGGCAGCGTCTTCGTCGCCGGAACTGAGGGCAAGCTGTATCGACGTAAAATAGTGGCTGTAGCGGCGAAAGCCCAGCGTCAGGTAGACGATCAGGATATTCCAGGCAAAGGCCGCAAACGGGCTCAGGTACAGGCAGATGCCGTAGATGATCGCGGTCGGTATCATCAAACCGGCAACGACAACCCACCATCCCAGGCGCCCATGGCTGGCTTTGCCCGCATTGCACCATGCCTCCACCCTGATCGCCAGGTTCTGCACCTGCAGGTAAATCGGATTATCTGCCCGCAAGGGCTTCAGTTGCTCGATCAACAGGGCGAAAAGTATGGAAAGAAATGTCATGGGTTATGGTATCGATCAGTTTGTATCAACCGGTGGCGTTCACGATAGGAATAGAATCAATTTGCAAATGCGGCAAGTGTAAACTGATTCTGCCGGATTATGAAGCCCGTTCGTTGCCTCGCTGCTATTGAAGCAGCCATGAACCGGTTTCAGGCGCGTAACAGATGAAACAGATTGCGCAGCATGCCTGCGGTAGCCCCCCAGATGAAATGATGCTGATAGGGCATGGCGTAAAATACCCGTCGGCCGCCGCCGTCCGGCAAATGGAATGCGCGGCGCTGGTGATTGCCGCCGTTCATCAGGAAGGCCAGCGGCACCTCGAATATTTCGGCGACCTCAAACGGATCGGCTTTCAATTCAAACGGAGGGTGCAGCAGCGCAACAATCGGCGTCACCTGGTAGCCGGTACCGGTTTTATATTCAGGCAAACTGCCTAACACCTCTACCCGCCGGCGATCCAGGCCTATCTCTTCTTCCGCCTCGCGCAATGCGGTCTCTACCGGTGATACATCAACCTCTTCAAAACGGCCGCCGGGAAAACTGATCTGCCCGGCATGGTCATTCAGGTGCGCCGCCCGGTGCGTCAGCAGCAGGCTCAGGCCTTGCTCGCGGATCACGATGGGGATCAGCACCGACGCCGGCCGGAAGGTTTCGATTGCCGCCAGTAATTGCTCGTCGCCGGTTTCCACCGACCACTTCGGCAAATCGGCAAAATGCTGCCGCAGCCAGTCTGCAGTCAAACGATGCTCGGGGATTGCCCCCTCGTCGGCGACCGACAGTATCGGCAACTGTTCGGGATTAAAAAGAAGCTTGGCCAACCATGTCTCCTGCAAAACAAAAAAGGGATACCGGCTGGCATCCCTCTTTTCAACACACCATCAAAGCAAATATTACTCTGCTTTTGCAGCGGCTGTCTTACGGCTTGGCAATTTCTCTTTGATACGAGCAGATTTGCCTGAACGTTCACGCAGGTAGTACAACTTGGCGCGACGTACGTCACCGCGACGTTTGACTTCGATCGAAGCGATCAGCGGAGAATACAATTGGAATGTACGCTCAACGCCTTCACCAGATGAAATCTTGCGAACGATGAAGTTGGAATTCAAACCGCGGTTACGACGGGAGATCACAACGCCTTCGTAAGCCTGGGCACGTTTGCGCGTACCTTCAACTACGTTAACACTGACAACTACCGTGTCGCCTGGGGCGAAATCAGGGATGTTCTTGCCGAGGCGAGCAATTTCTTCTTGCTCTAATTTTTGGATCAGATCCATTTTTCACACTCCGAATACCATCTTGCTGACGCTGCAGAATGATCTTGCGATCTTCAGGCTCAGTAGAGGATGGGGTTTAACATGCGGACCGAAGTCCGCGCTTATTGCCGGGCCTTGCAACCCGGCGACTACTTACTGCAAACTGCTCAAAAACTTTTCGTCACTGCGCGTCAGCAAACCTGCTTCGCGCGCCTGCCGTATCAAATCCGGCCGCTTCTGCACACTGGCTTCCAGTGAGCGTTCACGCCGCCATTTTTCAATTTCAGCATGATTGCCGCCCAACAGCACTGCAGGCACGGCAGTATCCTCAAACACTTCGGGCCTGGTGTAGTGCGGGCAATCCAGCAAACCGTTGACAAAGCTGTCCTGCAACGCCGAAGTATCATCGTGCAGTACGCCGGGCAATTGCCGGATTACCGCATCCATCAGCGCCATCGCAGGCAACTCTCCACCGGACAGCACGAAATCGCCGAGGCTGATTTCTTCATCGACATAGCGATCCAGCAAACGCTGGTCCACCGCTTCGTAACGGCCGCACAGCAAGACCACGCCCGACAGGCTGGTCATGTCCATCACCCGCTGGTGCGTTAGCTGTTTGCCTTGCGGCGACAGGTAAATCACCTTCGGTGCCGTCGGCACATTCTGCAACTGCCGCGCCTTGGCCGCCTCTATGGCAGCCTGCAAGGGCTTGGCCAGCATCACCATGCCAGGACCACCGCCATACGGCCTGTCGTCCACGGTACGGTGCCTGTCCGTTGTGAAGTCGCGAGGATTCCACAAGGCCAGCTCACATTTTTTTTGCTCGAATGCGCGCCGGGTCACCCCGGATTGCGTCAGAGCAGCGAACATTTCGGGAAACAATGTTATGACATCAAACTGCATTGTTCATGCTTTCTGATCTCATCACACTGCCTTTCCTGACACATACACTAAAAATCGAGGCCCCAGTCGACAATGACTTTTTTACCCTTTTGATCGACTTCCTTGACGAAGCTGTCGACAAACGGGATCAGGCGCTCATGCTTGGAGAGTTCGGCTTCCGGGATATCGGCAGCGGCCACGCGAAGTATCGGGTGCGCACCGTTATCCATCAAGTCCCTGACCAGGCCCAGGCTTTCACCCTGTAAATTCTCTACCGACAAACCTATCAGGTCCAGCCAGTAGAATTCACCATCAGGCAAGGCGGGAAAATGGCTACGGGAAATCTTGACAGTCGCGCCCTTCAGCGCCTCTGCAGCATCCCTGCCGGCAACACCAACCAGCCGGGCAACGACATCTTCACCATGGATTTTGACTTCCAGGCGCTCAACGTCGTGCAAATCAGGCTTGTCCAGCCACCAGGTCTTGGCCGATAACAGCGCATCGGCTTCCGATGAATAAGGACGTATTCTTACCCAGCCATGAATGCCATATGCTCCCGAGACATAACCCACGAGGATCAAATCTTCAGGAACACGCACTCCACCAACAGACATATCAGCCAAAAATTAAGCTGCAGCCTTGTTCACCAGACGAGCAACAGCTGGCGACAATTGTGCGCCAACGCCTTGCCAGTAAGCCAGACGATCCTGAGCGACACGTACTGTCTCAGCATTGCCTGTTGCTACCGGATTGTAAAAACCGATACGCTCGATGAAACGGCCATCACGACGATTGCGTGAATCAGTTGCAACGATATTGTAGAAAGGGCGCTTTTTTGCACCACCACGAGCTAAACGAATAACGACCATAATATTTCCAAAAAAGTTCTAAACGCGGAAAAAGCCGCAAATTATAGCCCGTTTATGGCCCAGGCCGCAAGGGCTATCCCGGTCTGAACTGCAAACAGTGGCTATTCCCCTACAAATTTAATACAAAAAACATAACGAGCAAGCAGATTCGGGTGTGCAGTCCGGCAATTTATAACAGCGCGCACCCCGCCCTTGCACTAGAATCATGCTTTCGCCAGCGTCAACCACCAGAAACAATGAAAAACACCCATAAAAACAAAACCCTTGCGACCTTCCTGGCCGCTGCACTGGGCAGCATAGGCGTGCACCGCTTTTACTTGCGCGGGTGGAAAGATAAGGCCGGCTGGCTGCACTTTGTCACGCTGCCCATATCCGTCATCCTGGGCAACCTGTACTTCGGCCTGCCCATGCTGCTGACCTACAGCCTGCTGGTATTGTCGCTGCTGGTCAGCGTGCTGGAAGCGCTGGTGCTCGGCCTCACCCCGGATGAAAAATGGGATGCCAAATACAATCCGGCCTCGGGACAGAGCAGCGATTCTTCCTGGCTGCTGGCACTGATCCTGGTGTTTACGGTAGGCATAGGCGCCGGCATCCTGATTGCCGTGCTGGCCCGCACTTTTGATTTGCTGTATACCGGCGGCGCCTACGGCTAAACAAACCGCAACGCGCAAGCGTGCCTGGCGCAGCTTGCCATACAGGATAAAAGCGGCCCCTTATCATTTATGACAAGGGGCCGCTTTTTTATTGCCGGATCAACACGATCAGAACATGTCTTCAGGGATAGCCATTACGCCTGCGCTGCCTTCGACGATGGACGTGCGTATGCCTTGCGCCGCCGACAAGATGTGATCGGCAAAGAAGCGCGCCGTCGCAATTTTTGCCTGGTAGAACTTGGCATCGCCCTCGCCCGCCTGCAGTTTCTGGTGTGCTATCAGCGCCGCGCGCGCCATCTGCCAGCCGCCCAGTACGATGCCCGCCAGTTTCAGGTAAGGCACGCTGCCGGAAAACACACCCTTGATATCGGTCTTGAAGTTAGCGGCAACATAGCTCACCACCTCTTCCAGAGCGCTGGAGCCGGCCACCAGCTGGCGCTGGATCGCCGCCAGGTCGTCCGACGTCACCGCGGCCAGTTCGGCTTCGGTCTTGCGCACCTGGGCAATCAGGGCCTTGGCTGTCGCACCGCCGTCGCGCGCAGTCTTGCGGCCCACCAGGTCGTTCGCCTGGATCGCCGTGGTGCCTTCGTAGATGGTCAGGATCCTGGCATCGCGATAGTGCTGCGCGGCGCCGGTTTCCTCGATAAAGCCCATGCCGCCGTGCACCTGCACGCCGGTCGATGTCACATCCAGCGACATCTCGGTGGACCAGCCCTTGACGATGGGCACCAGGTATTCATAGCAAGCCTGGTTGGCTTTGCGGGTCGCTTCATCGGTATGGTGATGCGCTGCATCGCTGGCCGCTGCCGCCACATACGCCAAGGCGCGCGCGCCCTCGGTCTGCGCGCGCATCGACATCAGCAAGCGGCGTACGTCGGGATGGTGGATGATGGTTACCGGTCCGGCGGAGCCAGCCAGGTCGCGCGACTGCACGCGGTCCTTGGCATAGCTGACGGCCTTTTGGTAGGCGCGTTCGGCCACCGCAACACCCTGCATGCCCACGGCAAAACGGGCGGCATTCATCATGATGAACATGTATTCCAGGCCGCGGTTTTCTTCACCGACCAGCGTGCCTATCGCGCCGCCGTGATCGCCGAACTGCAATACCGCGGTAGGGCTGGCCTTGATGCCCAGCTTGTGCTCGATGGATACGCAATGCGCGTCGTTGCGCGCGCCCAGGGAGCCATCGGCATTCACCAGGAACTTGGGTACGATGAACAGCGAAATGCCCTTGACGCCTTCCGGCGCATCCGGCGTACGGGCCAGCACCAGATGGACGATGTTCTCGGCCATGTCGTGTTCGCCGTAGGTGATGAATATCTTGGTGCCGAACACCTTGTAGCTGCCGTCGCCCTGCGGCACGGCACGGGTGCGCACCATTGCCAGGTCGGAGCCGGCTTGCGGCTCGGTCAGGTTCATCGTGCCTGTCCATTTGCCGGTGATCAGGTTTTCGAGATAGATGGCTTTTTGTTCATCGGTGCCAGCCGTCAGCAGGGCCTCAATCGCGCCGTCGGTCAGCAAAGGGCACAATGCAAAAGACAGGTTGGCCGAGTTCAGCATTTCTATGCACGGAGTCGCCACCAGCTTAGGCAAACCCTGGCCGCCGAATTCGACAGGATGTTGCACACCCTGCCAGCCGGCTTCGCCGTACATCTTGAAGGCTTCCTTAAAGCCCTTGGTGGTGAAGACGCTGCCTTCCTTCCAGTAACTGGGAGCCTGGTCGCCGGCCCAGTTCAAAGGGGCGACTACTTCGCCGGTAAATTTCGCATTTTCTTCCAGCACTGCTTCCACGGTTTCCGGTGTTGCATCTTCACAGCCTGGCAAGGCATTCACAGCTGCCAAACCGGCCAGCTCATTCATCACGAACAACATGTCTTTCAACGGGGCGACGTAGCTCATATTTTTACTCCATGTCTCCAAAAGAAAAGGACAGGCTAAGGCTCGATCATTTCAAACCTGTTACCTGTCCCTGTAGCTGCGGCGGGCTCGGCGCCCGCCATTTTTTAATTAACCCAGTTCGGCAACCAGTTGCGGAACGATTTCAAACAAGTCGCCGACGATGCCGTAGTCGGCCACGGAGAAAATCGGCGCTTCTGGATCTTTATTGATCGCGACGATGGTCTTCGAATCTTTCATGCCGGCCAGATGCTGGATCGCGCCGGAGATGCCGACCGCGATGTACAACTGAGGAGCAACGATCTTGCCGGTCTGGCCGACCTGCCAGTCATTCGGCACATAGCCTGCGTCCACCGCCGCGCGGGACGCACCCATGGCGGCGCCCAGCTTGTCTGCCAACGGCTCCAGCAATTTGAAAGCGTCGCCGGAGCCCATGCCGCGGCCGCCGGAAACAATCACTTTGGCAGCAGTCAGCTCAGGGCGGTCGGACTTGGCGACTTCACGCGATACGAAGGCGGATTTGCCGGAATCGGCTACCACGGCGATAGTTTCCACCGCAGCGGAGCCGCCTGTCGCGGCAGCGTCAAAACCGGTAGTACGCACGGTGATGACCTTGATTGCATCAGTCGATTGCACCGTAGCGATCGCATTGCCGGCATAGATAGGGCGCTCGAAAGTGTCAGGCGCATCGACCTTGGTGATTTCCGAGATTTGCGATACGTCCAGCTTGGCGGCAACGCGCGGCAGGATATTTTTGCCGTAGGCGGTGGCCGGCGCCAGGATGTGGCTGTAAGCGGAAGCGATAGCCAGGGCCTGCTCTGCAACATTTTCGGCCAGGCCATCGGCGAAGTGCGCCGCATCGGCCAGCAATACCTTGGTGACGCCTGCTACCTGGGCTGCAGCCTGCGCTGCCGCGGCAGCGTTATGGCCGGCCACCAGTACGTGGACGTCGCCGCCGCATTGGCTGGCAGCAGTGATGGTGTTTAAGGTGCTTCCCTTCAGGGACGCATTGTCGTGTTCAGCGATGACGAGTGTAGTCATGATGTCTTCCACATTAGCATTGAAGTCGGGGCAAAGATATTGGCATTGCCGCAAAAATTATTCTTGAAATCCTGCGCTTAAATCACGCGCAGCAGGATTAACCGATTACCTTGGCTTCGTTCCTCAACTTGGAAACCAGCGTCGCCACGTCAGGCACCTTGATACCGGCGGAACGCTTAGGCGGCTCCACTACTTTCAGGGTCTTCACGCGGGAAGCGACATCAACGCCCAGGTCGGCGGGCTTGACATTGTCCAGCTGCTTTTTCTTGGCCTTCATGATGTTAGGCAGGGTCACATAGCGCGGCTCGTTCAGGCGCAAGTCTGTGGTAATGATCGCCGGTAAAGTCAGCGACAGTGTTTCCAGGCCGCCATCCACTTCGCGCGTGACGCTGGCCTTGCCGTCGGCAACGGTCACCTTGGAGGCGAACGTCGCTTGCGGCCAGCCCAGCAGCGCAGCCAGCATCTGGCCGGTCTGGTTGCAATCGTCGTCGATCGCCTGTTTGCCGAGGATGATCAGTTGCGGTTGTTCCTTGTCAGCCAGCGCTTTCAGCAGCTTGGCGACAGCCAGCGGCTGCAGTTCTGCATCGCTTTCCACCAGGATGCCGCGATCGGCGCCGATCGCCATTGCAGTACGCAGGGTTTCCTGGCATTGGGCCACGCCGCAGGAGACAGCCACCACTTCAGTCACCACGCCGGCCTCTTTCAGGCGCATGGCTTCTTCTACGGCGATTTCATCGAAAGGATTCATCGACATTTTGACATTGGCGATATCAACGCCAGAGCCATCGGATTTGACGCGCACTTTGACGTTATAGTCGACGACACGTTTGACTGGTACCAGGACTTTCATGGGTCTGCCTTTATTTAAGCTGATATTTGAACAGAGATGGTGATACGGATTGTGAATCTAAAAGGATGTTGCGAAATAGGCCTGCCTGCGAGGCCCGCCCGCGAGGTCCGCTTGCCAAGCCTGCCCTGCGCACGCCATATAGCTGGCAGCATAGCCTATTTCGCAACAGCCCGGATAAATCAAGCGCCCGCAGCCAATTGATACAGGATGGCACGGCGGGGCGAATTGACGTATACGTAAACTCCAGCGATTATAAAACGAATTTAACAACTCGTCGCACAATTTAGCACGATCGTTCGCTTCAAGCCACATCCGAGCTAGAGCGCTACGCCTAATGCGGGGCGCCGCACAGGCTGAAATGCAAATTTTGCAACAAAAAAGCCCGCAAAGCAGGCCTTGCGGGCTTATACATTTTTCCAGCGATGCTGCAAGAGCAGGTAGATCTTACTTGCGCTTGATGAAGTATTCGTATTCCTGGCTGTTTTCCATGTGGGACAGCAATTCATTGCCGGTCTGCTTGGAAAAGGCCTTGAAATCGCGGACAGAGCCTGGATCGGTTGCGATCACCCGCAACACTTCGCCGGTAATCATATCGGCCAGGGCTTTTTTGGTTTTCAAAATTGGAAGCGGACAATTCAGTCCACGCGCGTCCAGTTCTTTATTGAATTGCATGATGTTTCCAGTGGCAGGATAAAACTAATTGAATAAACAAATTCGCTAAACAATTGATGCACCAATTCTACCGGAAATTTTACCTTGATGGTGCAACGCAACACACTTCTACAATCTCAGTAATCTATTCACAACAAATTTGCACAATATTGGTGAAAAAAGACATACTGAGACGGTAATTTATCTTTATTTTAGCCTGTCGGCCAGTCCATGAAGACGGGATCCAGCCCCTGCGCCCGCATCCAGTCAGCCATTGCATAACCGGTGCCGGCGTGCCAGGGGCGCAGCTTTTCAGGAGAGACCAGGCGGAATTCGACCAGCTCTTCCGATAGCTGTATGTCGCCGCTGGCCTTGACGTGGTAGGCGAGGATAACCTCGTTTTTACGCATGAACTCGTACACGCCTATCAGGGAGATCTGATCGGCATCCAGGTTGGTCTCTTCTTTTAATTCGCGCGCCACGCCCTGCTCCGGCGTTTCCCCGCGCTCCATGAAACCGGTGATCAGCGCAAACATCTTCTCCGGCCAGGCCGCATTGCGGGCCAGCAGGATGCGGCCTTCCACTTCAACCAGCGCAGCCAGCACCGGCAACGGATTGTCCCAGTACGTCCAGTGCCCTTCGGGACAAGCCAGCCGCTGCCTGCCGGCCTCATGCTGGTCCTGGCGCAGCACCAGCGATGCCGCGCACACCGGACAGAATTTCAATTCCATGGATTGCATCTCAGCATCAGCGCCCGGTCACCGGAATGCGGGGCTGCTTGGGGTGCAGGCGCGCCATCGCATGCGCGTCGACATAGGCGCCGTTGCGCAGCGCATAGGCGCGGTAGGTACCTTCGACTTCGAAGCCGAATTTGTTATACAGGTGGATCGCATGCGCATTGTCGGTAAATACCGTCAACTCGGTACGCAGCAGGTTCATCCAGTTGTCCGCCAGGCCCAGCAGTTCGGCCAGCAACGCGGTGCCTATGCCGCGCCCGCTGAACGAATCCGCAACGCCCATGCCGACTGACGCCGCATGACGGCGCCTCGCCTTGCCTTCCACATGCAAACCGGCGGTGCCGACCAGCACACCGTCATATACCGCCACCAGCAAGATGTCATCCGGGCTGCGTTGCGTCAGCCTTTCCTGCCACATCTCCACCGAAGGATGCGGCAGTTGCAAAGTTCCAGCATAGGTATTGGTACTTGCATACACCCGTTGAATCTGGGCGGCATCATTCGGTTCGGCGCGGCGTATATAGATCATAAGCGTTCACTAATCCAGGTTGCGACTTCTGACAGCGCCTTCGGCAAGCCGGCAGGATCGGTACCGCCCGCCTGAGCCATGTCAGGACGGCCACCGCCCTTGCCGCCTACCTGCTGCGCCACGAAATTGACCAGCTCGCCAGCCTTGACCCTGGATGTGGAATCCGCAGTCACGCCCGCGATCAGGCTGACCTTGCCGTCGTTCACAGCCGCCAGAACGATCGCCGCAGTCTTCAGTTTATCTTTCAGCTTGTCCATGGTTTCGCGCAGCGCCGTGACATCGGCGCCATCCAGCGTCGCCGCCAGCACCTTGATGCCTTTGACGTCGACCGCCTGCGCCACCAGTTCATCTCCCTGGTTGGCGGCCAGTTTTGATTTTAATGCGGCCAGTTCTTTTTCCAGGGATTTAACATGATCCTGAACCTGTACTATGCGTTGTGTCAACTCTTCCGGCTGGGATTTCAGCGCCGCTGCGGCCTCATTGACACGGTTGCTCAGGTTTTGCACCAAGGCCAGTGCCACTTCACCGGTAACGGCCTCTACCCTACGTATACCTGCCGCCACGCCGCCCTCGGCAACGATCTTGAACAGGCCGATATCGCCGGTGCGCGATACATGGGTGCCGCCGCACAATTCGCGCGAGAAGCCGATATCCAGCACGCGCACTTCGTCGCCGTATTTTTCACCGAACAGTGCCATCGCACCACCCTTGACCGCATCGTCAAACGACATCACCTGCGCCTGCGCAGCATTATTGGCCAGGATTTCACGGTTGACGATCGCTTCCACCCGGCGGATTTCGTCGGCCGTCATCGGCGCATTATGGCTGAAGTCGAAGCGGGTTTTTTCCTGATCGACCAGGGAGCCTTTTTGCGCTACATGCGAGCCCAGCACTTCACGCAGGGCCTTGTGCATCAGGTGGGTCGCCGAGTGGTTGCGCACGGTTTGCGCGCGCACCTGGGTTGCCACCTGCGCCTTGACGCTTTGGCCGACAGCCAGCGAGCCGGTTTGCAATATGCCGTGGTGGCCGAACACGTCGGCCTGGATTTTTTGCGTATCCGCGACTTCAAACACCGCGCCGGATTCGACCGCCAGCACGCCGGAATCACCGCACTGGCCGCCGGACTCTGCATAGAAAGGCGTGGTATCCAATACCACGATAGCCTGCTGGCCGGCCTTGATTTCATTGACGGCAACGCCGTCGATGTACAGAGCCACT
Organism: Betaproteobacteria bacterium; assembly: GCA_013287275.1. Classification (GTDB taxonomy): domain Bacteria; phylum Pseudomonadota; class Gammaproteobacteria; order Burkholderiales; family Burkholderiaceae_D; genus Undibacterium. The sequence continues at coordinate 32,878 of JABDED010000009.1, forward strand.
ACCTTGCTCTGGTGGCTCAGGCTGTCGTAACCGACGAACCTGGTCTTGTCGCCGCTGTACTCGACGCCGGCCGCCATTTTGAACTTGCCGGCCGCGCGCGCGGTTTGCTTCTGGCGTTCCATCGCCGCGTCGAAGCCGGCTTCATCCAGCACGATATTGCGCTCGCGGCAAATGTCGGCGGTCAGGTCCAGCGGGAAGCCGTAAGTATCGTACAGCGTGAAAGCGGTATCGCCGTCCAACTGCTTGCTGTCCTTGGCCAGTGCCGCTTCCAGTATCTTCATGCCGTGTTCCAGGGTTTCGCCGAAACGTTCTTCTTCCTGCTTCAGCACCTGCGCGACGCGCTCGCCGGCCTCGGCCAGTTCAGGATAGGCCACGCCCATTTCCTTGACCAGGTCAGCCACCAGCTTGTAGAAAAACGGCTGGGTCTGGCCCAGCTTGTGGCCATGGCGCAGCGCGCGGCGGGTAATCCGGCGCAACACATAACCGCGCCCTTCGTTGCCGGGGATGATGCCGTCGACAATCAGGAAGCCGGCGCAGCGGATGTGGTCGGCGATCACTTTCAGCGAATTGTTTGCCAGGTCGGCGCAGCCGGTTTCGCGCGCAGCGGCCTTGATCAGGTTCTGGAAAGTGTCGATCTCATAGTTGGAATGCACGTGCTGCAATACCGCGGCAATGCGTTCCAGGCCCATGCCGGTATCCACGCAAGGCTTCGGCAAGGGATGCAGCACACCCTGCTCATCTTTGTTGAACTGCATGAACACCAGGTTCCAGATCTCGATGAAACGGTCGCCGTTTTCGTCAGGAGACCCCGGCGGACCGCCCCAGATTTCCGCGCCGTGGTCGTAAAAAATCTCGCTGCAGGGGCCGCAAGGGCCGGTATCGGCCATTTGCCAGAAATTATCAGAAGCATAACGGGCGCCCTTATTGTCGCCGATGCGGATGATGCGTTCTGCCGGCACGCCGATCTCGTTTTGCCAGATGCCGTAGGCTTCGTCGTCTTCCTGGTAGACGGTGACTGTCAGTTTATCTTTTGGCAAGCCATATACGACAGTCAGCAATTCCCACGCATAGTGGATTGCATCGCGCTTGAAGTAGTCGCCAAACGAGAAATTGCCCAGCATTTCGAAGAAAGTATGATGGCGCGCGGTATAACCGACGTTTTCCAGGTCATTGTGCTTGCCGCCGGCGCGCACGCTGCGCTGCGCCGTCGTCGCCCGCGTATAGCTGCGCTTGTCCTGCCCCAGGAACACATCCTTGAACTGCACCATGCCGGAATTGGTGAACAGCAGGGTAGGATCATTGCCGGGTATCAGGCTGGAAGAACGCACCCTGGTATGGCCTTTAGATTCGAAAAAGCTAAGGAATTTATCGCGAATTTCTGACGAGTTCATATGGTTTGTTAGGGTGATATCTAATTGAAAATAAGAAGTTAGCCTTTGATTATACGTGATAACTTCCTCTAAATTAGCTCATAAAACACAAAACCCGCCCTGTCTGCACGACAGGGCGGGTTTTGCGGCCGGATGCCTGAAGGGTCTTAGCTGGCGGTAGCCGGGACGGCTACGCGGGCATTGTGCTTCTTCGCGAATATCTTCTTGCTGGCCTTGTTTTCTTCGTGCTGCAGCTTGGCGCGTTCCGCCCTGGTCACCTTGCCGTCCGCTTTGGCGGCTTCCTTGTCGTTTTCTATCTTGGTTTCGCGTTTTTCCAGGTTGGTCGCCTCTTTTGAAGTCAGCGCGCCGGAGTTGATACCCTGGGCTACGCGGCCTTGCTGCGCTTCCTGGCGTTTATCGATATTCGGCGTATTGGTGTTCTGCGCAAAAACCGGTGCGACAAACATGCTGGCGACGAGGATGGAAATCAGTTTGGCGGATGTCATTTGGCGAGCCTTTCAAAGTGGTTGTTTTTCATTTTTGGATGAGCACCGTGCCCATGAGCCAGTAACGAGGCCATCCGTCGAATGGATGACCCAACAACTGTAAGCGGTGTAATCATTCGTAACAGCTTAAGGCCGCCCCACGCGCCATCGCACATCACTGAAAATCCGCTGCAATCAAGTCTATCCTGTCGGTGCAAAATGCATCCACACCCCATTCCATGATTGCCCTGGCCCTGTCCGGCTGGTTCACCGTATAGCAAAACAGGCCGTAGCCCGCCTGCTTCACGGCGCCGGCCAGTGCTGGCGTCAGGTGCTTGTGGTTGGTATGCAGCGCAAGCGCATCCAGCGCCTGCAGCCTTTGCTGCCAGTCGGGCTGTATCGTATCAGTCAGGAATCCGCGCGGGATGCCGGGCGTTTCTTGTTTGGCGCTCATCAGCGCCTCGAAAGAAAACGACGAAAACAGCGGCAGGGCCTGCATCAGCGATGGGTTGGCCGGCAACGCGGCACTGAATAACTGCCGTGTCAGCCTGGCCACCGCCTTGCCGGTCTCCACTTCAAAACCAGGAACAGGCTTGATCTCCACATTCATCCAGATGCCGTACTGCTGGCAGAACAGCGCCGCCATTTCATAGGTGGGCACGGTCTCCCCGGTGTAGGTTTCACTGAACCATTTGCCGGCATCCATTTGCAGCAAATCGGCAGCCATGGTTTGTGCGACACCGCCCTTCCCTGGCACCGTGCGGCCGAATTCCGGATCATGCATCAGCACAGGAACGCCATCCTTTGATAACATGACATCAAATTCAACCGCATGAAAACCGTGATCCAGGCCGCACCGCATCGCTGCCAATGTATTTTCAGGGGCAAGCGTACCGCCGCCGCGATGGGCGACAACCTTAGGATAAGGCCACATGAATTCCACCTTGTTGTTAATAGATTTACAGATAGGATAATCCAAGATGCAGAACAAGACAGCATTGGGCCATATCCGGGTGCTCGATTTGACGCGGGTCCTGGCCGGTCCCTGGTGCGCGCAAAACCTGGCCGACCTCGGTGCGGCAGTGATCAAGGTCGAGCGTCCGCAAACCGGCGACGACACCCGCAGCTGGGGGCCGCCCTTCCTGCGCGACGAGGCCGGCCACAATACCACCGAGGCCGCCTACTATCTGGCGGCCAATCGCGGCAAGCAGGCAATCACGGTGGATATTGCTACCGCAGAAGGCCAGCAGATCATCCGCGAACTGGCGCAGCAATCCGACGTGGTGCTGGAAAATTACAAGGTCGGCCAATTGCAGAAATACGGCCTGGACTATGACTCGCTGAGACAGCTGAAGCCGGACCTGGTGTACTGCTCGATCACCGGCTTCGGCCAGACCGGCCCGTATGCGCATCGGGCCGGCTATGACTTCATCGTGCAAGGCATGGGCGGCTTCATGTCGCTGACCGGCGAGCGTGACGACCTGCCCGGCGGCGGCCCGCAAAAAGCCGGCGTCGCCATCGCCGACCTGATGACCGGCATGTATGCGACGATCGCAGTGATGGCGGCGTTGAGCCACAGGGACAGAACCGGCGAAGGCCAGTACATAGACATGGCGCTACTGGACGTGCAAGTGGCAATGCTGGCCAATATGAACACCAATTACCTGGCCAGCGGCGTCGCCCCCAAGCGTTGGGGCAACGCCCATCCCAATATCGTGCCCTACCAGACCTTTGCCACTTCCGACGGGCATATCATCGTGGCGGCCGGCAACGACAGCCAGTACGCCAAGTTCGTGCAAGCCGGCGGCCGCCCGGAGCTGGCTGACGATCCCTTGTATTTCACCAATCCGCGCCGGGTACAGCACCGTGACCAGCTGGTGCCGCTGCTGATGGACATGGTCAAGCAAAAGAGCAAGCAGGAATGGATAGACCTGCTGGAAAGCGCCGGCGTGCCCTGCGGGCCGATCAATAACCTGGATGAAGTGTTCGATAACCCGCAGGTGCTGGCGCGCGACATGCTGGTGGAACTGCCGCATCCGAGCGCCGGCAAGGTAAAGCTGGTGGGCAGCCCGATGAAATTGTCCGCCACGCCGACCCAGGCCTCCAGTGCGCCCCCCTTGCTGGGCCAGCACACGGCGCAGGTGCTGGGCGAACTGCTGGGCTATGACGAAGAAAAACTGGCCGATTTGAAAAGCAGGCACATCATTTAAGATTGCCCTGCTTTTCAGAGTACTTCTCAGAGGTCGGCAAACAGGCGCTCCTGCAGGAAGGCGACGAAGGTCGCCGTCTTCAGCGCCAGCCAGTCGCGCGCTGGATACACGACATAGATAGGCGAACCGTGCATCAGCCGGTAATCAGGCAGCAAGGCCTGCAATTCGCCGCTGGCGAAATGGGATGCCACCAGTACGCGGTCTATCACCAACACACCGGCGCCGGAGCAGGCGGCAGCAATCAGCGCCACGCCGTTGTTGGCTTGCAGGCAGCCGCTGACCTTGACCTTGCTGCTGACGCCATCCTGCATGAAAGTCCATTCATCATATACCTTGCCGCCGGCCGCATACACCAGGCAAGAATGCCGCCGTAAATCTTCCGGCACCAGCGGTATGCCGGCGCGCGCCAGATAGGCCGGCGCGGCCGCCAGCACGCGCTGGCTGTCGGCCAGTTTGCGCGCGACCAGGCTGGAGTCTTCCAGGTGGGCTACGCGTATCGCCACATCGATCTGCTCCGCGATCAAATCCACCATCCTGTCTTCCACCAGCAAGGTGAATTCGATCAGCGGATGGCGTTGACAAAATTCGGTCAGCAGCGGCGCCAGATGTCCGATGGCAGGCATGGGACAAGTAATCCGCAGCCGCCCTTTCACCTCTTGCTGGTGCTGCCCCGCCATCTGTTCTATGTTGTTCAGCGCCCGGTCTATCTGCAGCGCCTCCTGCAAGACTTGCTCGCCTATCTGGGTCAAGGTCAGCTTGCGCGTGGAACGCTGTATCAGCCGCGCGCCCAGGTCTTGTTCCAGCCGGGCCAACTGGCGCGATAGCACTGATTTGCCGCATCCCATCTGTATTGCTGCCTTGCTGATGCTGCCGGTGCGCACGATGCTGGCAAAAGCGGCCAAGTGTTGAGGGTTTAACATGGCATTCCAATATTGTCCCGTTATAGTCAACAATATTATGCTTTATTACAGACTAATCAAGCAACAATCTTCCGACTATACTGAATTCCATCGCAAGACGTTTCGCCATCGGACCTATTAGTGCCCGCAGCGAAAGAAGACCACCCGGTTGACCACATTTACCCTATGGAGTATTCATGAACACGACAAATCACCAGTTCCGCCTCGCCGCCCGCCCAGTAGGCAATGTCAAAGCCAGCGACTGGAATTTCACAGAGGAAACATTACGCGATCCTGCCGAGGGTGAAGTGCTGATCAAGATACTGCAGATTTCGCTGGATCCGGCGATGCGCGGCTGGATGAATGAAAGCAAGGCTTCGTATATCCCGCCGGTAGGCCTGGGCGAAGTCATGCGGGCGCTGGCGGTCGGGCGCGTGATTGCATCCAACAACCCCAAATTTGCAGTCGGTGATCACGTCAACGGCCTGCTGGGCGTGCAGGAATATGCATACTCCAACGGCCAGGGCTTGACCAAGGTCGATCCCAAACTGGCGCCGCTGTCGACCTACCTGAGCAGCCTGGGCATGCCGGGCCTGACCGGCTATTTCGGCCTGCTGGAAGTCGGCCAGCCGCAAGCGGGCGACACCGTGGTTGTCTCGGGCGCAGCCGGCGCGGTCGGCACCGTGGTCGGGCAGATTGCCAAGATCAAGGGTGCACGCGTAGTCGGCATCGCCGGCGGCGCCGACAAATGCCGCTACCTGACGGAAGAGCTGGGTTTTGATGCCGCCATCGACTACAAGAGTGAAGACGTCAGGGCGGCGCTGCAAAAACACTGCCCGGACGGCATCAACGTGTATTTTGATAATGTAGGCGGCGAGATCCTGGATGCCGCGCTGGCGCAACTGGCGCACGGCGCACGCGTGGTGATCTGCGGCGCCATCTCGCAGTACAACAATACGACGCCGATCAAGGGGCCGGCCAATTACATGAACCTGATGGTCAAGCGCGCCACGATGAAGGGCGTGATGGTGTCCGACTATTATCCGCGCGCGGCAGAGGCGGCGATGGTGATGGCCGGCTGGATAGCTTCCGGCAAGCTAAAAACCCGTGAAGACATCGTCGATGGCTTCAATACCTTCCCCGGCACTTTCCAGATGCTGTTCACAGGCGAAAACAACGGCAAGCTCATTTTGAAAGTGGCCGAAGCATAATAGTGAACTAATATTTTAATAAAAAAAACGGCGGGCAAAAATTGCCCGCCGTTTTTTCTGCCAGGTAGACGATCCTCTATTGCCTGGACAATTCTTTGTTTTGGGCGTCCAGCCACACTTTCAGCGGAGCAAAATAGTCCAGGATCGCCGAAGCATCCATCTTTTCTTCTCCGGCGACTTGCTTCAGCGCTTCCGGCCAGGGGCGGCTCTGTCCCATGGACAGCATGGCCTGGTACTTGGCGCCGGCTTTCTTGTTTTCAAAAATGGAGCAGCGGTTCAGCGGGCCGGTATAGCCGGCTTCGCGGCACAGGGCGCGGTGGAACTGGAACTGCAAGATGTGCGCGACGAAGTAACGGGCGTAAGGCGTATCGGCAGGCACGTGATACTTTGCGCCGGCGTCAAAGCCGTTTTCTTCCATCGCCGCCGGGCGTTTTATGCCCTGGTATTTTTCACGCAATTCCCACCACAGCTTGTCGTAGTCCTTGGGCTCCACCTTGCCTGAATAGACTTGCCAGCGCCATTGATCCACCAGGTAGCCGAAGGGCAGGAAAGCCACTTTTTCCAGTGCCCTGTGCAACAGCACGCCGATATCCTGGGACGGGTCGGGAACCTCGTTCAGCAAGCCTATTTTCTTCAGATATTCCGGCGTCATCGACAAGGCAATGGTGTCGCCTATCGCCTCATGGAAGCCGTCATTGGCGCCGTTCTTGAACAGACCGGGCTGCTTGCGGTATGCCAGGTCATAGTAGATATGGCCCAACTCATGATGGATGGTCGTGAAATCTTCGGTGGTCGGGTTGATGCACATTTTGATGCGCACATCGGTCAGCGTATCGATATCCCAGGCAGAAGCATGGCAAACCACTTCCCTGTCGCGGGGCTTGACCAGCATGGAATTTTCATAGAAAGAAGCAGGCAGTTTTTCCATGCCCAGCGAGGTGTAGAAGCCCTCGGCAAAGCGAGTCATCTGCACCGCGTCGACCTTGCGCTCTTTCAACACTTCACCCACATCCAGCGAGGTATTCTGCCCTTGCGGCTTCAGCAGCGGATACAGGTTGTCCCAGGTCTGGCTCCACATATTGCCGAACAGGTGAGCCGGGATCGGACCCTCTTTCGGCACCACGTCCGGGCCGTAAGTCTGACGCAGCTTCAGGCGCACGTACAGGTGCAGCGAATCGTACAAAGGCTTTACCTGTTGCCACAGGCGCTCGGTTTCTGCCGCGAACTGTTCCGGCGGCATATCGTATTGCGAACGCCACAAAGCGCCGGTATCCGCATAGCCCATCTCTCGCGCGCCCTTGTTGGACAGCGCCACATACTGCGCGTAATTATCCTTGTATTTGATCGCCTGCTTATGCCAGCCTATCCAGGCGTCTTTCAACTGGGCCGGATCGCGGCTGTCTGCCATGATCTGTTCCAGCTGGCCCAGGTCCTTGCAGGAAGAGGCATCGCCCGGTGTGCTGCAATACTTGGCCTTGCCGTATTCGCCGGCCAGCGTGGTTGCCAGGCGCGTATACGCTTCCCGGTCAGCTGCCTGCGACAATACCAGGTTCAATTGCAGCAGTTTCAATTTGCGCGCACTATCGGCCGGCAGTTTGAGCTTGTTGTAACGGCGGGCCTGCAAGGCGATTTCGCTGGCGGCAGTCAGCGTCTGTTCGCTGGCCTGCGCCGACATGGCCTCGGTGTCGCCGGTGATATGGGTTTCATAGACCCAGGCGGCGCGATTGGAATTGATACCCAGGGTTTCCAGCCTCTGCTCGGCCGCCTTGATGAATTTTTCGGCCTCGGCAACCGTGGGCGCAGCCTGGGTAGTTGCGGCCATCGCCAGCACTGGCAGTGCGGCGGCAATCGCCAATGCCATGGGCAATACAAAACGCTTACTGATGGACTTGTCTGGCATCCTTATCTCCTCGGATTCGATTTATTGGTTTGATTTATGTGCAAACAACCGTCGGCTGCCGGTGGAAACGCCGGCAAATCCTGTTGCAAGGTTGCCAAATATATCAGCAAATATTCCCTACCCGCGACTCTTAAATGCAGCCGGCTCCAAATTCCGTCGATTTCACGCCATAAATCCTTCCTGTCGTCGCTTTCTGCTGTCGGCGGCAGCTTAGGGCATAGATAATTTAGCCATCAAATCAGTCGTCAAACCCATCATCCACATCAGGAGCCCGCCATGCAAACCACCATCAATTATGATCAGGCAAAACGTCATGTAGAACGCAAAATCGGCTTTATCATCCACCTGGCCGTTTTTACGATGGTAAATGCCGGCCTGATCCTGCTGAACCTGCAACTGGGCCATGGCAACTGGTCGATCTGGCCTCTGTTCGGTTGGGGCATAGGGCTGTTCTTCCATGGCCTGTCCGTGCTGACGCACGCTCCTGGAAATAGCTGGAAACAACGTATGATTCAGCATGAACTGAATAAATCCCGCTAAACTCCGATAAAAACATTTCACTACTACCGCATAGCATGAATCAGGCGACAAAAACTCATTTACTGGACTACCTGCGTTCGCACGCTTTCCTTGTCAAGCTACGCGACAATTTCCTGTTGGTGACGGCGATCAATGTAGTATGCGGAGTGGTACTGACCTTTCTGCTGCAAAATGGCGACGGATTTGTCGAGAACCTGGTGTTCTCGATGTGCATAGGATATAGCGCCTTTTTGCTGATCAATGGCGGCGTCTACCTGGCCTGGGGCAACCGCAAACCGTCCCGCCCCGTGTACTACCTGCTGTGTCTGGCCGCGGCGCCGATAGCGATGTTCGCCGGCCTCAACCTTGGCTATCTGATCCTCGGCAATCCGCTGCACGGCGTCACCTACTATCACAGCGAATTCGGCATAGGTACCCTGATCTTTACCGTGCTTGTCTGCCTGCTGGCGACCTGGTTTTTTTGGAACAAGGGAAAAATGGCTGAACTGACAGCCGCCGCGGAAACTGAAAAAGCGCGCACCGCCGCGATAGAAAAGCAGGCGATGCAAGCGCAACTGCAATTGCTGCAGGCCCAGATCGAGCCGCATATGCTGTTCAATACGCTGTCCAATCTGCAAACACTGATCAGCATAGACCCCAATCGCGCGCAACATATGCTGGACCAGTTGATACAGTATCTGCGGGCCACGCTGAGCTCTTCCCGCGCCAACCAGACCAGCCTGCAGCAAGAGTTCACGCTGATGAAGGCTTACCTGGAGCTGATGTCGATACGCATGGGAAAACGCTTGAGCTATACGCTGGATCTGCCGGAAGAATTGCGAGGCCTGAAAATCCCGCCGATGTTGCTGCAGCCACTGGTCGAGAACGCGATCAAGCACGGCGTGGAACCCAAGATGGAAGGCGGCAGCGTCATCGTGACTGCCCGCCGGCAAGGCAGTACGCTGCATCTGGAGGTCGCCGATACCGGCCTGGGCCTGCCTTTCGATTATTCCGAAACCAAACCTGGCGACATCAACGAACGCAGCGGCCGGATTGGAAACGCCAATGTCAGGGACAGGATTCTGGCAATATACGGTCCGGGCGCGGCGTTTGCACTGGAAGCGAATCAACCCGCCGGCGTCGTCGCGCGCCTTAGCCTGCCCTTTGGTTTTCCCTAGCTCATTGACACCCTATGACCCAGATACGCGCCCTGGTGGCTGAAGACGAATCGATACTCTCCTATGCCTTGCTGCAGGCACTCGGACGCCTGTGGCCGGACCTGCAGATTTGCGCGGTGGTGGAAAACGGCGTCGCCGCCGTGCAGGAAGCGCTGGCGCAATTGCCGGACGTGCTGTTCCTGGATATCAAGATGCCGGGCAAGACCGGCCTGGAAGTGGCGCAGGAACTGGCGGAAGAATGGCCGGAAGGCTCAGCCTTTCCGTTGATCGTGTTCGTCACCGCATATGACGAGTACGCGATCCAGGCCTTTGAACACTCCGCCGCCGATTATGTGCTGAAACCCATCAATGACGAACGCCTCGGCAAAACCGTCGGCAGGCTGCAAGCCCGGCTGGATAACGGCCATGAACGCTCCAGCGAACTGGAACGGGTGGTCGGCCAGTTGCGCAACCTGATGCCGCAGGCGCCTGCCGCGGCAGAACGGCTGGAAGTGATACGCGCGGCAGTCGGCAACCAGATCCGCATGATACCGATCGCCGACGTGCTGTATTTTGAAGCGACCGACAAATACATCAACGTGGTTACGGCCGAGCATTCTTCCTTGATACGCACCAGCCTGAAAGACCTGCTGCCGCAACTGGACGGCAAGCTGTTCTGGCAGATACACCGCAGCACTGTCGTCAATACCAGGCAGGTACAGGCCGCGATCCGCGATGAAACCGGCAAGCTGACGCTGAAGCTGCACGGCTCGGATGACAAGCTGCAGGTCAGCCGCGTGTATGCGCATTTGTTTAAACAGATGTAGCCGACGTAAAAAGATCTTCAGGCATAATTACCGGCAAATCATCTTCATTTTGAGCAAAACCATCACGATGGCTTTGCCAACACCCCCATTACCATCATGCAAAATAAGCAAACCGACATCATCTGGCAATGCGCCCGCCTGGCCGAGCTCTCTGCAGCGCAGCAATACGCGATATTCGCGGCCCGCTCCGAAGTGTTTGTGGTCGAACAGAATTGCGCCTTCCTGGACATGGACGGGCTGGACCTGGATGCGGTCCATGTCATAGGCTGGGCCGGCGAGAATACGGTAGCGGCCTATCTGCGCATCGTGGCGCCGGGAATCAAGTTCGCCGAACCGTCCTTGGGACGGGTGATCACGACAAAAGGATATCGCGGCGGCGGCGCCGGCAAGACGCTGATCGCAGAAGGGATCAGGCAACTGGAACGGATTTATCCAGGCCAGGCGATACGCATAGGTGCGCAAGCCTACCTGGAAAAATTCTATGGCTCATTCGGCTTCAAGACCGTGACCGACATCTACCTGGAAGACGACATCCCCCATATAGACATGATCAGGCCGGCCACAGAGATTTAAAAGCTTAACTTCCGAAATAGCCTATGCCCTTGGCCATCAGCGCCGCATTCAGGATCACCAGCACCAGCAGCGTTAACTCCAGGTGGATGACGCCGCGCAATTTTTTGCGCTGCGACTGGCTCAGCTCCGGCACGATGCCCTGCTTCAAGGACTTTCCCCATTTCAGGAAGACCATGGTCGGGTAGATCGATATGAGCCCGACCAGCAGGAACAGCGCCATCTTGGCGATGAAGGGTCCGCTATGCGAATAATAGGCAGGGCCTTTTTCAAAATACATCACGCGCAGGAAACCCAGCACCAGGATCAGGCCGGCGGACAATCCATATCCCGCATCGAGGCGCTGGATTTTCCGCGCCGCCCCCAGCGTCAAGGGTTCTGCCAACAGCAGCATTTCAACGGACAGGCTCACCATGATGGCGATAAAAGCCAGGTGATGCAAAAAAGCGACGAATGCATTCATGATCAAATCTCCGGTTCAGTTTTTCACTAACAAGGCGATTCTGCCGCCCCGCACTTATAAGGGCATAGACTTTGCGACAAGCAGCAGGTTCCATGCCGCGAGCCAGGCCAAAGCCGGCGCGACTTGCCATCGATAAGCGCGTCAGCACGCATAGGCATACCTTATGGACTATTTCTTCGACACCAGGCGCACATAAGACAAGACGGCGGCTGGTAACAGGAAACCAAACAGGATTGTATTTCAAGCAAGAGCTATGCAAACGGAAAATTGAGGCCTCGCCAAATTTCGATTGCAGGCATTGATGTAAACATTCTATACTTTCAGTAATTCCTGAAAATTCAATAATTAAGAAAAATGACAAACCCACCACTAAGCCCGTTAGCGCAGCGCTTTATCCTGCATTTTGGAGAAATGGGCAGCCGCTGGGGCATCAACCGTACTGTGGGGCAGATCTATGCATTGCTGTATGTACAGGCGAAACCGCTGAACGCCGACGAGATCGCCGAATACTTGTCTTTTTCGCGCTCCAATGTCAGTATGGGATTAAAGGAATTGCAATCATGGCGTCTAGTCAAGTTGCTGCACCAGGCTGGCGACCGCCGCGAGTACTTTGAGCCGCCCAAGGATATCTGGGATATTTTCAAGGCCCTGCTGGAAGAGCGCCGCCGGCGCGAGGTTGAGCCGACGCTGTCCATGCTGCGCGATGCGCTGCTGGAAAACCCGGCCAGCGAGGCCGACCGCGTCGCGCAGCAGCGCATGCGTGAGATGTACGACCTGATCGAGCTGTCCAGCTCATGGTTTGACGATGTACAGCGCCTGTCGCCGGAAACCCTGACTTCCTTGATGAAGATGGGTTCCAAGGTAAAGAAACTGCTGGACGTGCGCGATAAATTCCGTTTTTCCGGCACAGGCAACAGCGATCAGCAAGACGCCGCCGATCAGACGGACGACAGCGAAGATTTCAAATAGGGGAAGCGGCCTATGTCCATGCGACTGAACAGGTTTTCTTTATCCGCCTTATCCGCACTCTTCCACCGCTGGCCGCGCCTTACCAGGCTGCCGCTAGCGCTGGAAATCACGCTGGCGCTGCTGGTAAAGATCGTCATCCTGACACTGCTGTGGAAATTTTTCTTTTCCGATCCGCCCGCTAAAAAGATGCGGCTGCCACTTCCGCAAGTGGAGCAGCATCTGCTGGCGCAAAACATCCAGCCCGGCCTGTTGGCTCCAGCCGCACCCCAGATTCCCAAAACTACCGACAAAGGCTCCCCATGACCTCGATCGATGAAGTCGTCGCTTTATCGCGGCTGCAGTTTGCGGCCACCGCGATGTACCATTTTTTGTTTGTGCCGCTGACGCTGGGATTATCCTGGGTGCTGGTCATCATGGAATCGGTGTATGTGATGACGGGCAAGGAAATCTACCGCGACATGACCAAATTCTGGGGCAAGTTGTTCGGCATCAATTTTGCAATGGGCGTCACCACCGGCCTCACGCTGGAATTCCAGTTCGGCACCAACTGGGCCTATTACTCGCACTATGTGGGCGACATCTTCGGCGTGCCGCTGGCAATCGAAGGCATGATGGCCTTCTTCCTGGAATCCACTTTCGTCGGCCTGTTCTTCTTCGGCTGGGCCCGCCTGTCCAAGGTACAGCATCTGGGCGTGACTTTCCTGGTGGCGCTGGGCTCCAACCTGTCGGCACTGTGGATTTTGATCGCCAACGGCTGGATGAACAATCCCGTCGGCGCCGAGTTCAATTTTGAGACGATGCGCATGGAACTGATGAATATGCAGGACGTGATTTTCAATCCTGTCGCCCAGGTCAAGTTTGTACACACGGTGGCGGCCGGCTATGTGACGGCTTCCATGTTCGTGCTCGGCATTTCGGCCTTCTATTTACTGAAGGCGCGCGATACCTCCTTTGCGCTGCGCTCTTTTGCGGTGGCCGCCGGCTTCGGCCTGGCGTCCACCTTGTCGGTGATCGTGCTCGGCGACGAATCCGGCTATACCGCCGGCGAGGTCAACAAGGTCAAGTTGGCGGCGATAGAGGCGGAGTGGAATACCGAACCGGCGCCGGCCGGCATCACCGTGTTCGGCCTGCCCAACGACAAGGAAGAACGCACCGACTATGCGGTCAAGATACCGTATGTGCTGGGCCTGATTGCAACCCGCTCCGCCGACACTGAAGTCAAGGGTATCAAGGATCTAAAGAAAGACCACGAGGTCCGGATACGCAACGGCATGCTGGCTTACGCTGCACTGTTGAAACTGAAGTCCGGCGACAAGTCGCCAGAGGCGCGCGCCGATTTCGACAAGCTGAAGGCCGATCTCGGCTTTGGGCTGCTGCTGAAAAAATATACCGACAAGGTTGTAGACGCCACGCCTGAACAAATCCGCATGGCCGTCAACGACACCATTCCCAAAGTGTGGCCGTTGTTCTGGTCTTTCCGCCTGATGGTGGCGCTGGGCCTGCTGTTCCTGGCCATCTTCTCCGCATCGTTTTACTTCCTGATCCGCAAGCAACTGGCGCCGCAGCGCTGGCTGCTGAAACTGGCGGTCATCAGTATTCCGCTGCCCTGGGTCGCCGCCGAACTGGGCTGGTTTACCGCAGAATACGGCCGCCAGCCGTGGACCATCTCCGGCGTGCTGCCCACCCATCTGTCGGCGTCCAGCCTGCAACCTTCCAGCCTGTATTTCAGCCTGGCCGGCTTCATCGGTTTCTATACCGTCTTGCTGGTGATAGAGATGATGCTGATGGTCAAATATGTAAGACAAGGGCCGAGCAGCCTGCATACCGGCAAATACCATTTTGAAGAACTTGCAGGTCCGGACACGAGCAATGCAAACACAGCGGGAGCCGCATCATGATCTTTGACTATGAAACCTTGAAAATCATCTGGTGGGGCTTTGTCGGGCTGTTGATCATAGGCTTTGCCGTGACTGACGGCTTTGACATGGGCGTCGGCATGCTGTTGCCGTTTGTCGGCAAGACCGATGCGGAACGCCGCGTGCTGCTGAACTCCGTCGGCCCGACCTGGGAAGGCAACCAGACCTGGCTGGTGACCGCCGGCGCGGGCACGTTCGCCGCCTGGCCTTTGGTCTATGGCGCGGCCTTCTCCGGCTTTTATGTCGCCATCCTGTTATTGCTGTTCGCGCTGTTCTTCCGCCCGGTCGGCTTTGATTATCGCAGCAAGCTGCAAAACCCGGCCTGGCGCAACGCCTGGGACTGGGGCTTGTTTGTCGGCGGTTTTGTGCCGCCGCTGATTTTCGGCGTGGCCTTCGGCAACCTGCTGCTGGGTACGCCGTTCAATTATGACGACAGCATGCGGGTGACTTATCACGGCGGCTTCTTTGGCTTGCTGACCCCCTTCGGCCTGCTGTCGGGCATATTGAGCGTCGCCATGCTGGCGATGCACGGCGCCTGCTTCTTGCAAGTGAAGACCGAGGCCGAGATCGCCGCCCGCGCCCGCAAGGCCGCCGCCGCAGCGGCGGTAGCGACCATCGTCTGCTTTGTCGCCGCCGGCATCTGGATCGCCACCAGCATAGAAGGCTACCGCATCATCAGCATGCCGGCCGCCGGCACAGCCTTCATGCCGCTGGCAAAGATAGTAGAAAAAGTGGCGGGCGGATGGATGGGCAATTATGCACACTGGCCGCTGCTATGGCTGGTGCCGGGCTGTACGATAGCGGCGACCGTGCTGTGCCTGCTGCTGACCGGCATGCATAAATCGCTGCCGGCATTTATTGCCAGCGGCGTAGCCGTCGCCGGCATCATCCTGACGGCGGCCAGCGCCATGTTTCCCTTCATCATGCCGTCTTCGCTGGACCCGAACAGCAGCCTGACGGCATGGGACGCGGTCTCCAGCCACCGCACGCTGGGCATCATGTTCTGGGTGGTCGTGATCATGATGCCTATCGTGGTGCTGTATACGGGCTGGGTATACCGGGTCATGCGCGGCAAGGTAACGCTGCAGCATATCAAGGACAATGAACATTCCGCCTACTAGGCCAACAAGAACGGAGCACATCATGTGGTATTTCACCTGGATACTGGGAGTAGGACTGGCCCTGGCCTTCGGCATCATCAATGTGATGTGGCTGGAAGCCAATTATTCCTTCGGCATACGTGACGAAGACACGACCAGGGAGCGCTTTGAGCAGGCGAAACTGAAGACGGGAAAAAAATAAAACAAGATTGAAAATGCGGGCGGCAAGCCCGCTTTTTCCTTCAAGATGTCAGATCGTAATACTCTGCGCGATCTGGCTGGGCAGCAGATAGGGATAAGGCGAAGGCCGCCTCAGATTGCGCGCGTTGATGGTGGCCTCTGCCTGCAGCAGCGCACTCTGGAAACGCATCAGCGGGCCGTCGTTGCCGGCAACATTGCTATCCTCAAACCATTCCGGATAGGGGGAATAATTGCTGCGGTAGTCGCCCAGCCGGCGATAGTAGATCGAACCGAGCACGCTCAACAGGTTGATCTGCTCCCCCCCCAGCGACAGGGACGGCAGCATATCCAGCCAATCCTGCTGCGTATATTCGGCCTGTACCTCAGGCACGACACCCCAGCCTGCGCCGGAAAACATCGGCGCATACATCATCATCGATTTTTGCGGGAAATTGGCGGCCGAATGCTGGGCGCTCGCGGTAAACACCACCATCGTCAGTACGTCCGTCAATTGTTCCCTGGTGGCGATGGCTTTAAAGCCTTTGACATTGCCCTCATTCACGTCCATCAGGCTGGCAGTCCACGCGGCCAGTTCGGTATCGCCGACGACCTGGGCATCGCTGCTGTAATAGATGCTGACATATTCGGTCAGCCACCGGTGGATGGCGTCCCAGATCAGCAGGGCGTCATCGCGGTAGGGATAATCCGGCAACTGGCCGGCATTGTCGACTTTGCGCGCAGCCAGATCGGTCGGCAGCATATTCGCGTAAAAATCATACGCCAGCCTGTCCTCGCCCGCCAATTTTTGCGTGCACTGGACAGGTGTGCCGAACAGGTGGTCGTTGGTCGAGTCCGGCGCCAGCAAACTGGAAGCCGCCTTGCTGTTGATATACAGCGTGCCCTCAAAATGCGGCAGCAATAGCATGTACAGCGGATGTTCCGACGCCAGGCAGCGATAGGTGGCGACTGCGAAGGCTTCCATCAGCAAATGCGTGCGTGCCAGATGCACGAATAATTCCAGATAATTGGTGTCCGCCACCTGCACTATCACTTTCGCCATCTCCCAGCCCCATTGCGCGCGCGCATCCGAACTGGCCGGTTTCGGGAAAATGGGAAATTTCTGCGGGTCTTGCCCGCACTGTATCGCCACCGGCGTCAGCGACTGCCCGCCCAAAGGCACGGCAAACAGGGCAAACGGCGCATACACGTACTTGGACTTGCCCTTGTACAGGCCGGGATTGTCGACCAGATAATCCAGCTCGGCATAATCCAGCAAATACAGGCGCCCTTCGCTGCCGGCTTTGGCCAGGCTGTCTTGCTTGCCCATCACTTGCTGGTACTGCTGCTCGCTGACCGGGAATTTATCCGGCAGGCCGGCTATGCCTTTCAGCAGCATCGTATTCGGGCCGGCGACGCGCAGCCGCGCAAATACCTCGTCGTTCTGGAACGAGCTCGATATCTGCGGTATCTCTATCTCCTTGAACAAGTCATTGTAGGCTTGCAGGTCCGCCGCGGCCGGCTGTTCCGACTCGTGGAACAGCACTGCTTCCGCCAGCTTCAGTTCGCCCAACGCAACGGCGATCTGGGCAACCATGTCGACCCGGGACGCCGGCGACTCCGGTTCCTTGCTATCCCTCGCCTTGTCCAGCAAGCCCTGCAGCGCATCCATCTGACCCTGGACCTGCAGATGCCGGCCGAACCAGCCCTGCTTTTCATTGACCCTGGTCGCCAGCAGGTTCTTGCCCACCTCGATCATGGCTTCGGTGACCAGCGCATGCCATTCCAGCGTAGGCTGATCCGCGGCGGGCACCGCTGTACTCATCGGTACGCCGACCAAATTGACCACCTGGTTGCTCCAGGTATATTCCCGTTTGGCGTCTATCAGTTGTTTTGCGCGCAGTTGCTGCGACGCAGGGCTGTCATTTTGCGGAAGGCTGGGGTTGCGGCGCGATGATTCTGCTAGCATGAGGTTTCCTCGCTGGGATAGTGACAGGCAAATTGCCGATAGGCATAGATAAACATGGCAAGAATACTATGGAATTCGGGAAAGAAACTATTTAAGCCGATGCACGCCATAAAAACCAGGCATAAATAATGCAAAGACCGCTGGAAAACCGGCATACTTAGACGTTGTTGGAAAGTAAAATTCAAGCTGCAATTCAAGACTGAATTAAACACTTGCTGTACATAGATACCAGTAAAGTACCAATGATTCAAACGGCGGCAGCGTCGCCACCATGAAAAATTTTGCAAGCCGAGACCAGGTAGAAACAAGGCAATTGGATGTTAAAGTTTGACGGATACACCCTGACCCAGAAACTGCGCAAGGACAGCGAGTTCACCGTGGCGCGCGGCTACAGGAACGGGGATCAAAAACCGGTATTGATTGTTCAGCCCGCGGCTGAACATCCGACTACGCCCGTCCAGTTGCGCCTGCAGCATGAATTCAACCTGCGCCACGAACTTGACCCAAGCTGGGCCGCGCAACCGCTTGACTTGATCAGTACCGGCGGTAAAACCACGCTGATACTGGAAGATGTCGGCGGCCAGCCGCTGGACCAGTTGCTCGGCAGCGCCATCGAACTACCCTTGTTCCTGCGGATTGCGGTCGGCATATGCGCATCGCTTGGGCGCCTGCACCAGCAGGACATCATCCATAAAGACATCAAGCCGGCCAATCTCCTGGTAGACGCGGCCAGCGGCATATCCCGCATTACCGGTTTTGGCATCGCCTCGCGGGTACCACGCGAACAACAAGCGCCGCTGCCGGTAGAGGTGATTGCCGGCACCTTCGCCTATATGGCGCCAGAGCAAACCGGCAGGATGAACCGCTCGGTAGACTCACGCAGTGACCTGTATGCGCTGGGCGTCACCTTTTACGAAATGCTGACCGGCAGCCTGCCGTTTAGCGCCAGCGACCCTATGGGTTGGGTGCATTGCCATATAGCTCGCCAGCCTACCCCTCCATCCAGGCTCAGGCCGGACATCCCGGAAATGCTGTCGGCTATCGTGATGAAGCTGCTGGCCAAGACTGCAGAGATGCGCTACCAGACTGCAGCCGGCGTCATGGCGGACCTGTCGCGCTGCCTGGAGCAGTGGGCGGAGAAATCCTTCATTGCGCCGTTTGTGCTGGGCACGCGCGACGCATCGCGCCGGCTGATGATCCCGGAAACCCTGTACGGCCGCGAAGAGCAAAAGAAGACCTTGCTGGATGCCGCCGGCAGGGTAGTCGTCAATACCAATCCTGAACTGGTGCTGGTATCGGGCTATTCGGGAATAGGAAAATCATCGCTGGTCAACGAGCTGCACAAGGCCATCCTGCAGCCGCGTGCGTTTTTCATCTCCGGCAAATTCGACCAGTACAAGCGCGACATCCCGTATGCAACCCTGGCGCAGGCGCTGCAAAACCTGATCAGGCAATTGCTGAGCCAGTCCGAGCGGGAGCTGCTGGTATGGCGCCAGGCCATCCTGAAAGCCGTCGGCAATAACGGCCAGCTGATGGTGGACCTGATTCCTGAACTGCGGTTTGTCATCGGCGAACAGGCGACGACGATAGAGCTGGCTCCGGATGAGGCGCTGAACCGCTTCCAGACGGTTTTCCGCCAATTCCTGGGGATCTTTGCGGTATCGGAGCGGCCGCTGATCATCTTCCTGGATGACCTGCAATGGATAGATCCGGCCAGCCTGAAATTGCTGGAGCACCTGATGACCCATAGCGAAGTCCGCCATGTGCTGTTCATAGGCGCCTATCGCGACAACGAGGTCACTGCCGCGCATCCGCTGATGCTGGCCAAGGACGCCATACAAAAAACCGGGGCCGGTGTGCATGAGATCGTGCTCGCCCCGCTGCGGGAAGGCGACGTCGCCAGGCTGGTGGCGGACACCTTGCGCAGTGAGGTGGCGGCGACTGCCACGCTGAGCCTGCTCGTATATGAAAAAACCGAGGGCAATCCCTTCTTCACGATACAGTTCCTGACCAGCCTGGCGGAACAAAGGCTGCTGGCCTTTGACGCCATCAGCGCCAGTTGGGCATGGGATGTAGAGCGTATCCGCGCCATGGATTTGTCCGACAATGTCGTGGACCTGATGATAAGCAAGCTGCAACGCCTGCCGGACGCGACGCAGAATGCCTTTAAATACCTGGCTTGCCTGGGGAATTCCGCCAGCATAGAAACAGTGGCCCGGATGGCAGGAAAATCCGAAGATGAAACCCATGCAGATTTATGGCATGCAGTCCGCATGGGCCTGCTGATACGCAATAACGGCCACTACCGCTTCCAGCATGACCGGGTGCAGGAAGCCGCATACTCGCTGATCGAGCAAGAGCAACTGCCGCAACTGCACCTGCAGATAGGACGCCTGCTGCTGTCGACGATGTCTGCCGAGGCCATAGACGAAGATGTATTCAGCGTCGTCAACCATATGAACCGCGGCATCGAGCTGATTGCCGACCAGAGGGAAAAAGACAGGCTGTGTTTCCTGAATCTGCTGGCCGGCCGCAAGGCCAAGGATGCCATTGCCTATGCTTCCGCGCGCAGCTACCTGATACAGGCGATTGCGCTGCTGCCCGAGGATGCCTGGCACTATAATTACCAGGACACTTTTGCGATCTATTTCGCCTTGTCCGAATGCGAATACCTGACGGCTCACTACGAGCAGGCCAACCTGCTGTTCGACCTGATCTTTGAGCACGCCAACTCCAGCCTGGACAAGGCCAGGCTGTATATATTGCAGCTGACCTTGCACCAGATCTCTGGGCGCTTCGACAGCGCGACCGAAGTGTCGCTGCAGGCACTCAGCATGTTTGGTGTGAACTTCCCCAGATCGGATGCGGATATCCAGGCTGCAGTACAGCGGGAAAAAGAGCTGGTCAACAGCCAGTTGCAGGGGCGCAGCGTTGCCGACCTGGCTGATTTGCCGCTGATCGACGACACAGAAGCCAGGGTGATACTGGAATTGCTGACCGAGATGGCACCTTCGGTCTGGAACTCCAACCCGAAGATCTATCCGCTGGCGATACTGACCACGCTGAATTTCGTGCTGCGCCACGGGAATAGCGAGGCCGCCTCCTTTGCCTATTCTTCATATGCGATCCTGTCGGCGTCCATGGGAGACATCCCGGCAGCGATGGAGTTCTCGGAACTGGCTCTGCTGTTGAATGACAAGTTCAAGGATAGCAAGCGCAAAGGCCGCCTGCTGTTCAACCAGGGGGCGATCATCCATTGCTGGAAGCGCAGCATTGCCAGCAGCATACCTGTGCTGGAAAGCGCTTTTGTATCCTGCCTGGAAACGGGCAACCTGCTGTTCGCCAACCATGCCGCCAGCGCCATCGCCTTGCTGGTGATAGAAAAAAACGAGCCGCTGGACGAGGCGCTGAAGACCATCAAGAAGTACATCGCCTTCACCCGGCAAAGCCACTATGACGTCGTCACCGAGATCATCCGGCTCAGCGAGCAATTTGCAGCCTGCATGAAAGGGCTGACCAAGACGGAGACCAGCCTGGACGACGACAGTTTCAGCGAAGCCGAGGCGGTAGCGACCTTCACCAAGGCCAGTTACGGCAGCGGCATTCCGCGTTTCCACATGCTGAAGCAGGTGACTGCCTTCACCTTCGGCCAGTATGCGGAAGCGCTGGAAGCGGCCCGGCAAACCGAGCAAAGCCTGCACTATGTCAGGTTGACCCTGATCGAAGCCACCCATTATTTTTACCACGCGCTCACGCTGGCTGCGTTGTATCAGGAGGCCGACGTTCAGCAGCGAAAGGAATACAAGGAGCTGCTGTTGCAGCGCGCCGCCAGACTGAAGTGGTGGGCCGACCATTGCCCTGAAAATTTCCTCAGCCGCTATACGCTGGTGGCAGCGGAGATCGCCCGCGTGGAAGGCCGCGAACTCGATGCGATGCACGCGTATGACAATGCGATCAAGCATTCCAGGGAGCATGGATTTATCCAGAGCGAAGGCATGGCCAATGAGCTGGCAGCCCGGTTTTACCTGTCCCTGGGCTTTGAGCGCATAGCCGCCGCTTACCTGCGCGAGGCGCGCTACTGTTTCCTGAAATGGGGCGCGCTGGGCAAGGTGAAACAACTGGATACCCGATATCCATGGCTGGACGCGCAAACGGCGCCGAGCGGCACTCTTGCGTATGACGCCAGGCTGGAAAACCTGGACATGATGAGCGTGGTCAAGGCATCGCAGGCCGTTTCCGGCGTCATCGAGCTGGAGCAGCTGATCAAGTCCCTGCTACAGATAGTGATAGAAAATGCCGGCGCGGAACGCGGCCTGCTGATGCTGCCGCATGAACAGGGTTATCGCATAGAAGCGGAAGCAAACACCATGCATAGCGGGGCCGAGGTGAATTTCCTACGGGCGTCGACCACCACCCAGCTGGCGCCGGAAACCGTGTTCCAGTATGTGATACGCACGCAGGAAAAAGTGCTGCTGGACGATGCCTGCCTGGATAACCAATTCTCGGGGGGATGCCTACCTGTTTGAATCGCAGCCGCGCTCGGTGCTGTGCCTGCCCCTGCTGAAACAGGGAAAAATGGCGGGCGTGCTGTATCTGGAAAACAAGTTGACGCCGGGGGTATTCACGCCGGGGCGCATCGCAGTACTGGAGCTGCTGGCTTCGCAAGCGGCGATCTCGCTGGAAAACGCCAGCCTGTACCACAACCTGAAAGAAGAGAACAATGACCGCAAGCGGGCTGAACTCGCATTGCAGCAGCACCAGGACCAGCTGGAGCAAACCATACGGGAACGGACGGCCGAAGTGGTCAGACAAAATCTGGAGCTGGAGCGCGCGTACAAAGCCCTGGAAGACGTCAGCCTGACCGACCAGCTGACCGGCCTGCGCAACCGGCGCTTCCTGCAGCAGCAACTGGATATCGATATCGCCATCACCGCGCGCCGGTATGAGGAATGGCTGGGCAATGACAGTGAATTGCAGCCTGAAGACATGGACCTGATTTTCTACATGGTGGACCTGGACCACTTCAAGTCCGTCAACGATCAATACGGGCACGCTGCCGGCGACCGGGTCCTGGTGCAGATACGTGCGCGCCTGGAAGAAGTGTTCAGGGAATCGGACTTCCTCACCCGCTGGGGAGGCGAAGAGTTCCTGATAGTGGCGCGCTCTACCAGCCGTTCCGACGCAGCGACCATCGCGGAACGCATCCGTCAGGCGATATCCGGCAGGGAGTTTGAACTGGCCGACGACAGCAAGCTGGCGCGGACTTGCTCGGTCGGCTTCGCCTGCTACCCTTTCCTGCCGTCCACGCCCCGCCTGCTGTCCTGGTCACAGGTAGTGGAACTCGCCGATCAGGCACTGTATGCAGCCAAGCGCAGCGGCCGCAATGCCTGGGTCGGCTATTTCGGCACGGAACACACACATGCCGAGAATACTTTCCAGCGGCTGATGGAGAAAGCCGCGCTGGCAAAACCGGACCCCGAACTACAAGTGGTCAGCAGTAAAGATGCCGTCTTGACCAAGCAGTGGTAAAAGCGGCAATGCCTGCCTGCTAGTTGTCGGTTTACCCATATTCCGGTGCTGTCGGACCAATCCCCTAATCGCCCTGGCATGCTGCCACAAACCGCCCTGCCCGGCCTGCAAAAAATACGTAAGCCCTTATTTTCAAACAAATTTTTCTTGTAACATTGCGGACATTTTCCTTGACGCGGCAATTGCGCCTTGCGTACACTCACACGATCCTTTAAATCCAAGCGTCGAGTGTGATCGCCTATGAAACTATTCCGACATCGACTATCCCTTGCACTGACTTCGGCACTACTGGCATGGGCCAGCCCACAGTTAGTCCATGCAGGAGAAAGCGACTTGTATGCGCTGGAAACACCCAGCAGCGCACCGAACCTGAAAGCCCCGCTGATTCCTATCGAAGCAAGCCAGGAATCGCCAGAAAATCCCTCCCCGGAAGCCGCCACCTCCGCCACTGCTGCGCCTGAAGTAGACCTGTGGGAAAGGATACGCAACGGCTATGCCATTCCCGATATCGACAACCCGCTCGTTGCCAATCAATTGAACTGGTACAGCTCCCGTGCCGACTATATACAGCGTACGGTAGAGCGCGGCTCCCGCTACCTGTTCCATGTGGTGGAAGAGCTGGAAAAACGCGGCATGCCGACCGAACTCGCGCTGTTGCCGTTTATCGAATCTGCATTCAATCCGCAGGCGATGTCCACGGCCAAGGCCTCCGGCATGTGGCAGTTTATGGCAGCCACCGGCCGCGACTTCAACCTGAAACAGAATATGTTCAAGGATGACAGGCGCGGCGTGATCGACTCTACCGACGCAGCGCTGACCTATCTGGAGCGGCTGTACGGCATGTTCGGCGACTGGCAACTGGCGCTGGCCGCTTATAACTGGGGTGAAGGCTCAGTGCAGCGCGCGATCAAGAAGCAGCAGGCACTGGGCTTGCCGATAGACTTTGAAAGCCTGTCTGCGCAGATGCCGAACGAAACCAGGAATTACCTGCCCAAACTGCAGGCAGTGAAAAATATCATCGGCCACCCGGAACAATACGGCATCTCGCTGCCCAAACTGGACAACCAGCCGTATTTCGTAACGATAGAAAAAACCCGGGATATCGACGTCAGGGTCGCGGCCAAACTGGCGGAACTGTCGGTCAGTGAATTCAATGCGCTGAATCCGCAGTTCAATCGGCCGGTCATCACCGGCGACAGCAGCACCAAGATCTTGCTGCCGATGGAAAATGCTGAGCTGTTCAGGGAAAACCTGAGCAAATGGCAAGGCCCCCTGTCTTCCTGGGCCACGCATACGGTAGGAAAAACCGAGCGGGTGGAAAGCCTGGCGAGCAGATTGGGACTGAAGCCGGAAGTGCTGCGCGAAGTAAACCTGATCCCGGCAAAAATGCTGGTAAAGGCCGGTTCCACCTTGCTGATACCAAAATCGGCGAAAGCGCCGGATCAGGATATTTCTATGGAGATTGCAGAAAAAGCGCAATTGATCATAGAGAAAAATCCTCCTCCCGGCCGGCAAGTCAGTTTCAAGGTCGGCAAGCGCGATAGCCTGAACTCCGTCGCCAGGCATTACAAGGTCAGCGTAGCCCAGCTGAAGAGCTGGAATAACCTGAAACACGATAATATAGCCGCCGGCCAGACCCTGCAAATCCATCTTCCTTATGTGGCTGCGACCGCCGCCAAGGGAAAACCGCTACGGGTGGCCGCACACGGGGCTGCTGCGGCCAAACCGGCGCAGCGTAGTACCGCTGCCGCCAGCGGACACAAAGCAGCGCCTGGCAAGGTTCTGCTGGCCAGCGCCAAGCCTGTGAAAAAACGGCACGGATAAGCCTGGAATTAAATATAGGCTATAAAACAAAATGGCGCAGATTACTCTGCGCCATTTTTATTTTCCCTGATCAAATCGGCCCGGAATCCAGGCCTCCTTGTACCTGCATAAGCAGGGTGATAGCCTTACTTGGCCTGGTTGGCGTAAATGATCCAGTAACGGGCCAGATCGGCAGTGCCGTCCTTGCCTTGCACCGATTTCAAAATCTTGATGGCATTGGCTTTCTTGCCCGCCTGCAGATAAGCAATACCCAGGTGCAGCTTGGCATCATCCGGATGCTTGATATTGTCCTTGGCGATACCTTTTTCCATCAGTGCCAACCCCTTGTCGACCTGGCCGGCAGTGACGTACAGATAACCCAGGTTAACCAGGCCGGTGCCGTCCTTGCTTTGCTCGGCATCCGCCTCGGCAGCTGCCAGGCCTTTATTACTTTCAGCCAGGTTCTTGTTTGCCAGGTCACGCAGGCGCTTGTGGCGCTCTGCTTCCGGTCCGGTGCCAAGGACGCCGGATTTATAGCCCTGATCTATCAGTTTGATGGCTTCGGACGGGTAGCCGGCTTGCAATGACAATTGCGACATTTCCATGAAATCGCCGGTCTTCGTCAGCTGGCCTACCGCCAGTTTCAGGCGATACACGTCCAGCGCAAGGCGTTCGGAGAAGCCGGGCTTGCCTGGCAGACGGCTCAACATATCCGTCCACAATTCTTTTTTCGGATAGTAGGCCAGCAATTTTTCCAGCGCATTGACATAGCCGGTCTTGTCATTTTGCTTCAATGCCGCGTTGGCATACAGCTGCAGGCTGGTTTCGCTTGGCGTACGGCCTGCGCGTTCATCCGAAGCCAGGTCCGCCTGCACTTCTTTCAAAGTACGGCCGAAGTCGCCGCTCATGTACAGGGACTGGATCAGGAAAGGGCGCATCGCCGGGTCGTTGCCGCCGTCTGCATAAAAACGCGTAATCGATTGCACAGTCTTGGCGTAATTGCCCGCCTTGTAGTAGGCGCCAGCCAGGGCTTTCAGGTAGGTCAGGTGATCCGGACCAGTCAGCTTGTTGGTCGCCAGCACGGCTTCATAGGCACGGATTGCGGTATCGTTATCGCCTGCCGCTGAGGCTACTGCCGCACGCATGCGCTCAATCGTGAAATTTTCGCTGGCATTTTTACCGCTGATACTATCGGTCTCGTGCAGTTTGGCCAGCGCTTCCTTGTATTTTTTAGCTTTAAACAAGTCGCCGGCAGCTTGCACATGCTTGCCTATCTCCGGACGCATTGCTTCCTGCGCGTATGCAGTATTGCCGACGAAGCCGGTCAATTCAGGGACGGAGCTCAGGCCGATGACAGCGAGCAGTACAGCCAGACGTGACAGTCGAAATTGCTTCATGTTTTGATCTCTCAATCAACGAATTTAATGAATTGTGGATTCAACACCAATGATGCGGAGTGTATACCATGTTGCGTGCCGAGTTTGCAAAAACTCGACGATGGCATGGCAGGTGA
>JABDED010000010.1 GCA_013287275.1 Betaproteobacteria bacterium
TGAATTCACTAAAGCGGCAGAAACACAGTATGCGGAAACCAACCGCAAGGTAATGGCGCTGATAGAAGAAGTGTCAAAAAATGCACCTGCCGGTTCTGAAAACGTGGTTGCCCTGTTCAAAACAGCGATCGGCAATGCAAATGCCAGCTACGACCATCTGACCAAGACAACCAAGCAAGCCGTCGAAGCGCTGGAAGCGAACATGAACACAGCAGTAACACAAATCTCGCAAGCTGCAGTAAAAGCAACGCCACGCGCGACCAAGAAGTAAGCATTCCGATGCAGCGGCGCCTGCCGCCGCTTCGCATGATGAAAGCCTCAATGATTTGAGGCTTTTTTTATTGGCAGAGCGGAGCCGCTTGCGTCCACATAAAAAAATGTCCCGCCGAAGCGAGACATTGTTATCCGATAGAAGAACGAATATAGGCAATTGTCGATAAAAGCCGGGCAAGCCGGCAGCAAAGATCTTATCGGTATGCCTTCCGTGCCGTCATTCGCCGAGGTAGGCTGCCTGCACTTTAGGATCGTGCAACATGTCTTTCGCGTCGCCGCTCATGGTCACCGCGCCTGATTCCATCACATAGCCGCGATGCGCCGCCTGCAGCGCCAGTTTTGCATTTTGCTCGACCAGCAGGATAGTCACGCCTTGCGCCGATACATTGCGCACCACCTCGAAAATTTTCTCGACCATGATAGGCGACAAACCCATCGAAGGCTCATCCAGCAACAGCAGGTTAGGATGGCTCATCAACGCACGCGCCATCGCCAGCATCTGCTGCTCGCCGCCGGACAAGGTACCGGCCAGCTGCGAAGCACGTTCCTTCAGACGCGGGAAGACGGTAAACCATTTGTCGATGTCGGCATTGATGCCAGCCTTGTCGTTACGGGTGTAGGCACCCATCATCAGGTTTTCCTGGATGCTCATCCGGGTGAATACGCCGCGGCCTTCCGGCACCATCGCCAGGTGGGTATTCACCAGCTGGAAAGAATTGATGCCCTTGATCGATTTCCCCATGTATTGGATCTCACCTTCCACCTTGCAACTTGGCAGGGTTCCGGTAATTGCCTTCAGCGTGGTGGTCTTGCCGGCGCCGTTAGCGCCAATCAGCGTGACCAGTTCACCTTTATTGACTTCCAGATCAATACCCTTGACGGCCTTGATGCCGCCGTAAGCAACCTTCAGATTGCTTATCTTCAATACATTTTCAAGCATTAGTGAGAACCTCCCAAGTACGCCTCGATCACAGCAGGATTTTTTAGTATGTCTGCGGGAAGGCCTTCAGCGATCGGTTTGCCGTAGTCCAGCACCGTCATCCTGTCGCACAAGCCCATCACCAGTTTGACGTCGTGCTCGATCAGCAGGATGGTTTTACCCTCTGCCTTGATTTTCACCAGCAGTTCACGCAAGGCCAGCTTTTCGGTGGCATTCATGCCTGCAGCAGGCTCATCCAGCGCCAGCAGCTTGGGCTCCGTCGCCAATGCGCGGGCGATCTCCAGCCGGCGCTGATCGCCGTACGACAGGAACTTGGAAGTACGCTCGGCAAACTTGCCTATGCCGACGAAATCCAGCAGCTCATGCGCACGGCGGCGTATCTCATCTTCTTCCCGGCGGGCTGCAGCATGGCGGAACACCGCGCCGAACACCTGTTGGCGGGTACGCACATGCCGTCCCACCATCACGTTTTCCAGTGCAGTCATTTCACCGAACAGCCGGATATTCTGGAAGGTGCGGGCGATCCCGGCCTTGGCCACTTCATGCGGGGCGGAAGGTGAATAGGGCTTACCGTCCAGTTCGAAGGTACCGGTGTCAGGCTGGTACAAGCCGGTGATCACATTAAAGAAAGTGGTCTTGCCGGCGCCGTTAGGGCCGATCAGGCCGTAAATTTGCCCTTGCTTGATTTCTATCCCAACATTGGATAAGGCTTGCAGACCGCCGAATCGCTTGTTGGCGCCTTCAATTTTTAATATTGTCTTTTCAGTCATGTCGATTCCCTTACGCCGCAGCCGCAGTGTCTTTGTTGCTGGTCATTCTGTCTTCATGTTTGGGCGCCGGCCATAAACCGGCAGGACGGTTCAGCATGATCACTACCATCGCCAGGCCGTACAGCAATTGACGCAACACTTCCGCTTCAATCAGGACTTTTCCAAACAACAAGTTTTGTACCGGCTCTACGGTATGGCGCAGCACTTCCGGCAGCGCCGCCAGGATCACCGCCCCCAGTACTACGCCGGGGATATGCCCGATGCCGCCCAGCACCACCATCGCCAGCACCGAGATCGACTCCAGCAACGAGAAGGATTCCGGCGACACGAAGCCCTGGAAGGCGGCAAACATGGATCCGGACACGCCGCCAAAAGAGGCACCCATGGAGAATGCCAACAGCTTGATGTTACGGGTATTGATGCCCATCGCCTTGGCGGCAATTTCATCTTCGCGTATCGCTACCCAGGCACGGCCCAGTCGCGAATGCTGCAAGCGCGAGGAAATGAAGATGATCGCGATACACAAAGCCAGGAACAGGAAGTAGTACGCATTGACGGAAGGCATGCTGAAACTGCCGATATGAACCGTCGCCTGCGAACCCGCCTCGCCATTCAGGGAAACCCCGAAGATGCGGATAGGGTCAATCATGTTGATCCCTTGCGGGCCGTTGGTGAAGTTGATCGGCGAATTCATGTTGTTCATGAAAATACGGATGATTTCACCGAAGCCCAAGGTCACGATCGCCAGGTAGTCGCCGCGCAGTTTCAAGGTTGGCGCTCCCAACAGGGCGCCAAAGAAACCAGCCAGGGCCGCCGCCATCGGCACGATCAGCCATACCGACAGGTGCAGGCCGGTCTTGGTGATTTCCGGTCCGCAGACCATGATCAGGAAGTTGCCGACTGCGGGATAGTTGTTGACGAAGGACTCCAGCACCGTAGCGAACTGCGGTGAAGCCAGCAAACCCGCCATATAGGCGCCGACCGCATAGAAAGCGATATAGCCCAGATCCAGCAGGCCGGCGAAGCCGACCACGATGTTCAGGCCCAGCGCCAGCATGATGTACAACAAGGCGAAGTCGATGATGCGCACCCAGGAATTACCGAAATTGGCTGCGACAAAGGGGAAGGCAACCAGAAGCACTGCCATGATGGCAAAGCTGGTATACGCCTTGGAAGGATTACTTTTTATATCAAAAATGCTCGACATGTCTCTCTCTCCTTACGCACGGTCTGCAACACGTTCACCCATGATGCCGGATGGCCGCAAGGTCAATACGATAATCAGCACAATAAACGCAAAGATATCCTGATATTGGCTACCCAGGACACCGCCGGTCAGGTCGCCGATATAGCCGGCTCCCAGGCTTTCTATCAGGCCCAGCAGCACGCCGCCGACCATCGCGCCATAGATATTGCCGATACCGCCCAGCACCGCTGCGGAGAAGGCTTTCAGGCCGGGCGTAAAGCCCATCGCAAACTGGGCGGAAGAATAGTTGGCCGCCCACATCACGCCGGCAATCGCCGCCAGCGCGGCGCCGATCGCAAACGTGGCGACAATCACCTTGTTGGAGTCCACCCCCATCAAACCGGCGACCCGCGGGTTTTCTGCAGTGGCGCGCATCGCACGTCCCATGCGGGTTTTTTCAACCAGTAGCACCAGCCCCACCATCGCCAGCGTCGCCAGCACCAGCAGCAGCACCTGGGTCTGCGAGATTACCGCACCGCCGATAGGGATAGGAGTGAAAGGCATCACCGAAGGGAAAGGAATCGGGCTGCGGCCCCAGATCATCATTGCAAATACCTGCAACAGGATGGATACGCCGATCGCCGTGATCAACGGCGCCAGGCGCGGTGCATTACGCAATTTGCGGTAAGCCACGCGCTCTATCAATACGTTGACGGCGATGCACACCGGTATCGCACCAACGATGGCAATCAGCAATTGCACCATGCCGGGCAAGCCCGGTGCAACCATGCCCAATACTTTTAATATGCTCAGACCTACCATCGCTCCTATCATCAGTACATCGCCATGGGCGAAGTTGATCAGGTTCAGGACACCGTACACCATGGTGTAGCCGAGCGCGACCAGAGCGTACATACTCCCCAGCACCAGTCCATTAATAATTTGTTGGATAAAGGTATCCATATTGTTTCTCTCTCTTTTAAAACGAATCAAAATTTTGCCGAAAAATCAAACCCTGGGCTTGAAATAATGCTCAGCAAAAATCATTCCTGATAACAAAAGCGGCACCCCGATCTAAGTTGGGTGCCGCTAAGGCCTGGAAATCTGTTATCCGAAAGGACGCGTTATAGTATTCGGAGCAATGGAAGTGTAGTGAAAACACATGATAGAACTCTCCTCGACAACTTTTAGTAAAAAAGCTTTTGTAATATTCTGGTACTACTTTATAGGTAATCCAGCAATTGCGGCGAGATTATACAGACTAGTATCGTCGTAGCAATGGCAAAAGAACCACTGGTGTTGCAACGGACATATAAATACTACTATACCCATCCTTGCCGGCACAGCGGAACTACGAAAATTCCCGCCTTCAGCTGCGCAGCAATGTTAGCGACGAAATCACCTAATAAAATACGGAATAAGAAGAGAGTTACAAATTTAATTTCAGATTGATGTTGCGAAATTACCCAAAAACAAGGGTTTATTTTGGGGCATGCAAGCCTTTTGGCATAGGGAAAGTGACATTTTCTATCGCCCCATCCAATGCACGCACGCTTTTCGCACCCAATTGTTTCAACCTGCCGATCACCTCCTGCACCAATACCTCCGGTGCGGAGGCGCCGGCGGTTACTCCTATCCGTTGCACGCCGGCCAGCCACTCCGGATTGATGGCGTCCGCATTGTCTATCATGTAGGAAGCCGCGCCCTTTTTCAGGGCAACCTCGCGCAAGCGATTGGAATTGGAACTGTTGGCGCTGCCGACGACGATCACCAGCTCCACCTGCGGCGCCATGAACTTGACTGCTTCTTGCCGGTTGGTGGTGGCATAGCAGATATCGCCTTTTTTGGGCTCGCTGATGTTAGGGAAGCGCCGCTTTAAAGCGGCGATGATTTCTACCGTGTCGTCGACGGATAAAGTGGTCTGCGATACGTAAGCCAATAGGTCCGGATCGCTCACTTGCAGCGTGGCGACGTCTTCGACGGTTTCCACCAGATACATGCCGCCCTCGCTCTGCCCCATCGTGCCCTCCACCTCGGGATGCCCCTGGTGGCCTATCATGACTATCTCGCGGCCCTCGCGGCGCATCTTGGCCACTTCCATATGCACCTTGGTAACCAGCGGACAGGTCGCGTCAAATACCGTCAGGCCCCTGGCCTCGGCTTCTTTCCTGACGCTTTGCGGCACGCCGTGAGCCGAGAAAATCAGGGTATTCCCGGCGGGAACGTCGTCCAGGTCTTCAATAAAGATCGCCCCCTTCTCCCTCAGGTCGCTGACCACATAGGCGTTATGCACGATTTCATGGCGCACATAGATGGGGGCACCAAATTGTTGCAGGGCACGCTCCACAATTTCTATCGCCCGGTCTACACCGGCACAAAATCCGCGGGGCTGGGCCAATAAAATTTCTTTATCCATTTTGAAAACCGAATTCCACTCAATGACATCTACTTACATTAACTCATTCCATGCATCGCCGCACCGGCGTGCTGCCAGGCCGCGCGAGCAAGGCTGCGGCTTACAATATACCGATGATCCTGGCCTCGAACAGCAGGGTCTGGCCGGCCAGCGGATGATTAAAGTCAAACAGCGCGCCTTCATCATCCAGCGCGCGCAAGATGCCGGCAAAGCGGCCGCCGGACGGCGCGGCAAAATCCACCAGGTCGCCGATCGCGTACTGCTCGCCGAAATTTGAATTTTCCTTCAATGTCGCCAGCGACACGCGCTGCAATAGCTCAGGATTGCGCGGTCCGAAGGCTTTTTCAGGCGGCAACTCCTGTGTTGTATGCGAGCCCTCTTCCAGCCCCAGCAGCGAAGCTTCCAGTTCAGGCGCGAGCTGGCCCATACCTAATTGCAATGTTGCAGGATTTTCACTAAAAGTGCTGATAATATCCTCACCTTGCAGGCTGGCAAGGCGATAATGCAGGGTCAGGTAGGCATCCGGGGTAACCACTGGGACAACTGGAGTAGCTGCAGGCGTATTTGATGTAGACATAATTTAATGCGAGGTCAGGTAAGCCCGTATTGTAAGCCAGCCGGGACGTATTGACATTTTCTTCGTAATCTTGGAACCCATTTATTTATGGCGATTACCGACTGGCCGGAAGATCAGAGGCCGCGAGAACGGCTGATAAAAAGCGGTGCGCAGGCGCTGTCCGACGCAGAATTGCTGGCGGTGTTCCTGCGCGTCGGCGTCAAGGGTAAAAGCGCGGTGGATCTAGGCCGTGACATGATCAGCCGCTTCGGCTCCTTATCCGGCCTGTTTTCAGCTACGATCAAGGATTTCTCATCCATGCATGGGCTGGGAGACGCCAAGTATGCGCAATTGCAAGCCGTACTGGAACTGGCCAAGCGCGCCATTTCTGAAGAATTGCAGAGCAATACCAGCCTGTCTTCGCCGCAGGCGGTAAAAAATTACCTGCAACTGATGATAGGCAATAAGCCCTACGAGTCCTTCGCGGTATTGTTCCTGGATATTAAAAACCGACTGATTGCATCGGAAGAATTGTTTCGCGGTACGCTCAGCCATGCCAGCGTCTACCCCAGGGAAGTCGTCAAGGCGGCCTTGCAACACAATGCCGCGGCGATCATCCTGGCCCATAACCATCCGTCCGGCTCTTGCGAACCCAGCAATGCAGATCTCAGCCTGACGCAAACCCTGAAACAGGCCCTGTCGCTGGTGGACGTCCGATTGCTGGATCACTTTATTGTCGCCAATCCACACGTGCATTCATTTGCCGAACACGGACAAATTTAGCTATCTCGCTATGAAAATCCAAATTGTTAAATCTTAAAATTTAAAAAGACACAATTAATTTACGCAAGTCGTTGATAATTCGCAGAATTTTCGTTATACTCACGTTTTTTCCAATTCTGGAAACCACTAAGGAGTTAAGCATGGCACGTGTCTGCCAAGTTACTGGGAAGGGGCCAATGGTTGGCAACAACGTTTCCCACGCTAATAACAAAACTAAACGTCGTTTCTTGCCTAACCTGCAAAATCGTCGCTTTTTCGTAGAATCAGAAAATCGCTGGGTTTCCCTGCGTTTGTCTAACGCTGGCCTGCGCATCATTGACAAAATCGGCATCGATGCCGTTTTGGTTGATCTGCGTGCTCGCGGCGAAAAAGTTTAAGCGAAACTATTGTTAGGAAAATATCATGGCTAAATCTGGTCGCGACAAAATCAAACTGGAATCGACTGCTGGTACGGGTCACTTCTACACAACATCAAAGAACAAGCGCACTATGCCTGAAAAAATGGAGATCATGAAGTTTGATCCCAAGGCTCGTAAGCACGTTATCTACAAAGAAACCAAGATCAAGTAATCTTAGCTTCTTTGCCAAAGATCCCTGCATGACCTTGTCTGCGGGGATTTTTTTCGCCTATACCATCTGTTCCAAATCACCCACGGGGCCAGCATACTGGACCGGCCTTGGGGTACTGTGTTTACCGCCAAGCGCTACACCTTGCAAGCCGCAGCGAGCCTGCACTGGGCCCTCCTGAAGCTCCTGCTTATATCACACCTGCCACTCTGCCCCCCAATTCCAGCCGCCCATAAAAAAACGGCGCATGATAAGCGCCGTTTTCTATTTGTAGCGGATGAGCACCGGTTACGCGTAGCTGCGCAGCCTGCGTGAGAAGTCGTGCAAGGCCTGGATGCCGGAGGCTTCCGCACGGGTGCACCAATCTTGCAATTGATGGACCAGCTGTTCGCGGCTGACCGTAGAACGCTCCCAGATCAGGCCCAGCTCAACCCGCATGTCGTGCATGGTCTTCAGGGCTTTGCTATGCGCCAGCACTTCGGACAGATGCTGCTGCTGAGGCGCTTCCAGCTTGGTCGGCTCGCGCTGCAGGAATTTCTTGGCGGATTTCAGGAAACCGGCTTCGAATTCGTCTTTTTGGCGCAGGTGGGCAATCTCGTCACCCCAGGTGCGGCGCAGCGATTTTGCATATTTGGACATCACATCGTAGCGATTGGTGATCACAGCCTGCAACGTCTCCATATCGATGGAAGATTTGATCTCGGCAAATTTAGGCGCGGGCGCCACTTTCTTTACCTTGGCCAGACCGACAATTTCCATCATGCGGATGTACATCCAGCCTATATCAAACTCGTACCACTTGGATGACAGTTTGGCCGATGTGCCGAAAGTATGGTGGTTGTTGTGCAGCTCTTCGCCGCCGATCAGGATACCCAAAGGCAGGATGTTCCTGGAAGCGTCGACGCAATCGTAATTGCGATAACCCCAGTAGTGGCCGATGCCGTTGATGATGCCGGCGGCTGTGACAGGAATCCACAACATTTGTACTGCCCATACAGTGATGCCGATGGCGCCGAACAGCATGATGTCGACGATCAGCATCAGCGCTACACCCTGCCAGCTATATTTGCTGTACAGGTTGCGTTCCATCCAGTCATCAGGCGTGCCGTGACCGTATTTTTGCAAGGTTTCCTTGTTTTTACTTTCAGCGCGGTATAGTTCTGCGCCTTGCCAGAATACTTTCTTGATGCCGCGCGTGACCGGGCTATGCGGATCTTCTTCTGTTTCGCATTTGGCGTGGTGCTTGCGGTGAATCGCCGCCCATTCTTTAGTGACCTGGCCGGTAGTCAGCCACAGCCAGAAGCGGAAAAAGTGGCTGG
The DNA here is from genome assembly GCA_013287275.1 of Betaproteobacteria bacterium. GTDB lineage: Bacteria > Pseudomonadota > Gammaproteobacteria > Burkholderiales > Burkholderiaceae_D > Undibacterium. The sequence goes on from JABDED010000010.1 coordinate 8,811, forward strand.
GAATAGCGTGCAAATCCAGCGCGCGATGCGCCTGGCAACGATGCAGGAATATCGTTACGCTGGCAATAGTGATGTGGGTGACCACCGCTGTGAAGATAAAAACCTGCCAGCCGGTGGCACGGGTAATGCCATTTGACAAGAAATCAATTACGGTTTCAATAAAAGTGCTCAAAATGACATGTACTCCTTGGTTAATGACACTATCTCAGCCTATTTTTACAGCTACAAAGTAGCGAAGTATAGATTATTTTTTTCCGCATTGTACGTGATTTTTTCACTTCTGGCCGGAAACTTCATCCTGGGGATTGTTAATCAAAGTCACGACCCGCTGTGCATAAGGCACTTCTATCTTGCGCTCTTGCAAAACTTGCCATATTGCACGATTAACATCGGAGATGACGCCGGTCCGGCCGTTTTCCGGATCGCTGATCCAGAATCCCAGCCTCAACTCCAGGCCGTCGGCGCCAAACTTGATCAGGTAGGCAGATGGCGGCGAGTCCTTGGAAACTCGCTCTATCTTGGACGCCGTCTCTACCAGCAAAGGCAGCAGTGCTTCAATATCCGTGTCGTAGGCAACCGTCAGGTCCGTGGAAATCGATACGGAACGGTCGCTCAGCGAATAGTTCTGGACTGCGCTCGATACCAGCATTTCATTGGGGATCACCGATTCGCCGCCATCCAGTCCCTTTAAGACGGTGTAGCGGGTATTGATCTGGGTGATCTTGCCATTATATTTATCGACCGTGACGATGTCGCCGATCGACATGCTCCTGTCCAGCAGGATGATGAAGCCGGATACATAACTGCTGGTGATTTTCTGCAAGCCTAAGCCCAGGCCCACGCCGAGCGCGCCACCAAAAACGGACAATACCGTCAAATCAATGCCGACCAGCGTCAGGCTGACCAGGATAGCCACCAGGATCAACGTCGCTCGGCCTATGCGGGACAACACCACGCGCAGCGACATATTCATGGTCGGCAACTGCATCAACCTTGCTTCCAGCGCAGCGCTAGCCCATAAGGCAATGATGATAGTTACGACCACCGAGGCAACCGCCTGCAAAATTGACAGCAGGGTAATTTTATTGTGGCCTACCGGCAGGACCACCCCGTCCAGCGCGTCGAACAAGTCTTGCCATAGCCCGGTAAAATGTAGCACCAGGCCCAGCCAGACCAGGCCGGCAAAGAATTTTTCAAACAGGGCCAGGAAGGTGCCGATCTCGCCATCGCGCACAAAAGTGCGGCGGACCACATAGAAACCAAAGCGTATCAGCGCCAGTGAACCTATGAGCGGAATCAGCACGCTCAGCAAATGGACATGCTGCCATTTTCCCAGTACGGCTCTGGCGATAAAGATGAAGCCAAGCACCAGCAACAGTTGCAGCACATGGGAAAAACGGTCCACCCGCAATCTCTCCGCCTCGGACTGCGCGTCTTTTTTAGTAAATACCCTGGTCAACACTTTCGCCGCATACCAGCCCAGCCCCCAGCACAGTAAAACAGCCGCAACTTGCCATACAAAATTGATATTTTGCAAATCATCGGCTACATCCGATAACAGCGTGGTTAACAGAGGTGTGCTCATCTTGGGAACTGGCTAATGGACAGGGATAGGTTCACGCGGAACGCAGGCAAACAGAGATTATTACAGAAGCAATTAATTTTTGGGTATTTGTACAATATCCTGCGTTTTGCGTTGCAAGGACAAAGACGGAAAACCGCCCTGGCAGATACCAGAGCGGCCCGGATAATCAATCTTCCGTTGTCTCAACTACCTCAACGTCGGCCGCTTCGAGTTTGGCTGCGGCAACCGCCTTGTTGCGCTCCAGCACCGCTGCAAAAAAACCGTCGGTCTGGTGGATATGCGGCATCAGCTTCAGGTAGTCGCCCATTTCCAGCTCCACTTTTTGCTCAGCCAGTATTTTCGATGCGGGAACCAGCGCGAAATCGGGGTGCGCCGCCAGGAAGCCTTGCACAATCGCTTCATTCTCTTCATCCAGCACGCTGCAGGTTGCATACACCAAGCGGCCACCGGCTTTGACCATGCGCGCCGCGCCGGCCAGGATGGAGCTCTGCTTTACATTCAGTTCTGCGATGCCGTCCGGCGTCTGGCGCCACTTCACGTCCGGGTTACGGCGCAGGGTGCCGAGGCCGCTACATGGCGCATCGACCAGCACCCGGTCCAGCTTGCCGGCCAGGCGTTTGATCTTGGCATCTTTCTCGTGCGCGATGACGACCGGATGCACATTGGACAATCCGCTACGCGCCAGGCGCGGCTTCAACTTCGCCAGGCGCTTTTCAGATACGTCGAAAGCATACAGGCGGCCGGTATTGCGCATCATGGCGCCCAGGGCCAGCGTCTTGCCGCCGGCACCGGCGCAAAAATCCGCCACCATTTCGCCGCGCTTGGCGCCGACCAGTTGCGCCAGCAATTGGCTGCCTTCGTCCTGCACCTCGATAGTGCCGTCCTTGAACAGCGGCAGGTTCTGGATCGAAGGTTTTTTCTTTATGCGCAGGCCGGTCGCCGAATACGGCGTAGGTTCGGCGATGATCGGCGCGGCGGCCAGCGCGGCAACCACCTCTTCGCGGCTGGCCTTCATTGTGTTGACCCGCAGGTCCAGTGATGCCGGGGTGTTCAGCGATTCCGCCAGTTGCAGCGCTTCATCCTCACCCAGCTTGGCGACAAACTTGTCCCAGATCCAGGCCGGCATATTGGATTTCATCGTCAGCGACAGATGGGTGCGGTCGATTTGCATCACGCGTTCCAGCCATTGTATTTCTTCGTCGCTGAGGCCGCCGAGCGCATCCACGCCGGCAGCATCAGCCAGACCGAGCAAGGTCAGGCGACGCATCGCCGGCCCGCTGCCGGATTCCGAAAAACTGGTATACACGGACTTATTGCGCAACAGGCCATAGATCGCTTCCGCGATCACACCCCGCTCACGCGAACCCAGCCTTGGATGGTCGCGGAAATAGCGCGACAGGGTAACGTCGGCCGGACCGGTAAAGCGCAATATTTCACGTAAAACTTCTTCGGCATGGCCGACGATGGCAGGAGGTAATCTCATGCTGCTTCCTTATAAATTCTTGTTGATACCTAAACGACACAAACGCGTGCATCAGGCATTGCGGAGTGGGGTAAAGCCAGGACGCTTCAGGTGCTTACATGCACCAGGTCGCCATCCAGTGCCAGCTTGCCTTCAACGAACCAGCGCACGGCCCGGGGATAAATGATATGTTCCTGCACCAGCACGCGCTCGGCCAGGCTTTCTTCCGTGTCGCCGGACAGTACTTGAACCGCCGCCTGAGCAACGATAGGGCCATGATCCAGTTCAGGCGTCACGAAATGTACTGTCGTCCCATGTATCTTGACGCCTGCAGCCAGCGCCTGCCTGTGGGTCGCCAGGCCGGTAAAGCTGGGAAGCAGGGATGGGTGGATATTTAACATCCTGCCCGCGTAGTGGGCCACGAAAGGCGCCGTCAGGATCCGCATGAAGCCTGCCAGCACAACCAGGTCGGGTGCAAATTGATCGATTTTCTGCTGCAAGGCTTCGTCAAAGGCTTCCCGAGACGCAAATTCCTTATTAGCAACTACGGCCGTGGCAATCCCCGTGGCAGCCGCATATTCCAGACCGCTGGCATCGGCCTTATTGCTGATTACGGCGACAATCTCGGCAGGCCATTGCTCACTTTTTGCTGCCTGGACGATGGCGCGCATATTGCTGCCCCGCCCAGAAATTAATATTACAATCTTTCTCATGGCGGCATTGTACCAGTGCCAAGCCCAAATAAAAATGCCAACGCAACAGCGCCGGCATGGGTGCCTTAACAAACAGACAAGTACGCGAACGGCCAGTGCAAGGTTTACTCGAATGAGTAAAACACCCTGAAAGCCACTTTTTTATCGGCCCAGAAATCTGCAGCATCCCGGAATACATCCAGCAGCGTTTCCCTGGCTTCCTTGTCAAATTTCTGCGTATTCGGCAATTGCTCCAGCACAATCACAAAACCGGCTTGCGGGCCGGCCTTATACGGCAAATCGGTCAGGCAATCGGACAAGGCGTCAAAATTTTTCGCAAAATGCCGCGGAAAACCAAACGACTGTGCAATCTTGCCCAGCACCTGCTGTTTGGTATTGGCCTCAAGGCAATAAGCATAGAGGAAGTGCTGGCCGAGCTTAGCGGCCTGCGCCTGCAAATCGCTGACCCTGAACGCGCGTATGGACTGCACAACATTGGGGGCGACGGTGGCCAGCAAATTTTCTCCATTCTCTGGTACGGCTGTGATCATTGGATCCCTTATCTACTCTCGCAATTGCTTCTTTATTATTCTTTTATTTTCCTGAAAGACTCGTAATGGTCGTCAGTGTAATAATACTCACCCGAGGTTCTGGCATCTCCGCCGGCAATGATGCGCCTTGCGCCGCGATTCCTTGCCCTCGGCGTCTTTACCGTATATTCATGATAGTAGCCGCGCCTTTGCCGGGGTAGGCGCGCCTCATAATTACCGAATACCACGCCGTCCTTGTCATAGGTAAACGGGCCGCCCTGCTTGATCAGCATCAGCGTGGTCCTCGCCTCCTGCGGCATATCGGCGGCGGCAATCACGCCCAGTGCCGGTGCTTCGCGGGCAAAGACCGAGGCCGACAATACCAGCATCGCCAGCAAAGCCAGCCATTTTCTCAGGAATGTTGCATTAAATATCATATATACTCTTTTGTGCAACAAGTTCAAATCAGGCTCATAGCGTACCGGTTTGTATCCGGCGAATCAACTACAATTATTTAATTAATAATGTTTTCTGTAGAGACCGGCGCCTGGAACGCGACGCCTGCGGTCCGCTAAGCCGACTTGTCCGCCAGGCATTCCGCCACCGTCAAGGAAAAGAATTTCGATACATCTTCACGCCGCGCATAGGTGTCGTTTTTGCCCAGTTCGATAAGCTCCCTGGTATAGCTGGACTCGAACAACAAGTAAGAAGCCAGTGCCGCGCCGCGCACCTCGGTAGCGCCTATGCCGCTCAGCAGTGTCCTGACCGGCAGCGGCAGGTTGCGGGTATGCCGGCTGGCGATTTCATCCAACCTTTGCGAAGGCGCGATCACCAGGATATCCACCGGCTTGAGCGGCGTCATCTTCAGTAATTCCGGCGGCAGCATCGCCAGGGTTTTATTGATGCGCATCAGCCTTTCTATATCGACCGCCAGACCGTCAAGGAAGATGCTGGACATCGCGTGGCCGGCAATCTGGGCCAGGCTGGGGTAGTGCGCTACTTCTGTGCTCTCATTCGGTGGTTCGGTCAGGCGGCCCGCGCCTATGATCAATACTTTTTCAGCGCCCAGGTGGATGGCCGGCGAAATCGGAGCTAGTTGCCGCATGGAGCCATCGCCGCAATATTCCAGCCGCCCGCCCCAATTCAGAGGGATAGAAGGGAAAATGAACGGTATCGCCGACGAGGCCAGCAAGTGCTGCACGCTGATGAAATCCCGCTGCGCCAGGCGCTGGCTTCTGACCCAGGGCTCGATATCTTCCAGCGTCTGATAAAAGGTCAGATGCTGCCCGGCCGTATACGAAGAAGCGGTGACCGCCAGCGCGCGCAATACGCCGGACGCCAGCGCCTGGTCCAGGCGCGGCAAGTCCAGCATGCGGTTCAGCAGGTTTTCCAGCGGAGAATTATCCAGCAGCGAGTTCGGCGGCGACTTGCGCCATTTGTTCAGCAACCAGCCGAAGGACATAATGGACAGCCAGCGCGCGCCGGAACGTATCACACCCAGCGAGTCGGCACGGTACACTTGCGCCGCCTCAAAATGCTCCCAGACATCCAGTATGTTATTGACCGCCTCGGTAAAATTATCGGAGCGGCAGGCCAGCGCCGTCGCATTGATGGCGCCGGCGGAAGTGCCGCAGATAATCCCGAAGGGATTGGTGCTGCCATGCCAGCCGTCATCCTGCAATATTTCTGAAATGGCCTTCAATACGCCCACCTGGTAAGCGGCGCGCGCACCACCTCCGGTCAGTATCAGACCCGTCTTCGCATTATTATTCATGATGCCTGCTATCTTCGTCTCCGGATTTTCCAGGATCAATCACCTTTGGCGACGCCCTCGCGACGGGGATCGGCAGCGCCGAACCAGACGCTGCGCCCATCCACAGTCGTGCGGGCGATACCGTGCAAACCCGAGGTTTGATCGAATATGCGTATATTGTGAGCCTTTGCTTTCAGCACAGCAAGCGTGGCATCCGGGAAGCGTCCGCGTTCCAGTTCGGTCGCGCCGTTGCGGCTGCCAAAATTCGGCAAATCAATCGCCTGCTGCAAATCCAGCCCCCAGTCTAGCGTGCCGATCAAGACTTTCGCCACATAGTTGATGATCGCCGAGCCGCCGGGGGAACCTATCGCCAATACAAACTGCCCGTTTTGCCGGTCGAATACCAGTGTGGGCGACATCGCGCTGCGGGGCCGCTTGCCCGCTTGCACGCGGTTGGCGATAGGGCCGTTGGCATCCGCGTCCAGCGCGGAAAAATCCGTCAGCTGATTATTCAGCAGGAAACCATCCACCATTTGCCGCGAACCGAAGCCGTCCTCCACTGAAGTCGTCATCGCCAGCGCCTGCCCTGCTCCATCAACGATGGACATATGGGAAGTAGACGGCAGCTCGGGCGATTGATCGACACCCCAGGCCACCTGCATGCCTGCCGGCGTCCCGGCCTGGGCCATGCCCATCGATTTTTCTGAAATCAATGCCGCGCGGGCGGCCAGGTATTTTTTATCCAGCAAGGGCCGGTAGCTGTTGCCCGGCAGCGCAACAAAGTCGGTATCGGCAATATAGCGGTCGCGATCCGCGTAGGCCAGGCGTCCGGCTTCCGTGAACAAATGCACGGCCTCGGGGTCCGGTTCGCCATGATCGGGAGGCAGCGACCTGATCCTGGTGTTTTCCAGTATGCCCAGCATTTGCGCCACCGCGATGCCGCCGGAAGACGGCGGCGGCATGCCGCATACCGTCCATTTCTCGTAATCGGCGCAGACCGCCTCGCGGTCCTTGGCACGGTAATCCGCCAAGTCCCTGATACTGAGCGTGCCAGGGTTGGCGACGTGCGCATGCACTTTATCCACCATGTCCTGCGCTATGCGTCCGGCATAAAAGGCTTGTGCACCCTGTTCCGCAATCGCCGTCAAAGTCTTCGCCAGCGCGGGGTTTTTCAGGATATGTCCGACCGGCCAGGCCTGTCCCTGGGCATCATAAAAATAGGCCCGCGAGACGGGATCCCTCTTCAGGAATTTTTCGTCCTGCAGCAAGGCGTGCAAGCGCGGGCTCACCGCAAAGCCGTTTTCCGCCAACTGTATCGCGGGAGCAAACAGGCGCTTCCAGGCCAGCTTGCCGTGCTGCCGATGCGCCAGTTCCAGCATGCGTACAACTCCGGGTACGCCGACCGCGCGCCCGCCTATGACTGCATCATAGAAAGGCAACGGCCGTCCGTTCGCATCCTGGAACAATTTTTCCGTCGCCGCGGCGGGCGCTGTTTCCCTGCCGTCAAATGCCTGCACCGCCTTGCCGTCGAAATGCAGCATGAAGGCGCCGCCGCCTATGCCTGAGGATTGCGGTTCCACCAGGCACAACACCATCTGCGTCGCCACCGCGGCGTCTATCGCCGATCCGCCCTGCTTCAGCATCTGGTAGCCGGCATCGGCCGCCAGCGGATTGGCGGCCACCACCATGTATTTTTGCGCTGTCCAGCCGGTCTTGGAGGTGTAGCCGGAAGCAATCTCGGGCGCTTTGGCGACTTCATAATGGGTCGCGTGGGTATCGGCAGTTGCTGCCGGATTGCGCGGCGCCTCCTGGGCGCTGGAATAAACGGCGAATAAACTATTGCAGATTAAAAATACCGTCGTCCACAAAAACCGCATCGCGTCATCTCCGGAAATAAAAAGGGCAAGCCTAAGCTTGCCCCAGTGTAGTTGCCTGACATGAAAAAGTCATGCGGCGAAACAATTTATTATTTCGGCTGCATGCGAATCGCGCCGTCCAGGCGTATCGTTTCGCCGTTCAGCATCACGTTTTCGATGATGGATTTGCTCAATTGTGCGTATTCATCCGGCTTGCCCAGGCGCGGTGGGAACGGTACCATGCGGCCCAGCGCATCCTGTACTTCCTGCGGCATGCCGAGCAGCATCGGTGTTTCAAAAATACCCGGTGCGATCGTCATCACGCGGATGCCGTTGCGGGACAAGTCGCGCGCCATCGGCAAGGTCAGGCCGACTACCGCCGCCTTGGAAGACGCATACGCCGCCTGGCCGATCTGGCCGTCGTAGGCAGCGACCGAGGCCGTGTTGATGATCACGCCGCGCTCGCCCTGGTCGGTCGGGTCGGTTTTGGACATCGCATCTGCCGCCAGGCGCGCCATATTGAAGGTGCCGATCAAATTGATATTGACCACGCGCTGGAACACATCCAGCGGATGCGGGCCATCTTTGCCGACGGTCTTGATTGCGGGCGCAACGCCGGCGCAATTGACCAGGCCACGCAAAGTGCCCATGGCTGCCGCGGCTTCCACCACGGCTTTGCCGTCGGCTTCAGAAGTCACGTCGCATTTCAGGAATTTGCCGCCCAGTTCCGCCGCCAGCTTTTCGCCTGCTTCCACCTGGACATCGGCCAGCACTACCTTGCCGCCATTGGCAACGATCATGCGGGCGGTCGCTGCGCCCAAGCCGGATGCGCCGCCGGTGATGATAAAAACACTGTTCTGGATTTGCATATCTTGTCTCTTTCTGTAAGCGTCTATAAGCGTTTAAGCCGAAATTTACCCTACTTATGTGCAGAATTCTTTATCTTTTACAAATTCGGCCAAGCATGATGATTTACGTTTACGTAAACGTCATCAAGCCGATATTGTAACCAATTTTGGGCCTCGAAATGAAAAAAGGCGGCCAGGCCGCCTTTTTGCGCTACAGGGTATTGATCAGCTCACTTTGATGCCGCATCCGCAGCAACCGGGCTGGCCGGTGCTGCGGCAGATTCTGCCGCCGGAGCGCTAGCTGCCATGGTATTTGGCGGCGCATCCGAGGGCAGGCTGACCGGGGCCGCCACGGCAGATGATGCAGACGCCGCAGGCTGGACCAACGGCGCCACCTGGGTATGCGGCGCCTGCGCTGCGACACTGGGCAGCAACGGTACCAGCAACAAGGCGACGATGTTGATGATCTTGATCAAAGGGTTCACCGCAGGACCGGCCGTATCCTTGTAGGGATCGCCGACCGTATCGCCGGTTACCGCCGCTTTATGCGCTTCGGAACCTTTGCCGCCGTGATTGCCGTCTTCTATGTACTTCTTGGCATTATCCCAGGCGCCGCCGCCGGTCGTCATCGATATGGCCACAAACAGGCCGGTCACGATGGTCCCCATCAGCAGGCCGCCCAAGGCTGCAGGCCCCAGCAGCAAGCCAACCACGATAGGCACGATCACCGGCAACAGCGAAGGAATGATCATTTCCTTGATCGCTGAAGTGGTCAGCATGTCCACAGCCTTGTCGTATTCGGGCTTGCCGGTACCGTCCATGATGCCCTTGATATCGCGGAACTGGCGCCTGACCTCGACCACGACCGCGCCGGCGGCACGCCCCACGGCTTCCATCGCCATCGCGCCGAACAGGTAAGGTATCAGGCCGCCGATAAACAGGCCGACGATCACCCTCGGTTCGGACAGGTCAAAGCTGGAGTGCTTGCCGACGGAGTCCAGCGCATGCGTATAGTCGGCAAACAAGACCAGCGCAGCCAGGCCGGCAGAGCCGATCGCATAGCCTTTGGTCACGGCCTTGGTGGTATTGCCCACCGCGTCCAGCGGATCGGTAATCGCGCGCACCGAGGAAGGCATCTCCGCCATCTCGGCGATGCCGCCGGCATTGTCGGTAATCGGTCCGTAAGCATCCAGCGCGACGATAATGCCGGCCATCGACAACATCGCAGTAGCGGCAATGGCGATGCCGTACAGGCCGGCGCCGCACATTTCACCCAGCCAGTAGGCAACCAGGATCGCGGCGCACACTGCCAGCACAGGGTAGGCGGTGGATTTCATCGAGACGCCGAGGCCGGCGATGATATTGGTGCCGTGGCCGGTAGTAGACGCTTCCGCGATATGCCGCACCGGCTTGAAATCGGTGCCGGTGTAGTATTCGGTGATGTAGACCATCAGCCCGGTCAGCACGATGCCGACCACGGTAGCCCCCATCATCGGCATGCGCATGGCTTCCGGCATCACGGTCCAGGTAACCACTGCAAAGCCGATCAGCGACAGGCCTGCCGCCCACCATAAACCGGTGTACAGCGCCGACATGATTTTTTTGCCGGGCTTGGCCTTGACCATGGAGCAGCCGACGATAGAGGCCAGGATGGACACCGCGCCCAGCAACAGCGGATAGACGATGGCCTGGGTCGTGGCGTTGGTCACGACCAGCGCGCCCAACAGCATCGTGGCAATCAAGGTCACGACATAGGTTTCAAACAAATCGGCAGCCATGCCTGCGCAGTCGCCGACATTATCGCCGACGTTATCGGCAATCACTGCAGGATTGCGCGGATCATCTTCCGGTATCCCGGCCTCGACCTTGCCGACCAGGTCGGCGCCGACATCGGCGCCCTTGGTGAAGATGCCGCCGCCCAGACGGGCAAAGATGGAAATCAGCGAAGCGCCGAAAGCCAGGCCTATCAGCGGTTTGAGCAGGTCATGCGGAGTTGCGTCTGTACCTGTCATGCTGGTCAGCATCCAATAGAAGAGCGTAACCCCGAGCAAGCCGAGGCCGACCACCAGCATGCCGGTAATCGCGCCGCCCTTGAAGGCCACGTCCAGCGCTTCATTCATGCCCTTGGTGGCTGCCTGCGCAGTCCTGACATTGGCGCGTACCGACACGTTCATGCCGATGAAACCGCAGGCGCCGGACAGTACGGCACCAACCAGGAAGCCCAGTGCGGTAACCAATCCCAAAAGCACGGCGATCGCGATAAACAACACGACGCCCACCATGGCTATCGTCCTGTACTGTCTGGCCAGATATGCCGCTGCCCCCTGCTGTATCGCCGCGGCGATATCCTGCATACGGGCGTTTCCTGCGTCCTGCTTCAATATCCAACTGCGCGAAATCAGGCCGTAAAGCACGGCGATGATTCCGCATGCAACGGCAAACCATAGACCAGCTACCATGTTGACTCCTCCATTTGTTATGGGCATTTCAGCGTTCGTGCTTGTGGCGGCGAAACACAAAAATGTTTTTATGACGACAAAGTAAAACAACGACGAAACTTCAACCCTCGACGATCCGGATTTGATCGAACGTGACGATGAACACTACGCACTGCAAACTTTTACGCCGCCCTTTCGGAGAGCCCGGGGCTGGCTTGAATCCTGGCTATCTTGGCTAAACTAATTGCCGATGAAAATTCTCATGAAAAAAGCGGGCCTAAAGCCCGCTTCTTCTTAATTTGCGAGTGCCGCAAAAGCGCTATCGCGTATCGCCTCTACCGGACCGACGCCGGCGATCTTGCGGTACTTCGGCGCGCCCGGTGCGCCGGATTTGGCCCAGTCGCCATAGTAGCTGACCAGCACTTCGGTCTGCTCATGGTAGACCGACAGGCGCTTCTTGACGGTTTCTTCCTTGTCGTCGTCGCGCTGTATCAGTTCTTCACCGGTGACATCGTCGCGGCCTTCCACCTTGGGTGGATTGAATTTCACGTGATACACGCGGCCGGAAGCCGGATGCACGCGGCGACCGCTCATGCGGTCGACAATTGCTTCGTCGGGTACTGCGATTTCCAGTACGTAATCGATCTTGACGCCGGCATCTTTCATCGCGTCGGCCTGACGGGTAGTCCTTGGAAAACCATCGAACAGGTAGCCATTGGCGCAATCCGGATCTTGCAGGCGGTCCTTGACCAGCCCGATGATGATGTCATCGGACACCAATCCGCCTGCATCCATCACTTTTTTTGCTTCCAGGCCAAGCGGGGTACCTGCCTTGACCGCGGCGCGCAACATGTCACCGGTGGAAATTTGTGGAATATTGAATTTTTCCTTGATGAAATTGGCTTGTGTACCCTTGCCTGCTCCTGGTGCTCCCAACAAAATAAGACGCATTTTAGTTCCTAAAGACGAGTTTGAATTCTTTGGCACCGCTGTCCTGAGGCGGACGCAATACCTTGATATTATTGATATTTTATTTTTTATTACTTCGATATTACCTGTTTAATTTACCGGCCAGCCAGCGGCGAAAAATTTTCATCTTGCCTCATTTCCGCAAACAGCTCAGCTTTTCCGGGACCTTGATAAACAGTAATAACACAGTATCTTTTCACGAAACTTACCACAAAAATTTAATTAATTGATGCTTTGCCATGAAATCAACCGCTAAGGCCGTCAATTTTTTGCCTTAAGGATAAAACTTCCTTACCCTTGCCAGGTCTTCTTCCGTATCGACGCCGGGCGCCGGCATGGCGGCAGTCACGTGGACCGCAATCGGATAGCCATTCCATAGCACGCGCAACTGCTCCAATGCCTCCAGCTGTTCCAGCGGAGAAATATCCAGCCGAGGATATTCTTTCAGGAAGTCATTCCTGTAAGCATACAAGCCTATATGCCTCAACGGCGCATAGCCAGTCGGCAATACATCCCGCGTTGCAGCAAAACCATCCCTGTGCCAGGGTATCGTCGCCCTTGAAAAATACATCGCGCGCCCCGCCTTATCCAGCACCACCTTGACCACGTTGGGATTGAATATTTCATGCAAGTCGTGGATGGGATGCGCCGCGGTGGCCATGGGCACCGATGCATTGACCAGCGCTGCGGTAGCGGCAATCAGGGCCGGCTCTATCAAGGGCTCGTCACCCTGTACATTGACGACGACCTCATCGTCCGCCAGGCCCAGCGCCAGCGAGACTTCTGCGATGCGGTCGGTGCCGGAAGGATGGTCGGCCCGCGTCATCACGGCCTGTACCCCATGTTCCCGGCAGGCTGCCAGGATATCGGCGTGATCGGTCGCCACCACTACCTGGCTGGCTCCGGACAGCAAAGCGCGCTCGGCCGTACGCACAACCATAGGCTTGCCGCCCAGGTCGGCCAGCGGCTTGTTCGGCAAACGGGTAGATGCCAGCCGGGCCGGCACGATCGCAACGAAAGACCTCATGGCATCAGTTGCCGTCAGCCGGCGCAGACGGTGCGGCGTTCAGGGCGCGCGCCTGGTCGGCCCACATGATGGGGATGTCGTCGCGGATAGGGTAAGCCAGTTTATCTGCATTGCAGATCAATTCCTGCGCCGCCTTGTCGTACACCAGCGGTCCCTTGCACAAAGGGCAGACCAAGACATCAAGCAAGCGAGCGTCCATTTTGTTTCTCCGAAATTTTTTCCATCAATTTTGTCGCAAAATCTGCATCCAGCTGCGCACTGACCGGTACTACCCAAAGCCGCGCATCTTGCTGGAGCGATTTGATTTGCCTACATTTTACTGCATCCTTTTCAGTGATCAGTATCATGTCTGCCTGTATCGCCTGAAAAGGATGGTCCTCAAAGTCATGGTGATCAGGCAAGGGCAGCGTGCCGATTTGCAAGCCTGCCGAGCGCAGCATCGCAAAAAAACGCTCAGGATTGCCGATTCCGGCCGCCGCCACGATATTTCCGGCTTGTCCAGGCAAGTCCGCCAGCGGCAGGCTGAGCCCGGGATCCTTGAGGTTGACCGCCCTGTCCGCTAGCAACTGCATGCGTACCGCATCCTTGCTTACCCCTGCCACGTCAATGTCCGCGCCGGCCACGGCGCCGGACATATTCAGCACGGTAAAATCGCTGCGCCTTCGCGCAGGCTCGCGCAAGGGGCCGGCCGGCAGCATCCAGCCATTGCCGACGCCGCGCTGGTCAAACAAGATAATTTCCACGTCACGGCCCAAGGCATAATGCTGCAGGCCGTCATCGGAAATGATGACGTCTGTCTGCGGATATTTCAGCAGCAAGGCTTGCGCCGCCGCGACCCTGTTGCGGCCAACCATCACCGGACACGATGCACGCTGCGCAATCAGCAGAGGTTCGTCGCCTACCTGGCCCGCAGCTGCGCCGTCAGTGACTTCCATGACCGTTTCGGCATCGGCCCCGTAGCCGCGCGATATGACGGCGGGCTTGCGGCCGGCCAACTGCAATTGCTGTGCCAGCCAGATCGTCAAAGGCGTCTTGCCGGTGCCTCCGACAAAAATATTGCCGACCACGATGACCGGCACCGGCAGCCGCGTCTGCCGCTTGTAGCCCATCAAGAACAGGCCGAAGCGCAAACCCACCAGCATCTGGAACAGCTTGGAGACCGGCCACAATATCCGCGCCATGATACCGCGGCGCAGCCAGGCCCGCATCAAACCGGCTTCAATAAGGGATCGCAAAGACACTCCGAAAGGGAAGTATAAAATATCCACGGGCAATATTGCCCGGGTCAACGCAATACTGCGTATCAGGCACGGTGATGCAAAACCGTTTGCTCAATATGTACTTGATGTCTGCATCACCGGCTGCTCAGCCTACCGAAGAAATCGCCGCTTCAAGAGCTTATCCGACGGTCTATTTTTTTGTGCTGGCCTGCGCGGCAAAGGTCACCTTGGCCATGCCGGCGATACGCGCAGCTTCCAGTACGTCGATCACCGATTGGTGGCTGGTGGCGCGATCGGCATTGATGATCACAACAGGATCGCGCTGCGCGCCGTCCTTGCCGCCATTCAGCGCCGCCGCAGCCTGCCTCAGGTCTTCCGCCAGCGTTGCGGTGTCCAGGAAGGATACCGGCTGGTTGTTGATCTTGTAGCGGCCCTGCGCATCAATACCTATATCAATCTGGGCCGGCCTGTCCTGGGATTTTTCTGCGTCCGCCGTCGGCAAGGTGATTTGCAGTTCGGTGAAGCGGCTATACGTCGTGGTCACCATCAGGAAGATCAGGATGACCAGCAATACGTCGATAAAGGGGATCAGGTTGATCTCCGGATCTTCCCTGCCCTGGCCTTTGCGGAAATTCATCTTATTTTCTCGAGCTATGGACGATATCGACAAACTTCACCGCTTGCTGTTCCATGTCCACCACCAGGCTATCGACCAGTGCGCGGAAATGGCGGTAAAAAATCAGCGCAGGCATCGCGATCAGCAAGCCGAAACCGGTGTTGTACAAGGCCACCGAAATGCCGTGCGCCAGTTGCGCAGGATTCGCGCCGGAAGCGCTCTGCGAGCCGAAAATCTCTATCATGCCGACCACGGTGCCGAACAGGCCCATCAACGGGGCCAGCGAAGCGATCGTGCCCAGGGTCGTCAGGAAACGCTCCAGTTCATGCGCTACGGCGCCGCCGGCTTCCTCTATCGATTCCTTCATCACGTCGCGCGGCGCATCCACATTACGCAATCCGGCTGCCAGCACCTTGCCCAGCGGCGAATTGGCCGCCAGGTGGTCAATCACCTCTTGCTTGACCTTGCCGGCTTGGTAAACGCGTATGACTTCCGCCAACAGGGTCTTGGGCAAAATGCGCTGACGGCGCAAGGACAGGGAGCGCTCGATGATCAAAGCCAGGGCGATGATGGAAGCAAGCAGCAGTAAATAAATCGGCCAGCCAGCCGCTTGAAGAATAGCGAACAAAAGAAGCTCCTTGAGGGTTCAGTCAAATCCAACCCCGCAATGTAGCGTGTTGTCTGCCCTTGAGCAAGCCTTGCCCGGCGAAATGCGACAAACTGAAGTGAAGAAACAGGATGTAGGGGAAGCCGGGCATCCGGCGGTTCTGCACATTTTCTGTGTGCAAGATTGTGGACATCTTCAACAATTCATCCTAAGTGCTTGATTTCAATCACCATTATCAGGACGCCCAAATTTTAAGCAAAACAAAAAGCCGCAGCCAGATTTTTATTACCTGCATTTCTGCACATTTTTTGTGGATAAAATTGTGTGCAAGCGGAAAAATTTTCGCTAAGCCGCTGATTTTATTGGAAATTGAAGTTCTGCTTAAAAATTTTGCAGCTTTAAAAAAATCCCGGCCCGCCGCCAGAAATTCCACCCTATCCCAAAAATCGATCCCCTTTCAAGCTTGCCGCCAGCCTCGTTTTTTTGCACAAAAATTGTGGATAAGATTGTGTGCAAGCGGAAAAATATCCTGCAAGTGGCTGATTTTATTACACATAAATCGACTGCCAATTTAATAGGCAGTCCTCTATAAAACAAAGGGCAATGCCAATAAAACAATTTCATTTTGCTCCGGCAAAAATCAAGCCAGGTTCTGCACAATAATTGTGGATAAGTTTGTTAGCAAGCCTGCCAGATATCGCTAAGTAATTGATTAAATTAAATAAACTATTTCTGCTTAAATAATTGGCAGGCGGCAAAATATCAGCCTTGACAAATTGATCAACTTTAAAAAGTTTATTCGCCAGCCGCATAGGCTTATTTGCCCACGGATTCTGTGGATAACTTTGTGAACAATATGAAGAAGGAGCACTAAAGTCCTTGATTTGTAAGGATTTTCCTACTTTGCCACATTATTACGCAAAATCGACTTTTCATTAAAAATCAAATACTTAGCTGATAATAATGAATCTTTTTTGACATCACGGCCGCTTGATGACATCCTGATGCCCAAACCACGCTTCTGTGGACAGCTTTTTCCCTTTTCAGCCTTATGATTCCTGATTCGCGCGCCCCATCTCCAGCAATGACGCCGTCCGTACTGACAGTTTCGGCGCTAAACCAAGCAGTTGCTCAGCTGTTGGAGCGAAACATCCCGCTGACGTGGGTTTCCGGCGAGATATCCAATTTCACCCGCGCTGCATCTGGACATTGGTATTTCACGCTGAAGGACCAGGCCGCCCAGGTCAGGGCTGTGATGTTTCGCGGCCGCGCCCAATATGCAGGCTTCATGCCGCGCGAAGGGGACAAGGTCGAAGTCCGGGCCCTGGTCACGCTGTATGCGCCGCGCGGCGATTACCAACTGAGTGTGGAGGCTATCCGCCGCGCCGGCCTGGGCAACCTGTATGAAGCCTTCCTGCAATTGAAAGCGCAGTTGACGGCTGAAGGCCTGTTTGACCCGCAGCGCAAGCGTGCTATCCCCGGCTTCGTGCGCAGCATAGGCATCGTCACCAGCCCGCAGGCTGCAGCCCTCAGGGATATCCTGACCGCGCTACAGCGCCGCGCGCCGCACATAAGGATAGTGCTGTACCCGACACCGGTGCAGGGTGAAGGCTCGGCGCAAAAAATTGCCCAGGCCATCGCCACCGCCTCCAGCCGCGCCGAGTGCGACGTGCTGCTGGTGTGCCGCGGCGGCGGCAGTATCGAGGATTTATGGTCTTTCAACGCAGAAATCGTAGCCCGCGCCATTGCCGCATGCAGCATGCCGGTGATCTCCGGCGTGGGGCATGAAACCGATTTTACGATCGCCGATTTTGCGGCCGACATACGCGCCGCCACCCCCACTGCCGCCGCCGAACTGGCAGCCGCTCCCAGGGCCGACTGGCTGGCAGAACTGGCGCAGTACGGCAACGCGCTACAACGGGCGATGCGCAGGCAATTATCCAGCCATGCGCAAACTCTGGACTGGCACGCGCGCCGGCTACAAAGCCCGGCCGCAGCGATCACTCACAAACGCCTGCAATTGCAAAGCTGGTCGCAAAGGCTGGCCTACTCTGCCAGATACCCGCTGCAAAACTCCCGCGCCAGCCTGACGCAACTGCAAACCAGGCTGCGCAACCAGTTGCCGGACACTGAAAGCTACCGGATCCAGCTGGCCGAATGGAAGCGCAGGCTGGCCGCAGGCGCCGCCGGCCAGACCAGGACGCACAGGCAGGAGCTCGCCGCGCTGGAAGCGCAATTGGAGTTGCTAAGTCCGCAAAGGACGCTGGAGCGTGGCTACAGCATCCTGAGCGACCACAAAGGCAAGCTGATACGCAGCACAAAACAACTGCAGCCAAACACCAGCATCAATGTCAGGACCGCAGGCGACAGTGCCGAAGTGGGCATCGCCAGCGTGCAGCCCAGCCTGGATTAATCTCCAGCCGCATGCCGGCCGGCATCAGATAGAGAATATATCCGCTATCTGAATGGCAATATCACCGCAACCACATTCGTGCCCACAATAGCCGGGCGCAATCCGCGAGCAAGGCATACGTCAGCCCGCTGCATCCGGGGCAAGACCGCCATTTGCTCTAAAATGAATGCAATTGCTGCAACCGATTCACTTAGCCATTACAATTGAGTTTTCACCGAACCACGAATAAAAAGGATGCACTATGGAACATACCCTACCGGCACTGCCCTATGCACTGGATGCACTCGCTCCGCACATTTCCAAGGAAACCCTGGAGTATCACTATGGCAAGCATCACCAGACCTATGTGACCAACCTGAACAACCTGGTCAAGGGTACAGAATTTGAAAACTCCTCACTGGAAGATATCGTCAAGAAATCTTCCGGCGGCGTGTTCAACAACTCGGCACAGATCTGGAACCACACTTTTTACTGGAACAGCCTGAAACCTAACGGCGGCGGCACTCCTACCGGCGCGCTGGCAGATGCAATCAATGCCAAGTGGGGTTCTTTCGACGCCTTCAAGGAAGCCTTCAACAAATCCGCAGTAGGCAATTTCGGCTCCAGCTGGACTTGGCTGGTGAAAAAAGCCGACGGCACCCTGGATATCATCAACACATCCAATGCTGCAACGCCACTGACTACCGCTGATAAGGCCCTGGTCACCTGCGACCTGTGGGAACACGCTTACTACATCGATTACCGCAACGCCCGCCCTAAATACCTGGAAGCGTTCTGGAACTTGGTGAACTGGGATTTTGCGGCAAAAAATCTGGCGTAAGTTTGCCGCTAGTGCTTGCTCGGAAT
Organism: Betaproteobacteria bacterium; assembly: GCA_013287275.1. Classification (GTDB taxonomy): domain Bacteria; phylum Pseudomonadota; class Gammaproteobacteria; order Burkholderiales; family Burkholderiaceae_D; genus Undibacterium. The sequence goes on from JABDED010000010.1 coordinate 27,673, forward strand.
TAAGTTCAGAACTTTTGAGCCGCCATGGAAACCAAAGGGTTACAGCTTCGCGCTTGTAACCCTTTTGTTTTTCTATCGCCCATTTACCTGTGGCGCGGCGGCAGTTTTGACGCCGCCAGGGTGAGCCGCGTTTGGATTACTAACGCAGTTTCGATAGCTTCGAAAACTTTAGCAACGCACGGTTGCGCCTTGCCGGTGACAGGTGATCCACAAATACTTTGCCATCCAGATGGTCAATCTCATGCTGGATGCACTGGGAAAGGCTCCCCTCCGCCAAAATCTCGAACTCGTTTCCCAGTAGATCATGCGCGCGAACTCGAATGCGATTCGCGCGATTGACTTCTACATACAAGCTAGGGAATGACAGACAGCCCTCGTCAAATCCCACTTCCTCATCTTCGCGCCAGACAATTTCCGGATTGATCAGGACCTTGAACCCGGCCTCGTCATCTGGCTCGTCCAGCACGATGATTCGTCGATGGATGTCGACCTGCGTGCCCGACAAGCCAACTCCCCGAGAAGCATACATGGCCTCCCGCATCTGCAGCGCTATTTCACCGAGCTCCTCATCGAATGTCTGCACGGGTACTGCCTTCCGAAACAGGCCTGGATCTGGGAAACGGAGAATTTTCAACATGGGAGGTTCCTTAAGGGTAGTGGAGGGGCTAACGAAGCCCCAATCAAATATGGTGGCGGGACGCTGCCGGGCACCAGGTGCGCTGACCGCGCAGCGGGCAGCAATCGGATCGAGTGAATATTTGGATGCCTTAAATACAAACACTCAGTTCGGCATTCTTGACAAGCCCTTCATGCAGCTTTGCCAGAAGTGCCCGCAAAACTTTGTTTTCTTCCGAAGTCAAGCCCGACGCGCGATTCACATACGCCGGAACCGTGCCCGCCTTCGCGGCCAACGCACCGCCCGTCTCGGTGAGGGAAAGAATCACTTGCCTCTCATCGAATGCATATCGCCTGCGCACCAGGATGCCCTGCTCTTCCATCCGTTTCAGCAAGGGTGAAAGAGTTGACGACTCCAGGTTCAGTCTTTGCGCAATTTCGCTCATCGCAACATTGTCACGCTCACGCAGGATCGTCAGCACCAGATATTGTGGGTACGTGATGTCCAGCATATTCAGCGCCTTGCGGTAGACCCTGTTGAATCCCAGCATTGCGCTGTACACCGAGAAGCTTAGCAGCGCCCCCAAACTATTCGTTTTTCCGGTTGCCTTCGCAGATGTGTATTTGGTTTGATTGGCCATTTGGCGCTCTGTCCATTAATTTCATCGCGCCGGTCCGTATGGAGAACACTGCAGCGCAAGGTTTCGTGTTTTGGAACTGTCCGGGTACTTATTCGCGGTGCGAAATCATCTCGCATTTAATTGGGGTGATACCCGCCCAGATAAGCTGGCACCACCCTCAAGCGACTTACTATTTTGCGGAGATTTCCCTGGCGGCCTTCTCAATCAGGTCAGCCACCGCTTTCGGTTGCGACATGTAGACGGCGTGGCTACCTGGCACCTCCACGACACTGGCATTGATACGCTGAGACATGCCGCGCTGCGCTTGGGGCGGAATCATCTTGTCGTCTTTTGCCACCAGGTAATAGCTCGGCTTCACCTTCCAGGACGCTTCCGTGACAGCACCGGTCAATGCGGCTACGCCCCAAGGAACCTGCGAGGTCGCCATGAAAGTGGCCTTCTTCGGATCGAGGTCGGCGGCAAATGCAGCCGCGAATTTTGCTTGATCCAATAACAGGAAACCATCCTTGGGAGCAAGAATCGGTGGAACTGGCGCACCCGGTACCGGCTTCTTGATCAGGCTGTCAACAGACTCTCCCTTGTCTGGAGCGAACGCAGCGACGTACACCAGGCCTTTGACTTTAGGGTCGTTGCCGGCTTCGGTAATCACCACGCCGCCGTAGGAATGGCCAACCAGCAGGACTGGACCCGGCGCAGCGTTGATTACGCGTTTGGTAAAGGCCACATCGTCTGCGAGGGAAGTGGTCGGATTTTGTACAACGCTCACGTTGTAACCATCCTTTTTCAGGATATTGTCAACCGCTTCCCAGCCAGAGCCGTCAACGAAGCCGCCGTGAACCAGGACGATAGAGAGTGCAAGTGCGTTCATGATGAATTTCCTTTCAAGTTTTCAAAAATAGGTGTTCGATTGGATTTACGCAACCACGAGGCTAACGTTGATGTTTCCGCGAGTAGCGTTGGAGTATGGGCAAACCATGTGTGCCGTTTCAACCAATTTCACAGCGGTGCTACGCTCAATACCCGGCAGCGATATCTTCAGTTCAACCTGGATACCGAAACCCATTTCGATGGGGCCAATGTCTACAGTCGCCTGGATCGAAGAATCTGACGGCAGGGCAACCTTCTGCTGGCCAGCGATAAATTTCAGCGCGCCGAGGAAGCATGCGGAGTAGCCGGCTGCAAACAGTTGCTCTGGATTGGTACCTTCGCCGCCGGGGCCGCCCAGACCCTTCGGGGTAGACAGCTTGACGTCCAGCGCTCCATCACTGGATTTCGACGTACCCTCGCGACCACCAGTGGAGGTTGCTTGCGCGGTGTACAGGACTTGTTTGATTTGCTCGATTGCCATGGAAATTCTCCTAATGATAATAAAATGAAATATTAATTGGCGCGCAAACAATTTTATCTTTATCGATAGTATTTCGCCTGCATCCAATGAACGCAACTATACTTAGTGCGCTAATTAAAATCAAGAACTTTATAAATGTTATCCATCATCAAAAAATATCAGTAAAAAATAATTGCTTGACTGAACGAAAGCCACCGGCCGAGAGGCTTGCGAAATAGCCATTCCGTACGCGATATGCGAGCCTTGCCAAGGCGGAGATCAGCTGGCTGTGCCTGAACGGCCGGGGGGACTCAAAGAAGCTTAGCGAGCTTCCCATACGGCTGAAGCCCAGGCGAGGAATAAAATACGCTTCCTCGCCGCCCCGTTAATTGCTAGGCCACGCGGCTCAATTGGCAATTACTTAGTGCGCAATGCAATTTTTGATATAATGGGAATCCATGAATCTAAATTGCACCCGCAAGAGGTAAATATGAAACCCAGCAGCCCGCCGACGCTGAGCCAGCATCTCTGCTATAAGCTCTACTCGACTTCGTTGAAGATGACTCAGCTCTATAAACCGCTGCTCGCGCCACTGAATTTGACCTACCCTCAGTATCTGGTGATGGTGGTCTTGTGGGAGGAGGAGGGAATTGGGATGAAGGACCTGGCTGAACGTCTCGACCAGGATGCAGGATCCGTCACGCCACTGGTCAAGCGCCTGGAGGCCAACGGCTATGTTATCCGAAGCAAGAACCCGCACGATGAGCGTAATCGCATCCTTACGCTGACGAAGGCCGGCAAGGACCTTCGAACAGCCGGACTTGAGGTCAGCCAGCAAATTGCATCGCTGTGCGCGCTCAGCTCTACAAAAGCGGACAGCCTGATGAGCAATCTCGACGTATTAAACGATAATCTGGGCGAAGTGCTGCACGAAGCGTAAGCCCCGCCACCAAGAAGACGCTGACGCCCCGCTTCTCATCTATCCTCAACGGGTAGATTTTTGCTCGGCTACTCAGTACACGCCGTATTGAGTCCTCCGCCAATGGCCAGGGCTGCTGCCGATATGGTTGGTGAACACTCTGGTCAGGTGACTTTGGTCGACAAAGCCGCATGTGAGTGCGACCTCTTGGATGGAAAGGGTCCGCACCTTGAGCAATTCCAGCGCAAGCTCAATTCTCCTGCGGGTCAGGTAGCGGTGCGCCGGCATACCAAATGTTTGGGAAAAGGCGCGCGTGAAGTGGCGAATCGAAATGCCGCATTCTGCCGCGAGGCGCGAAAGAGGTATATCGTCGCTCAGATGCGTTTCGATCAACTCCCCTGCACGCCGTGCTTGCCAGGCTGCCAGACCGCCATGATGGAGTTGCCGGGAAGTGGCAAGACTCGCGTATTGACGAACAAGGTGCACGCAAAGCGCTTGAGTGATGTGGTCCACCAGCAGAGCGCTGGCTCTTTGTGGGTGCGCCAGCACAGACCGCAAGGCAAGCAGGAGGTTTACGACAGTACCGTCCCGGTAGCTTTCTCCATGTGTAACCCGCAACTCGCGGAGGCCTTTTCCATTGGCCTCCTCTGCCAGTCCTGATAAGACCTTGGTCGGCACATACAGATGCATTACATGAAATGGGTCGCGAATAACAGCTGTCGGCGCCGCGCGTAGATCGTGGAAATGTAGCGCGCCTGCCCGACGGTCTTCGACCTGGAGTGGCTGGCCTTCAACAAAGTAAGTGCACCTCCGGCAGTCCAACAAGCGCAATTGGAGGACATATGCGTTGTCTTGCGCAATTGCTTGGGTCGCTCCGAATCCGGCGGGCCCCTTGATCTCTGTGACAATGAGACTGGAGTTGGAAAGTGGGCGCGCCACTAAGCGAGGCGAGTCCGGGTGTTGTATAGCCTGTAAGAATTGTTCGTAGTTCCCGCAAGCTTCCATTCAGTGTCAACTGTGTTACAAAAGGGCTCGCAGTGTATTGTGGAAGTATAAATATGGGAATAAAAAGTCGCACGCGATAGATAAGAACTTGGCGATTGAGCATGGAATGGCAGAGCGCGCCAGGATGTAGCGGTGTTAGCCGTTTTCGTTGGTGACCTCGCGCTTTAACACACCGTTACAATGGCCTGTAAGGGCGTCCTCTGAGAACGGCTGGTAGCTCTGAACCCGCAATCAAAACGCCTCGCCAGTTCCGCTCTTGGTCGCTTTGAGATGAGGCCGCGGAATACTCCTAAGGAGCCAGGCCGTCCGGGAGATGGAAATAGCTCGGCCATACGAATACGCAAACGGCAGATCGCCTGACGATGCTGGCTGATCCTTCTTTCACTCATCGCCTTGCAATCAAGTTGACGATATCAGTCGGATTAAGAGTTGGCTCGGTGGGACGATGAGCGGTGCTCTTATCAACTCTTGATTCCACGTATGGCAATGTCTGGAAATTATGATGAAATTCATAGATACGGGCAACAATTCCCGGCATCGATGTGTCAAACTCGCGGATGTTCTTGATCCTTGCATCGGCGATGCTTACACCGAATCTATTCGAGAATTCTCGCTTGTCAGGCCATGCTATTTCTGTTGTCATGGGGACCTCCGATAAAAGAAAAACGCTCCTTAAGAATTCGACTCACTCGCAGTGCATGGCGTCGATAAGTGCATGATAGAAGCTGGGCTCAAGCTTTTGAATAACCCATAAGTGTTATGTCATCCGGATTTTTGAATCAGATTTTCGAAGCCAGGCAATGAAACACAGGAAGCGAATTCAAAATATGTCGCCAGAAATCGCTTGCTGGAACTCATGGATGGTCACTACCCATATTAGACGGCCTGCACAAATGACTGTTCCTGGCCTTGTGGACTACATAAGCTGCAGCTTTTGGGATGATGTGGTTGACACTGTATAGCAGCTAGTCTTCTCCGCGATCACGATGGAAGTGCCGAGCAATGTTACCGGCAGCAAAGTGGCAAGGATTGCATTTCTTATTTTCATGATATTTTCAGGTGATTGAAGGGACAGCAAATATCGAAACGTTTGCTGCAATAGCCTGATTCTAGGGTTTATCAACCAGAATAAGAATTACCAAAAACTGTTTAGATGCCATGCATTTTTTTAACAGCATCCAGGAGCCCTTCAACGCGACGAGAAAATTAGTGCCCGGCAATTTTTATTGCGCGTTCGACGCGATGTTCAAACGCTCGCGCGCGTAACGACTCGGAGGCTGGCCCACATGGCGGCTAAACGCGGTGCTGAAGGTGCTTGCTGAGCTGTAGCCAACGCGCTCGGCGACCTCGGCGAGTCCGAAGTCGTGGTGGCGGAGCAGATCCTTAGCGATGGTCATGCGCCAAGCGAGCAGGTATTCCATAGGTGGCAGGCCCACGGCGCGCGTGAAGCGATCGAAAAACGCCGAGCGCGAAAGCGCTGCCTTCTTCGCGAGCTGAGCCATCGTCCACGAACGTGCGGGGTCGCTGTGCATCTGTCGCATCGCGAGCGCGAGTCGCGCATCGGCCAAGCCGCGCAGCAGCCCCGGAGGCGCATCTTCGCCCGACGTCGACCGCAGCGCTTCAACGAGCAGCACCTCCACCAGGCGCGTGAGCACCAGGTCGCGGCCGGCCCTCAGTTCGCTCGATTCCTCGCCCACCAGCCGCACCAGTACCGCAAGGCGCTCGACGCCCCGCACATGCATCTGTGCCGGCAACAACGATACCAGCAACGCCGCGTCGGGCGAATCGAAGACGAAGTAGCCACCGAGCAAACGCACGTCGGGGCGTCCACCGCGTCTCCCGTGGCGGACTTCGGCCGTCGGCACGGCGGTCACCTTCGGGTCGATGCGCTCGGCTGTCACCGGCTCGAAGCCCGACAAAGTGAAGCCCGGTGTCGCCGGCAAGAGCACGAAGTCGCCTGCTTCAAGCGTGAGGATCTCTTGGCCATCGACCGCCAGGAGGCAAGAGCCTTCAAGCACGGCGCAGAAACTCGGCTGGCCGAAGTCAGAGTAGCGAACACCCCAGCGACCGGCGCCGCTGATGCACTTGGAGAATACGGTACGCGGCTGAAGTAGCGCGATGACATCCGAGAGTGGGTCGTTCATGTTTGGACTCTAACAAATGAAATTTGGACTATGCATTGTAGTTCGTCCTATTCACTTCCGCTATCGTTAAGCCCTTGAAAACCAACAAGGAAATAACATCATGAAAACCGTACTTATCACTGGTTGCTCTTCCGGCTATGGCCTCGCGACCGCCCTCCACTTCCACGCGCAGGGCTGGAACGTGATCGCCACCATGCGAACGCCGTGCGAAGACGTTGTGCCCAGGTCGAACCGACTGCGCGTGCTGGCGCTGGATGTAACGAAGCCCGAGAGCATCGCGGTCGCGCTTGAGGCGTGCGGCCCCATCGACGTACTCATCAACAATGCGGGTATTGGCGTCGTCGGCGCATTCGAGGCCACGCCGATGAACACAGTGCGCGAGGTGTTCGAGACCAACACGTTCGGGGTGATGGCGATGACGCAGGCGGTACTGCCCCAGTTCCGCGCGCGGAGGTCGGGCGTGGTAGTGAACGTGACTTCAAGCGCGACGCTGGCGCGGATGCCGTTGGCGGCTGCGTACACCGCGAGCAAGGCGGCCATTGAAGGGTTCACCGGCTCACTCGCCTTCGAACTCCAGTACTTCAATGTGCAGGCTAAACTGGTGGAGCCCGGCTACGGCCCGACAACGAGTTTTACAAGCAATGGCGGAGCGCGCATGGCCGGGCTGATTCCTGAGGCGTACTTGCCATTCGCGGAGCCTATCTTCGCCGCATTTGCGCGGCCGACAGCGGTGACGACCGAGTCAGATGTGGCCGAGGTGGTGTGGCGTGCGGCCAACGATTCAACTGGGCAACTTCGATTCCCCGCGGGTGCCGACGCAATAGCACTGGCGCAGTCGAGATAAACGACGAAGGCGCCGGACTCTCCCGCCACGGTGCCTTCGTCACGCCGTTCTGCTTGGAGCCTGCGACACCCCTCGCTAACAGGGTGGGATGACAGAGCCGCTTCCTCCGTTTACTACTCGCCTTCGCAGCAGCCCCTTCTCTTTTTTCTTGGCGCGCCTGCTGCTGAGCATAAATCAATCTGGACGGCCCACCTGCCCGGCGGCTTAGCGCGCGGGAGGCGGCGGTGGTGGTGGCATGCTAACCGGCGCGGGGACTGGATAACGGGAATATCCGCGATAGTAAGTCGGTATCAGATTGCCCTTGGAATACATGCACTGCTGATACGCTATGTCGTAGCGGCGTTGCGCATTCCATGCGGTGGCGGCGCTTTGGCCCGATCCGGCTGAAGCGCCGACCAGTGCTCCCACTGCAGCGCCGGTACCCGTGCTGCCGCGGCCTCCGGCTGCGGCGCCGACCGCAGCACCCAGGGCGGTGCCGACGACGGTTGACGCGGCAAAACTTTCAGCGGCGGCGTCGTTGCCCGGCACACCTATGGATTGCGCCGCCCAGTTGCGGCAGACCTGATCATCCTGCATGAAGACCTCAAACGGTTTGTTCTGCGGCGGCATGACGGCAACAGTAGGCCCGCTAGGCATCTGGGCGCAGCCAAACAAGACTGAGGAGCCCACACCTATGATGCCGGCGAGTGCAAATTTCGCGCGCGGGCTCGGTGTGGAATTTTGATAATATGCGGTCATCATGGCGACTCCTATCTCGATGGTGCTGAAGCGGCGTCCCCGGGCGTGGAAGGAAGCTGCTTCCATCCCTCGGCACAAGTGGGAACATAAGGATAGTAGGTATGCGAGCTTTCGCAGTAATACCAGTACCTGGTCGCCGGCGCTTGAGGCTCGGCGCCGACAGACGGGCCGATTATCGTGTCGGGAGGCGGCTCCCAGGGACTCGGATACGGATAGATGGGAGCCGGATAAAAATACCAGCCGCCGCCGGCCAGCCACCACCAGCCAAAGCGTCCGTCGTGGCGTGCATGCACCCAATGGCCGCCACGCCAGATATGCCAATCGCGCTCATGAAAACGTGCAATGTCACCGTGCCAATGCACGCCTCCGGACCGGTGCGCCCCCTGCGCAAACGCCGCGGTGCCCGGCGCAAAGCACAGGATTACCACGCCGATCGCACCCAGCATCCATCGGCCTTGCGTGGAAATTCTGGAATTCCTTTTCATCTTCATTCTCCTTGCGACTCGCCAAAGCACGGTTGGCGCAACAAGTAAAATTTCGGCTGTGGGCGACTCTGCCAGGCCGCCTCGGCCAAATGCCGGCCGCCAATGGACAAACCCCTAAAAGAACTTCAAGCCGGCGTCACAGTCGGCCACGAATTACTTCCACCAGATTGCTTCCGCCAGGTAACGCTTGAAGAGCCATCTCATTTCCGGCAGCTTAGTGAATATTGAAGCATGACTATGTATCGGACACATGTCTGAACCGGCAGGATTTGTAAGCAAGTGTCACTCAATTCGTGTTTGATTAAATTGGAAAGTCGATAATGGGAATACCGGCTGCCTTGAAGCCCTCCGCATCGCAAAAACGCTGTTGGCATCCCTTCTCCAGCATAGGTCAAAGTCAAAAAAACGGCCATGGTATTGCTGCCAAGCATTGAATGCCCGCCCACCCGTCAGTACGTCCGGGGGCGAACGCAAATACCTGCGTCATCGTCTAAACTGATACCTATATTCCTGACCCAATCGTCAAACGGGGGCACCCATGAAACCAGACCGTCTTCCGTACCGCATTGCCGCAATCCTGTTTTGCGGCGCGGCTTTGTCGTCCTGCCGTACTATCCCGGCCGTTGAAATGCTCGGCGACCCTGCTCCGCTGTCAGCAGCGACCCGCACTATCAACATCGGCCCCGACACCAAATGGGTCAACGTCACCGGGGGCGAAACGGTGAAATTCACAATTGGCGACAAGGCTTTCGCCTGGAATTTCGACGGCGCATTAGATCTCGACAGTTTTCCGTTGAATCAGGTTGTGCCGCCGGACTTGCTGGATCACCCCGTGCAGGCCTATGTCGCCCCAAATCCTTCCTATCTGGGAGGCGGTGGGCGCCATGGCGGGCATGGCGGCCACCACAAGTAGTTCGAACACCCAAGCCTGTTCGTGCGGCATGCTGAATGCCGACAATGCCGTTTTTGCATGCTCCGGGCACAGCTTTCAGCTAATTTTGCAATATCTGCCAGATTGCAGATATCATGCCGATACATTCACGCAATCTGGCGCCCTTCCACTCTCATAAATAAACCCAGGCACATGAAAGACCTCCCTTCAGTGTTTCGCATTCTTGGCCTGCTGCTGGCTTTATCTGCTTCCAATCTGTTTGCAAGTGAACTGACCATCGCGGTGAGCAGGACAGGCATGTCCACGCCGTTTTATGTCGCCGAGAAATTGGGGATGTTTGCGCAAGAGGGACTGAAGGTAAAAATTCTGGACTGTAACAGCGGTTCGCGCTGCATCAGGCAAATGCTGGATGGGAAGGCCCAACTGTCGACGGTATCCGATCTACCCATCATGTTCCATAGTTTTGAGCGCAAGGACCTGGTAGTGCTCAGCACTTTTTGCACGACCAATTTCGATACCAAACTGATCGTCCGTAAAAATGCGAACATTGGCTCCGTCAAAGACCTGGTCGGCAAGCGTGTGGCGATTCCTATGGGAACGTCGAGCCAGTATGCATTTGACCTGATCGCCTTATCCCAGGGATTCGATCCCCGCAGCATCGGACTGATCAATATGGATGCGGAAGAGATTCCACAGGCGATGTTGAATCACAAGATCGATGCGGCGGCGGTGTTCGAGCCAGCGGCCTACAGGGTCATGCAGGCTTTGGGGAGCGAAGGCCAGAAACTGCAAGCCGACCCGGTGCACACGCTGAGCTTCAACCTTGTCACCTTGAAACCGACCTTGAATCCGCACAAGGAAGACATCGTGCGGCTGATGCGCGCGCTGGATACTGCGACGCAGTATATCCAGAATAACCAGGAAAATAGCAAGGCCATCCTGTTGGAACACCTGAAGCTGGAACAGGCTTTCATTGCATGGGCCTGGACCGATTACCGCTTTAACCTGGTACTGAGCCAGTCGCTGCTGACCTCGCTGGAATCGGAGGCACGCTGGGCGATCCGTGAGAACTTGATCAGCAAGCATCAGATTCCCAATTTCCTCGACGTGCTGGAACCTTCGATACTCAGGAAAGTCAGGCCCGGCAGCGTGACCCTCGTCAAATAGGCTGGAACCATGCACTCAGCTCGCACACCATCCAATCTGGACTGTGGCGCCAAAACCGCCATGATGCATCTGCTGCATCTGTGGCAGCGGTTTGCCAGACCCGGTACAGGGATGCTTTTGCTGGCAGCTCTGGTCTGCGGCCATCTTTCACCTGCTTTTGCCGATCCGCCCACGCCTATTACAATCGCGACCGGTTCATCGGTGCCGGCCACGGTCCTGTTTGTTGCACAGGAAATGGGTTTTTTTGCGCAGGAGGGCCTGGAAGTCAAGCTGCAGGACTGTGTGATCGGCTCTCGTTGCATCACCGATATGCTGGACGGCAAAGCGCAATTTTCTTCCGCAGGCGACCTGGCGATCATGTTCAACAGCCTGAGCCGCCAGGATTTTTCAGTGCTGGCTACCTATTGCAGCAGTACCTCCATCCTGAAGCTGATTACCCGCAAAAGCGCCCGTATCGTCAAAGCGCAGGATCTGATAGGCAAGCGCGTGGGCATGCCGAAAAAATCCGCCGCCCACTATTTTCTGGATAATTTAATGCTGCTCGAGGGCATAGAACCCACGCGCGTGCAACACGTTTTCCTGGAACCGGAAGACATGTCGGCCGCCCTCGCCAGCGGTGCGGTTGACGCATTGTCCAGCCTTGAGCCGATAGCGTCCAAACAGCGCGCAGCGCTGGGCAAGGATGCTTTTGAAATCAAGGTACCACCTTACAACCTCAGCACGCATCTGGTCGCATTGCGCAGTACCGTGGCGCAATCGCCGCGCGATACGGTCAAGTTGCTGAGGGCAATGGAAAAGTCCGTGCAATTCATTGCGCATGAACCGCTGAAGGCCAAAGCGGTGCTGGCAAAACACAGCGGTATGGAGGCGGCGGCGCTGGATGCGTTATGGGCTGGCTCGCAGTTCAAGCTGGTGCTGGATCCTTCGCTGCTGGTGACATTGAACAGCGCCGCGCGATGGGCAAAAAACGAGAACCTGACCAACGGCGCGCAAGTTCCGGATTTCTCCGGCTTCATTAACCCCGGCCCCCTGAATGCGGCCAAATCGAAGGGAATCATAAAGTAATGCAAGTAAGGCGCCTGCTCTTATTGATTGTTGCGGCCAGCGTGGCTATCGGCCTGATGGCCGGTGTCATGGTGTATATGGCCAGGGTCAATCTGGATCTGATCAACCTGGAACAGCAACAGGCGCAACTGACCGCCAGGCAAATGTCCAGCCTGCTGGTACTAACGCAAGAGTACATGCTGGACAACAACCAGCGCGCGATCAAGCAATGGCAGCAGCGCCATGCCGAACTCAGTGCGGACTTGTCCAGTTACCATCCGTGGACACAAACAGGAAAATCGGAACTGGAAGACATGCAGAGCCGCAACGCGCGCCTGCAAAATCTGTTCACGCTGATCATCAACCAGCCGGTAGACATGACGCCGGACCTGGCGCGCCGGCGTGCGGCAGTCCTGGTGGGGCAACTGATCTCGGAAGTGCAGGCGATGGGGGAAAGCACCTACCGCTGGGCGGTGGCGGCCGACACAGAACGGCTGGCGCGCGAGCATTTCCTGTTCTGGGCGCGCGGCCTTCTATTACTCATCGTCACCGCTGCGCTGCTGGCAGTCGCCTGGATTTCATTTACCCGGCTGATCCGCCCTTTGACCAAGCTGGTGGATGCCACCAAGGCCGTCAGGGACGGCAATTTCAGTTACCGGCTGGACGCCGAAGGCGCCGATGAGTTCGGCACCGTATCGCGCGCCTTTAATGCAATGACGACCGCGCTGGATGCGAAATCGACCGAGCTGAACCAGGCTTACGACAAGCTGATGCAGGAAGCGCTGCAAAGCCGCCGCGTGCAGCAAGATTTTGAATCGCTATTCGAGTTGTCGCCGGGCGCGATTATCGTTATCGACGATGTTGGCGACATCGTCAAAGCCAATAGCCGGGCCCATGAACTGTTTCAGTATCCGCCGCATAGCCTGGGCGGACTGGATTTGCAAAAGCTGATACCGGATTTGACCGGGCAGCACTTGTCCTATCAGCAGGGGCAGATAGTATCTCGTCCAGTGGACGCCGGCACTCCAGAACCAGATGCAGCACAGGTGCTTTCCGGCCTGCGCCGAGATGGCGGCAATTTTACGGCCCAGCTCACCTTCAGCCCGCTGGTGCTGGACAAGGCCCCCTGCACGATAGTCATTGTGCAGGATGTCACGGCGCAGCAGCAATTGCAGCAATCCTTGAGGATGGCCAAGGATCTGGCCGAGGCCGCCAGCCGGGCAAAAAGCGAATTCGTCGCCAACATGAGCCACGAAATCCGTACGCCGATGAATGCGGTGCTGGGCATGACCTACCTGCTCGGCAATTCCAATTTATCGGCAGAGCAGAGAAAATACCTGGAGATGATACGCGCCTCCGGCCAGTCGCTGCTGGCGATTTTGAACGACATCCTGGATTTTTCAAAAATCGAAGCCGGGCACATGGAGTTGTCCGAGTCGCCATTCCAACTGGACGATGTGCTGAAAACCCTGGCCAGCATCATGATGGCCAATGCAGGCACCAAGGACCTGGAACTGGCCATAGGCGTGGAACCTGACGTACCGAAGATACTGACGGGCGATGCCTTGCGTCTGCAGCAGGTGCTGATCAACCTGACCGGCAACTCCATCAAGTTCACCGAACGCGGCGAAGTCAGCATCTACGTAGAAATGACCGCGCTGCATGGCTCGCAGGCCAGCCTGTGTTTCCATGTGCGCGATACCGGCATAGGCATGGATCTGCAGCAGCAGACCAGACTATTCTCAGCGTTTTCCCAAGTGGATGAATCCTCGACCCGCCGCTTTGGCGGCACTGGCCTGGGCCTGGTGATTTCCAAGCGCCTGGTGGAATTGATGGGCGGCAGTATCAGCGTCAGCAGCCAGTTGGGCGTGGGCACGGAATTCACCGTCAGCCTGCCATTGAAGCTGGCGAATGACGGAATGCTGAAGGACGCCCGACAGGACCATGGCCTGGGCGACCTGAACATACTGATCGTCGACGATAATGCAACCAGCCGCGGCTACCTGAGCAAGTTGATCGAAGCCTGGCACTGGCAGGCCGACAGCGCAGATTCGGCCGCTGCGGCCCTGGAGCACATCCACGCCATTCATGAAAAAGGCAATTCTTACGATGCCTTGCTGATAGACTGGCAGATGGCAGGCATAGCTGGCAAAAACAATATGCAGACATTGCGCCAAGCGTTTCCCGAGCAGGTAATGCCTGTCATCCTGCTGACCAATGCCTACGGCCACGCTGCGCTGCTGCAGGACAGCACGTCCGATACTGCCGACGCCGTGCTGGTCAAGCCGATCACGGGTTCCAGCCTGTTTGACTCCTTGTACGAAATCCTGATGAAGCACAAAGGGGCCGGCAATGCCATGCTGCCCTTGCGTCCCGGCACCGTGGAAGAGCGCATAGGCGGCGCGCGCCTGTTACTGGTAGAGGACAATCCATTCAACCAGTTTGTCGCCAAGGGCATGCTGGAACAGCACGGTGCGACTGTGGATATCATGGAAGACGGGCAAAAAGCGGTGGACCATCTTCGGCAGCAGGCTGGAAACTACGACCTGGTGCTGATGGATGTGCAAATGCCGGTGATGGACGGCTATACGGCAACCCGGCTGATACGCGAAGAACTGGCTCTGGACATCCCTATCCTGGCCATGACCGCCGGCGTCATGGAATCCGAGCGGGAAAAATGCCTGGCATCGGGGATGAACGGCTTCATCGCCAAGCCTATCGACGTCGACAGCATGCTGGCAACGATAGGCCTGCACCTGGATGCGCGCAGGCTTGCATACGGCAATCCGCAAACCCCGGCGGCAAATACTGCCAGCGAAGCGCAACTGCGCCACGATAATATGGCGCCCAGCTTCGACCTGCGCTGGTTCCATGCGCTGACCAAGGCCAGCACCGCGCACAGGAATGCCATACTGGGCTTCCTGAAAAAACTGATAGAACGAGGCACGGCGCCGGTGCAGGAAGCGCGGCTTGCATGGAACAATGGCCAGCATGCAGAAGCAAGCCACCTGTTCCACAAGATGCGGGGCACGATAGGGACATTCGGCGCGAAACGATTTGCCGACCTGACGCTGGAAATAGAGAAAGCCATGCATGACCGCAACGAAGCGGTAGTTGAAGTCATGTTCGGCATAGTTGAGCAAGAGCTGGCTGTGATGATAACCGAGGCCGGTAAGTGGCTGGCGGAGTTGCCGGCTGAAACGGACGATGCGGCAAAGTGAATTGCCGGATCACCAACAGGCCCTGATTTCATGAGATGAATTTTTTTCAGGCATAACGAGCAATAAGGTCCAAGACTGCGAACCGGTTTACCTTCATACTGCAACGCCATATGCAGCCATATGCAAGCTTACAGCGAATGCACCCAGTATGAATCAGCACCCTCCCAAATATATCCACCTCGCCCCTTATGTCTTTATCCTTATCTGGGCGTCGGGTTATGTCGTCGCCAAATACGGCCTGCCCTACGCGCAGCCTTTGACCTTCCTCAGCCTGCGCTATGCCGGCGTGCTGCTGTTCATGGGGTTGCTTGCCGTTACCATGCGCGCACCCTGGCCGGCACGGCGCGCGTGGCCGCATATCGCCATTGCCGGCGTGCTGATGCAGGCCTGCTATCTGGGCGGCGTGTGGTCGGCAGTCAAGTTGGGCATGCCGGCCGGCGTGGCCGCGCTGATCGTCAATACTCAGCCTGTGCTGACCGCCTGCCTGGGGCCGCTGATAGGCGAAAAGACCGAAGGCAGGCAATGGCTTGGCCTTGCGCTGGGAATGCTGGGGGTGGGCCTGGTGGTGGCAAACAAGATCTCGGTGACAGGCATGAGTACGGCCAGCATCCTGCTGGCGGTTTTTGCCTTGCTGACGATGACGGTAGGCACCATGTACCAAAAGAAGAAATGCCCGTCTTTTGACGTGCGCACCGGCCAGTTTATCCAGTTCGCAGCGTCACTAGTATTAACCCTGCCGCTGGCCCTGTATTTCGAGTCGCAGACCGTGCTATGGACGCCGCAATTCTTCGGGGCGCTGGCATGGTCGGTATTCGTCTTGTCCGGCGTCGGCATCTCGGTGCTGTTTGTGATGATACGCCACGGCGAAGCCACCAAGGTCACCAGCTATATGTACCTGGTGCCGCCGGTAACTGCCGGCATGGCCTGGCTGATGTTTGACGAGCGCTTTACCGTGACGGCGATGATAGGCATGGTGATTGCTGTGGCAGGTGTGGCTTTGGTCGTGAAGAAACCGGCAGCCAGAAATTGAAATCATCTTGTCGCCACGGAATATCAAATAATTGAATCCGGTGCGCAGTTCCCTTCGTAGAAGATGATGCGATCCCGCATTTATCCTGGAAGGAATCATCATGCATAAATTTAATTACGCGCTGCTCTTCGTTGCTGCAATCACTGCTGCCGGCCTGAGCAGCGCTGCCGATGTCATGGTTGGCGGGCAAAGCATGTTGCCGAGCAAAGATATCGTCGACAATGCGGTCAACTCCGCCGACCACACTACCCTGGTTGCCGCAGTCAAGGCTGCCGGCCTGGTAGATACTTTGAAAGGCAAGGGCCCTTTTACGGTATTTGCACCGACCAATGCGGCATTTGCCAAACTGCCCGCCGGAACGGTGGAATCGCTGCTAAAGCCCGAGAGCAAGGCAACGCTGGTCAAGGTCCTGAGCTATCACGTGGTGCCGGGGAAACATGATTTCATGGCCTTGTCCGGCGAAATCAAGAAGCATGGCGGCACCGCAGAACTGGCGACTGCCAGCGGCGGCAAGTTGTGGTTCATGATGAACGGCCCCAACAATATCAGCGTCAAGGATGAAGGCGGCAATGTGGCCAGCATCAGCACCTATGACGTGTATCAATCCAATGGCGTGATCAATGTGATCGACACGGTATTGATGCCGAAATAGACCGGATAACAAATGCGCGGCCCGGCATCCAGCCAGGCCGCGCATTTGCCATCAAGGAAACGGCAAGTACCGGGCATCAGATCGTGATGCGCCAGCCACGCCTGTAAAACCAGTGCATCAGTGCCCAGAATAGGCCGGTGAACACGGCGGCAAACGCCATCGAAGAAAAATCCGCGCCCAAGGACGGAGTCAAAGGCTGATCAAACGCTGCGGTATACAACACGGGCATTGCGCCACTGCCGGCCAGCACACAGGTGGCTATCCATGAACCGGCATAGGCCGCGATCGCATTGACGCCCAGGCTGCGGCCAAATGCCGGCCAGCCTCGCTGGTCTATCAACCAGTGCGCCAGGGCGATGGCCAGCAAGGCAAAGCCTCCGGTCCACAAGACGAAGGACGAGGTCCATAGTTGCTTGTTCAACGGCAGTACCGTACTCCATAACAAACCTGCCATGCACGCCACGACGCCCACCGGTAGCAAGCGGCGGCTCTGCCCGGTACGCAGCCAGGCTCCGGCCCTTACCCCCAGTATCACCGTCGCCAGCGATGGCAAGGTGCTCAGCCAGCCCTCGGGGTCATGGGCTTTGCCGCTCGCGGCGTCATACAAATACGCATATTTGCCGAGCAGGGCCGTGTCTATCTTGTCGGCCAGGTTGGTATCGGGCAGCAAGCCGCCACCCGCGACCAGCAATACCCAGTAGACCAGCAAAATTGCAACAAACAGCGCCCACTGCGCCAGCCCATTCCTGACATAGATCAGCAGCAGGCCGGCAAACGCAAAGCAGATGCCTATTCTCTGCAATACGCCCAGCAGGCGGAATCCCCTGCCCTCCAGCAATGCCCAGGCGACTATATGCAAGCCTATCCCCAGCAGCACGATGCGGGCAGCGCGCAACAGCACCATGCGCGCCAACTGCGAGGTATCGGCGCCGGCGGCGATCTTCGGCCCCAGCGCCAGGTTGAGCGACACACCGACAATCAGCAGGAAAAACGGGAAAATAAAATCCGCCGGCGTGCAGCCGTGCCACTCGGCGTGCTCCAGCCACGGATAGACGTGGCCCCAGTCACCGGCACTGTTCACCAGCAGCATCGCCGCAACGGTCAATCCACGCAATGCATCGATCGAAGACAGGCGCGCGCCGGCCTGCAAAGCTTTCATAGACAACCTCATTCTATAACCGGAAACGGATATCCATCTTGCTCAATGCTGCAAGCAGCGCCGATACCATGTCAGGGCTCAACTATGATGTCAGGCTTTTGAAACCTGAGGCGCGACATCGCTGTCCGGGGATTGCGGCTCAGACTTGAAAGGAAGGAAACGCAATACCAGCAATACCGGCAAGGCCGACAACAACACCCAGATGAAAAAATTCTGGTAGCCGAGTGCCACCTGGATATCGCCGCTGACCATCTTGAACAATACAAAACCGAGCTGCATCACACCGGTGCCTAGGGCATAGTGCGCAGTCTGGTATTTGCCGACTGCCACTACTTGCATGATGAACAGGATCACACCGACAAAACCGAAGCCGTAGCCGAACATTTCAGTGCTGAGCGCGGCAGTAATAAGGCCGAGATTGGTAGGCAAGGTAGAGCTGAGTGCGATGAACACGATATTCGGCAAGTTCATTGCAATGATCAGGTAGGGCAAAGCTTTCTTCAAACCCAGCCAGGAGGTGAAATAGCCACCCAGCACGCTACCTGTCAGGAAGGCGACTGTCCCGGCAGTTCCATAGACGACACTGACTTCGTCTGTAGTCAGTCCCAGTCCGCCTACACTACGGGGGTCGCGCAAGAAAAGCGGCCCTATGGTTTGTATCTGCCCTTCGGCAGCGCGGAACAGGATGATGAACAGGATGCACAACCAGATGCCCGGTTTTTTAAAGAAATCGAGTATCACTTCCCATAGCGTATTGAAAATACTGCCCAGGCTCTCGCCGGTGACTACATTTTTTGTGCCCGGCAATGCACGCGTGTGATACAGGCCCAAAATAATCATCAGTGCGCCCAATACGCCAAAAACCGCCATCCACGCATTTTTAACGCCTATGCTTTTTTCCAGATGCCCGGCAAGGTATAGCAAACCGCCAAAGGAGAGAAATTTGGCCGCATTGAAGAACGCGCCTTGCCAGCCTGCATATTCGGCCTGCTGCTTATTGCTGAGACTGGCGATATACAAGCCATCCGCTGCGATATCGTGCGTTGCCGATGCAATGGACACCACTGCCAGCAAAGCGATGCTCATTGCAAAATAGGAGGGTAATTGCAAAGTCAAAGCCACCACCCCAAGACAAGTGCCGCCTAGCAGCTGGAAGATCACCACCAGAAATTTCTTGCTACGGGCTCGCTCCAGGAATGGGCTCCACAGGCATTTGAACACCCAGGCAAACCCCAGCAATCCGGTCCAGCGCGCAATCTGGTCGTTGGGCACGCCGAGGCTCTTGTACATCAGGCTGGCGATCAAGGCCACCGCATAGAAGGGCAGTCCCTGTGCCAGATACAAGGTCGGAACCCAGCTCATAGGATGGCGGCGGGCAGTTTCTGGAGTTGTCATGGAGCTTGTCCCTCTGATGGTTTTATAGTATTCGTAATGCCTGTCAAGGCTGGATTGCAGCAAGTATTTTCCGGCAGGCCTTACCATCCGCATCAAACACATGGCAGCGTTGCGGCGGCAGGCAAATCCTGACGGTATCACCGGCTTTGAGCGCTGCCGCCTCGGCACCGAGCTTGATGGCCAGCAGGCTCGGTTCGCCACGCAACCGCGCATATGCAATCACTGAGTCACCCAGATGCTCGGCCAGTTCAACGCTTGCGGCTACGCCGACGGCGCCTGCCGCAGGCGCGACACTGATATGTTCCGCGCGTATCCCCAGCGTTACCTGATCACCGACGGCCAATCCCTGGCCGTCAACCGGAAGATCAAGCAAGCTGGCATCGGCCAGGCGCACAGCAATGCCGTCGTCCGTTACACCAAGCACTTGCGCCTTCAGAAAATTCATTTTGGGCGCCCCCAAAAATCCGGCCACGAACAGGTTGCCCGGTTTGTCGTACAAGTCCAGCGGCGTGCCGACCTGCTCTATGCGGCCGGCATTGAAGACGACGATGCGCTGACCCAGGGTCATTGCCTCCACCTGGTCATGCGTGACATAAATCATCGTGGTCTTCAACTCCTGATGCAGGCGACTGAGCTCGATGCGCATTTGCACGCGCAGGCTGGCATCCAGGTTGGACAAGGGCTCATCGAACAGGAACACTTCCGGCTTGCGCACGATGGCGCGGCCTATGGCGACACGCTGGCGCTGGCCGCCGGATAAATCCTTGGGCTTGCGCTGCAACAGATGGCCGATCTGCAGGATAGCTGCCGCCTGCTGCACTGCTTCCTCCACTTGCTGCCGCTTCATGCCGGCCAGTTTCAGGCTGAACGCCATGTTTTCATATACCGACATATGCGGATATAGCGCATACGACTGGAACACCATCGCCAGGCCGCGCTTGGCGGGAGCGACGTCATTTGCCAGCGTGCCGCCTATATGCAGCTCGCCGCCGCTAATTTCTTCCAGCCCGGCGATCATACGCAGCAAGGTGGATTTTCCGCAGCCGGAAGGTCCGACGAAAACCACGAACTCGCCGTCCGCAATGTCGAGATCGATACCATGTATGATCCTGGCGCCTGCGCCGTAGTCCTTGACGATCTTGCTGAGCTTTACCTGTGACATGGCAATCCGAAATTTTCCATTCTGTGCAATATAGTGATCAAGCTGCCGTCATGTCTTGAAAGCTCTGCACCGGCAAGCGGCCCTCGGCTTTCAGGCCGCCAAACCAGGCCGCCGCGGCTTCCAGCGCCGGCCCCGAAAAACCATAGGTAATCAGCGCCGGCGCCTGTATATCCAGCGACTGGAAAGGATTCCACAACACCAGGTGCAGATCTGGTTTCCACGTCTTGCGCACCTGCTCGCTATAGCGCAGCCGTATCGTTGAGGCCAGGATCACGAAGCGACCGTCGTCCGGCAAGGCGCTCCAGTCGAAGTCATCCATTTTTTCAAAGGTGACTGTAACGACGTCGTACACACGGCCCAGCATCGCGGCCACTTTGGAAGCCGGGATGCCCGCCTCGGAAACACCGTCGCTCACCACATTGGCGCTGGTCACCAGCCGTATCTTGCTACCGGCCGCCGGCGCGGCAGCCCCTTTGTAGGTAGTCAGGCCGCGGCTCCAGGCCCTGACCATCAATGCCTGGTCTGCAGCCTCGGTCTGGTAGGGAACCTGGGCGCATGGGTATTGCCGTACCAGCCCGGCGACCCGATCCAGCCTTTGCTGCAGACCGGCCTGGTCGATTTCGCCTGCCTCTATCGCTGCAGTCAGGGAATTCAAGGTCTCTATCTGGGTATCCCTGGTTCCCAGTGCCATCACCAAGTCGGCGCCTGCCGCCAACGCCATCACCGCGGCATTGCCTACGCCATAGTGGCCGGCGATCGCATGCATGTCCATGCCGTCGGTGATCACTACGCCCTGGTAGTTCCATTCTTCACGCAAGATGCCGGTCAGGATTTTTTTTGACATCGTCGCCGGGTAATCCGGGTCCAGCGCCGGGTAGATGATATGCGCGCTCATCACTGCCGGCGCATTACCGGCAGCCTGGCGGAACGGCGACAACTCCAGCGCATCCAGCTCGGCGCGGGATTTGGCGACGGTTGGCAAGTCACGATGGGAATCGACATTGGTATCGCCATGGCCGGGGAAATGCTTGACGCAGCAGGCCACGCCTTCCGACAGGCTACCTTCCATCCAGGCCATCGCCAGCGCGGTGGCCTTATCCGGATCGGCGCCGAAAGAGCGTTCGGAAATGACAGGGTTGTCGACGTTGTTGTTCAAATCCAGCACCGGCGCAAAATTCCAGTTGAAGCCCAGGGATTTGACTGCGCGCGCTACCGCCGCACCCACTTCGCGGCACAGTGCAGGATCGCCGCTGGCACCGAGCGACATGGCGGCTGGCGGCTGCGGCACCCAGGTCGCGCGCACCACGGCGCCGCCTTCCTGGTCTATGCCTATCAGCGAATCCGGCCCCATCACGGCGCGCAGGTCGGCAGTGAATTTCGTTAACTGCTGCGCATCGACCATGTTCTGGCGGAACAGGCATACCGCGCGGATATGGTTATCGCGCAGGAAGGCTGCGGTGTCCGCATCCAGCGATGTGCCCGGCATGCGTATCATGATGGACTGCCCCGCTACCTTGCGGGCGTCCAGTTTTTTGTCCGTACTCAAATGCTGATTCATTTTACTGCTCCATCCATGCCGCGCATAAAAAAGCGCTGGGTAAATAAAAAGGCGGCGAGTATCGGCGCCACCGTCAATATGGTTCCGGCTGCGATCACCCGAGTGCTGCTGCCGTAGGTTCCGCGCAGGTAGAGCACGCCTGCCGACAACGGAAAGTCTTCCGGCTTGCTGATGACGATGGAAGGCCAGATATATTCGTTCCATGCTTCCACCGCCGACAAGATGCCGACTGTCGCCAGCCAGGGTGTAATCAGCGGCAAGACTATCTTCCAGAAGATGATCCACTCGGCCGCGCCGTCGACCCTGGCGGCATCGATCAAGTCTTGCGGCACTTCATCAAAGGCCTGCTTCAGCAGCAATATCGAGACGGCGGTGACCAGGTTGGGCAAGATCACGCCGGTGTAGGTATTGACCAGGCCTATCTTGGTCATCGTGATGAAGTTGACCAGGAAATTGACTTCCGACGGCAAGATCATCGTCGCCAGGATCAGGCCGAACACCAGCTTGCTGCCGGTAAAGCGCGTGCGCGACAAGGGATAGGCGGCAAGCGAGCACAGTAATAGTTTCCAGAGGACGGTGGAGAACGTGATCCACAGCGAATTCTTGTAGAACGCGAGTATGGGGATGACGCGAAACACTTCGATGAAATTATCCAGCGATACCGCCTGCGGCCAGAACGTAGGCGGGAATTCGAAGATATTTCCTTCGCTGGAAATCGCCACCACCAGGGTCCACCAGAACGGGAACACGCATACCAGCGCCAATGCCAGTAACACGCTGTACTGCAGCAAGATGCGGGGCAGCCGGCGCCAGGAAATCGTATTCATCGGTGTTTAGGCTTGATGTAGCGCAGGCATAGCACTGCGATGCCTATGCAAAATACCGAGACAACAAAACTGGCCGCCAGGCCGCGCGGCAGCTTCAGGTGCTTCAGGCCCTGGTCATATGCATAGTACAGTGCGGTAAAGGTGGAGTTCATCGGCCCGCCCTGGGTCAGCACGTCCACTTCCTGGTAAGCCTTCAAGGCCGCCAGCACCGACATAATCGTGCATACCATGATGGTTGGATACAGCATGGGCACGGTAATCTTCCAGAAACGCTGCCACAGGTTCGCGCCGTCCAGTATCGCCGCCTCCTGCATCTCGGCGGGGATAGACTGCAAAGCCGCCAGGTACATCACCATATACCAGCCCAGGCCGCGCCACAGCGAGACAAACATGATCGCAAAAAGCGCGATCGCATCGTCCGACAGCCAGCCCACGGGATCACTGATCGCATGCAGCTTCAGCAATACGTAGTTCAGCGAGCCCTGTTCATGGAACATGAAACCCCACATGATGCCGACCACTGCGACGGTAGTAACTACCGGTACGTAGTAAGCCGCACGGAAAAAGCGTATCCCCGGCAGTTGGTTGTTGACCAGCACCGCCAGCGTGATCGCCCCTAGCTGGATGAAGGGCACGATCAGCAAGAACAGCAGCGAGTTTTTCAAGCCCGTCATGAACATGTCGTTCCCGAAGATATAGCGGAAATTATCCAGCCCCACCCAGTGCACAGGCCGCACCAGGCTGAAATCGGTAAAGCTCAGGTAAGAGCCGAAGACCACCGGCCAGAAGGAAAATGTGGCCAGCAAGACCAGCGCCGGCGCCAGGAACAGATAGGCCAGCAAACCATGTTTGCGAACCATGCTGGTAAGCATATCAGGCACAGCGCTCATGACTGCTTCTCCAGTTTTTTATTCCAGATGAGGACAGCTTCATCCAGCGCCTGCTTGATGTCTTTTTTGCCTGTCATGCCGGCCTCTACCGCCTTGACCAGGAAGCGCCGCAATTCGTCGTAATCGTCGATCCCAGCCACATACAGGCTGCGCGAATTTTCCATGGACCCGGCAGCGACTGCCTGCGCTTTTTCTGTTGCACCGGCATTGGCGGATAGTTGTTGAAAATGCGGATCGGCCAGCGCCTTCACCGTGGTCGGCATCACATTGGCGATCTTCGCAAATTCCAACTGGTTCTCGTCATTGGTCAGGAATTGCGCAAACTTCGCAATCGCCGGCAGCGACTGCAGCTTCACCCCTTTGGGCACTGCAAAATTAAACATCCAGCCGCCATCGCCTATGCCGGTCGGTCCCACCGGAGCGGGAAAGACATCGGTTATTGCATAGATTTCCTTGGAATCTGCCTGTATGCGTTTCAACGCGGTCGGCGCGCTGACCATCATGCCGAGACGTCCGCCCAGATAGGCATCGACAACCGCCGGGAAATTGTCTTCGGCAAACAGCTTGTCCTTCAGGAAACCATTGGCCTTGTAGGTGTCTGCCAGCTTTTGTATCAGGGCCACGTGCGCCGGTGAATTAAACACGGCCTTGCCGTCCTTGATCAGCGGCAAGCCTTGCTGCAGCAGGAAGCCGTCGATTTTACCCAGGGCCGGTGCATAGCCGGCCTTGCCGGTCCTGGCGGCGATCTGCCTGGCGTATGCCAGTATTTCATCCATATTGCGCGGCGGCCGCTGCAGGCCGGCGGCCGCCAGTATCTTGTTGTTATAGGCGATGACGTTGACGTTGCTGTAATGCGGGAAGCCGTACAGATGCCCCCGGAAAGTCATGTCTTCCAGCGCGCCCCTAGTGTAGGCCGCGCGGTTGCCTATCATCGCATCCACCGGCTCTATCAGGCCGTCGCGCGCAAACTCTTCCGCCCAGGGCACGCTCAGATTAACCAGCGACGGCGGCGTGCCGGCGGCGATCGCGGTGATCAGCTTCAACTGCAGGATATCCCACGGAAAATCCACCCATTCGAGTTGCACGCCGGGGTTTTGCGCTTCGTATTTTTTGACCAGGCTTTGAAAATACGGGATGAACTTGGGTTTCAGGCTCATCGTCCAGAATTCGATTTTCTGCACCGGCCTGGCCGCACCGGCGCTGACCGGCATCAGCCCGAGTGCAGCAAAAGCTGCGCCCAGGCATGCTGCAGAGATCAGTTTTTTCAGTATCGAGTGCCGCATTGCCGTGTCGGTAAAATCAAACAGCCGGTTTAAAAAACATACTCCCCCCGCACTTTCATTAAATATCAAATTACAGCCTCAATTATTGATAGTTAAAAATATACTGGCGGGAGTACCTGTTTCGTACTTATTAAAAAATGCGCCTGGCGCATTTGCTGTTCCGCGGCCTTTGCTACAGGCGGCGATCACTCCGCGATGCGCAAGCACCGCGACCTCAACTGGTCTTGGTGACTTTGCTCAGATGGCGCGGCTTGTCCGGATCCAGTCCACGCGCTATCGCCAGATTCGCCGCCATCACATAGAACGCCTGGATCGCAACGATGGGATCGAGATCCGGTGTCGCAGCGGTCGGCAAGGTCAGGTTGCGCTCCTTGACGTCTATGGGTGCGGCCAGCAATACGTTAGCGCCGCGTCCGCGCATTTCTTCCGCCAGTTTGATCAGGCCGGCCTGCGCCGGACCGCGTGTCGCGAAGATCAGCAATGGATAACCGTCATCGATCAGCGCCATCGGACCGTGCTTGATTTCCGCGCCGCTAAAAGCTTCCGCCTGGATGACTGAGGTTTCCTTGAACTTCAGTGCCGCCTCCAGCGCCACCGGAAAACTGATGCCGCGTCCTACCACCATGATCCTGGAGGCCGGCGTCAAAACATCCAGTGCATTCGACCAGTCGCTGCGAGTTGCTGTTTCCAGCGCTTCCGGCAACATTTCTATCGCACCAAGAAAGTCGGCATCATTCTGCCAGTTGCCGGCCAGCCTGGCGCCGGCCACCAGCGACGTGATGAAACTCTTGGTCGCGGCAACACTCAGTTCCGGGCCGGCGTGCAGAGGCAAGGTCCATTCCGCGCTTTGCGCCAGCGGCGAATTGGCATCATTTACCAGCGCCACGGTGGCGGCACCGCCCTGGCGGAAATATCGTATGGGTTCGATCACATCCGGGCTTTGGCCGGACTGGGAAATTGCAATCGCCAGCGCATTCCGCGCCTGCAATGGGGATTTGTTGAGCGTCACCAGCGACATCGGCAGTGAGGCGACGATGCGGCCCAGCCTGGCCATGATCAGGTAGGCGGCATAATTGGCCGCATGGTCGGAACTGCCGCGCGCCACCGTCAATACCGATGCAGGCGGATTGTCCCTCAAGGTACGACCTAGCTCTGCATAGCGCTCGCGTTCCTGGGTTAATTGCAGTGCTACAAACTCGGCGGAAGAGCAAGCTTCTTTAAGCATTTGCGAGGTCAATCTTTTCTCCTTCTACATAGACAGCTGTCAGGTTAAGTTTACGGTCCAGCACGACGACATCGGCGTAGCTGTTGATTTGCAGGCGGCCGCGTTCATGCAGGCCGAGATAATCGGCGGCATAGGTGGACACGCGCTTGGAGGCATCGGCCAGGTCCAGTCCTATACTGACCAGGTTGCGCAGCGCCTGGTCCATGGTCAGCGTGCTGCCCGCCAGCGTACCGTCTTCCAGGCGCACCCCGCCCAGGCATTTGTGCACGACCTGGCGCCCCAGCATGTACTGGCCGTCCGGCATGCCGGACGCGGCAGTGGAATCGGTCACGCAATACAGCTGCGGGATGGCGCGCATCGCCGCCCTGATGGCACCTGGATGCACATGCAGCAAGTCGGGAATGATCTCGGAAAATTTTGCGTGCGCCAGCGCCGCGCCTACCATCCCAGGCGCCCTGTGGTCCAGCCGCGACATCGCGTTATATAAATGGGTAAAGCCGGTGGCGCCATTTGCCAGCGCGGCAACGCCCTCTTCATAGGTGCCCAGCGTATGCCCGATCTGGACTTGCATGCCCATCGCGGTCAATTGCTTCACCAGTTCCAGGTGGCCTTCCATTTCAGGCGCCACGGTAATCAATTTGATCGGGGCGATCGCATGCAGATGCTTGACCTGTTCCAGCGTTGCCAGCGTGGCAAAGTCGGGCTGCGCGCCGAGCTTGCCGGGATTGATATACGGCCCTTCCAGATGCACGCCCAAAACACGGGCTGCGCCTGGGCTACGGTCCTTGCAGGATGTGCTGATGGCCTGCAGCGCGGTTTCCAGGTCGGAGATCGGGGCCGTCATCGTGGTAGCCAGCATGCTGGTCGTGCCATGCCTGGCGTGCATGCGCGCGATCACCTGTACAGCATCGCCCGCCTCCATCGTGTCCTTGCCGCCGGCGCCGTGTACATGCAGATCGACAAAACCGGGCAGGATATATTGTTGTTGATTCTTTCCCGGATCGGCAATCACGCCCTGGATGCTGGAGATACGCTCGGAAAAATTGACCGAGCCTTCTATCCATCCTCGCGGCGTCAATACATTGCCTTGCAGTTGCTGTGTATTACTCATCTAAACAGCTCCGCAACAAAGTCATAGTAATCGCTGCGGCAATACGAATGCGTCAGCTCGACGGCGGCGCCGGTCGGCAGGTAGCCGACGCGGGTAATGTACAGCATCGCCGCTCCCTGTTTGATGCCGGCGAGCTTGGCCTGCTCTGCCGTGGCATTCACCGCGCGGATGTGTTGCAAGGCGCGCGTAGGCGTGACATTGTGCGACTCCAGGTAACCGTACAGACTGTCGGTCACCGCTTTTGGATTGGGCAAATACAGCGCCGGTATGGTCGTGCTCTCTATTGCCATCACCACGTTGTCTGCAGTACGCAAACGCTTCAGGCGGGAAACGACGGTATTCGGCGACAGGCCCAGCGACAGGATTTCTTCCGGCGCGGCAACTCCGGTTTCGCGCGACAACCATTGCGAGCCCGGCACAAAGCCGCGCTGGCGCAGTTCTTCGCTGAAGTTGGTCAGGCGCGACAGCGGCTGTTCAAGCTTCGGGGTGATATAGGTGCCGGAGCCATGCTTGCGGGTCAGCAGGCCGCGCTCGCACAGCATGTCGATCGCTTTGCGCGCGGTGACGCGTGAGATTTCCAGCACGTCGGACAGCGTGCGCTCGGAAGGCAGCGCTTCGTCCGGCTGCCATATCCCGCTATGTATGCCGTTGGCAAGCTTGTTTGCCAGCTGCAGGTATAGCGGCGTCGAACTGTCGCTATCCGGTTTGAAATCAAGTAGTTGCGCTAGCATTATCAACTTTCTGAGAGGCTATTCTTAATCAGGATCAGTGCACCCGTCGCCGAATCAGCTTGTGGCTGCACGACGCGACTCAGCAAGGAAGGCGGTAAATATTCACGCAATGGCGCAGCCAAGCCGCCGCACAGGGCGATCGGCAACTCGGTCGAAGGGTCAAGCGCATGGGCAATCTTGGCGATCTCTTCGCCGGCCTTTTGCATGATGCTGCGCGCGGCCGCTTCAGCGGACGCAAACTGGATCGTGAAACGCGCCAGTTGCGCATAAGCAGTCTGATTGGCCTGCGCCAGCCAGTTGAACACGCCGTCGCGGCTACCGCCGCAATAGGCGATGACCGCGGCTGCAAATTCTGTAGGAGGATGACGGCCATCCAGCACATGCTGGACATGATTGATCGTATGCAGGCCCAGCCACGCGCCGCTGGCTTCGTCACTGGAAGGAAAACCCCAGGCACCGACCTCGCGCCGGCTGCCGTCGGGCAACAAGACCTCGCCTACGCTGCCGGTTCCGATCGCGATGATGGCGCCGGCCTTGCCTTGATGCGCGCCCAGCAAGGTGGTCTGGCCGTCGGTGCCGACCGCCAAGGCGCCAAAGCCCGGATTTTTCTCGATAAAGTCCGCAGCCCATTGCTTGTTGTGAACACCGGCCAAACCGCAGCCGGCCGCAATATCGGCCAGTGCCGGGACGGACAAGCCGGCGTCGGCGAATGCCTGCCCCGTCGCCGATAGAATTGCTGCCCATGCATTGTCTATACCATGCATGAGGCCTGAAGGGCCTGCGCTACCGCGACCGAGTTCAACACCGTCGGCGCGAGTCAGCAGCACCCTGGTGCCGGTTCCGCCGCCATCAACGCCGATCAGGTATTGGTATTGTTTGTTCACTTCTTTTTCCATCAATAAATTCCATGGCTGCCCGGAACGACAGGGCTTAGCGTCACTTTATGGCTTTACACAGTGGTTGTCAATAGGTATGAAAGTGGTATTTAATTAAATTTACAAGCAGTTACATCGCCGACACCGTAAACACCTGCCCGCACGCCGAAAGCAAGGACCGTATCCCACACTTTCGTACTTATAAGCTCTACATCCCGCTTGCAGGCGGCAGGGGGAAATTCAAACCGCAATTCTAGCCTTCAAGCTGCGCACGCGCTTGGACCTCAAAGCGGTGTTCGCAAACCTCGGGGACCGGCGCGGCAAAGCGTTTACTCGTTAATGAATTGCTCGTTACCGATCATGCCTATCTTGGTCACGCCCAGGCGCTGGGCTGCAGCCATCACCGCCGCCACCGACTTGTACGCCACCAGCTTGTTGGGCTTCAGGTGGACTTCCGGCTGGTCCGGCTGCGCTGCCACTTCTTGCAGCTTGGTTTCCAGTTCAGCACGGCCGCCATTGAGCGCCACGCCGTTCCACAACACTGTGCCGTCAAAGTCCACGTCTATCGTGATCACTACCGGGTCCTGCAGCGGCTTGGACGGGCTGCTGGTCGGCATGTTCAGGTTGACTGCGTGGTTCTGGATAGGGATGGTGATGATCAGCATGATGATCAGCACCAGCATGACGTCGATCAGCGGCGTCATGTTCATTTCTATCATCACATCGGGTTCGGCCGAGCTTCCTGAGCCTATGTTCATTCCCATGTGGGTTCCTTTCTTCCGTTAATTGTCGCCATTTGCTTTTCTGCCTTGTGCCTCTCCCCTTGCAGGGAGAGGTGCCTGGCTGATCAGCCTCCGCGCGGTGGCGGTTCGGTCACAAACGCGACCTTGGCGATACCTGCTCTTTGTGCTGTCAGGATGACTTTGCCGACATACTTATACTGGGTGTTTTGGTCGCCACGTATATGCAGTTCCGGCTGCGGTACCATCACAGCAATTTTCTTGAGCTTTTCAAACAACGCCGGCGTATCGGCCACCAGGCCTTCATTCCAGAATATCTGGCCTTCTTTGTCGATGGCCAGGTTGATGTTTTCTGGTTTGGTCTTGTACGGCTGGTTGGTCTCAGCCGGCAGTTTGACCGGTACGGTGTGCGTGACTACGGGAATGGTGATCAGGAAGATGATCAGCAGTACCAACATGACGTCGACTAGCGGCGTGGTGTTGATGGTACTGTTGACTTCGTCTTCGCCGTCTCCATCATTGCCTATTGCCATTGCCATGAGCGAGTGTCCTAACTTTGAAATTCGTTGCAGAAAGCCGATGAAATGACCGCCATCCTGCGTTACAAATACTCGCAAGGGAACCCGCCCTTGCTCCGTTTTGCGCCTTGCCTGCCGCTCATTGCATCAACTTTCTTATGCAACGAGCTTCAAACTCAGGACACTAGCCTACTTTTTTGATGCTGGCCGCGCCAGTTGCTTTGGACATGGCGCCGGACAGGACGACGGAGTGCAGGTCGGCGCTGAACGCACGGACGTCTTCCATCGCTGTCTTGTTGCGGCGTACCAGGAAGTTGTAGCCCAGTACCGCAGGAACTGCAACACCCAGACCGATCGCGGTCATGATCAGCGCTTCACCCACCGGACCGGCTACCTTGTCGATGGAAGCTTGACCCGCTACACCGATCGCTGTCAGCGCGTTGTAGATACCCCAGACGGTACCGAACAGACCGACGAACGGTGCGGTGGAGCCGACTGTCGCCAGGAAGGCCAGGCCGTCTTGCAGGCGGCTTTGGACTTTGTCGACCGAGCGCTGGATGGACATGGTAACCCAGGAGTTCAGGTCGATTTGTTCCAGCAGTGCGCCTTCGTGGTGGTCGGTGGCTTTAGTCGCTGTTTCGGCGATGAAGCGGAATGGGCTGCCTTCTTTCAGGCTGGTGACGCCGGCTTGGACCGAAGCGGCTTTCCAGAACTTGGTTTTAGCGTCTTTGGCCTGGCCGCTCATTTTGAGCTGGTCGACAAATTTGGTGATCAGGATGTACCAGCTGCCCATGGACATGATGGCCATGATGATCAGCGTGGAGCGGGCTACGAAGTCGCCGCCTTTCCACAGGGCGTCCAGGCCGTAGGGATTTTCTACGGTTTCTTTGGCTACTGCTGGTGCTGCGACGTCGGTGGGCGCTGCGGCTGGGGCAGCGGCTTCTGGTGCTGGGGCGGCGGCTGGTGCGGCGGCAGTGGCGGAGGCAGCGTCGGCGGCTGTCGCTTGTGGCGCAGCCACCAATGTGCTGGCGCAAAGAGCAAACAGGCTGGCGGCAAATATAGATTTGATCTCGGCGAAAACTGAAGATTTCATACAGGTACTTCCCTCAAAATTGACAAATGTTTTATACGGTTAAACTTAACGGCATTTCCGTGTACTGATTCAGCGTAGCGAGCGGCTTCAGTTCTGGCCG
>JABDED010000011.1:0-49607 GCA_013287275.1 Betaproteobacteria bacterium
TTTATGGTAGATTGTTTTGTTTCGTTTTCCAATTCTGGACATGCCTATTTTGTAACGAAACGTCTCAGGGTGCGGCGCAACATTAACTTAAATTAATGGCAATTAATGAGCGTCTGACCCGCTTTCTTTGCGAAAGTTCACAAATACCCCTTGAAATGACATGGTTACCCCCCCATTTCAGCGGATGGTATCGTATTGATCGTTGGAGGTAATGAATGCAAGAGCAAGAAAAACAGGCAGAAACAATTAATACTGCCGAACAAATTGTTACAAATGCAAGTACAGCTGATGCTGCCGCCGAGGCTGCAGGTAATCCGGCGCCCGCGGCAGGAAATGCTGCGGAACCCGTGGCGGAAGCGCCGGCAGTCGATGTCGTAGCGCAGTTGGAAGCCAGGGTGCAGGAATTGCAAGACTCATTTATGCGCGCCAAGGCGGAAGGCGAAAATATTCGCCGCCGTGCCCAGGAAGACATTTCCAAGGCGCATAAATTTGCCATCGAAGGTTTTGCCGAAGCCATGGTGCCGGTAAAAGACAGTCTGGAAATGGCGCTGAAAGTCGAAACGCCATCGATAGAGTCGTTGAAGGAAGGTGTCGAGATGACGCTGCGTCAGCTCAGCTCTGCATTTGAAAAGAATCGCCTGACTGAAATCAATCCGCAAAAAGGCGACAAGCTGGACCCAATGAAGCACCAGGCTATTTCCATGGAGCCAGCCGATCAGGAAGCCAATACTATCGTTACCGTATTGCAAAAAGGATATACCATTGCCGACCGTTTATTGCGTCCGGCGCTGGTAACCGTTGCACAAGGAAAATGATAAAAATGATGGAAAACGGGCCGAAACCGGCTTGAAAAGCAAGGTTTTCACCCTATATCTGGATCATTGAGGCTTTCGGGCTTATTTTTAAAAACTATTCAAAAATTCAAAAATTAAAAGGAAATATCATGGGAAAAATGATCGGTATTGACTTGGGCACCACTAACTCTTGTGTTGCAGTCATGGAAGGCGGCCAGCCTAAGGTAATAGAAAACGCCGAAGGCGCGCGTACCACGCCGTCCATCATCGCTTATCAGGAAGACGGCGAGATCCTGGTCGGTGCATCGGCAAAACGCCAGGCGGTAACAAACCCAAAAAATACGCTGTATGCAGTCAAGCGCCTGATCGGCCGCAAATTTGACGAAAAAGAAGTGCAAAAAGACATCTCGCTGATGCCTTACACCATTAGCAAGGCCGACAACGGCGATGCATGGGTAGCTGTGCGCGACAAAAAACTGGCGCCGCCGCAAATTTCCGCTGAAGTCTTGCGCAAGATGAAAAAGACTGCCGAAGACTACCTCGGCGAAGAAGTGACGGAAGCGGTGATTACCGTTCCAGCCTACTTTAACGATGCGCAACGCCAGGCAACCAAGGATGCCGGCCGTATCGCCGGCCTGGACGTGAAACGTATCATCAATGAACCGACCGCAGCTGCGCTGGCGTTCGGCCTGGACAAGGCTGAAAAAGGCGACCGCAAGATTGCGGTGTATGACCTGGGTGGTGGTACCTTCGACGTTTCCATCATCGAGATCGCTGATGTCGACGGCGAAAAGCAATTTGAAGTGCTGTCCACCAACGGCGACACCTTCCTCGGCGGCGAAGACTTCGACCAGCGCATCATCGATTACATCATCGACGAGTTCAAGAAGATCAACGGCCTCGACCTGAGCAAAGACCCGATTGCGCTGCAGCGTATCAAGGCTTCTGCCGAGCGCGCAAAAATCGAATTGTCCAGCTCGCAGCAAACCGAGATCAATGAGCCCTACATCGCGATGGCCAATGGCGCGCCGGTGCATTTGAACTTGAAAATGACCCGTGCCAAGCTGGAAGCGCTGGTGGAAGAATTGATCAAAAAGACCATAGAGCCATGCCGCATCGCGATCAAGGATGCCGGCGTCAAGGTCAGCGACATCCATGACATCATCCTGGTCGGCGGTATGACCCGTATGCCCAAGGTGCAGGAACTGGTCAAGGAATTCTTCGGCAAGGATCCGCGCAAGGACGTCAATCCGGATGAAGCGGTAGCGGTTGGCGCTGCGATTCAGGGTGCTGTCTTGTCCGGCGAGCGCAAAGACTTGCTGCTGCTGGACGTGACTCCTTTGTCTCTGGGTATAGAAACCCTGGGCGGCGTGATGACCAAGATGATCCAGAAAAATACGACGATTCCGACCAAGTTCAGCCAGGTATTCTCGACTGCCGACGACAACCAGCCTGCGGTAACCATCAAGGTCTACCAGGGCGAACGTGAAATTGCCGCCGGCAACAAGGGTCTGGGCGAGTTCAACCTGGAAGGCATTCCACCGGCATCACGCGGCACTCCGCAGATCGAAGTGACTTTCGACATCGACGCCAACGGTATCTTGCACGTAGGCGCGAAAGACAAAGCCACCGGCAAGGAAAACAAGATCACGATCAAGGCCAATTCAGGCTTGACCGAAGATGAAATCCAGAAGATGGTGAAAGACGCCGAACTGAATGCGGAAGAAGACAAGAAGGTCAAGGAATTGGCCGAGTCCCGCAATCAGGGCGATGCTCTGGTGCACTCTACACGCAAGGCGCTGGCTGAGCATGGCGACAAGCTGGATGCCGGCGAAAAAGAGAAGATCGAAGCAGCCATCAAGGATCTGGAAGATTCGCTGAAAACCGGCGACAAAGTAGACATCGACACCAAACTGGCAGCCCTGTCCACCGCGTCGCAAAAGCTGGGCGAAAAGGTCTATGCCGACATGCAGGCGCAGCAAGCGGCAGGCCAGGCCGGTGCATCCGCCGGCGCATCGGAATCCCATCCCAAGGATGACGACGTGGTAGATGCGGACTTCAAAGAAGTTAAAGATAAATAAACTCTGGTCCGGCGGCAGTGCAGCAAGTCGCACTAGGACTTGCTGCCTTTAACTCCGTCAAGACTCGCCGGGTAGGTCGATCGTGCATACGACGCCCTGCTCGGCGTTTTCGCTTATAAAAAACAAGGTGTAATCGAGATGGCGAAGCGTGATTTTTACGAGATTCTGAGCGTTGGCAAAAACGCTACGGATGACGAAATCAAAAAGGCTTATCGCAAGCTGGCAATGAAATACCATCCGGACCGCAATCCGGATAGCAAGGGTGCAGAGGAAAAATTCAAGGAGGCCAAAGAGGCTTACGAGATGCTGTCCGACACGAAAAAACGCGAAGCTTACGACCGTTACGGTCATGCAGGCGTCGACCCGAACATGGGTGGCGGCGGTGGCGGCGGCGCGGGCGGATTTGCCGATGCCTTCGGGGATATCTTCGGCGATATCTTCGGCGGCGGCCGCGGCCGTGGAGGCGGTCCGCAGGTATATCGCGGCGCCGATCTGCGCTACAACCTGGAAATTTCACTGGAACAGGCAGCGAATGGCTTCGACACGACCATCCGCGTCCCTTCGTATGATGAGTGCGATACTTGCCACGGTTCCGGCGCCAAGCCCGGCACGTCGCCGGTTACTTGTACCACTTGCGGCGGCCACGGCCAAGTGCGCATGCAGCAGGGCTTGTTCAGCATCCAGCAAACCTGTCCAAAATGCCATGGCACGGGCAAGATCATTCCCGAGCCGTGCACGACTTGTTCCGGCATGGGGCGCATCAAGCGCAACAAGACGCTGGAAGTGAAGATACCGGCCGGTATTGATGACGGCATGCGCATACGCTCAACCGGCAACGGCGAACCGGGCGTCAACGGCGGACCTCCGGGCGACCTGTATGTGGAAATCCATATCCAGCAGCACCCCGTGTTCCAGCGCGATGGCGACGACCTGCATTGCGAGATCCCGATCTCCTTTGTGAAAGCTGCACTGGGCGGCGAGATCGAAGTGCCTACGCTGAGCGGCAAGGCTTCTTTCACCGTGCCCGAAGGCACGCAGACCGGCAAGACTTTCCGTTTGCGCAGCAAAGGCGTCAAAGGGGTGCGTTCCGGTTATGCCGGCGACCTGTTCTGCCACGTAGTGATAGAAACACCGGTCAAACTGACGGACAAGCAAAAAGACTTGCTGCGTGATTTTGAGCGGCTGACCGTCGAAGGCGGCTCCAAGCACAATCCGCAGAGCAAAACCTGGATGGATAAAGTGAAGAAATTTTTCGAGTAAAAGATCTAAAAAATATGGAAAACCCTGCCGGCTTCACTGTCGGCAGGGTTTTTTTATGCCCTTTGCCGTAGTGCTTCCAGTGTGGCCGCAGCGGCCGCCGCTGCCTATTTGGCATCGCTGCCATCGGCGGCAAGCGTTCCAAAAAGCAACCCTAAGGGCAGGCAAGTTCTGCTAGCATGCTGGAGTGCGGTAAATCCAATATGAGGTGTAGCCACTTTGTCCGACCCAAGCAAATTACGCTCTTTTTTTACCAATCCTAAAGTGGGTGCCCTGGGCTCGGCGATGCTGGTATTGCTGGCCCTGTGGCTGCTGGACGGCAATGAGCGGCAATTGAATGCGCAAAAACAGCGCGTGGAAGTGATAGAGAAGCTTTCGGTGCTGCAGGCAAAGCTGGCAGGCGGCCTTACTTCCACCATTTCAGCGGCGCGCGTGCTGGCGGTGACATTTGCGACCCACCCCAATATCGACAAGGAAGAATTCATCCGGCTGGCCGCCGAAGTGAATGCGTCCAATGCCAGTATCCGCAATATTGTGCTGGTCAGGGATACCCTGGTCGATTATGTCTATCCGCTGGCAGGCAATGAAAAGATCGTCGGCGTCGATTATCGGAATTTGCCGGCGCAGTGGCCGGTATACCTGCGCATGATGCAGGACAGGGCGATACAGGTAGCCGGCCCCCTGACCCTGGTCCAGGGCGGAACCGGACTGATCGTGCGCATCCCGGTATACGACCCGAGCGCGCACGTGGCCGGGAAGGCGGATAAGGACGCCGGAAACTTCCTGGGTTCCATCGGCATGGTAGTCAATTATGAGCGCCTGCTGGCCGATATCGACTTGCCGCAGATGCAGCGCGACATCAAGATTGCAATTCGCGGCCGCGACGCCGCCGGAAGCCAGGGCGAAGTGTTCCTGGGCGATCCTGCGATGTTCGGGGACGGCGCTATCACTCAGCAGATCCTGTTGCCGGGCGGCGCCTGGGAGGTCGCCGCTGAGCCGGCGGCCGGCTGGCAAGTGATGTCCAGGGTCAGCAAGGTGATCGAAATATTGGGGCTTATCCTGAGCCTGGTCGTCGCGATCCTGAGTTACCAATGGCTGCTGCGTAACCGCCTGCGCGAGGAAAATGAAAAGAAACTGATCGATAGCGAAGCGCTGCTGCGGCTGCGCAACGATGCGCTGAGCGCGACCTCGCAAGGCGTGCTGATTACTGCAATGGACGGCACGATTACCTATGTCAACCAGGCGACGGCCTACCTGACCGGGCTGTCGCAGCAGCATCTGCAGGGCCTGAACCTGGGGGAATTGTACGGCGACAGGGTGCGCGCATTCCTGCAGGAGCGCGGAGGACAGCAGCGGGCCCTGCAGCATGAAATCAGCCGGGAGACTTCCGATGGCAGGGTGATCTGGCTGGAGCTGTCGGTCAACCCCGTCACCGACCAGGACAGCAAGTCCCGGCAGTATGTGTGCGTGCTGCGCGAGATCACCAAGAAGAAACTGGCGGAACAGGAACTCAAGATCGCCGCAATGGCCTTCGAGACGCAGGAGGGCATCATGATTACCGATACCCGTAGCGTCATCCTCAGGGTCAATCGCGCGTTCACAGAAATCACCGGTTATGCGGCGGCCGAAGCGATAGGCAAGCCGGTGTCGATACTCAGGTCCGGGCGGCACGATACCGTGTTTTACCAGCAGATGTGGCAATCGATAGCGGAGCACCGGTATTGGGCCGGCGAAGTATGGAACCGGCGCAAGAATGGCGAAGTGTATCCGGAACGGCTGGTGATATCGGCAGTCGTGGCTGACGACGGCAGTATTTCCAACTACGTGGGCTCTTTCACCGACATCACGGAATACAAGATATCCGAAGAAAAAGTCCATCAGCTGGCCTTTTTTGACCCGCTGACCAATCTGCCGAACCGCCGCCTGCTGATAGACCGGCTGGGCAGGGCGCTGGCATCCACTATCCGGCACAAGCGGCACGGCGCCATCCTGATGATAGATCTGGACAACTTCAAGACCCTGAACGATACCCGCGGCCACAATGTCGGCGACCAGCTATTGATAGAAATCGGGCTGCGCCTGAAAGCCTGCACCCGTACCGAAGACACCGTGTCGCGCACCGGCGGTGATGAATTCGTCGTGGTGCTGGAGGAGCTGCATACAGATCCGACCCAGGCTGCGGCACAGGCAGAGAGCGTTGCAGAGAAGATACGCCAGATACTGAGCCAGCCCATAGCGCTGGGTAATATCGACTATGAAAGTTCAGGCAGCATAGGCATCAGCTTGTTTTGCGAAGAGCAGGTAGGGATAGACGAATTGCTCAGGCGCGCCGACATGGCGATGTACCAAGCCAAGGCGCTGGGCAAGAACGGCCTGAGGTTTTTCGATCCCAGCATGCAGGCGGCGCTGGAGTCACGCACCGCACTGGAAACCGATCTGCGGCATGCGATTGGGGCAGGCCAGTTTGTACTGCATTACCAGTTGCAGGTGAGCGCCCTCGGGGATCCTATCGGCGCCGAAGTCCTGCTGCGCTGGAATCATCCCGCGCGGGGGCTAGTGTCGCCGATGGACTTCATCCCCATGGCGGAAGAAACCGGCCTGATCTTGCCGATAGGCTTGTGGGTGCTGGAAACCGCCTGCATGCAGATCAAGAAATGGGAAGCCATATCCGGCAAGGCGGGCCTGCAACTGGCAGTCAACGTCAGCGCCAAACAATTCAGGCAGGCGTCCTTTGTCGATGAAATCAAGAATATCCTGAAGCGCACCGGCGCCAATCCGGTGTTGCTGAAACTGGAATTGACCGAGAGCGTGGTGCTGGAAGAGATAGACACGGTGATAGAAAAAATGCATGCACTGAAGGATATCGGCGTCTGTTTTTCGCTGGACGATTTTGGCACGGGTTATTCTTCGCTGTCGTATTTGCAGCGCCTGCCTTTGAATCAATTGAAAATCGACCGCTCCTTTGTGCATAATCTGCCCAAGGATAAGAATAATGCGACGATAGTCCGCACCATCATCAACCTGGGCGAGAGCCTGGGCTTGAATGTGATTGCCGAGGGCGTGGAAACGGAGGATCAGAGGGATTTCCTGTTGCGGTCCGGCTGCCAGGCGTACCAGGGTTATTATTTCTGTAAGCCGATAGCGATAGACGCATTCGAAGAGTTGCTGGATGCATAGACGGATGCATTTTGTTTGATGTATTGCCTGGGATTTTCCTATAAGCTGCGCTGTCTGCAAGAGTGGCGGAACGTAGTTTGAGTAAGCCCAGGATAGGGTATGGATGTGTTGGTGATTTGCCTGGTAGCGATCAATTAAATAAACATAGTCTTGTAAAAAGACAAACTGGAGACGATATGGATTGGAATAAAATCAAGCAGGTAGTGCTGGCGGCGACGGCCGCCGGCGTGATGACCGCAACGGCGCTGACTGCGCAGGCTGCCGGGGTGGAAGTGGCCGGCGTAAAGCTGGACGACACCGTCACCGTGGCCAATACCCCGTTAAAATTAAACGGAGCGGGAATACGCTATAAGGCCATCTTCAAGGTTTATGTTGCCGCCCTGTACCTGAAAGACAAGAAAAACACCGTGCCGGACGTGCTGGCCTCGCAGGGGCCCAGGCGCGTCACCATTGTGATGTTGCGCGACGTCAGCAACGAAGAATTCGGCCGCGGTTTCATGTCCGGCATTCATCAAAACACTGAGAAATCCGAAAAAATGAAATTGACCAGCCAGTTCCTGCGCTTTGGGGAATTGTTTGCTTCCGTGCCTGAGTTGAAAAAGGGCGACGTGATGGTGCTGGACTGGGTCCCTAATGTCGGTAGCGTCGTGTCGCTGAACGGCAAGAAAATGGGCGAGCCCTACCCGGACATCCTTTTTTATAATGCACTGCTGCGCATCTGGCTCGGCGAGAGCCCGGTAGACAAGTCGCTGAAAAAAGCCATGCTGGCAGAGACTGATTAGAAAAGTAATTCCCATCCATTTTTGCCGGACTACAGTGGGATAAATTGAAACGCGGATGATATATCCGCGTTTTGTCATTTGGATAATGGAAAACAGATAGGCAGGCATCTGCGCTGCAGAACGTATAGAATCTCGGTGTCGAAACAGCAGGACGCATACATGACAGTACCGGCCACATCAAACCTTTCCCCCGAGCAATTATTCGAAAACAATAGAAAATGGGCCGAAGCAATTCGCGCCAAGGACGCCGATTTTTTTAAAAAACTGGCTGCGCAACAAAACCCCGAGTACCTGTGGATAGGCTGTTCCGATAGCCGCGTCCCCGCCAATGAATTACTAGGCATGCTGCCGGGCGAATTGTTCGTGCATCGGAATATCGCCAATGTCGTCGTGCATTCCGATCTGAATTGCCTGTCTGTATTGCAATTTGCGATTGAAGTATTGGGAGTCAAGCACGTGATCATTTGCGGCCACTACGGCTGCTCCGGCGTGCATGCGGCAATGACAGGCAGGCGCGTAGGCCTGGCCGACAACTGGCTGCGCCACGTGCAGGACGTGCACCAGAAGCATGAACGTTATCTGGGCGAAACCCTGTCCAGCAGGGAAAAACAGGATCGCCTGTGCGAGTTGAATGTGATTGAACAGGTGGTTAACCTGTGCCAGACGACTATCGTGCAGGACGCCTGGGAAAGAGGGCAGGCCCTGACGATACATGGCTGGGTCTATGGCTTGCAAGACGGCCTGCTGAACGAAGTGGGAATGATGATCAGCTCGCCGGACATGCTGGCAAGCAAACTGGAAAGCAGCCTGGGGCGCTACAAATCCTGAACGCCGGGCATGGCCTGGCGGCGCTTTGAAGAGTAGGCAGGTTCGCCGGATACTGCAGCAGATTCCATTGATGTGATCATCACCAGGTATCCGGCTTTTATTGGCGTGGCGCCTGTACTGGCGCGCGAGCGCCGGTTGGAGCTGACGCTCGTCAGAAGCAGTGTTCCGGCGCCGGGAAGCTGCGGTCCTTGACTGCGGCCACATAAGCCTGGACCGCGGCGTCTATGCTGGTCTGGCCTTCCATGAAATTCTTGACGAATTTGGCTTTACGGCCGGGGAACACGCCCAGCAGGTCGTGCATGACCAGTACCTGGCCGGAGCAGTCCGGGCCGGCGCCTATGCCTATGGTGGGGATAGCCAGCAAATCGGTCACTTCCTTGCCTAGCGCGGAAGGTATCGCTTCCAGCACCAGCACGGTGGCACCGGCCGCCTGTAGCGCCAATGCATCGGATTTCAGCAGGTCGGCCGCCTCCAGGGTCTTGCCCTGGACTTTATAGCCGCCCAGTTGATGCACCGACTGTGGCGTCAGGCCCAGATGGGCACACACAGGGATAGCGCGTTCAGTCAGGAACTTGATGGTGGGCGCCAGCCAGACGCCGCCTTCCAGCTTTACCATTTGCGCGCCGGCCTGTATCAGCTGCACCGCATTGTGGAAAGCCGATTCCGGCGTGGCATAGCTGCCGAACGGCATGTCGGCAAGCACGAATGCAGATTTGTTGCCGCGTGCCACGCTGGCGGTATGGTAGGCGATGTCGGCGACGGTCACCGGCAGGGTGGAGTTGTGGCCCTGGCTGACCATGCCCAGCGAATCGCCTATCAACAGCATTTCTACACCGCAACGGTCCATCAGCGCGGCGAAGCTGGCGTCGTAGCAGGTCAGCATCGTGATTTTTTCACCTTGCTGGCGCTGCGCGATCAAACCGGGAATGGTGACCGCTTTTCGGTCTTGCAAGTATTCAGCCAAGATATTTCTCCGCGTTAAGAATGTAGTATTCGTATTATAGGTTTGTATCGGAAATCACGTTTTTTCCTGCCAGGGTTGGCGGCGGAAAATTTTCCAGAGCATGGGCCGGGACGGCGCTAAAAAACCTAGTCGATTTTGCTGATGAGCTGATCGGCGACCTGCGGCGCAAACTGGTGCGCTGCGCCTTTGCCCGGTATCAGGATAAACGGATCCAGTTGCAGTAGCGGAAGCAGGACGAAGGCGCGCTCGGTCATCCGGGGATGCGGCACGCTCAGTTGCGGCGTGTCGATTTGCCGGTCCGCATACAGCAATAAGTCCAGGTCCAGTGTGCGCGGCGCATTGCGGTAGGGGCGCTCGCGGCCGAAATCCAGTTCTATCTGCTGCAGGGCAGCCAGCAAATTTTCGGCAGCAAGACCGGTGTTTATTTCCGCCACTGCGTTGACATAGTCGTCGCCGCCTGCATCTATAGGCGCGGTCCGGAACAGGCTGGACTGCGCGGTGAGCCGCGTTTGCGGCAAGCCGTCCAGCCTGGTTATGGCCTGCTCTACGGCCGCGCGGGCGTCACCCAGGTTGGCGCCTATCCCTATATAGGCTTTATACCCGTTCTTGTCCACGGCTCACTCGCCTGCGGTATCCGGCGTATTGCCGGCTGCATTGCGCGGCGCGCGGCGGCGTGGGCGGCGCTTCTTGGGTGCCGCGGCCTCTTGTTTGGGCTTGATGGTCAGCAGGTGCTCGCGTTCAGCGCCGTCGCCGCTAATGAAATCTGTCCACCAGTCGCCGATTTCGGTATCGATCTCGCCCGACGCGCAACGCAGCAACAGGAAGTCGTAGCCGGCACGCATGCGCGGATGTTCCAGCAATTTATACGGCGTCTTGCCTGCGCGTTTTTCAAAGCGAGGCTGCATCGCCCAGATATCGCGCATATCCGAACCTATCTTGCGCTGCAGCGCCAGTGCATCGGTCTGCCGGTTCAGCACGTCGTCGGCCGCCAGGTGCAGGGCGGGAATAGGGAACTCGCCGGAAGCCCTATATGCATCCCATTTTTCCAGCACCTGGTGCCACAGCAGGGAGGCAAACAGGAAGCCCGGCGATACCGGTTTGCCCTGGCGTATGCGCTCATCCGTATTGGCCAGCGCCAGGGTGACGAATTTTTCGCCCAGCGGCTGTTCCAGCACTACATCCAGCAGCGGCATCAGGCCGTGGTGCAGGCCTTCTTTGCGCAGTTGCTGCAGGCAGGCCATCGCATGGCCGCTCATCAGCAGTTTCAGCATTTCATCAAATACGCGCGCAGTAGGCACATTATTGATCAGCGGCGCCATCACGGCGATCGGCGCGCTGGTGGCCGGATCTATCGTGAATTGCAGCTTGGCGGCAAAGCGCACCACGCGCAGCATGCGCACTGGGTCTTCGCGGTAGCGCGCTTCCGGTACGCCGATGATGCGCAGGGTTTTCTTGCGGATGTCGGCGATGCCGTCGTGATAATCCAGCACGGTTTGCGTAGCCGGATCGTAGTACATCGCGTTGATCGTGAAGTCGCGCCGCACCGCATCTTCATGCTGCTCGCCGAAGGTATTGTCGCGCAATACGCGGCCATGCTCGTCCTTGGGCGCGCCGTCGGTGACCGTGCCGCGGAAGGTGGTGACTTCCAGCAAATCCTGGCCGAACATCACGTGCACGATCTGGAAGCGCTTGCCGATGATGAAGGCGCGCCGGAACAGGCGTTTTACCTGTTCCGGCGTGGCATTGGTGGCGATATCGAAATCCTTGGGTTTCACCCCCAGCAGCAAATCCCTTACCGCGCCGCCCACCACGAAGGCCTTGAATCCGGCCTCCTGCAGTGTCTGCGTGACCCGGATGGCATTCGAAGACAGCAGGTTGGGATTGATGCCGTGCTCTTTGGCGCTGAGTACCGTCGGTTCATTA
This sequence comes from Betaproteobacteria bacterium, assembly GCA_013287275.1. Taxonomy (GTDB): domain Bacteria; phylum Pseudomonadota; class Gammaproteobacteria; order Burkholderiales; family Burkholderiaceae_D; genus Undibacterium. The sequence goes on from JABDED010000011.1 coordinate 11,807, forward strand.
TTGGCGCCGGCAGCATCTGCTTTGCTTTTGACGCCCAGCATCTTGCGGATAAACTTTTTAATCATTGCGCATTGAATAAGGTGAGGATGGGCCAGCCCTGCCGGGTAGCATGTGCCATTAGTTTAGCATTCGGATTGGTCGCCACCGGGTGGGTAACGACGGATAACAAAGGAATATCGTTTTGCGAGTCGCTGTAAAAATGGCTGCAACTGAAGTCGCTTAGCTTCTTGCCCTGCCGGTCCAGCCATTGATTCAGGTGTATCACCTTGCCTTCGCCGGAGGTGGGCACGCCCAGTAGCTTGCCGGTGAGGTTGCCCTCCGCTGTCAGTTCAGGCTCGGCGGCGATCAGGTTGTCCACTCCCAGCGCGCCGGCAATAGGTGCCGTGACAAAGCGGTTGGTGGCGGTAATGATGGCCAGCAGGTCGCCGTGGTCCTGGTGGCGCTTGATCAGGTCCAGCGCCGCCGGCAGGATCACCGGTTGTATCACTTCCTGCATGAATTGCTCATGCCAGGCATCCAGTTGCTTGCGCGGGAACTGCGCCAGCGTACCCAGCGCGAACTCCAGGTATGCCACCGGGTCCAGCGTGCCGGCCTGGTATTGCGCAAAGAATTCGGCATTGTGTTTTTCAAATTCAGCCGCGTCCACTGCACCTATGCGGCTCAGGAACTGGCCCCATTCGTAGTCGGAATCGATGGGGATCAGCGTGTGGTCGAGGTCAAACAAGGCAAGATTATTCATGTCGGCTATGAAGTATACGCTTCCTGCTGCAGCAGGAAATCCCGCAGTAGCGGTAAGGTGATGGGCCGCTTGGTTTCCAGCGAATACTGGTCCAGCGCGATCAGCATCTTGGTCAGCGAATTCATGTCGCGCTGATAATGCGTAATCAGATACGGCAGCACGCCGCTGGAAATGCTCATGCTGCGCTGCAGGGCCGCCTTTTCCAGCGCATTGATCTTGTCTTCGTCGGTCAGCCCGTGCACCTGGTAAATCAGGCCCCAGCCCAGGCGGGTGCGCAGGTCTTCCCGGACGCCGAGTATCATCGGCGGATGGTTGCCCGCCGCGATCAGGAAGGCGCCGTTGGCACGCGCCTCGTTGAACAGGTTGAACGCGTCGATCTGCGCCTTTGGCGACAATTTTTCGCAATCGTCCAGCAGGTACATGCTGACTGCCGGCGTATAGGTAAAGGCCTCGCTGCCAGCGTCCGGGGTCAGGAAGCGGGCAGCGCCGGTGTCCGCCAGCGCCTGCAGCAAATGGGTTTTGCCAGCACCGGGCTGACCCCACAGGTAGACGAAGCGTTCGCCATACAAGCTCGGGGTGCGGGTAGAAAACAGGCTGAGCAATTGCGCCAGTTCGGCGTTCTGTCCAACAACAAAGGTATCGAGAGACTGCGGTTTTTCCGCGTCCAGATCCAGCAATAATTGCCTCATGGCTGATGATAAAAACTACTATTAAAATAATGTGAGCGCAAATGCCTGACCGCAACCGAAATAATCGCCGATGCAGGCAAGGCGACCAGGATGCCGATGAAACCGAATAGCTGGCCAAACGCCAGCAAGGCGAAAATCACCGTCAGCGGATGCAGGCCTATGCGCTCGCCAACCAGCCGCGGAGTCAGGAAGAAAGACTCAATCACCTGGCCCAGGCCGTACACAATGGCGACTGACACCAGGCCGCTCAAATCGTTAAACTGCAATACCGCTCCGATCAGGGCCAGCGTCAGACCCAGCCCGTAGCCCAGGTAGGGTATAAATACCAGGAAGCCGGTGATAATGCCCACCGGCAATGCCAGGTCGAAGCGTGCAATTGCCAGTGCGATCGAATAATACACCGCCAGCACCAGCATCACCATGATTTGTCCACGCAGGTATTGCGCCAGGATGCTGTCGACTTCCAGCACCGCGTCCCTGGTGTTTTGCGCCCAGCGGCGCGGGATGAAATGCTCCAGCCTTGCCATCATTGCATGCCAGTCCATCAACAGATAAAACAGCACGATGGGGATCAGCAGCAAGTTGGCCAAAAAACCCATCACTGCAGTGCCGCCCACCCGTACCGACGACAGTATCGCCTTGCCTAGCACGTCGCCGCTGTCCTTCAATTGTTCCGCCAGCATGGTCTTGATGCCAGCGCTGTCCAGTTGCGCAGTAATTCCCAACTCTTGCAGCCTGGGGCTGAGGCTTGTGTTTAGTTTGTCGAGGAACTTGGGAATCTGCTCCTGCAATTGCGGGATCTGTTTTTGCAGTATAGGCGTGATGATCAAGAACATTGCCAATACCGACGCAATCAGCAACACGATCAGCAGGGTAGCCGCCACAGGGCGCGGCAGGCTGATCTTGCCGAACCGGTATGCGCATAGCCGGTCGACCCAGGGGTTCAGGATATATGCGAGGATGGCGGCGACGATGAAGGGCATCAGCACCGGCCCCAGCAAGCTCAGCAGAACCAGCAATGCCAGCGCGACGCACAGCCACAAAGCAGTCTGTTTTTGTTCCGCGGTGAAGGAAAATGCCATCGTTGTCGATTTGTTATTCAGGTAGTAAGGGCGTTTAAAACCGCGCATAAAACTGCTCATTACCCAAAAAGCGGGTGTTTGCCGAGTCGATTTGTTAAAATAGCGGTTTCGCAGAGGTATTTTCCGCAATTCTTCTATTTTACCGCCTCTACCGCATCTATTCTCGTTTCTATTGCCTAATATCATGAGCTCAACTAATAATGTTTCCCTTTCTTATCGTGACGCCGGCGTCGACATGGTCGCCGGCGACGCGCTGGTAGAGGCAATCAAGCCTTTTGCCAAGCGCACCATGCGCGAGGGCGTCATGGCTGGAATTGGCGGTTTTGGCGCCATGTTTGAAATTAGTAAAAAATACAAGGAACCGGTGCTGGTATCCGGCACTGACGGTGTAGGCACCAAGCTGAAACTGGCTTTTCACCTGAATCGCCACGACACGGTCGGGATAGACCTAGTGGCGATGAGCGTCAACGATATCCTGGTGCAGGGCGCTGAGCCGCTGTTTTTCCTGGATTATTTCGCCTGCGGCAAATTGGATGTGCCTTCTGCGACCGACGTGATCAAGGGTATTGCCTTCGGTTGCGAGCAGGCCGGTTGCGCGCTGATAGGCGGCGAAACCGCGGAAATGCCTTCGATGTACCCGGACGGCGAATACGACCTGGCCGGTTTTGCGGTCGGCGCGGTGGAAAAATCCAAGATCATCGACGGCAGCAAGATTGCTCCCGGCGATGTGATCCTGGGCCTGGCTTCTTCCGGCATCCATTCCAATGGCTTTTCGCTGGTGCGCAAGATCATCGAAGTTTCCCAGCCTGACCTGAACAGCGATTTCCATGGCCGCACACTGGCCGATGCGCTGATGGCGCCGACCCGCATCTATGTCAAGCCTTTGCTGGCGCTGATGGCAAGCATGGAAGTCAAGGGCATGGCGCACATCACCGGCGGCGGCCTGGTAGAGAATGTGCCGCGCGTATTGCGTGATAACCTGACTGCGGTCCTGCACAAGGACGCCTGGGTCATGCCGCCTTTGTTCACCTGGCTGCAACAGCACGGCGGCGTGGCCGACGCCGAGATGCACCGCGTCTTCAATTGCGGCATCGGCATGGTGGTTATCGTATCGAAAGAAAATGCAGATGCAGCGCTGGCGCAACTGACGGCTGCCGGCGAGACGGCGACGCGTATCGGTGAAATCCGCGCGCGTGAAGGCGACGAAGCGCAGACTATCGTGGTCTGAACACTGCCGGGCAACAACAAAAAAGCGCACCTTGGGTGCGCTTTTTTGTTGGGCAGCCTATTTCACGGTGCGGTTATTTCTCCATGGGTAGCGTTCCAGTTGCAGCGCCGGTGCAGTGCTTTGCTGCGCCAGTTGCGAGGTGCCGAAGCCGGCTGGCGGGCAACTGGAAGGATTGCTATAGCCGATCGCGGCGGATAGCTGGCGCTCACTGCTGCCTTCCAGCGCGTGTGCCAAATCGTCTGTCTATAGATGATCAGAAAATAGGATGACGCCATGTGATAAGATTTTACTCCGTTAAAAATCCCACCTTGCGGCATGAAAGTATGACGATCAAACGATGTTCCTGGGCGAATTCCGCCAATCCGCTGTACCTGGACTACCATGACAACGAGTGGGGCGTGCCTTGCCATGACGAAAACCGCCTGTTTGAAATGCTGAACCTGGAGGGCGCGCAGGCGGGCCTGAGCTGGGAAACCATCTTGAACAAGCGCGCAAGCTACCGGCTTGCCTTTGATAATTGGGATGCCAGGAAAATCGCCCGCTACGATGCGGCCAAAGTGGCGGAATTGCTGGCCAATCCCGGCATAGTCAGGAACAAGCTGAAGGTCGCGGCGGCAATTACCAATGCGCAGGCTTACCTGCGTCTGTGCGATGAAGTCGGCGGGCTGGATGCCTATTTATGGGCCTATGTAAAAGGCAAGCCTATCCGGAACAAGGGCGAACGCATCATCAAGACCGAGCTGTCGGATGCGATTTCCAAGGATTTGCTGAAGCGCGGTTTCAAGTTTGTCGGCTCGACGATTATCTACGCCTATATGCAGGGCATAGGCATGGTGCAAGACCATGCGGCGGACTGCGACTGGCGCAAGAAGAAGTAGCTGAAACCACCAAGCCGCGGAGAGTTCGCTCCCAACTTCGCGCAACGAAAAGGCACTCGATTGGAGCGCCTTTTTGCTAAGTATGTAATGGCTATTGCTTGCCGATATTCTGGTCCAGGAATTTCTCCACCCTGGTCCAGAAGTCGACGTTGTTTTTCTTCAGGGTCCAACCGTGGCCTTCCTCACCGTATACTATCCATTCCACGTTGGGATTGTGGGCCTTGACCTTGTCATAGAATTTAGTGCCGTGCACCAGAGGAACCCGGACGTCGGCGCCGCCATACGCCAGGATCAGCGGTTTTTTCAGGCGCGCGGCTTGTTCTATCGGCGACGTCGCCTTTAATTGCTCTGCATCTTTCACCTGGTCGCCGATCAGGGTCGGCATGCCGTATTTGGCCCAATCGTCCGACATGTCGCTCCAGGTAACGTCGTACAGCAAATTGATGTCGGATACGCCGACCCAGCTGATGCCGCACTGATACAAGTCCGGCTCCTTGATCAGGCCCATTAGTGTTGCGTAACCGCCGTAGCTGGCGCCGGCGATGCAAATCCGTTTCGGATCGGCATAGCCTTGTTGAATCGCCCACCTGGTGCCGTCGGTAATGTCGTCCTGCATCGCCAGGCCCCATTGCTTCCAGCCGGCCCGGTATAGCTTGGTGCCGTAACCCTCGCTGCCGCGAAACTCCGGTTGCAGTACCGCGTAGCCGCGCGAGGCCAGGAATTGCACTTCCGGATCCCAGCCCCAGTGGCCGCCCCTGACATAAGGTCCGCCGTGCACCATCACGATCATCGGCAGGTTTTTCCCGCTGCTTCCCTTGGGAAGTGTCAGATAGGCCGGGATTTCCAGGCCGTCCCTTGCCTTGTACCTGACCATGTCCATATGCGACATTTTCTTCCTGTCTATATTGGGAAGCGATTCGCCTAGCGGTGAAAATTTACCTGTCTCGGTATTGAACAATAAATAGATGCCCGGGTAGATGTCGGAAAACGCACGCACCAGCACAGTTTTGCTGTCCGCAAATTCAGCGCCTGAGATGGTATTGATGGTGTCGGGAAGCTGAGCGTCTATCCTCGCCTGCAGCTTTTTCCAGTCTTCGTCAAACCACAGCGTGGCCCATGCATCGGTTTCATAGCGTAAGCCCGTTACTTTATTCTTGATGGCGCTATAGGCAAAATATCCCTCGAAGTCGTAGCCCTTCAGGGTAATGATGGGGGTGGGTAGCAGCTTGTTGTTTTCCAGATCGTATTCATACATGGAAGCGGTGTCTTGCCCCCGGTGAGAGGTGACAAACAGGCGGCCATCCGGGCCGATGAACTCAGGGGAAAAGCCGTCATCCGTCAATGGATCAAACTCGATCAGCTTGCGCCAATGATCGGTCTTGGGATCCCGGTAAAAAATCGTAGTGATATTTTTGTCAGAGGCGTTGGCGATTCTTACTTGCCCGGCCTTATCGACTAAAAAGCCTTTGGAATTCTTGGGCGTGTCGATACGCTGGGTCAGGCCGGTTTTCGTGTTCAGCCTCAAAAAATTGCGGGTCGGGTTCAGATCGTTGCCATTGCTTTCCACAATGAATACATCGTCGGAATTTTCACGGTGATCGACATCGATAAAGAAGTGATTGGGCGCCAGTTGGCGGCTGATCTTTCTTTCCATGCTGTAGAAGCGCTCAATCAGTTCCCGGTAATTGCTGCCGTCAATATCGATAGCGTATAGCCCTGGGCCGCTCCGGACGTCGCCCACACCGGTTTTCTTGTCGGTTACCTGGAATACCAGGCGCCTGTTATTGACCCAGTGGACATTGGCGATATCCAGATTGGAAAAATGTTCCAGGATCTTGTGCGCATTGCTCGCGACGTCGATGACGGCCAGCATGACCCTTTCGTCGGAGCCGGAGACCAGAATCGCGACCGAGGTGCCGTCGGGGGACAATTGGGCGCTGTTTAAGACCCTGGCTTTGAAAAATTCTTCCACCGGAGGCGGCGCTACTTGCGCCTGAGCCTGTTGCAGAGCGGGCAGGCCGCAACAAAAATAGAATGTGGCGCCGAATATGGCCAGCTTGAGACTATGCTTATGATTCATCGTCCAGTCTTTCCCTAAGGATTTTTATTGTGGAAAAGACATTGTACATAAGAAAGATGACAATAATTTAAGTCACGTCATCTATTTTTGATGTGTGGAGAGCTTGGCTCCGGCTTGTTTAGGGCTGCTTGTCGCCGAATTGCTGTGCCAGCGTTTGCAGTTTGGCGGGCTGGTTGTCGGCGGAAGTGCCGAGATACTCCGGCACTTGCACCCGTACCGGCTTGCTATGCATATTGGCGGACGACAGCACGTTGCTGGTCGCATCCGGCGCGGCGTTCCAGACGGGATCATCTATGCCTTCAAATACCGTTTTCAGCTGCTGGCCCCAGGAATTCCGTATCATCTGGAAATACTGGTTTTTTTCGTCTATCGTGACAAAGTGGCTGACCGCCAGGCTGTCGTTCTTATACACCAGCAGGTCCAGCGGCAGGCCTACCGAGATATTCGAGCGCAAGGTAGAGTCCATCGAGATCAATGCGCACTTTGCCGCTTCATCCAGGCTGGTGGACGGATTGACAACCCGGTCTATGATGGGCTTGCCGTACTTGGCTTCGCCGATCTGGAAGTAGGTGCTTTCATTATGGGATTCTATGAAATTGCCGGCCGCATAGATCTGGAACAGGCGGCAGCGCTCGCCCTTGATCTGGCCGCCGAAAATGATGCTGACATTGAAATCGATGCCGAATTCCGCCAGCGCTTCGGCATCGCGCTTGTGCACGGTGCGTACTGCGTCGCCCAGCATGCGCGCGGCTTCATACATGTTGCCGGCGGTCCAGATGCTGTGGCCTTCTTCGCTCACATGCTCTGCCACCAATTGGCGTATCGATTGCGAAATCGACAGGTTGCCGGCTGTCATCAGCACCATCATCCTGTCGCCGGGATTTTCAAACACGCTCATCTTGCGGAAAGTGCCGACTTGGTCCACGCCTGCGTTGGTGCGTGAATCGGAAAGAAAGACCAGGCCCTCGTCGAGGCGCATGCCTACACAATATGTCATGTTTGCAACATCTTGATGAAAACCATTATTTTACACTTTGAAGTACCGCAATAAGCGGACTCCCGTGGATTTCTTCCGTATTGCCGGGGTGTCTGTTATTCCGGTAGTAAGGGGACAACTTCCACTTTCACCGTCAGGGTTTCGTCGCCGCCGCCGCGCCGCACGCCGCGGATGGGGGCGGCCGAATCGTAGTCCCTGCCTATCGCGAGGCGGCAATAGGCATCGGTCATCAGCCGCGCATGCGTAACATCGACACTGACCCAGCCGGTAAAATCTGCTTCGCTGATCCAGGCGTCTATCCAGGCGTGGCTTTCTGCATGGCCGGTGGATTCCGGGTCTATGTAGCCGGATACGTAGCGTGCCGGGATGCCGTGCGCGTGGCAGCAGGCCAGGAATAAATGGGCATGATCCTGGCAGACGCCCCTGCCCAGTTGCAGGGCGTCGGTGGCGGTTGTGGTGACGATGGTCGCACCACTTTGGTAACTGACCGCACCGCAAATGCGCTCGGCCAGCCCAATCAGGTGCTGCGACTGTACCGCTTGCCCGGTAGCAGGCAAGCTGGCCGCCGCAAAAGCCAGCACCATCGGCGTCGCCTCGGTGAGCCGGGTGGCGACGGTAAAGATCAGCGGCGACTGCGGATCATGGTTGGCTAGCCGCCCGCGGTCGGGGCTGGTGGTCTCGACTATGCCCAGCGCCACTATGGCAACCTGCGCGTGCGCACCGGTAACGGTCAGTGTGTGGCACAGGTTGCCGTAGGCGTCGGTATACGCATGCATCTGGCCGGAGGCGTTGATCTGCCAGGACAATACCTTTTGCTGCAATTCCAGGCGCGGGGTCAGGTGCAGCTGCTGTATCGTATATGCCAGCGGCGCACTGTAATGGTAGATGGTCTCGTGCCGTATGGAGAGTCGCATGATACGCTGCGCTACGCCGCCAGGGGAACCAGGAAGTCGCGGCTGATGCGATTCCCCAATTCATTGATGCGCTCCAGGAATTCCGTCAGCGTCACATGCAGGCCGGCCGCCAGGATTTCTTCTATGCGGCCAAATTGCAATTCCGCATGCAGCTTGCCGGCAAAGCGTTCAGTCTCGGCCGACACATCGTTACGCACGTCTTTCAGGTTGTTCACTACTTCATCCATGCACGCCAGCAGCGAGCGCGGCATGTCGCCGCGCAGCATCAGCAATTCTGCCACCCGCTCCGGCGTGATCACGTCGCGATACACCTTGCGATAGATTTCAAAGCCGGATACCGAGCGCAGCAGCGCGGCCCAGTAATAAAAGTCCCTTTGCGATATTTCATTGGCATGCCGCTTACCGGTGGCGCCGTGGAATTTCACATCCAGTATGCGCGCGGTATTGTCGGCGCGTTCCAGGAAAGTGCCTAGCCGGATGAAGTGCACCGCTTCATCTTTCAGCATGGTGCCTAGGGTTACGCCGCGCGACAGGTGGGAGCGGTACTTGACCCATTCAAAGAACTGGCTGGGGTCGCGCTCCAGCAAGCCGCTGTCTATGCGCTTGGACATGTCCAGCCAGGTGGCGTTCTGGGTTTCCCATACCTCGGTAGTCAAAGTGCCGCGCACGGCACGGGCATTTTCGCGCGCGCCGGTCAGGCAGGCGCAGATGGAAGAGGGATTATCCGGATCCCTGACCATGAAATCGACGACGTCCCTGGCATTCAGGATCCCGTACTTGTGGTCGAATGCGGATTGCAGTTCCGAAATGCCCAGCATCGCGCGCCAGCCTTTTTCTGCATCTTCGGCAGATTGCGGCAGCATCGAGGTTTGCACATTCACGTCCAGCATGCGGGCGGTGTTTTCGGCGCGTTCGGTGTAACGGGCCATCCAGAATAAATGATCGGCGGTGCGGCTTAGCATGCTATTTCTCCAATATCCAGGTGTCCTTGGTGCCGCCGCCTTGCGACGAATTCACCACCAGCGAGCCCTCTTGCAGGGCGACGCGCGTCAAGCCCCCGGGCACCATGGAAACGGTTTTTCCAGATAGTACAAATGGGCGCAGGTCGATGTGGCGCGGCGCAATCCCGCTGTCGACATAGGTGGGGCAGGCGGACAGGGCCAGCGTGGGCTGGGCGATATAGCCGTCCGGCTTGGCCAGCAGCCTTTGGCGGAAATCCTCGATCTGTGCCTTGGTCGAGGCCGGCCCGACCAGCATGCCGTAACCGCCGGCGCCATGCACTTCCTTCACTACCAGGTCGGGCAGGTTGGCCAGCGTATACGCCAGGTCTTCCTGCTTGCGGCACTGGTAAGTCGGAACATTGTTCAATATCGGCTCTTCGCTGAGATAAAATTTGATCATGTCCGGTACGAACGGATAGATCGACTTGTCATCGGCGACGCCGGTGCCGATTGCATTGGCCAGCGTGACCCGGCCGGCACGGTAGACCGACAGCAGCCCCGGGACGCCCAGCGAAGAATCGGGACGGAATGCCAGCGGATCCATGAAATCGTCGTCTATGCGGCGATAGATCACGTCCACCCGTTTCGGCCCGCGGGTGGTGCGCATGTAGACCGCATTGTCGCTGACGAACAAGTCCTGGCCTTCCACCAGTTCCACCCCCATTTGCTGGGCCAGGAAGGCATGTTCGAAATACGCCGAGTTGTACATGCCCGGGGTCATCACGACGATGGTGGGATCGGTCACCCCCATCGGCGCGACCGAACGCAGATTATCCAGCAGCATGTCCGGGTAGTGGTCGACCGGTGCGATCTTGTTGCGGGCGAACAGTTCGGGGAATAGCCGCATCATCATCTTGCGGTCTTCCAGCATATACGATACGCCGGACGGCACCCGCAGATTGTCTTCCAGCACGTAGAATTCGCCGGCGCCGGCGCGCACGATATCGACGCCGGCGATATGCGCGTAGATGTCGGAGGCGACCGAGATGCCCTGCATTTCCGGCCGGTATTGCGCGTTCTTGTAGATCTGCTCAGCCGGGATGATCTTGGCCTTGATGATGTTCTGGTCATGATAAATATCATGGATGAACATATTCAGCGCCTGCACCCGCTGTACCAGGCCTGCCCGCAGGCTGGTCCATTCTTCGGCGTGGATGATGCGCGGTATGATGTCGAAGGGGATCAGGCGTTCAGTGCCGGCGTCGTCGCCGTACACGGCAAAGGTGATCCCGACCCGGCGGAACATCAGGTCGGCCTCGGCCCGCTTCCTGGCGATGATGTCTGCCGGTTGCCGCTTCAGCCAGGCATCGAATTCGCGATAGTGCTCCCGTACTTCGTCGGCATTGCCCACGGCATTACTGCCATCGGTATGCATTTCATTAAAGAATTTTGCCATGATACGGACCGATCCTGTTCAACGTTAGTCGTACTTATGATTTTGTTACATAAAATAACTATCAAGAAGCATGCCAGGGCAAGGCAAATCTATCCGCAAGCGATAATCGTCGGTTCCGGTCGCCGGTTTTAATCGGGCTCCCGGATATAGTCGACCAGGTCCAGTGTATGCCGGTCGGTTGCCGGTGTCAGCAGGCTGACGCCGATCAGGGCCAGCATACCGGCCGGCACGCCGAAAACGCCGGCGGAAATGGCGGCGATATGGAACCACTGATTGCTTATATTACCGCCAAATAGCGGATGTGTATGCAGCATGTAGTAAACGCAGACGACAAAACCGGTCACAATGCCGGCAATTGCGCCTTGCTGGTTGGCGCGTTTCCAGAAAACGCCCATCACCAGGGCCGGGAACAGGGCGGAAGCCGCCAGCGAAAACGCAGCGCCGACCAGCGATAAAATATCGGCAGGTTTCAGCGAGGCGACATAGGCCGCCACCAGCGCAACGACCAGCAGCAGCAACTTGGAAATGGTGACGCGTTTCTGGGTGGATGCTTGCGGATCGACGATTTTGTAGTAGATGTCGTGCGACAGTGAATTGGAAATGGTCAGCAACAGGCCGTCCGCGGTGGATAGCGCGGCAGCCAATCCGCCTGCTGCGATCAGGCCGGAGATCACGTAGGGCAGGCCGGCAATCTCCGGCGTCGCCAGCACCACGATATCGCCGTCCAGCGCGATTTCCGCCAGCTGGACTATGCCGTCATGGTTGATGTCAGTGATATTGACCAGCGGATTGATCTTGTCCACGCTGCTCCAATAGGTGACCCATGAAGGCAGCTTGGAAAAATCCGTGCCCACCAGCGACGTGTAGATATCGTATTTCACCAGGATCGCCAGCGCTGGTATCGTCACATATAACAGCATGATGAAGAACAGCGACCAGAACACCGATTCGCGGCTTTCCCTGACCGACGGCGGCGTATAGTAGCGGATCAGGATGTGCGGCAGCGCGGCCGTGCCCATCATCAGGCAGAATACCAGCGCCATGAAATTATTGCGCTTGATGTCGGAATCTTCCTTGTTTTTTGCTGCATAGGGCTGGAAGTTGGATACCGGCGCTTCGGACCTGGCCAGGTTGGCGTTCCTGGCCTCGGTCCAGCGGCTCTCAGCTTCTTGCGGGGACTTTGGATAATTCGCCAGTTCCCGCCCGGCAGTCTTGATCTCTATCAATGAGGCATTGCCTGACTTCAGGTCTTCCAGCTTGCGCTGAACTTCAAGCCGGCCTTCTTCCCAGGAGTCGGGCAGGTGCTGTATCTTGTCCAGGTAGGCATCGGCGCGCTGCTCGAAGATCGCCCTTACCTGTTGTTCCCTGGGGTCGTTGGCAAATATTTTTTCCTTGGCGTTCAGCGCCGGCAGAGTGGAGCCGTAGGCCAGTTGAGGAATCGGCATATGGGTGTGCTTGATGGATAGCCAGGTGACCGGGATCATATAGGCCACGATGATGATGATGTATTGCGCCACCTGGGTCCAGGTTACCGCGCGCATGCCGCCCAGGAAAGAACACACCAGTATGCTGGCCAGCCCCAGGAAAATCCCGACTGAAAAATCCACGCCGGTGAAGCGCGACGTGATCAGGCCTACGCCGTAAATTTGCGCCACCACATAGGTGAAAGAAATGATCACGGTGGCAATCACCGCCAGTACCCGCACCGCGTTGCTGCCGTGCCGCCCGGCATACCGCGTACCCAGGAAATCGGGAATGCTGTACTGGCCGAACTTGCGCAGATAAGGCGCGATCAACAGTGCCACCAGGCAGAAGCCGCCGGTCCAGCCTATGATATAGGCCAGCCCGTCGAACCCGGACAGGTAGATGCCGCCGGCCAGGCTGAGAAAGCTGGCGGCGGACATCCAGTCGGCGGCGGTCGCCATGCCGTTGAATACCGCGGGCACCCGCCTGCCGGCCACATAGTATTCCGAGATGTCGGACGTGCGGCTCATCACACCTATGCCGGCATAGATGATGATGGTCGCGAACATGAATAGATACCCTATCCAGACCCTGGGCACGCCTTCTTTTTCCAGCACGGCAAGGCTGATCAAAAAAATGATGAACAGGACGGTGTACCAGAAATAGTATATCGTCAGTCGTCTGGTAAAGCTTTTTTGCACCATCAGGCAGCGTCCTTTCCGGCGCTCTCGATGCGCCGCATGGCCAGCGAATAAGCGGCCAGTATCAAAACGTAAAACAGGCTCAATCCCTGCGCCGCCATGTAAAAGGACAGCGACCAGCCGGAAAAATAGAGGCCGGATAATTCGCGTGCAAAAAACAGGGTGCCGAAGGTCAGCGCCAGCCAACTTGCCAGCAGCCATGCGCTAAGCCGCCGGGTCTGCGGCCAGCATCGAAATTTTGCCGGCGCCGGCGCCTGCTGCTCAGCTTCGCTCATCAGCTGAAGTCTCCTATATAGGCAGAATGCGAACTGGAGTAAGGATTCATCCTGAAGGAAATACGGAACACGCAGCCTGGGAACTTGGGGTCCTGGTTGCGGGTGTTATTCACTACCTCGATTTGTGCATCATGTTGCTGCGCTATTTCACGTACGATGGACAGGCCCAGGCCGCTGCCTTCGACGTTGCTGCCGAGGATGCGATAAAAACGCTCAAACACGCGGCCGCGCTCTGACGGCGGTATGCCGGGACCATTGTCTTCCACTTCCAGTACGGCCAGTTGCTCATCGTCGATGACCCGTATCCTGACTGTCACGCTCTGGCCTTTGGGCGTGTAGTGCAAGGCATTGTCGATCAGGTTGTTCAGTAGTTCGCGCAGCATCAGCGGATTGCCGACTATCATTACCGGGTAGCCGGGCTGCTCAAATCCCAGGTCGATGTTATAGGTGAACGAGGTCTGTATCCAGTCCTGCACCGCACTGCGGGCCAGTTCCGCTAGCTCTACCGGCGCCAGCGGCTGCGTAGCTGGCGTCTGGTTCTCTGCGCGGGCCAGCGTCAGCAACTGGTTGACCAGGCGGGTCGCGGCTTCCGAGCTCTTGGACAACTGCAACAGCGAGCGGTGGATCTCTGCCTGGTCGGTTTCGCGCAAAGCCAGTTCCGATTGCATGCGCATGCCGGCCAGCGGCGTTTTCATTTGGTGTGCGGCATCGGCGATGAAGCGTTTTTGTATCTCTATGGTTTGCGACAGGCGGCTCAGCATGTCATTCAATGAGCGTACCAGGGGTGAGATTTCTTCCGGCACCTGGCGTGAGTCTATCGGACTGAGGTCGTCCGGCCGGCGGGCGCGGATGCGGTATTGCAGTTCAGCCAGCGGCGACAGGCCGCGCGACAAAGCGAACCAGACCAGCGCCAAGGCCACCGGCAAGATGATGAATTGCGGCAGGATCACGCCCTTGATGATTTCATTGGCCAGCAGGGTGCGTTTTTCCAGCGTCTCGGCCACCTGCACCAGCGCCAGGTGCGGCTGGCTTCTGCTGCCGTCCAGGCTGCGGCTGATGCCGGCCCGGCTGTTCAGGTCTATATAGCTATAGGCTACCCGGATTTCTACGCCGCGCAAATTGTCGGCGCGCAGCGATACCGAGCCGGGAAGGGGTTTGTCTTCATCGGTAGGCTGCGGCAGGTCGCGGTCGCCGTCCACCAGTTCCCCCTTGTTGCCCTTGACCTGGAAGTAGCGGCTGTCCAGATCGTCGGCGCGCAAGATATCGCGCGCCGGATTGGATAACTGGGTGATGATTTTGCCGTCGACTTCCTTGACCTGTTGCGCTAGCACCAGTACATCATCTTCCAGCGCGCGGTCGAAGGGCTGGTTGGCGATGGATTTTGCGACCACATATGTGATGGCGATGCTGAGCGGCCATAGCAATAATAGCGGGGCCAACATCCAGTCCAGGATTTCGCCAAACAGCGAACGCTGGATTTTCTCCGGCGGCTGGCCATGGATTTTTCTGTCCGGCGCTTGCGGTGCAGCCGCTTGGCGCGCGCCGCCGTTGCGCATCATGGTTGCTCTGTGTCGCTGGCAAGCGGGGTCGCGGGCGCAGATGGGCTTGTTGCAGCGGCGACGAAAAATTTCTCCAGGCAATAACCCAGGCCGCGCACGGTGGCGATACGGACGCCGTCAACCTCGATTTTTTTGCGTAGCCTGTGTACATAGACCTCAATCGCGTTGTTGCTGACTTCTTCACCCCATTCGCATAGGTGGTCCACCAGTTGTTCTTTGGAAACCAGGCGGCCGGTGCGCTGCAACAGGACTTCCAGCAAGCCCAGTTCGCGCGCCGACAGGTCCAGCATCTGCTCATGGATATAGGCAATGCGGCCCACCTGGTCATAACTTAGCGGACCATGCTTGATCACGGTAGGGCCGCCGCCGGCGCCGCGGCGGGTTAGCGCACGCACCCTTGCTTCCAGTTCGGACAAGGCAAAAGGTTTTGCCATATAGTCGTCGGCGCCCAGGTCCAGTCCCTTGACCCTTTGCTCGACGGAATCGGCCGCCGTCAATATCAATACCGGCAAATGGGAATTACGCGCGCGCAAGCGGCGCAGCACTTCCAGTCCGCTCATCCGGGGCAGTCCCAGGTCCAGGATCAGCAAGTCAAAGTCTTGCGTGGATAAGGCCGAATCGGCCTCTTGCCCGTTATTCACATAATCGGTCGCATAGCCGGACTGCCGCAGTGAGCGGGTCAGGCCATCTGCAAGTACGCTATCGTCTTCTGCAAGCAAGATACGCATGGTTGTAATTTTTTGTGCATTCGACCGTGTGCGGCGCTATCAGACGGGGAAACTGGACGGCGGCCATGGTCGGGCTATATTGTCTCTGGGCTCAGTCTATTGGTTTTTGACATTAGCGGCAAGATATCCGCGCAGGATGTGCTTGTTCAAAGGGGAAGGAATGCCCGGCCCAGGCATATGGATTGATGGAGGGGCAGCCAATTTCGGATGCCTGCGTGGAAATGGGAGTTCCGCTGAAGCTTCCTGGGCCAAGCTTTTAGCCCATCAGGAGGCGTACGGGGAATCAGCGGCCCCCTGGCGAGACCGTCACGACCAGGGATGTATAATAAATCTGGTTGGCGGTTGCGTATCCTGAACCTATGCCCTGGTAGCAGCCACATGGCGGCGCCGGCATCGGTGACGACCTCCGGCGATGCCTGGAAGAAACTTGATGAAATTTTGACTCTTATGTGAGAGTCATCAAAAAACAACTAAGATTTTTCATTTGGTGCTTGCATAAAGCACTGTTTTTTTATACAGTGTCGCCAGATGCACAAAATTGAGCGCGCAAAAAATCGCTCACATGATTGATTTACATTAAATTGCATGGTCGACAAGTTTTCTCGATACGCCGTGCACCACACCTGGAAGAATTTATGGACGACAGAAAACCTGATAACTCTGAAAAAGGCAAAGCCTTAGCTGCTGCGCTGGCACAAATTGAAAAGCAGTTTGGTAAGGGCTCGGTCATGCGTATGGCTGACGGTGCTGTTGTGGAAGAGGTGCAGGTAGTGTCCACCGGTTCCCTGGGCCTGGACATTGCGCTGGGTGTGGGCGGTTTGCCGCGCGGCCGCGTAGTGGAAATCTACGGTCCTGAATCTTCCGGTAAAACAACGCTGACCTTGCAAGTCATTGCAGAGATGCAAAAACTGGGCGGCACTTGCGCGTTTATCGATGCGGAACATGCTCTGGATGTAGGCTATGCGCAGAAACTGGGCGTGAACCTGTCCGATCTGCTGATCTCGCAGCCGGATACCGGTGAACAGGCGCTGGAAATTACCGATGCGCTGGTGCGCTCTGGCAGCGTTGACCTGGTGGTCATCGACTCGGTCGCTGCATTGACGCCGCGCGCCGAGATTGAAGGCGACATGGGCGACTCTTTGCCTGGCTTGCAGGCACGCCTGATGTCCCAGGCCTTGCGCAAGCTGACAGGCAGCATCAAGCGTACCAATACACTGGTGATCTTTATTAACCAGATCCGTATGAAGATAGGCGTGATGTTCGGCAGCCCGGAAACGACGACAGGCGGCAATGCGTTGAAATTCTACGCTTCCGTGCGCCTGGATATCCGCCGTACCGGTTCCATCAAGGCCGGCGACGAAGTGATCGGCAATGAAACCAAGGTCAAGGTCGTCAAGAACAAGGTTGCTCCTCCGTTCAAGGAAGCGCATTTTGATATCCTGTATGGAGAAGGCACTTCCCGTGAAGGCGAAATCCTGGATCTGGGCGCCGATGCCAAGATCGTTGAAAAAGCCGGTGCGTGGTATAGCTATAACGGTGAAAAAATCGGCCAAGGCAAGGATAATGCGCGCAATTTCCTGAAGGAACATCCAGAGCTCGCCTACGAAATTGAAAACAAGGTGCGCGAAAACCTGGGTGTGCCTTTGCTGCCAGAAAACGTCAGCGCTTAATCAGCCTGAGCCGGCCCGGAATGTAGCTGCAACCGGGTCATCGTGACGCCGACCATATCTGTGAAGGTATGGTCGGCGTTTAGCTTTGGGCTTTGCTTCATGAATACGGAACTATGGCGAAACTGCAAATCAGCCTGAAGGCCAGGGCGTTAAGATACTTGTCGATGCGCGAACATAGCCGCATGGAGTTGGCGCGCAAACTGTCCCGCTATGCAGAAGAGGGGGACGACGTCCAGGCTCTGCTGGACACGCTGGAGGCTGCAAAGTATTTATCCGCGGAGCGGTTTTCCGATTCGCTGGTACACAGGCGCTCGGCTCGTTTCGGGAATAACCGCATTATTGCTGAGCTGCAAAGCCACGACTTGCCTGCGGAAGAAATCGGCAGGGTGAAAGTGGAACTGATTGAGTCCGAGGCGGAACGGGCTACCGATACCTTGCACAGGAAATATCCTGCGGCTCCCATCGACCATGCTGAGCGTGCAAAACAGGCAAGATTTTTACAGCAGAGGGGATTTTCCAGCCGGGCGATACAGGCGGCGATGCGCGCACCACGCGATACCGAAGAGATCTGATTATCCTTACAATAGCTTAAAATCCTGACAAAAATTCTGCTTAAAACTACTCGCGGACACGCGCTTTTCTGCGGCGAAAAACGCGTAAAACTGACACAGCAGGTGAGTTAGTCGCCTAGCTGTGCTAAACTCCTATGGTTTTTTGCAGCGCCGCAAGAGCGGCTGCTACCGTAGAAGCTGCGGTAGCGACACGCAATTGTGGCTCTTTTATACTGAATAGCCGCCTGCAGGCATTATGCCCTTATCACCATCCGCTACCCATCGCACGTTGAAGCATACGCGCGCTATTACCATTGAGGCGTTTGCTCGCGACGATGGCTTATGGGATCTTGACGCCCACATCACCGATATGAAAACCCGCGATATCCAGCTCGCATCGGGTATTCGTCCTGTCGGTTCCGCTTTGCACGATCTGACCCTGCGCATCACCATCGACACCGGTTTCACCATCGTCGATGCCGAAGCGGTGTCGGATGCCGTCCCTTATCCTGGTTTTTGTGACACGATAGGTCCGGATTACAAGAAGCTGATTGGCCTGAACCTGTTAAAGCAACTGCGTCAGGGGGTCAAGGAAAGAATGTCTGGGGTCAAGGGCTGCACGCACCTGACAGAGTTGGCGCAAATATTGCCGACTGCTGCGGTGCAGGCTTTTGCCGGCGAAGTGATTGATACGCGCGATGGGGCCGGCAGTTCCGGGCAGGACCAGCAGCCGTTTCAACTAGATCGTTGCCATGCGTTGCGGCTGGATGGCCCGGCAGTTGCGCAATATTACCCGCGGTGGGCGATTAAACCGTCTTCTGCAAATTAGTCCACAAGTTCGTTTTTAATTTTACGAATAATTTTTATTATTACTACCTCAGTGTCTGAAGGGAACTCGTATGAAAATCCATGAGTATCAGGGTAAAGAAATCCTCCGTAAATTCGGAGTGACAGTACCACGCGGTATTCCATGTCTGTCCGTTGATGAAGCAGTCAAAGCGGCAGAAACGCTCGGCGGCCCGGTATGGGTTGTCAAAGCGCAAATCCACGCCGGCGGCCGTGGTAAAGGCGGTGGCGTTAAAGTGGCAAAATCCCTGGAGCAAGTCAGGGAATACGCGAATGCGATTCTCGGCATGCAACTGGTAACCCATCAGACCAGCCCTGAAGGTCAAAAAGTTCGCCGCCTGCTGATCGAAGAAGGCGCGGACATCAAGAAAGAACTGTACGTCAGCATGGTCACCGACCGTGTCAGCCAGCGTGTAGTTTTGATGGCCTCCAGCGAAGGCGGGATGGACATTGAAGAAGTGGCGGAAAAGCACCCTGAACTGATCCACCAGATCGCGATCGATCCTACCGCCGGCCTGCAAGACGGCGAAGCGGATGACATCGCTCGCAAGATCGGCGTGCCTGAGGCGTCTGTGGTTGATGCCCGCACCCAATTGAAGGGCCTGTACAAAGCCTTCATGGAAACGGATTGCTCGCTGGCAGAAATCAATCCCCTGATCCTGACCGGCTCCGGCAAAGTGATCGCGCTGGATGCGAAGTTCAACTTCGATGCCAACGCCTTGTTCCGTCAACCGGAAATCGTTGCCTACCGCGATCTGGATGAAGAAGATCCGGCAGAAATCGAAGCCTCCAAGTTTGACCTGGCCTACATCTCGCTCGACGGCAATATCGGCTGCCTGGTAAACGGCGCAGGCCTGGCGATGGCGACCATGGACACGATCAAGCTGTTCGGCGGTGAGCCAGCCAACTTCCTGGACGTAGGCGGCGGTGCGACTGCAGAAAAAGTCACTGAAGCCTTCAAGATCATGTTGAAAAACCCAGGCCTGAAAGCCATCCTGGTCAACATTTTCGGCGGCATCATGCGTTGCGACGTGATTGCAGAAGGCGTCATCACTGCCTCCAAGGCAGTGTCGCTGCAAGTACCACTGGTCGTTCGCATGAAGGGCACCAATGAAGAGATCGGCAAACAGATGCTGGCGGACTCCGGTTTGCCTATCATTGCCGCAGACACGATGGAAGAAGCAGCGCAAAAAGTTGTCGCCGCTGCAGCCCAAGCTAAATAATCGCAAGGAAAAGATATGTCTATCCTGATCAATAAAGACACAAAAGTCATTACCCAAGGTATTACCGGCAAGACCGGCCAATTTCATACTCGCATGTGTCGCGATTACGCCAACGGCAAAAACTGTTTCGTTGCCGGTGTAAATCCGAAAAAAGCCGGTGAAGACTTCGAAGGCATCCCCATTTTTGCCAACGTCAGCGAAGCCAAGGCAGCCACAGGCGCGACCGTTTCCGTGATCTACGTGCCGCCAGCAGGCGCAGCGGCTGCAATCTGGGAAGCGGTAGAAGCCGACCTAGACCTGGCCATCTGCATCACTGAAGGCATCCCTGTGCGCGACATGATGATGCTGAAGGACCGCATGGCTAAAGCCGGCAGCAAAACCAAATTGCTGGGACCCAACTGCCCAGGCCTGATCACGCCGGATGAAATCAAGATCGGCATCATGCCCGGCCACATTCACCGCAAAGGCCGTATCGGCGTGGTGTCCCGCTCCGGTACTTTGACGTATGAAGCAGTCGGCCAATTGACCGCACTGGGTCTGGGCCAGTCTTCCGCAGTCGGTATCGGCGGCGATCCTATCAACGGCCTGAAGCACATCGACATCATGAAGGCTTTCAATGATGATCCTGATACTGACGCTGTGATCATGATCGGCGAAATCGGCGGTCCGGATGAGGCGAATGCTTCCTACTGGGTGCGCGACAACATGAAGAAACCGGTGGTTGGCTTCATCGCCGGTGTGACTGCGCCTCCGGGCAAGCGCATGGGCCACGCCGGTGCGTTGATCTCAGGCGGTGCCGATACGGCACAAGCCAAGCTGGATATCATGGAAGAATGCGGTATCAAGGCAACTAAAAACCCGTCCGAAATGGCGCGTTTGCTGAAGGCGATGCTGTAATCTGCTTTTGGCCGGGATTTGAAAGAAACAGGGGGGCTTAGGCTCCCTGTTTTTTTATGCCCGAAGCGAACAATATGGCGCGATTGCTCTTTGTGATGCCCATCGCACAGACACGGTGGCCGGAATGGCCTTGAATGAGCTTACGTACAGATTGCAATCATTCTTTGCCGGAGTGGGTTATTCTTGGCTTTTAAATAATTTTCGGGCCGTATTGCGCGCATGGAGTTTTTACTCAATCTCAATTGGTGGGCAGTCGGCCAAATTATCCTGATCGATATCCTGCTGGGTGGCGACAATGCGATAGTCATTGCGCTCGCTTGCCGGAATCTCCCGGCCCATTTGCGCTTGCATGGCATTGTATGGGGCACGGTCGGCGCAGTGGCAATACGCATCATACTGCTGGCCTTTGCAGTTACAGCATTGCAGTGGCCTTACGTGAAGCTGATAGGCGGTATCCTGTTGTTCTGGATTGCCTACAGATTGCTGCTGGAAGACGGCGACAGCCACGCTACGATACCTGCTGCCGATCGCCTGCTAACGGCCGTCAAGACCATTATGGTCGCCGACCTGGTGATGAGCATGGATAATGTGGTGGCCGTCGCCAGTGCGGCGGAGCAGGTCGGCGGAGAACACCGGTTTGCGCTTGTGGTCTTCGGCATTTTGGTTAGTATCCCCATCGTGGTTTGGGGAAGTACGCTGGTCCTGGCGCTGATGCGCAAATTCCCGGTCATTATCACGCTGGGTGCGGCGCTATTAGGTTACCTCGGGGCGGCGATGGTGTGCTCGGATGTGGCGATATTGCCTTTTATCGAGGCAAAGTCGGCCTATCGAGATGTAACAATTCCCTTGCTTGATGGTAAGCTTAGCGTACCCGGCTTGTTGGGGGCAATTGCTGTAGTGATCGCTGCATTTGCCGTTAAGCATAGAAAAGCCATTTAATTTATATAATTGACTCATATTCATGCCCTTTCAGCACGTACTAGAATTCTGTGGCCTTAGCGACATAGGACAGGTGAGAACGCATAATGAAGATGCGATAGAGATCTGTCCTGAGTCGGGCTTTGTCGTGCTCGCAGATGGCATGGGGGGATACAACGCGGGCGAGGTCGCAAGCACGATTACCATCGATGTCATCGGCAAAGCCTTGAAATCCAGGCTGCATTCCCAATGGGCCCAGGTATTTCCGACATCGGCGAATACCGTCCGGCGCTGGCTCAGCGACGCCATCCAGGCCGCCAATGACAGCGTGATAGACGCGGCACAGCTTAATTCGGAATACGCCGGCATGGGCACGACGGTGGTCGTGGCGTATTTCCTCCAGGATGTGCTTTTGGTGGCGCATGTGGGAGATTCGCGCGCCTATCGTTACCGCGCAGATTACCTGACCCAGATCACGCATGACCACTCCGTGCTTCAGGCGCAGATCGATGCCGGCCTGATCAGCGAAGAGCATGCGCAATTTTCGCCGATCAAGAACCTGATCACGCGTGCGGTCGGCGTACAGCATGAAATCGAGATCGATATCCTGGAGCACCCGCTGCAAGAGGGCGATATTTACATGCTGTGCTCGGATGGATTGACCGATATGCTCAATCATGATGAAATTCATGCAATCATGACGGAATACTCCGGTAATCTGGAACAATGTTGCCAGGCTCTGGTCGGGGGCGCCAATGCCAACGGCGGACGCGATAATATTTCCGTCGTTTTGTGCAGGCTGAAGGAGTTGCGGCAGCGCTCGTTGATCGGTCATATTTTTGCCAGCTAAGTTTTTGCTCATCCAGAAAGCGTTTGTAAAAGAATAATGGTCAAAATCATTGTCACCTATGACGGCCTGATCCAGCAGGAACTGAGCTTCGGCAAGCCGCGCATCACGATAGGCAGGCGGCCGTCCAACGACTTGGTCATCGACCACCTGACAGTCAGCGGCCAGCATGCGGCGATAGATACCTCATTGCAGGGCTCCTTTATCCTCGATCTGGGCAGCACCAACGGCACGATGATCAACGGCCAGCCGATCAAGAAGCATATGCTGCAAAATAGTGATGTGATCGAAATCGGCAAATACAAGCTGCATATCACGCTTGAGCCCGAGCGGGCGGCGAGCCCGGCACCAGTACCGTCCAAGGCGGGCTCAGCCCAGGGTGTACTCCCAGCAAGCGGCGTCGCGCTTCCTATCGCTAAAATCAAGGTACTGACTGGTGCCAATGCGGGCCGGGAGCTGGTGCTGAACAAGCCGGTGACCACGCTCGGCAGCCCTGGAGTGCTGGTTGCCGCCATCACCCGGCAACAGCAGGCATACTACATCGCGCATGTGGAAGGCAGCACCTTCCCCAAGCTCAACGAGCAATTCATCGATACTCAGCCTGTGCCGCTGAAGGATGGGGATGTGATTGATTTTTCTGGGACGCGGATGGAGTTTTGCCTGGAATAACTGATCTTTGCGCGTCCAAGCTTCCAACGGGGTATCGTCGCAAAGTGGAAATATTAATTTCGAATATATTACGAAGTATGGAGACAGCTAACTATGCCAATTCGCCCAAAGTCTGAGTTTCTGGTATTCGGGCAACCAGAGATTCAACAAGAG
Organism: Betaproteobacteria bacterium; assembly: GCA_013287275.1. GTDB lineage: Bacteria > Pseudomonadota > Gammaproteobacteria > Burkholderiales > Burkholderiaceae_D > Undibacterium. The sequence continues at coordinate 35,312 of JABDED010000011.1, forward strand.
GAGATCGATGAGGTTATCGACTCTATGCATAAAGGGTGGTTGGGCACCGGCCCTAAAGTCGCAAAGTTTGAGCAAGATTTTGCGGCTTACAAGAACATGCCGTATGTCGCGGCACTCAACTCATGCACGGCTGCATTGCACCTCAGCTTGCTTGCTGCGGGCATTGGTCCCGGCGACGAAGTAATTACGACACCGATGACGTTCTGTGCGACGGTCAATGCGATTATCCATGCAGGGGCTACCCCTGTACTGGCTGATATAGATATAGACAGCTTGAATATCGCGCCTGACAAAATACGTGAAAAAATCACTTCCAAGACTCGGGCGATACTTCCTGTGCATTTTGCAGGACGACCTTGCGATATGGATGCGATCGTCAGAATTGCCAACGAATATCAACTGAAGCTGATCGAGGATTGTGCGCATGCGATCGAAACCGAATATCACGGGGAAAAAGCTGGAACCTTCGGTGATTTTTCCTGTTTCAGCTTTTATGCTACCAAGAATGTCAGTTCGGGCGAAGGAGGAATGGTGCTGGCAAAGCGCGAGGAGGATATCGCCCGTATCAAGATACTGGGCTTGCATGGCATGAGCAAGGATGCCTGGAAACGTTTTGGCGATGATGGCTATAAGCACTATCAGGTAGTTGAATGCGGTTTTAAATACAACATGATGGATCTGCAGGCTGCAATGGGCATGCATCAATTGGCGCGAGTTGAGAAAAATTGGTTAAGGCGCCAGCAAATCTGGAGTCACTACCAGCAGGCGTTTGCCGATTTGCCGATTGATCTTCCCGCGGAGGTGGAAGCAGAGACTCGGCATGCGTATCACCTGTACACGGTCTTGATCGATGAAAGCAGGGCTGGCTTAAGCAGGGACCAATTTCTCGACGCGATGACAGTACAGAATATTGGGGTAGGGGTGCACTATCTGAGCTTGCCGGAACATCCGTACTATCAGAAACGTTTTGGGTGGAAACCGGAGGATTATCCTAATGCGCACTTGGTGGGGCAGCAAACCTTGAGCCTTCCAATTTCACCAAAACTATCAGATACCGATATTGCTGACGTAATTCAAGCTGTGAAAAACTCCATTCGATACTAATGTTCTAAATAGAAGGCGGATATGACTAGATCATGCCATTTTACAAATTAAGCAAAGATGTTGTTTATCATAGTTTGTGAATAGGGAGTCTCTTAAAAAATTTCAGATAGTTGTTGTACAAAAGCTGTACGCAACTCTTTGCAAGCGGATTCCGGTGGATCGTTACTTCATTATGAAACTGTTCCATATAGTTGGGCACTCTAGTGTTCTACGGACGATGGAATCCGTTATGCATGTGCATGCGTTTATTTTTTTGTATTGAGGATATGAAATGCAGTTAGATGGCGGGATTGCTGACTCTGGATATTACCAACAACATTACTCTTCGCGAGATTGGAAATTTTATTCCGGAATTGTTGCTCTGATTATTAAACGTTCTTCTCCTGGTCCTATACTCGATTTAGGTGCTGGGTGCGGATATTTACTTGAATGTGCGTCTCGGTGGGGCTTGACAGGCACAGGAATGGATGGCTCTATTGAAGCAATCGCTATGGCGAAAGAACGTTGTCCTACACTCGATATTCGCTATCAAAAATTAAGTGAAAACCTGCCATTTCCTGAAAATTCGTTCCAGACAGTAGTTCTTAATCAAGTCATTGAGCATTTAGAGCCCGTTGTAGCAGTAAACGTTTTACGCGAATCATTTCGTGTATTGCATCAAGATGGAGTAATCCTTATTGCGGCGCCTTCAAAGGCCAATAAATATGAGGCAAAAGCCGATCCTACTCATATTAATATGATGTCCCCGAAAGAATTGAAAGCGTTGCTAATTAGTTGTGGCTTTGTACAAATTCGACCTTTCGATTATCCGTTGCCTTTGCTGGGAAGTAATTGGATAGCTCAGGGGATCATGTATGTAATATTTAAATTAATGCCTTTCGATTGGTACAGTGCCACCTCAAATGCAACCGCATCCAAACGATAAAACGCAACGGCTAAAAGTCTTGATCGCAAAAGAGTTATAGTGCTCTTGGGAAGTCCGTCTATCGATTTTCTTGGGGATTTTATACGAATGCCAAGTTTTCCAAGCCAGAAGAGTGAAATAAGTTAATTGTATGTATTCGAGGTCGGAAAAACCCATGAAAACTGCATCTAGAGCTGCTGCTTCTGGATTTATATGGTCCTCCTTATCTCAAACCGTAAAAATGATAAGCCAGGCTATCGGGCTCATTATTTTAGCGCGGTTGCTGCCCGCCTCTGATTTTGGCGTAGTGGCTATGGCAACTACAGTTACTGGTTTTATTTCGTTGTTTAGAGATTTCGGTACTGTAGCGACCGTGATTCAACGGCCTGTTATTTCGCCGCATCTTCTTGATTCTGTGTTTTTTCTCAATATCGCAATCAGTCTTGGCTTAGCGTTAGGATTGATAGTGCTATCACCAGCGGCCGCCTGGCTTTTTTCGGAGCCCCGCTTGTCTGACGTACTTTGGCTATTTGCGCTCGCACTGCCCATTGGGGCGATGAGTCTAGTGCACCAAGCGCTTTTGGAGCGGTCTTCAGACTTTAGACCGTTGGCAATAATAGAATCTATTGCCGCGTTATTCAGTCTGTGTGCTGCTTTAGTGGCGGCTTCAGTGGGATGGGGGATCTATAGCCTTGTGACGCAAACTATCTTATCCGCTATCGTTACAACAGTAGGTTTGTGGTGGTGCTCTTCATGGAGCCCAGGGAGGGCGGCACGACTTTATGATATGCGTGAATTATTTGGTTTTAGCAGTAATTTGGTTGGGTTCAATGTATTCAATTATTTTGCTCGAAACGCGGACAATATACTGATAGGCAGGTTTTTGGGCGCAACGGATCTTGGGGTTTATACGATGGCTTACCGCTTGATGCTTTGGCCCGTACAGAATATTTCAGGGGTTGTTGCGCGAGCTTTATTTCCTGTGTTTAGCCGCATGCAAACTGATCCAGAACGGGTTGGAAGCGTTTATCTAAAAATTACTGCTGCGATTATACTTATTACTGCTCCTCTAATGCTTGGTTTATTCGTATTACGAGAGCCCTTTGTTGAAACTGTATTAGGTGCTAAATGGATTCCGGTAGCTAACTTGTTGGAGTATCTTGCCCCAGTCGGCTTACTTCAGTCACTAAGTACAACGATAGGAATTCTATATTTATCCAAAGGTAGAGCTGACCTCCTGTTTCGCTGGGGTGTCTTTGGCTGCACGACAATAGTCCTATCATTCTTTCTAGGTGTTAAGTGGGGGTTAGAAGGAGTAGTTATTTCTTATGCGGTTGCTACAACCGTTCTATTTATTCCGTCTTTAGTGATTCCTTTGAGGCTTGTTGAATTGACGATCGGCAGTTTGTTAGTTAATTTACTTCCTTCTGTATTTGCGGCAGTTTTAATGGCGGTAGTCGTTGCGTTCGTAAATCAAAATTGGCTGGGATTGATTGCATTCCCGTTTTTTCGTTTAGGCATGTTGATTGGAGTTGGGGTATTAAGTTACGGGATTTTTTCATATCTTTTCCAGAGGAACCTTCTAAAGGGGATTGTTCGTATGCTTTGGCACCCTAATGACATGTGAAGAATTTGCCAGTGGCTGTTAACATTCGTTGAATTGTGTTTACATACAGCATTTGAAAAAAACAGGATACCGCAGATGCAAAGCTGTCGAAAAATGTTACGTGATTATCAATGGAAAAAATTAGAACCACTGCTACCGGGGAAGGCCGGCGATCCCGGACGGACAGGGCAAGATAATCGTCAATGAATCGAGGCTGTGTTATGGATAGTGCGCACCAGTTCGCCGTGGCGAGATTTGCTGTCGGAGTTAGGCAATTAGCATACGACCTATACACGGTTTAAGTATTGGGGTGAAGCGGGGACTGTGGCAAAAAATAGTGGAAGCGGTCGATGGGGGCGCGACATGGAAGCGTTGACCTCATGGGTATCTTAAAAAGCCGATTCAACTACGTCGTTTAAAATTTATCGCCCGAATATGAAAAGACTGAATGTTTTGCATAGTTGCCCAGTGTGGCTTCCGAAAACGCAGACCTGGTTGTATAACCAGATCGTCGCCTTGCCTGAAACAGTGCAAAACAGCGTGGCATGCATAGGCAGTCAACATCCCTCAGGATTTCCAGTATCTGATTTGCATAGTTTCTGCAGCAATTCCGCCTGGCGCTATAAGCTGGAAGCGCTGTTCAGAAAATTGAATATCCCGCTGTATCCGCGCTGGCTGGCTTGTTTGGCGAGGTACCGAAAGATCGACCTGTTGCATTCACACTTTGGCAATATGGGTTGGTTCGATCGTGGAGTGGCGAAGCGCCTGCGCATACCGCATGTAGTTACGTTTTATGGATTGGATGTTGATCATCTGCCGCAGCAAGATGCTCGATGGCTGGCACGCTATGCTCAACTATTTGACAGCGTCGACGCCGTATTGTGTGAAGGGAGTCACATGGCGAAGCGGATAATGAATCGAGGCTGCCCTGCCGGCAAGGTGCGAGTTCATCATCTCGGCGTAGACCTGAAAGCTATCCCATTCCAGCCGCGCGTATTGCGCCCGGGTGAACCGTTGAAAGTGTTGATTGCCGGTGCATTTCGGGAAAAAAAAGGTATTCCTTATGCCTTGGAAGCATTGGGTGAGTTACTGAAAACGGTGGATTTGGAGATTACGATAATTGGCGATGCCGATGCCGACCCGCGTAGCAAGGAAGAAAAGCAAAAGATATTAAAAGTGATCGACAAGTATGAACTGGGTAGCAGGCTGCGACTGCTTGGTTACCGCACGCATGCAGAATTGTTGGAAGAGGCGTATAGGCATCACGTCTTCCTATCGCCCAGCGTCCACGCGACTGACGGCGATACGGAGGGTGGTGCACCCGTATCCATCATCGAGATGGCCGCCAGCGGTATGCCGGTCGTTAGCACTTTTCATTGCGATATTCCCGAAGTGCTTGAGCACGGAGTGTCTGGGCTGCTCGCCCCGGAACGCGATACTGGCGCCTTGTCGGAGCATTTGTCGTGGCTGGTCAAGCATCCAGGGCAATGGTTAGAATTGTCCAAGGCGGCGCGCGCGCATATTGAAGCCGAATATGATATGGCGGCTCAAGCAGAGAAATTGGCAAATATCTATGGTGAACTGCGAGCCAGGCATGGCTAAGTTCAAACAGATCGTCGTAATAGCCCCTTACTGGTGTGATCCTCAACATTTAGGGCACTATCGGGTAGAGCGCTTTATACGATGGCTTTCGGAAAGCGGTGTTTCTCTCGTAGTCGTGGCTGCAGCTGATAACGAATCCTGCGAAGAAATGGCATGGGGTAAATTGATTACCTTGCGAGATCCTTTAAAGATATATGGCGACCGTAGAAATCAACACGCGCCTCAACATTCTGCATCAATGCCTGTTCCGAAGAAAGCGGCCGTCAAGCGCCCTGGGTGGTTGAGATGGCTCGCGTATGCCTTGCTGAGCCCTGATCCCGGTATCCTTTGGGCACGGCGCGCCGCGAAGCATCCCGTGGTACTTGAGCATGCCGGCAAAGCAGATGCGGTATTGTCGTCCAGCTTTCCGGAGTCCGTGCATGTAGCTGCATCGCGCCTGGCTGCTCAATTTAAACTGCCCTTACTCGTGGATATGCGTGACGGCTGGCTGGATGAGCCGATGAAACCTATTCTTACCACTTCAGCTATCCGGCGGTGGCAGGAAAGTTTGCTGGAGCAGCGAATATTGCGGCAAGCCAGCCTTATTACTGTGACGTCTGACCAATGGCGGCAGATGCTGACAAAGCGCTTGCCACATACAGATGCAAAGACGGTTGCTATTACGAATGCCTATCCACAGAAATGCGGACTCATGCCAGCGGAGCAGAGACCGCTGCACCGACGACTCAATTTATTGTATGCGGGGCGAATTTTCACTTCACGCGCAGAGCGGCGTCTTGAGCACCTGCTGCAGCCGCTTTTGATTGGCCTGAAGGCGTCTGGGGCGGAAGGTAGCCTGAATTTTGTCGGAGACTTGGCCCAGACCGAACTGGATGGGCTGCAGGCCTGGCGATCGAGTTTTTTGCAGGCTGGCTGGGATATACAGATACGCTCGTCGGTACCCCGCCAGGAAGCGTTAGAACGAATGCGCGAAGCCGACGGGCTGATCTTGCTGTCCTCTTCGCATGCTTCTATTCCTGCCAAATTATTTGACTATCTGTGTGTCCAGCGTCCTATACTTGCGATAGCGCCAATTGGCAGCGCGGTGGCAGAATTAGATAGGCAATTGCCGCAATTGTTTGTCACGGGATATCAAGCAATGGATGCATCGCCTGAAATAATTTCCCATTTCATTGATGCGTGCCGTTGCGGCGAGGTATACGAATTGCCAAGCCAGTTTGGTGATGAGCACACACGACGTTTATTTTTGGAGGCAATGGACTCCGTCACTAAGACTACAATATGAAAAGACTACTGCGCCCTTTGCTATATGCGTTTAGAAAACATTGGTATGCCGGCACCAAACATGAGTGTCCAATTTGCCGCAGTAGTTTCGATATATTGAAGCCCATGGGTAGCAGGGCCAGCGCGCGTTGCCCTGTTTGCGACTCACTGGAAAGGCACCGACTGATATGGTTGTTTTGCCACAGGAAGACCGATTTGTTTGACGGCCGCAATAAACAATTTTTGCATGTGGCGCCCGAGCCCTTTCTGAAGCCGGCAATACGGCGTCTTCCCGGGTTAGCTTATGTCGGCGCAGATTTGGAAGGCAGGCACGCCAACGTGAAATTGGATGTAACGGATATCAATTTTGATGACAATCATTTCGACGTCATTTTTTGCAGCCATGTATTGGAACATGTGCCTGACGACAGGACTGCAATGCGCGAACTATTGCGAGTGCTAAAACCGGGTGGTTGGGCGATATTGCAAGTGCCCATCCTGGGTGAACATACCCAGGAAGACCCGAGTATCGTCGATCCACAAGAACGAGCTCGCCGATATGGACAGGACGATCATGTGCGTCAATATGGTAAAGATTATGTTGAGCGTTTGAGGGCAGCCGGATTCGTTGTTGATGTCTCCGAATATGTTAAAGAATTCAGTGATCACGAGCGCTTTTGCTACGGCCTGCCCGCGGAGGAAGATATTTATTTTTGCAGGAAAACTGGATAGGTGGGCACCGCTACATGCAGGGTCGTTGCTGCTTACTTGATTTCGGGCATACCGTGCTGCAATAGCAATCTCAACTTATGCGGAATCCAGTCCACTGGCTTGAAATAGGCAAACCTGCCGCATTGTCGTTTGGCCTGGATGCGTCTGCGTTGTTGTACCAGGTGCTCCCTGTGGTCCCACAGTGCGCGCATGCAACCCAGATAGATTTTACTAAACAGTCGCCAGTCTCTTTTTACTATCGTCAGTATCAAGCCTTCCGCCAATAATAAGGCAAGATGCAGCGGCAATAATAGTTGCAAAAATGGGGCAGGATACGTCAGGTACATGACGAAGGTTTTGTTTCGCTCGCTGAGGATGCGTCGGGAAGCTTTCGTACTTAATTTTTCCTGTATCACCTTTCCGCCACCCAGGCTATAACCGACCCAGTGTTTGAAGCCAGAATGGGACAGAGCAGAGACAGGATGGCCGCCAAGCCTGGCCAAGCAGCATAAGTACATATCTTCCGCCAGTGATCCGAACCACGTGGGAAAGCCACCCAAGTCTTTCCAGAGTGAACGCGGCAGCCAAAGGCAAGCGCCTATGATCATGCCAACCTCGTTTCGCGTAGCGTCTTGGTTGGGTATCGGATTAAGGAAAGGATCCAGCTTGCTGCCTATATCAATCAAGTCGCCAGTGGCCGCATCATATTGCGGCAAGCCGAGCACCGCTTGCGACGTCTCTTGTGCTGCGGCATGCAGACTGGATAGCGCATCTGGAAAAAGTTCTGCATCGTTATTCAATAGCAAAATATACTGTCCAAGTGCAATATCCACCATACGGTTATTGGAGATGCAGAAACCAACATTGGATTCACTGGTGATTAAAATAACATCAGGGTAATTTGTGCGTATGTAGTCGACTGAGCCATCGGTCGATGCATCATCATGGACGATGATTTCGACGGGGAAGCCGCAATCCTGCAACAGTACCGACTGTATACAGGCATCAATTACGGCAAGGCCATTGTAGTTGGCGATGCAAACAGAACAGACCGCTTCCGGGCTAGGCGTCATTGTTTGAGCCAGTTCCATGTCAATTCCAGGCCTTGTTCGAGTTGAATCTGCGGTTTCCAACTTAACAGTTGTTCCAATCTTCCGGTGTCCAATACAATGGCTTTGACATCCAGTTGGCGCGCAGGCATGTAGTTGACTTTGAGCTCAACCCTGCAGACGGACTCGATCGCCCGCAGCACTTGATTGATAGTGTGGCCACGACCGTAACCAAGATTGTAGCTACCCGATTGCGTTTGGCCTTGTGTCAGTTTGACGCAAACCTCCACCAGATCATCGACGTAGATAAAATCCCGGGTATTTTCCCCGTCTCCCCAAATTTCGAGCGTGCTGCCGCGTTTTACATGCTCCAGCATAGTGCGGATGATGCCAAAGCCAGGGCGGTAAGGCTGACCGATGCCATAGACATTGGAAGGGCGTAGTATGGTGACGCCGCCGTTACCGCCCTGGCTCTGATAGGCTTGAAGGAACGCTTCTATTGCTACCTTGCCTGCGCCATAATAGGATTGAGGTGAAAAAGGCTGGCTTTCCGAAACCGGGGTGCTGGCCGGCGTCCCGTAAAAAGTGCCGCCGGATGAAAAGAAAATCAGATGGCGAACTTCAAATTCGCGCAGTAATTCCAGGAAGCGCAAGGTCGGTAAAATATTTTGCATGGCCTCCATCGAAGGCTGCTGCGCCGACGTGCCTGGCGTCGTCGTAGATGCTGCATGGATGACGGTGCCGCATAGCGGCAGTATCTTGCGCAGTAGACTGGCATCGTCGATACTACCCCTATGCATACTGACGTTTTTCTCGGCAGACTGATCCGCATGGCGGGCCAGTACATGTACAGGGCGACCGCTCCGGGACAGGCGCTGGCGGAGCGCTGTGCCAAGAAAACCGGTGCCGCCTATGATCAGGATGCCATCTGGCCTCATGTATTTATCCCGTTATGATTTGATCAGATCCATATACGCCAGTTTATATCGGTTTGCACAATCGTCCCATGTACCGACCTCTTTGGTGACCCATGCCTGCGCTGCTCTTCCGGTAGCGACATTGTTTTCAGGCACATCAAGATAGTTCAGCGCAGCATCCAGGCTTTCTCTGGATGTGGCAATCCAGCCCGTATCATGATGTGCAATTAAATCCCTATGCGCAGGCAAGTCGGAGGCGATTACCGGCAAGCCGGCAGCCATCGCCTCCAGTAAGATTTGCGGCCGGCCTTCGTCGTGCCGACTCAGCGTGATTAAGCCTGCAGCTTCTGGAAACCACTTCTGTTGCAGCTCAGTAGGATTGGTGGGGCCATGATAATGTACCCAAGAAGGCAGCTCGACAGTTTCTTGCATGGGACCGAATAAATGCAACTCGCGCCGGCCATCGAAGAAGCCTGTGCCCCAATTGAGCAAGTCTCCGATCTTATTTTTTGTCAGCCTGGTCACCGCCAGCCATTTCTGCGGCTCTTGCCAGTTACCATGCCTGTTGAGGCTAAACCATTTTTTTTCAACGCCGAACGGAATGGTCCTTATTTCGGCTATATCACCAAAAACGCTTTTTAATTTGGGCGCCATCCATGCGGCATTTGGCGCCAGCACGCATTTCCTCTGCCGTATGACCATGCGCAACATGCCTTGCATGCCCGGAGCCTGCAATAAGCTGAAGTCCGTTCCAAGAATTGTAATGACGGCCGGGGTCGCGCTTCCCCATAGTGGTAACGCATTTTGCAGCCAGTTGACATGCGCCACGTCGGCTACCGGTCTGGCCCTGTATGCCCGCCGCAGGCCGCGCAGCAAACCGAACACGTGGCCGAGGCCCCCGAGTTGCCTTGTCCTGAGTATTTGAGCGATACCTCCCTGGGAGGTCATTTGCGACAGCCGCCTGGATTCTGCGGCCGAAGCCGCATACCCTACTCCGGCGGGGAGTTCGCCGGGCGGCGACCAAACGGAGAGTTGCAGCTCTGACGAGGCTCCCAATGCTTGCACCATATCGGCTATAAAACGGCCCTGCCAGTCTTTATCGTTTTTGGGATAAGAGGTGCTGACCAGTAAGACTTTCAGCGGCCTGCCAATGGAAGCGCTAGTGCTGTGGCTCGTCATGTGGGCCACTATTATCGCTATCTTTGTAATGCAGGGCGGAAACCTGTTCCGACACGATACCTATGAGGAAAGTCAAAATCGCAGAAATGAATAATAGTGCGCTCATATTGGTAAAGCGATGGATAGACAGGAATGTATATAGATAATAACAGGCGCCTGTCAGGAAAAACGAAAAACTGATAGGTAGGAAAAGTTTTTGCGGAGAATACAGCGTACCGATCTTGATGATGATTAACAGGAACCGGAGGCCATCACGCCACACATTCACATGGCTTTTTCCTATGCGCTTAGGGGCTTGAATCGGCACATAGGCGACACCAAATCCTGCCCGGAAAAAACTCATCGTTATGGTTGTCGGGTACGAGAATGCGTTTGGCAGCAGATACAGGAATTTGCGGAATTTATTTGCCCTCACCGCACGAAATCCCGACGTCAGATCGTGAATTTTCTGGCCCACCATCCAGCTCGACAGGCGGTTATAAAAGCCATTTGCGAAAGCTCGATGGGCTCCGGCCTGTGATTCGTAGTCTCTGGCGCCTACAGCCATGTCGTAACCTGCTGAAAGCCTTTCCAGCAGGCGGGGGATGTCTTCCGGCTTGTGCTGGCCGTCCGCATCCATGAATACCAGAATTTTACCCAATGCATTACGGGCGCCGGTTTTGATTGCCGCGCCATTTCCCATGCTGTAAGGATGGGAAATGACGCGGACCTGGCAGTCTTTGCAAATTTGTACTGTGTCGTCGGCTGATCCGTCGTCGATGACGATAATTTCCGCATTGGAAATTACCTCCCTTATCCTCGGTAACAGGGTAAGCAAGGACGCTGCTTCATTTTTTGACGGCAGTACGATGGATATTTCAAACGGCATTCTTTTCTTCCAGAAGACGGCTTTACTCTTTTGCCGTTAATTTTTCAAGATCGTTCAGCCTTGCTACATACAGCCCCTTATTATCCAATCCCCTCGTACGATCAATTGCAGTTTTTGCCTCCGCTGTCCTGCCTTGATTTATCAGGATAGTAATGAGGTTGATTTGAGATTCGACATTGGACGCGTCGAGCGCTGCCGCTTGACGGGCTGCTGCAACCGCTGCTTCGGGCCGGTGTTTGACGTCGGCTAAAAAATCGCTCCAGGCAAATAAAAGCTGCACCTTGGTAGCACCTCGTAGCGTGGGATTACGGAAAGCTGCCTGAAACAATATTTCCATGCTGATCGCCGCATTCTTGCAATTGTCGCTGGCGACACATTTATAGAGCTTGACCATGGAGTTGCCGGTGTTGGGCGTAAACGGATTATTTTCTATCCGTTTTGCCAGAACGCTTGTCCAGCTGTCTTCCAAGGGTATGGACGCTCTGGAGTTCAGTGCAATCAAACCCAGCAATCCCAAAGTGTCCGTCGGTGAAAGTGAGGACGCCTTGGCATAATACTTGTAAGCATTGTTATAGAATTCATCCGCTTCAATCTGGTTGCTTGCAGGCAAAGCAGCATAGAAGGCCCCCACTTCCATATTGCTTCTTAAGGAATTCGGATGATGGGCTACTTCCTTCAATTTTTGTTCCACGGCATCACCCCATTGATTTGCACGCAAGAAACTCACTCCCGCCAGCAACAGGATGACACTCACTGCAATCAAACCCCGGATCCTGGCGCTCTCATTGTGCCTGCCGGCGGCTAACAGATAATAAAAAAGCACGAACAACAAGCCAAACATGGGCAGGTAGTTGCGATGCTCATGAGCTAGCTCCAGCGGTATCACCGAGGACTCCATGCTGTGCCCAAGCAGGAAGAAAAGAATGCCGAATGCTGCGATCGGATACCGTTTGATAGACATCACTGCGAGTACGGTAACAAGGAATATGCCCGCACACGCAGGCAGCGTGGTCATCGGTTGCATTAGCCCTGTGGATAGATGGATATCATCATGGTACATCCCAAGCGCCGAGATATCTGGTACTAATACTAGCCGTACGTAAAACCACAATATCCTGGCTTCGGTCATCAAGCGCTCGGACAAGGTAAAGTCGCGTATTTTATAAGTGTTGCCTAACCATTCCGGATGGACTGCAGTAAAAATAAGTACCGCAATCAAAGGCAGGATGACGGTTAAAATGAACGCGCCTGTCAAAAGTAGCCGCGCTCTAGTGGATGGTGTTTTGAAATTAAAAAATATTAATTCAACCAGCATCAGGAACACTGGCAGCAAAGCTCCATTTTCTTTGCTGAATATGGCTAATGGGAGAAACACCACAAAACCGGCAGCTATCCACGCCCACCCGGACTTGCGAGTATTTCCTTCGTCGTTGAGCTGCAGGCGGCCATAGACGTACACAATCAAGCCTAGCAGGGTAAATAGCGTACTCAGGCTAGTCATTCTTTGCACTATATAAAGTACGCTGGACATGTTCAGCGGATGCAATAACCACGCGGCGGCCAGCGCGAGGCTCAGCCATTTGGCGGCGGTGTGGCTAACAGCTTGAGGCTGGCGTCGCCGATGTGCCTGCAGCAGCAGGTTTGACAGCGCAAAAACACAGATGCCATTCAGCAGATGGATAAACAGATTGGTCAGTTTGAAATAATATGGATCCAGGCCATTCGCAAAATAATCCAGCCCGAAGCTGGCCATGCTGATGGGGCGGCCAAGCATGCCTGCATTACCGGAAAAAGCGGCTTGTTTTAGCGTCAGCCAATTTAATGCTGTTATGCGAAGATTTTGGTTTTCGACGATGTTGATCGTATCGTCAAATAAAAAGTAGCCGTTTAACCCGGGGAAATAAGCAAAAAAAGCCAGTGCCAGGCACGCCAGAAAGAGTATAGGAAATAGATGGCGTTTTATCATTGCTTAAAAATGAAAGCAGGAGACCCACGGGTCTCCTTGGTTGGCGGGCGGAGTTCTTGCTAGGCTTTAGGCAGATATTTGATAGGTAAGTTGGTACCAGTAACAGTCCAACGTAAAGAGCCCACGCCACAGTCGCCTGTATAGACAACGCTACCACCGCTAGCGCCGCCCAGTTCTGGCAGAGCACGCATGGCTGCGGTAATTACCACTGAATTCGATGTGCCGTTACTAACGGTAACACTGGCGACATATTTGCCAGCAATTGAGGCGGCGGTTGGAATGCCTGCGCCGTTATTGTCTGTCGCGGATGCTAAAGTACCATTGCTACACATCACTCCGGCAACTTGCAGGGCCGGGCTCACCAAATTACCAATTTCAGATACTTTGGATTTGATAGTGTAATCCTGATAAGCAGGAATGGCGACGGCTGCTAGGATACCGATGATCGCAACTACAATCATCAATTCGATTAACGTGAAGCCACGTTGTGTCGATTGTTTGAGTTTTAAGGAAAAATTAGTTTGAATATTCACTTTTGCCCCTGTCTCACAATAAAAAATCCATGTTGAAAGATCCGACAAGCAATTGTCGCCTCTAGAACGGCAAATTTGGAATCGCTAGCCTACGCATAGAATATATGCGTGAAATGTTCTAATATGGCTTTTTTAGATTATTTTTATAATCATATTTCTTACGCGTCACAGAAAGTAAGGCGGTTCAAGTAATTAAATGTGCAAGCTCAAATTGCTAATGATGCAGAATTTACACATTTAATGACACGACACTAGGCTCCTACTTCTACCTACTCCCAAAGATGCGACCTCGAAACTTGGCACTTATTTGAGCTATTTATTGACTAGGAAGGATGTCTTGCAACACCCTTCCCGAATCAAATTACATTACGCTTTAGGCAGATATTTGGTTGGCAGGTTGGTACCAGTAACAGTCCAACGTAAAGAGCCCACGCCACAGTCGCCTGTATAGACAACGCTACCACCGCTAGCGCCGCCCAGTTCTGGCAGAGCACGCATGGCTGCGGTAATTACCACTGAATTCGATGTGCCGTTACTAACGGTAACACTGGCGACATATTTGCCAGCAATTGAGGCGGCGGTTGGAATGCCTGC
>JABDED010000011.1:49707-58618 GCA_013287275.1 Betaproteobacteria bacterium
GCTGCGGTAATTACCACTGAATTCGATGTGCCGTTACTAACGGTAACACTGGCGACATATTTGCCAGCAATTGAGGCGGCGGTTGGAATGCCTGCACCGGTATTGTCTGTCGCGGATGCCAGGGTACCACCGCTGCACATTACGCCGGCTTGTGCCAGTGCTGGAGCTACCAGGCTGCCAACTTCAGATACCTTGGATTTCACTGTGTAATCCTGGTAAGCAGGAATCGCCACTGCAGCCAGAATACCGATAATCGCTACCACGATCATCAATTCGATCAGCGTGAAGCCCTTTTGTGCTGCTTGTACTGCCTTCATGGAAAGGCCGCGTTGTCTTGTGTTCATATTGAACTCCTTTAAGATGATGAAAGTGAAACAATTCTGTTGTTTGTTCTTGCCCCAGCCTAGTCAGCAAATACCGTGCCTGCCGCCTGGTGCGTAGTTTAAATGTTTTTTTACCTATTTTTATCAAAAATTCGTCCAAAATCTTGATATGTTTGCCAACTGTCCGTGTTTATTTGCATCTTTGCGTGGCATATTGATCCAGGCGACTGACAAATTTTGTCGAGCCTGACGAAATTTGGCGAAGACGATGGCTTGTGCGATCTGCCGGATTACTATGCTCCGGCAGGCGGGGGGCAATTTTGCGAATAAAGCACCCGGATCGATCAAATAGTTCGCCCCCAGGAAATATTCCCTTGCTATCATCTTGACTTTAATCGTCATCGATATCTCAGAAATCCCATAATGCCTGCTGAAAAACACGTCCATCGTTCCTTGCTGGTCTTTGGATTGCTGCTTGTCGCTTCTTATATATATCCGCTGCATATCCATCCGTTCCGCACTTATTATCACGATGCCTTGATGCTGTTGGGCCTGTTGCTGGCATTTGCTTTTTTTGCAATGCCGCAAAAGCCGCAGCTGAACCTGCCGGGGATACTGTGGATGCCCATTGCGATTGCATTGATCATTTCTGTGCAATTGTTGTTCGGCCTGATAGAACATCGCTGGGAAGTGCTGATTCCGCTGGCCTACCTGGCGCTGGCGGCACTGGCGATGATTTATGGAGCCACCATCGCAGCGACGCCGGAGGGGGCCGGCAAGATTTGCCTGACACTGGCTTGCGGGCTGTTGCTGTCCGGCCTGTTATCCGTGGTAATGCAAAATACCCAGTTCCTGGGGCTGGATCTGTCGCCGATGGTGATGCAGATGGCGCGTGGCGCCAATGTGGCGTTCAGGCCGTATGCGAATGTGGCGCAGCCTAACCAGCTGGCCTTGCTCTTGTGCATGGCGCTGGCGTCCGCCTGGTGGCTGTACCGGCAGGCCCGTCTGCCATCGCTGGCCGCGGCGGCGCTGGTGCTGTTTTTGCTGTGGGGATTGAGTCTCACCCAGTCCAGGATAGGCTGGATCATCGCGCCTGCCTTTGTCTTTATATTGTGGCCGCGCGGGCAGCAGGAGCGGCCGGTCGGCAAACTGGTCTTGCTGGGTTTCCTGTTTGCCTACATGGGCCTGGTGCTGGCCCTGCCTACGCTGGCTGCGATGGTGGGGGTGGACGCCAGTTCCGTCACAGAGCATGTCGGCGGCCGCTCCGAACGCATGGTCCTGATGCAGCAAGCCCTGCACATGAGCTTGCAGCATCCCTGGTTTGGCGTTGGCTGGTTTGGCTTCGGTTCCGAGCAAGTCCGTATTGCCGCCGATTTCACGCCGACGACCTATGCCGAACATGCGCACAACCTGGTGCTGAACTTTGCCGCGGAACTGGGGTGGCCGGCAACGCTGGCGATAGCAGCGGCGGGTTTTGCCTGGTTTTTCAGTATCTATCGCAATGCCGGCGACACCGCCGACACTTCAGCCCTGCGTTTTGCCAGCCTGGTTTTTATTGCAGCGCTGGTGCATAGCATGGTGGAATTTCCCTTGTGGTATGCCTTTGTGCTGATCCCGGTTGCGGTGCTGATGGGCATGCTGCATCAGATGCACTGGCAGACCGAACCGGTGGCAGTTGCGCGCGGCGGCATTATCGCCACGGCAGTGATCCCCATCTGCATCATGGCCTGGATGACGCTGGACTATCAAAGGGTGCAAGATGGCTTCAGGGCCTTGCGTCTGGAGCAGGGAGGTTACAGCTTCGACAAGAAAGTCCTGGAAAAGCCGGAATTCACCTTATTTCCCTATTTCTTCGACTACTTCAAGTTGATGAAAGTGCAGCCGCACGAAGGCATGTCGGAACAGGAAATTGCGTTTGTCGAAAATGCCGGCCGGCGCTTCGGCTTTGTGCACGTGCTGAATACGATGGCGGAAGTATATGTGCTGAACGGCCAGCCGAAACAGGCGCTGCGCACGATGATCACCTTGCAGCGGCTGCACCCGTTTTCCTATAATGCCTACTATGATTATTGGAAGGCCAAGGCAGCGATAGATCCGGCAAGATATGGCGTGGTATTCCAGCAGATGCCGGCGCGCGAGTCTCAGTGAGGGGCGCGGCGTTGCCAGGCGTGGAATTCAGGTCCTGGCAAGCCTTGCCGTTTCATGCGTCGATCAAACTGACCCAATCGCCCGACTTGCCGCCATGCTTTTCCAGCACCCGCACGTCGCCCATCACCATGCCTCTATCCACTGCCTTGCACATGTCGTAGATGGTCAGCAGGCCGACCTGCACTGCGGTCAACGCTTCCATCTCCACGCCGGTCTTGCCTACTGTTTCTACCTGCGCGGTGCAGTTGACGCTGGCTTTTTGTTCGTCAATGCTAAAATCCACCGCGACCCGGGTCAGCGCCAGCGGATGGCATAGCGGGATCAGGTCGGCGGTGCGTTTCGCGGCCATGATGGCGGCGATGCGCGCAATGCCCAGCACATCCCCTTTTTTTGCATTGCCCTGCACGATGATGGCCAGCGTTTCCGGCTTCATGCGGATATATCCGCTGGCGATGGCGACACGATGGGTTTCTTGTTTTGCTGCGACATCCACCATATGGGCTTGCCCGGTGCTGTCAAAATGGCTCAGCTCGCTGACGGAGGCGGTCGAAGTATCGTTTTTGGATTGAGTTGCCATTAGTGAAAATGTGAAACAATGAGTGGGTAATGGGGAACATCCTGCCCTTGAAAGCATCATAGCATTGTGAAATCCAAATCCTTATGCCCAAATTGAAATTATTGCCGGCATTGCTGAATACCGCCATCCTGGCCGGCTCTTGCCTGCTGTCAGCTGCTGCCGGCCCCGGCACCGCCTTGGCGCAAAACCTGCCCACACTGGGCGATACCGAGCGCGAAGACCTGTCGCCCATCATGGAGCGCAAACTGGGCGAGCAAATCATGCAAAGCGTCAGGACCGATCCTGATTACCTGGATGACGGGCCGGTGCTGGAGTACTTGAACAAGCTGGGCAACTCCCTGCTGGCCACCCGCCCCGAGGCGCGCGGCGAGGCGGCCTACAACTTTGAATTCTTTGCAGTGCGTGACCCGGTGCTGAACGCCTTTGCGTTGCCGGGGGGATTCATCGGCATGCATTCCGGCCTGATCCTGGCGGCGCAGACCGAATCCGAACTGGCCTCGGTGATGGGACATGAAATCGGCCACGTCGCGCAAAGGCATATTGCGCGCATGATAGGCAGCCAGCGCCAGGATGCGCTGATTCCGCTGGCGGCGATGATACTGGCGGCGTTGGCCGCCAAATCCAGTCCGGATGCCGCGATGGCCCTGGCGGCAGGCGGGCAGGGGCTGGCGATACAAAGGCAGCTCAACTTCAGCCGCGACGCGGAGCGCGAAGCGGACAGGGTAGGCTTCCAGATTTTGCGGGATGCCGGTTACGATACCTCGGGCATGGTGGCATTTTTTGGCCGCCTGCAGGCGGCCACCCGCAACTATAACGATACCGCGCCGGCCTATCTGCGCAGCCATCCGCTGACCACCGAGAGGATCGCCGACATCCAGGCACGCCAGGTGGACCAGCGCTATAAGCAACATGTAGATGGCCTGGATTTTTTCCTGGTCCAGGCCAGGGTTAGGGTATTGCAGGATATGGGCACCCAGGGCTTGATCGATAGCGCAGTCATGTTTGAACAGCAGCTTAAGAACCAGAAAGAGATAGACAGGATAAGCGCGAAATACGGCCTGGCTTTTATTGCCTACCGGCAGCATGATTACGCCAAGGCGCAGACCTTGCTGAATGAAGTCATCAAACAGGTGCAGCAGAACGCCAAATACAAGCACATATTCAAGGAAACCAGCGCCTTTGCCGACCTCGCAATCGATATCAAGATCGCCAATAAACAGGCGGACCTGGCAGTCAAGGAAGCGGAAGAGGCGATGCAGTTGCTGCCTTTGTCGCGCGGCATCGCCCAGCAATATGCAGAAGCCCTGCTGGCGGCAAAGCGGGAAGAAGATGCGGCCCGCTTCCTGCGGGACCAGGTGCAGCTATATCGGCAAGAGCCCAGCCTGTACAAGTTATTGGCGAAAGCCTATTCGGCGCAGGGCAAACAGGCGCTTGAACATATGTCGCTGGCGGAATCCTATGCGCTGAACGGCGCGTTGCCTGCGGCCTTGCAACAGCTAGACATTGCCCGCCGCTCCCCGGATGCGCAGTATTACGATCAGTCCGTGATAGACGCCAGGGAGCGCGAATGGAAAGAAAAGCACAAGCAAGAGCTGGAAGACGAGAAAAAACGCAGGTGAATTAGGGCGTGTATGTCAACACGCACTAGTCCGGTTCCGGCGCGAAGACATAGCCGAATTGCTGCGCCAGATCGGCTAGCTCCGCATGCTGCACCGTGATCTGCCGGTGATACGGCGCATTCAGCCTCAATGTCAATGCTGCAGAGGAATCCGCCGGATCGCCCGCTTGCGCCAGCCAGGACAGCACCTGCTCATCGTCGACGTGCTTGCCGTCTAGCCGTAACAGGCTGAGGCAGCCTGCCATGTCCCGGTCATCGAGTTGGGCCAGGATATCACCCGCCTGCAAGATCAGACGGCCCCCGCTGGTCAGCCACGCGCGTTCAATATCGGGCAGCGGCGTGCCGGTATGCAATACAAAACCCAGTTCGGGCGAGGTGCGCGCGATGTAGGGAGTGGCATCCAGATTGACGTAAACCCTTTGCGGCCCATTCTGGAAATACCAGCGCCCTTGCTGGTCGCGCTGATAGTTGCGGTTGATAAAGCTCAATAGTGTCGCATGTGCAATCTTGTCGCCGGGCAGCTTTAACGCCTGCGCGCGCTCATCGCGCATGCGCCACACGCCGCGCGCATCCAGCGCCAGCCAGCCGTAACAATGCGGCACATTCGGCCAGCGGGCCATCGCTTGCCTGACTATGTCGTC
This sequence comes from Betaproteobacteria bacterium, assembly GCA_013287275.1. Classification (GTDB taxonomy): domain Bacteria; phylum Pseudomonadota; class Gammaproteobacteria; order Burkholderiales; family Burkholderiaceae_D; genus Undibacterium. The sequence continues at coordinate 55,015 of JABDED010000011.1, forward strand.
CATATCGAGCCCCTAAAATTGTTCAGGATTTGCCTTCGAAGAAATGCAATATTTTCGACGGCAACCAATCGATGCTGCCCGGCACGGCCCCCGCAGCGAAACCCACGTGGCCGCCGCTCTCCGGATATTCCAGTATCACCGCAGCAGACGCCTTGCGCGGCAAATGCTGGCCAGGGAGGAAAGGATCATTCTGCGCATTCAACACCAGGGTAGGCACGGTAATATCTGTCAGTATATGCTTTGCGCTGGCCCTGTCCCAGTAATCTTCCGTATCGCGGTAGCCATGCAGCGGTGCGGTGATGACATTGTCGAATTCGTACAGGTCTTTGGCCCTGATCAGGGCCTCGCGGTCAAACAGCCCGGGAAATTGTTCCAGTTTTTGCAGGCATTTCGGTTTCAGGGTTTGCAGGAACATGCGGGTGTATAACATATTGATGCCGCTCGACAAGGAAGCGCCGCCTTGCGCCAAGTCCAGTGGGGCAGAAATGGAAATCGCCGCTTCTATGATCTCGGCCTGATGCTGTGATTCGCCTATCCAGCGCAGCAAGGCATTGCCACCGAGCGACACTCCGCTGGCAAAGAATTTCCCGTCAGGATGATTGCGGCGATAAGCTTGATACAGGCGCCGGATTATCCAGTCTATTTCCTGTGCGTCGCCGGAATGGTAAAAGCGAGGCGCATTATTCAGTTCCCCGGAGCAGCCGCGAAAATGCGGTACGGCGCCGGACCAGCCGCGTTCTTGCAGCATGGCCATCAGCGCGCGCGCATAGTGGCTGTCGGACGAGCCTTCCAGCCCGTGGAACAAGACCACAAATGGCTGGCCAGGCTGGCCGTCGACAAAATCGACATCGATGAAATCGCCGTCCGGGGTATCCCAGCGCTCGCGTCTGAAATTCACTTCTGGCTTGCGGATGAAGAGGGCGGGGTAGATGGTTTGCAGATGCCCGGTCGGCAACCAGCGGGGCGCTTGATAATTCATTGTTCCAGACTATATATTCCGAGAACTTGCTGCAAAATGAGGTGAGCCTGGCGTCCGCCGGGGCGGAGCGGCAACATCATGACAATTTTGCATCAGCCTCTCTAAAGCTAATGTAATACGCTGGCCTTGAAGATATCCAGTGGTGGCTTGCCAGCGGCAATCGAAGCATGATGGGTGGCTATCCTCCAGCCGCGCGGCGTCTTCACATAAACATTGGTGGCCAGGATATGCATATCCTGGGGACTATCACTGCCGCTATCCACCTGTTCGATGACGCTGTGCACCGAGCTTAACATGTTGTGCGTCGCATGCAGTTGCACCGGCCGGATATGCACACTGCCCCGCTCAAAAATGGCTTCCCAGGAAGCACGTATGGCGGCGTGTCCGATCAGCCTGGGCGCGCCGGGATGGACGCAGACGATTTCATCGTCTTCCGCCCACAATGCCATCAGGCCTTCCAGGTCGGCGCGGCTCAACGCGTTGTAAAATGCCGTTTCAACCTCATCGGCGCTTCCATTCAGTTGTTTTTTGACTGGCATTTTGCCTACCTTGCAAAGGTAAAAGCGGCCGCGGTTCAATTGTTCTGGCGGCCCGGAATCCGGGATTAGTGTCCCTTGATCACTTCGCCGGCAGCCAGTTTGTACTGGGTGCCGCAGTAGGCGCAGGTCGCTGCGCCGCCATGGGACAGATCGAGATAGACGCGCGGATGGGATGACCACAAAGGCATGGCCGGATTAGGGCAGTGCGCGGGCAGGTCTTTCGCTTTCAGTTCTACAACGGCCAAAGGCGCGGTAGTCGCTTGCATGATGTTCTCCAATTTCTATGAGTGCAGTTCAGGTTGGCACAATGCATATCAATGGCAATGCGCATTGATAAGCACTAAGGCCGATGGCATGATTCTAACGGATAGCCTTCCAGGCGTCAGCATCGAACTGCTTTCCTAGGTAAAATAGCAAGCCCTCTCGCTGGTTCCATTGCAAGTGGGCAGGGAAATAAAATAAGGATGGGCATGACGGAGACAGTAAGTACGGAGTTGGAGAAGGCGGCTTATCGCGAGGCTGTAAAGACGGGAATTCCCACGCTGTTCGGTGTAGGCGCCTGGGGCCTGGTGGTGGGCGTTGCGATGATCAAGGCCGGCCTGACAGTTCCTCAGGCCCTGGGCATGACCTTGCTGGTGTTTGCCGGGTCGGCACAGCTGGCATCCTTGCCGCTGATCGCGGCTCATGCGCCGGTCTGGGTGGTTTTCTTGACTGCATTGGTGGTGAATTTGCGTTTCGTGATTTTTTCGGCAATCCTGGCGCCGCATTTTTCTTACCTGCCGTGGAAAAAACGCGCCTGGCTGGGCTATTTGTCCGGTGATATCTCGGTCGGCCTGTTCATGTACCGCTATCCTGAACCCGGTTTCGACCAGCGCAAGCTGCCGTACCTGAAGGGCCTGATCTTCCCTAACTGGACCGCTTGGCAAGTCGGTTCCATCATCGGCATCCTGCTGGGCAGCCAGGTGCCCAGCAGCTGGGGTCTGGGTTTTGCCGGTACGCTGGCGATACTATGCATCATGCTGCCGCTGATAATGAACAAGGCAGCGTTGATAGGGGTCGCTGTGGCGGGCGCGATAGCGCTGGCGACAGTCAAGATGCCCTACAAACTGGGTTTGCTGATATCGGTGCTGGCCGGCATGACCGTCGCGATGGCGGTGGAAGAGTGGCTGGAAAAGCGCCACGGCAAGTCCGGCGGCCAAAAAGACGGGCAGGGGCGGGCATGAGCGACATGGAAGTCTGGATTGTCATCAGCTTGCTGGCGGTAGCTACTTTTATTGCCCGCAGTTCATTCTGGCTGGTAGGGCAGCACATCAACTTGCCGAAACGGGTGCAGGAAGCCTTGCGCTATGCGCCGGCCTGCGCACTGGCGGCAATTATCCTGCCGGATATCATATTGACCAACGCTGAAGTCGATCTTGCCATCAGCAATCCGCGGCTGGTAGCCGGGATTGCCGCCAGCGCCTTCTTCCTGGTCAAGCGCAATATGCTGATGACCATTTTCTTTGGCATGGCGGTGTATACCTATATCCGGCTCGGTTTGTAGCCCAATTTGATGCGTATTTGGCGCCGAGTCCATTGTTTGTTATTTTTGTGGCAATGAACATTGCGGAACAAGTACGAAAACCGTGTAGTCCTGACGGTGGCTTTGGTAAAATACTGGTCTTATCCCTTTTCACCAACCACCATCTCCATGCAATTCAACCGACTCAGCGACTTGATCGCAGGCCAGCAGCTTCAGGGCAAGCGTGTATTTATCCGTGCAGATCTGAACGTTCCACAAGACGATAGCGGCAATATCACCGAAGATACGCGTATACGTGCATCGGTTCCGGCGATCAGGGCAGCTTTGCAAGCCGGTGCTGCAGTGATGGTTACCTCGCATCTGGGACGTCCGACCGAAGGTGAATTCAAGCCGGAAGATTCGCTGGAGCCGGTTGCCAGGCGTTTGTCCGAGTTGCTGGGCATGGACGTACCCTTAAAGCAGAACTGGGTTGACGGCGTAGACGTGGCGCCCGGCCAAGTTGTCTTGCTGGAAAACTGCCGCGTCAACAAAGGCGAAAAGAAAAACGACGACGCGCTCGCGCAA
>JABDED010000012.1 GCA_013287275.1 Betaproteobacteria bacterium
TAGCCTATCCGCTGCAGATACTGCGCCAGCTTTTTATCATCCAGCATGGAGTTTCCTGACAAAGTCATCCATCGCGAAACTGTGTAGCAGGTGTTGCGGGTGCAGGATATCTTCTTCGCAAGCGCAATACAGGATGCCCTTGTACTGCATGCCCAGGTAATTGTAAGTCAACTGGAATATCTCTTCAAAACACGGAGTCAGCACCGCATTGGCGCCGGTGGCGATGACGGCGCCGCTTTTCTGCCGCAATTGCCGTCCCAGGCCTTTTTCTATCGTGAGCAGGTCCGACCAGCGGTCCAGGAAGACCTTCATCGCGCTGCTGGGCGAGTACCAGTAGATAGGCGAAGCCAGCACGATATTGTCGAAGCGCAGCACCTCCCGCATCAGCGGCAGGAAATCGTCGCCGCTATTGTTGTGGCTATAGTCGTAGGGGCAGATGATGTAGTCGGCCAGGTCAAATACCTGCGCCGACGCGCGGTCTGCAATGTGATGGGCCAGTTGATGTGTGTTGCCGCCGTTCCTGGCGGTGCCGAGTAGGATTGCCGTGCTCATGCTAAATACTTTCTCCGGTTTGACATATCGGGCGCTCAGGCGGGCGCGCCGTCTATTTGCCGCAACAGGCCCAGCCGGTCCGCCTGCAGCCAGGCCTGCCTGAGCTTGCCGTCGCTGACCCGGTAGATCGCAATCGCGGTCTGCGTCACCGGTGCGTGGCTGGCGGCGACGCCGGCAAACGGTCCCTGGTGGGTGGCCCGGAACGACCACCTGGCGGCTACCCTGTCGCCCTCGGCGAACAGGTCTTCCACGACAAAATGCACGTCGGGGAAACCCGTCCTCAACGTGGCGAGCGTGGCGGCGAATTCGGCCGGGCCTTTCTCGCCGCGGCTGCCGATGAAGTCCTCGCCCAGCAATTCATGCAACACCGCCAGGTTGCCGGTATTGAAGCAGTCTTCATACAGCCGGCGCACCAACGCCTTGTTCTTGTCCTGGATTTGCGTGGTCAACATGGGATTCTTCCTTGTTTCGTTTAAGGTAGAATCACTATAAAACCTCAACCATACTTGAGGTCAAGGGGAAAATGATGGCCAAGATAAATCCTGCCAATATCGCCAAGCGGCTAGCCGTGGGCGAAGTGGCGGCGCGCAGCGGCGTGGCGGTTTCCGCTATCCATTTCTATGAATCCAAGGGTCTGATCAAGAGTCTGCGCAACGAAGGCAACCAGCGCCGGTATACGCGCGACGTGCTGCGGCGGGTAGCGGTGATCAAGGTGGCGCAGCGCATCGGCATCTCGCTGGCCTCCATCCACGAGGCGCTGGCATCGCTGCCGGAAGGCCGCACGCCGACCGCCGCCGACTGGGCCAGGCTGTCGCGCCGCTGGCAACAGGAACTGGACGACAGGATCAAGCAATTGACGCAGCTGCGCGACCAGCTGGACGACTGCATAGGCTGCGGCTGCCTGTCTATCGGCGCGTGCAAGCTGCGCAACCCGCTGGATGAGTTGTCGGAACAGGGCACCGGGCCAAGGCTGCTGGAGCCGGACGCATAAAAACCGGACGCGTAAAGCTAAAAAAATTGGGGGCGAATGCAGGGTGCCAATAGCGCAGCGTATTGCACCGCATGGGCGACTGGCAGAAGCCGCATTCAGGCCTACACCACCATCTCTGGCATTTTGGAGCCCAGCGCAAGTTTTGCAGCCGCATGCGGTGCAATACGCTGCGCTATTGGCACCCTACCTGCTTCGCTTGTTTAAATTTCTCTTCCAAGAAATATCACTACATCACCCAGTCGGCTAGCAATGCAATTTGCTCCGGCTGCGACAATGCGCAGCGGGAACGCTTCAAAGCTCAATAGCCGCACAACGCTGCAAGCGACGGGATTAATGCATTTCCTCGTTGTTTCTTTGAAGTGGATGACTATAATCAATAGGGATCTTTATCCTCAGCCTGCCCGGCCTATTTGCAATTCTAGCGCATGCCTGCATTTGCCGACAGAGGACGCGGGCACGTGCAGCATCATCTCAATGACGTACGAATCACGTCCGAATCACATCAGGAGAAAAATAATATGAAAACCCTCATGCGCATCCTGGCCCCGGCAGCGGCCTTCCTGCTGCTGGCAGTTGCAATCTCCGCAGATGCGGCCGGCGTACAGCCGTTTCCAAAATCTTTCCATACGCAAGAAATCCAGACCGACGGGGCGACCCTGTACGTGAGGGTCGGCGGCAGCGGCCCGGCCGTCGTCTTGCTGCACGGCTTTGGCGATACCGGCGACATGTGGGCTCCGCTGGCGGCCAGCCTGGCGCAAGACCACACGGTGGTGGTGCCCGACCTGAGGGGGATGGGGCTGTCATCCCACCCTGCCGGCGGCTACGACAAGAAAACCCAGGCGGCAGACATACGCGCCGTGCTCGCCAAACTGGGAATAGAGCATTCGGCGGTCGTCGGCCATGATATCGGCACGATGGTCGCGTATGCGTATGCGGCCAGGTATCCGGATAAAACCGACAAGCTGGTTGTCATGGATGCGCCGGTGCCGGGCATTCCGCCGTGGGAACAGATCGTCCGCAGCCCTATGCTATGGCATTTTTCTTTCGGCGGCCCGGATGCCGAGCGCCTGGTGGCAGGTCGCGAACGCATTTATCTCGATCGTTTCTGGAACGAGTTCGCCGGAACGCCGTCCAAAGTGGACGAAGCAAGCCGCAAGCATTATGCGCTTCTGTACGCCAGGCCCGGCGCCATGCATTCCGCCTTCGCGCAATTCCTGGCGATCCCGCAAGACGCGCAGGACAATCTTGCTTCCATCGCCAATAAGCTGGATATGCCGGTATTGGCGATCGGCGGCGCAAAATCCTTCGGGGCGAACGAGGCCATAGTGATGCGCAATGCGGCCAACAAGGTGACAGAGCTGGTGGTGCCGGATGCGGGACACTGGCTGATGGAAGAGCAGCCGGAGGCGACCATCGCCGCGATCAAGTCCTTCTTGAAATAATGCGGCGCTAGGTCCGAGTCCGAGGCCACTCAAACAGGGATTCCTGGAGTGATTATAAAAAGAGCGCAATATCATGGATATTGCGCTCTTGTCTTGTCCTGATTAACCAATGAACTGTATCAGTCCACTAGGCATGCAACTCCGCCACCGGCAAGGTCGCCAGCTCGGCGCCGGGTTCCGGCGATGCTTCGCTGTCCTTGATGATCTTGCGCAGGAAAGGGATCAGCGCCACCATCACGATGCCGATCGCGACGCTGGCCCAGCCCAACGTGGAGAAGATGCTGGTGTAGGTCGGATTGGTGGCGGCTGCGGACAGGCCTTCCTTGGCTTCCGGCACCATGCCTGAGAACCAGCTGGAGATCACCGAAGCGACGCCGGTCACCAGCATGAAGCTGCCCATCATGATGCCCTGGTATTGGCGCGGCGCCAGGCGGCCTACCATCGCATAGCCTACCGGCGAAATCAGCAGCTCGCCCACGCTCTGGAGCAGGTAGCTGATGAAGATCCACTTGAAGCCGACCATGCCGTCGCTGCCGGCCAGCATGATGCCCAGCGGCAGCGCCAGGAAGCCTATGCCTATCAAGATCAGCGCGGCGGCAAATTGCCGGCTGAGGTCGATGTTCCAGCCTTTTTTGCGCAGGCTGTCGAACAGCATCGCGGTCAGCGGGCCGCCTATCATGATGATGAAGCTATTGATGTTCTGTATCCATTGCGGTGCGATCTCAACGCCCCACACCATGCGGTTCACATTGTCGGTTGCGAAGATCTGCAGGCCGGAAGGCGCCATCTGGTACAGCGTCCAGAACACCAGCGAGCCGGACGTCAGGATCATGTAGGCCCACATATTGTTGCGCTCGCGCGCGTCCTTGTGCCTGAAAGCGAGGAAGGCCAGGATCGCCGCGATCAGGCCTCCTACGCAGATGACCAGGTTGCCGCTGAATTCTGAATGCTGCAACATGATGTACACCAGCGGCACCAGGCCGACCAGGATCGCCGCGCCGGCTAAAAAGCGCAGCTTGAATTGCGAGGGCGTGGCATCCAGCAAGGGCGTGTTCAAGTCTTTCAACACCTTCCAGTTACCGGCCGCCAGCACGATGGCGAGGAAATTGCCCACAGTAGCGAAGATGAACAGGCTGGTGTAGTCGCCTTGCAGCTGGTAATAGCCGGCAACGGTAAAGCCGATGAAAAAGCCCAGGTTCATGCCGGCGTAGTTCCACAGGAAGGCGCTTTCGCGGCGGGTGTCTTCCGGTTTGAACCTTTGCGTCAGCATCAGGTTCAGGCAGGTGACGTTCAGGCCGCTGCCGGTCAGGAACAGCGCCAGGCCCCAGTACAGCAGATGGGTGGTGCCGCCGGAGATGCAAAAGCAGCCTATCACCTGCAGCATCATGCCGCCCACGAACAGGTTACGGTTGCTCAGGAAGCGTCCGGCCAGGTAGCCGCCGAACAGGTGCAGGCCATAGTTGAACGCGCCGAACACGCCCATGATCGCAGTTGCTTCCTTATTGGAAAAGCCCAGCTTCTTGGTCGCGTACAGCACCAGCGTGGAATACAAAACGGCAAAGCCCAGCGTGGCAAAAATCTGGATGAAGAACAGCGCGCCGGAACCTTGTGGGATCTGCGAGAGTTTTTGTCTGAGTGTTAACAAGCTTGTCTCCGAGGGGTAGGAGGTCACCGTGAATGAAGCGTAAATACCCGCCAGGGCAATTGTATATACGATTCGGTAGGCCGCCATAGTAATGCTTATTGCGCCGGGTGTGAAGCGAACTTCATTGCTGCAATGCATGGTAAGCGGCTTGTCTTTTAGGCAAATGCCGGATACGATGAATTTCTTTCAACAGACTGGGCCCCTGCTGCAGGAATTTATCTCCACTTCGCCGCTGCGCGCGGCATTGTCATGGGGCGTAAACCGATAGGTAGGGTGCCAATAGCGCAAGCGTATTGCACCGCATGCGAGGATACAACACCACCCCGCATTCATTTAAAATCACGGATTACCCAGCCATGATCCGGTGCAACACGCTTACCCTATCCGCGCCCTGCTTTCTTCTTTTGCCAGCCTGGAGCCGGCCGAATTTTCAGATACGGCAATGCTCAGTCCAGCCAGCCGCCCTCAAATCCGGCGCGCTGCAGGCCCCGCTTAATATAAGGGCACTGGCGCATGATGCTCCAGATGGTATCGTACTCATAGTTTTCCAGCATGATGACGGTGGGTCCTTCATTGATGCCGAAATGGTAAGGCGATACCCAGCCTACCTTGTGCGTGGATACGCATTCAAACGTGGGGGAGAAAGACGCCTTGAAGCCATACGGATTCACCTCGCGCAGGCGCAGCTTGTGGAAGTGCTCCACCGTGGGCAGCACGATCTCCGGCGCAAACGGCAGGCAGGCGGCCACCGCCCATGGCGCCAGCGTGCCGTCATCCGGGCCAAAGGGCACGCCGCGCGCGATGTAGTCAAAGAAGGTGCGCTGTACGCCCTTGATCTTTTGCGTGAAATTGCCCGGCCCGTCGCTGGCCGTGACTCCCCAGCAAAATTCGCCATAGCGTTCAAAGCCCATGGGATTTTGTATCGCATACTGCTGCTGGACATACGTGGCGCGCCGGCTGTTCTCGAAATAATCGCAATCGTGGTCGCGCATGAAGGCATCGCGTGTGCCACGAAAATCTATCCACAGGTGCGATAGCTGGTGGATGAACAAGGGGCCGGCATACAGATACTCTATGCCGTACACCTTTTTCCATTCGTAGGTGCTCATCCAGGCGGCGTAGTTCTCTGGCGCGATGTGGTGCGTCGGCGAGCCCAGCGCCAGCACATACATGATCAGCGCTTCGTCATAGCCTTCCCAGTGCCAGGGCAGGAAATGGCTCTCCGGTTTCCAGCCGTGGCACATCACGGCGGCGCCACCCATCATCCATTTCCAGTCCACGCGCCGGTACAGCATGTCGGCCAGCTTGCGTATCTCTGCCTCGCCTTCGGTATCCTGCTGGAAGTAGGCAGCGGCGGCCAGCATGCCGGCGATCAGCAAGGCCGTGTCGATACTGGACAGCTCGCAATTCCACGCGCGCGCGCCGCTTTCCATGTCGATGAAATGGTAATAGAAGCCCTTGTAGCCCGTGGCGCCGGCGGCCGTGCTCTGCTCGCTGGCGGCAAAGAAGCGCAAGGTGGTCAGCGTGCGCTTGACCGCGTGCTGGCGCGACATGAAGCCGCGCTCCACGCCTATCGGGTAGACCGTCAGCGCCATGCCTGTCGCGGCGATGCTGGAGGGCCAGTTATCCGTGGTCTTGTCGCGCACCAGGCCGTTTGCTTCATTGACTTCATGCAGGAAGTAGTTAAACGAGTCTTTCTGCAGATTGTAGAGCAAGGGATGCTGCGGCGGCGCTTTCAGATTCAATGTGGACGTCATGATGTTCCCATTCTATGCGCAGGAAAGAAACCGACTGCGGTGCGGCCTGAAAACGGATCAGGGTTTGCTTGTCTTGCGTTGCGAATTCGGTTGCGCTTTCCAGCAGCACTGTAGCTTGCTGCAAGGCGGAGACTTGGGCCGGGCTCAGGTAATCCGGCCGGCCCATATGCTGCCACAGCAGCGCCGGATTGCCGCTTTCTTCGTCGATGCGCTGCAGCTTTACCGTTTTGGCGCGCCGGCCCGGCGGGTTTTGCAGGCTGACGGCAATCTCTTCGGCCTGGATTGCATGGCGTGGCATCGCCTGGTTGATGCACAGGATATGCGCCTCGGCCGGGTTGTAGCTCTGCTCACCCACCCACAGCACGACGTTCGCATGGCTCTGCGCCAGCGGATAATGCCGGTCACCCAGCGCCGCCATCAGCTCAAAGGCCTTGTACACCGGCTTCTTGATGCCGTGCAGGCTCAACAGGCCGAAGCCGCCGTGGAAAGGCAGGCTGGGGAAGTGGCTCTCTTCAAAAATATCGGAAAAAGTCCAGTAGCTGTAGGCATCCACCACCTCATCCACACTCATCGCGATACGCACCGCCAGCGCGGCGGCAAACGAGGAATCGCGCAGCGGATCACGCTGCTGCGATGTGATATTCCATTCTGTATACAGCACAGGCAAGCTCCCGGCCTGGCGGCGCGCAGCCAGCGCACGCTCGCGCATGACATCCAGCGGGGCATGCTGCAGCTGGGTAACAGAGCTGGTGCCGGTTTCGCCGCAAGCGTCGGTAGGATAAAAATGCGTGCTGATAAAGTCCAGCGGCAGCTTGCGCTCCTTGCAGAACGCCATGAAATCATCCAGCCAGGCATTTTGCGCAGTAGCCGGGCCGCCCACCCGCAGACCGGCGTCCACCTCCTTGAGCGCCCTGGCCGTGGCTTCATACAAATCAAAATAGGCTTGCTGGCTGCCGCTCCAGAAAATTTTCAGGTTAGGCTCGTTCCAGACTTCAAAATACCAGCGCGAGACTTCCTCTATGCCATAGCGCTGCACCCAGTGCGTCGCCAGTGTATGGATCAGCTCGCTCCACTGCGCCATGTCGCGCGGCGGCGTGATATTGGCGCGGTAGCTGAATACGGTATTGCTGCCGGACGCCAGCGTGAGCGGCATGAAGGACAGTTCCACAATCGGCCGCATGCCCAGCGACAACAGATAGTCAAACACCTGGTCCGCATTGAAGAAGGAATAAACGAGCTGCTTATCCCGGCAAACCAGCGTGCCCATGTCGTCCGACAGGATGCCGTGAAAACGCACATATTCAAAACCCAGGTCTTCCCTGGCCTGCCGCAATTGCGCCTGCCAGTCCGCACGCAGCCCGGTTGGCGCATGACAACTGCCAACGCAAAACCGCCACGGCTGGCGCAGCGGCACAGAAGGACCGTTCAAGTCGCAATCCACATGGATAGCCATAAGTTTGCTTGGGAGAGATAATTTTTTGACTGTAGCACCAGCGACGCAGCTGGAATGTGCGCTACCGAACAATGCCCCGGGACGTCGGTGCGATATGCCGCACCGGGGGATCATTGCCGCTTCACTGCAAGGGCTTGACTGTGAAAAGCAAATGCCCTCAGGTGCCAAGTACGCCAGTAATTGGGATACAGGTAGCTACGATACATGCGGCGCAAGATGATTACCCTATCCGATGCATCCTGGAATTTATGGGGTATGACTCAGCAGCAAATCGGCCCTTTGCTCCAAAGTTACAGTTACTTACGCCGGAAACATCTCCAGTACATCCCGTCCCGGCCCTGAGCCGTTATCAGTGTATCTGCGCAGACTGCGCTCCACACAGGAGAAACACATGGAATCCACGATGACCTCGAATCGCATCCACCCATTGATGGCCGCCGCCGCTACTTCGCTTACCCTGGTCTGCCTGGTCGGGGCCGCCGCAATTGCAGGTATTTTGCCCAGCTCACACAGCGCTGCCGCAGCTAGCCCGGCAATCGACGGTGCAAACGGTGGTGCGCTGGTAGCTCAGCAGCCGATGCCAGAGCCTGCGGCAAAACCGGTCGTCCAATACAAAACCATCGTGCATCATGAATACCCGCGTTACCGGGAAACGGCAACTAATAGCGCCCACGCACAGGTCGCACAGGCAGAAAGCACTCCGCAGTATTCACATGCTCCATCAACTCAACAAGCTGCTCCTGTTGCGCCCGTCGCCCAAAATAGCCCGGTAGGCATAGGCCTGGGCGCGCTGGTCGGCGGCCTCGTCGGCAGCCAGGTCGGTAGTGGCAATGGCCGGACACTGGCTGCCATCGCCGGTGCGGTCGGCGGCGGATATGTCGGCAATGAAATCGCCAAGCGGAACCAGTAGGGGATAAAGGCAGGCGGCGAAGAGCGGTGCAATGGATGAAACCCATTGCACCCTTGGCCGCTTCGGAAAAGTGCCGGCTCCAGGCGCAAGCACGCTAGGCGCGAATCCATCCCTTCGCTATCGGCCACGCCAGGAGCTTGCGGTAGATGCCGGCTATCCAGGAAGCAAGGCCCTCTCCGACATGCTGCCAGATCAGGCTGACGGGGAAATACACCGCCAGCGCGACGGCTGCGGCGCCTAGCATGTCGAACGGAAAATGCACGCCGAGGAAAATGCGCGCCCAGCACACGCAAAGTCCCAGCAACAGGACTCCCCCGGCCAGGGCCTTGCGGCATCCGGTAAGCAGCAAGGTGAATCCAATCGCAGCAAAGACCGTGGCATGGTCGCTAGGGAAAGATGAGTCGCTCGCATGGGCGATGTAGGTGCGTCCCAGCCCCATCATGAACGGACGGGGATGCGGCCAGGCGATTGCCAGCAGTTGATTGATGCCCAGGGCGATGAAGCAGACTGCCACCGCCTTTAGCGCAGCGCTGCGTTCGGTTTTTGCCCCCCATAGCCACAGCCCAAGCAAAACCAGTGGAATCGCATAGATGAAATAGTCGGCAGCGATAGCGGCGGCACCAAGCGCCCACCCGTTCGCGCTTGCATCCGCATTCATGCGCAGGAATAACATTTGATTGAATTGCTCAAGATTGTTCATTGAGATATCTGGCTTCGATTTAGGCCCGCCAGATTAACGCAAGGCCGGCGAAATAGCCATCGCATTGCCGCCAAAAGCCGTAGGCCGCAGCAAGCCGCCATCCGCAGACGGCATCCGGCGCGCTGCGCTATTCTGCGAGTACTATCAATCCCCTATCGTCAACTGGAAAGGCGTGCTGCCCTTGAAATTGACGCCTACCACAGCGTCCTGCTCGTGGTCCGTTTCGAAATAGACGCTCCACTCGTCCCCGCTTTCAATAAACACGCCGGGTTCGGTGAAAACACTGGCTTGCAGATCATAATCCGCACGGCACGCTTCGATATACGCCAGGCACTGGGCCAGGATTTCCGGCCAATGGGCGCAAATCCGGCGCGCCCGGTCTTCCTGCGCCTGCGAGACCAGGTCGGATTCAATACTCAGCGTCGCCCCATTCAGGACCGCCGGTTCGCATTCCCAATAGCCTGCGTGTTCAGCCAGATTGCCGACGCCGTCAATATGCAAATAGCTCATATGCGATATACCTTATCCAAATCAAGTCAGAATAAATTCTTGCTTACCCCTGGATTAACTGATAAATGCGGAGCACTATGCCATGACCGCCGCCGTGACCGGCGACACCAGCGTCCATCCGATAGCCTCGTACAGCGCTCGGCCATCTTCCGTAGCGACCAGTATGCCTGTCTTTGATCCGTTGGCGATACAAGTTTTGCTGAGCGCCGCCATGATGATGCGGCCCAGCCCTTTTCTACGATGCGCAGGCTCGGTCACAATCTGGTCAAAGATGGCGAAGCCATTGCTTTGCGCTACCCGTCCCTTGGCTGCCAATTGCCCATTCTTGTCCCTGAGCTCCACATCGGTGACCGCACCGCTGGTGAGCGCGGATAGCTGGTAGTCCTGGTGCGGCGTACTGGCTGCCTCACTCAATGCCGCCGCCATCAGATACTCGGGCGGCTGGATGTCCCAGGCATCGGACAGAAACGGCGTTACCGTTTCCGGGCTGGCGCAGACTTTAAGCCAGGTACCGGGAAGCGTCAGGCTGTCGCTTAGTTCATGAAAAATTTGTGCATCGAAATGATCAACGACATGGCGCTCCAGGTGCCCGGGCGCGCCGAGGTCGATTTTGGCTCCATACGCTTGCCTGACCGGCGGCAGCTTGTCCCTGCTAAGGGTCCATCCATGCGCCCAAGCCTGCGCGACGGCTCTCTGGTTAAACTCGCCCTGGCTATTTTTCAATGTCATTTTCCATTCGTAAAAGAGCGGACTATCGTTTGTGGCCTGCTTGTGCCGCCTTGCGGCCCGCATGTGAAACGCGATGAGTCAAGAAAGATGGCAAGGGTGCACCGGCCATGCAAATGCGGGTTTCTTACTTGGTGGATAGGTAGAGATGTATTCTGCCATAAAATAGTTGCCAATGCTGGATGCAACTAATGCTATGCACCTGTATTATTCACAGCGCAGCAGGCCGTGGGCAGCACCCCGAAATCCCGCCCCGGCCTTTCCCTGTTCTTTCCCCGTTTACGGCTTCGCCCTACCCTCTTATTGCACATGACCATACTCACTACCCCGCGCCTGCGCCTGGAACCGCTCAATGAATCCCACCTGGAGGAACTGTTCGTCCTGAATAGCGACCCGGAGGTGATGCGCTATATCACCGGCAAACCGCAAACGCGGGATGAGGCGCTGGAGATGATAGAGCTCGTCAAGGCGCGCTGGGAAAAATTCGGCTTTTCATGGTGGGGCTTTATCGAGCTAGCCAGCGGCGAGCTGATAGGCGCAGGCTGCATCCAGTATCTGGGACGGGACCCGGCCAATCCGCTGGAGATAGGCTGGCGGCTGCGGCAGGATAAATGGGGCCAGGGCTTTGCTTCCGAGGCTGCACAGCGCATGGCTGCCTTCGCCTTTGAAACACAGGGCGCCGATCTGCTATGCGCCGTTTGCCACCAGGAAAACAGCGCCTCCGCCAAAGTCATGCAGCGCCTGGGCATGCATTATCGCGGCGTCGAAAAATGGTATGACATGGATACCGCAGTCTATGAAATGACGCGCGGCGAATGGGACGCGAAGCCGGTGGCATAAACCGGATTTTGCGATCTTAGGCGCAGCCCCAATGAATTGGGCCCTCCTGCCTGCCTGGATTAGTGAAATATTTCGCCATCATCATATCTCGTTGCCGATATTCGCGACAAGATCATCGATCGCCAGCGTAATCACCGAATCAATATTTTTGCTGGTGAGCATTCCGGAAAAACTATCGCGTGCGGCCCCATATGCAGGATGGCCATCTATATTCACTTCGATGGAAACGTTCACCAGCTTGCTGGTGCGGAACGACTGGATTCCCTGTATCAGGAGCGAGGCCAATACCTGCGTCCCGATATTCGCCCGCGGCGTGCCAGCCGCCGATGCATCAAGCTGTCCCTGGTTGACGCCCGACGATCCTGGCCGGAAGATTTTGACCGTAAACTCAACCAGCTTTATTTGTTTCCCGCTTAGCCTTAAAGACTGGCTGTGCTTCAATGCAGCGGAAACTACGCTCATCGGCTTAGGTTCCAGAGCATCGTCACCAAAGTAGACTGTCTGTCCATATTGCTCGGCCTCGCGCCTTGACGCCAAATTCTCAGGTAACCGCGCATCGACCAGCGAGAAGGATGCCGGCTCCGCCGCCGGGATATTACCCACCCCATCCTCGGCAATGGCGCTGAACGCCAGTGTAGCCAACAAAATGAAAGCGAAAGCGAGTTGAGCAGGACGGGACATATAAACGCCAGCAAGTGGTTATCAACGGTGAGCAAGCAGAGCACACGGCGCTCAGCCATAAGGTATGTAATCTTTGCCATGCGATATCCGTCCTATCACCTGGGTGATGTTTTCGGTGCTTTCGCTGAAGCTGGATGATATAAGACAGGTTCTTGATCTGTAGCAGCTCGTTGCAGTTGGCGTCCTTCAGCTTGAACGATGTAAAGGTGCCGCGGGTGGCGATATAGGTGGCCCAATCATATGTCAAGTTGGAGCCGGTCCAGTCCAATTGATCGTTCTGGCTGTGGCAATAGCCGGAGTTCGCATTCAGCGAATAATTGGTGAAACTGTCTGTCTGGTTGACAAGCTGCATACCCGCCCCGCACACCGTGATATCTGCCACTACCGTGCCTCTGTAGTTACGGAAATTACAATGTTATCATTAGAACATATTTCTACATGCACAAGCGCAATAAAGAATGCCTTTCTGCCACTTATCTTTTGCTGCTTTGCAAAATGGATACGGTACAGGGCCTTTGCATTCGTGATATCTCGTCGTATATTACGAAATCAGGCACCATTTCACGGCTTTCATGAACAATCCGTCCGTTCTGAAAGCGCTCTGCCGCAATGGCCAATCCAATAGCAGACAAACCCAGGAGAAACAAACAATGATCAGGCTTATCCCCGCCCTGCTCTTCGCGTTTGCCGCAGTGAGTACACAGACAGCCATGGCGGCCGGCAGCAGCGCAGAACCATCCAAACTCGTCACCGACAGCATCACCGTCAGCGGCGCGGTAGAAAACAAGCTGACTTTGCGGGTCGAGGATTTGCGCAACTTCCCGCCGCAGCAGATCAGCGAGCTACAGTTGCAGGGACGCGGCGGCGCCAATGTGGGCAAGCTGGTCAATGTGAAAGGTGTGCGGCTGCGCGACATCCTGGAGAAAGCGGTGGTCGTCGCCAAGGATCATAACGACGTGAAAAAAACCGTGATCATCGCCGGCGCCAGCGACGGCTACAAGGTGGTGTATTCGTGGAGCGAGGTGTTCAACTCGACGCTGGGCGATGGCGTGCTGGTGTACTTTGAAAAGGACGGCGCGCCGCTGGGCGACGACGAGGGCCGCATCGCGATGATCTCGGCCCAGGATCTGCGCACCGGCCCGCGGCATGTGAAATGGCTGCAGTCGATAGAGGTGAAAAAGGTCGCTGAGTAGAAATCCGCGAACCGGACGTTTTTTTGCGCCTTCCGTCCTCGTTTGCAGGATGAAAATCCCCTGATCCCGATTTTGTTTTTACCGATCTTTTTATTGATTATTTTGCAATCTCAATTAGAATGGATTGATATCAAAAATTAAATATTGAATATCAGGAATATCCCCAATTCTTCGAGAGGGCAGTATGGACATCGTTGATTTCGTTGCCGAATATGTTCCTCCCCAGACAGCGAACAAGCAATATGCGGTGATGGCTTTTGACCTGAATCTGCAAGCGCATTACACTGCCCACCCTCCTCCGCAGCAGATGGCGGATTTTTCTTTTGATGTAAACAGCAATAGCGATTCCGGCCCATGGTGCGCTCCTGTCGTTAATTATGAGAAAAGCGGCACACTGCAAGGCATGGTGGACAATTCGAACCGCTTCAACAACCCCGGGCATATCCATCCCGAGGAATTGCTGATGAAGCTATTTGATCACTACCTCCTCAGATACTATGCCCGTTATAGACAAGCGCCTTCGAGTGTTGCGCTGTATTCATTCAACAGCCCCTGCGAGAATTGCAATACCTGCCTGCGGTATATGCCCGGCAACTCTTACCAGGTGGAATTTGAAAAGACAGTCACCATTCCCCACTGGCTGTTGAAATTTGAAGAATGCTACTGCGATACAAACGTCAATCAGGACACGCTTGTCCAGAAGGAAGCTGAGCTTTACCAAGCCCAGTATAACGGCGACATGAAGGCCAGGACCGGCCGCTACCTGAGCGCAACTACCGCGATGAACAGGGCCCACGCCCTAAGAGGGTCCGGCTGGTCGGTGTACCAGATCGTTTGATCGCCGGCCTCGCCGGCGGGGCTTGATCTTCCCTTGCCTGCCATCCCTACCACCCCTGCATCAAAATATTCAACCAATTGGTTGACAATTAAAATTCGCAAACTATAATTCAACCAATTAGTTGAATATAGCTTTATGAAAAATACAAAACCCCAAGAACACGCGCTGGACCTGGACCAGGTCTTCATGGCCCTGGCCGACCAGACCCGCCGCCAACTGGTGCGCATGCTGGCCGAACAGGACCGCAGCGTCAGCGAACTCGCCGAACCCTTTGAGATGTCGCTGGCGGCCGTCAGCAAGCACATCAAGGTGCTGGAGGCCGCCGGCATTGTCGGCCGCCGGGTTGAGGGACGGGTGCATACGCTGGCGCTACGGCCGGAGGCGTTGACCGGCGCGCTGGACTGGATTTCGATTTACCGCAATTTTTGGCAACGCCGGCTGGATGCGCTGGACGAGCTGTTTATCACGGCCGGGGACCGGCCAAGCAAAGGAGATTAAGCATGTTTGAACTAACACTGAACAAACGCTGCAAAGCCCCCGTAGAACACGTCTTTGCCGCCTGGAGCAGCGTCGAGCAATTGAAGCGCTGGTTTGCGCCGGGCGACATCAGCGTGGCGCAGGCGGAAGTCGATTTCCGCGTGGGCGGCCACTATCGCATCGCGATGCTGAAACATGACGGCCAGCAGCTCGTCATCGCCGGCACCTATCATGAGATCGTGCCCAACCAGCGCCTGCGCTTCAGCTGGCGCTGGGAAGGCAGCGAGGTCACGACCGAGGTCGACGTCAGCTTCCGCCCCGCCGACGGACAGACCGACTGCATCCTGACCCACCGTGAATTCCCCAGCGAAGAAATGCGCGACAAGCACAGGGAAGGATGGGAAGGCTGCCTGGTCAAGCTGATGGCGCTGGATTGAGCGAGCTTGCTCAGCCCAATTTTTAAAACATTTTTCAGGAGCAGACCATGCAACTCTATTACAACCCACTGTCGACCTATTCGCAAAAAACCCTGATCGCACTGTATGAAAAACAGGTGGCCTTCGAACCCGTGCAGGTCAGCCTGTCCACGCCGGAGGGCAAGGCCGAGTATGAAAAAATCTACGCCATCGGCAAGGTGCCGCTGCTGAAACTCAACGAAGACCACCACATCCCCGAATCGACGATCATCATCGAATACCTGGAAGGGCATTACTCCACAGGTACCCGCCTGATACCGGAAGGCGTGGATGCGGCGCGGCAGGTGCGCTTCATGGACCGCATGAGCGACCTGTACCTGATCGACCCATCCGGCACGCTACTGTTTGAAAAATTCGGCTTCAGCAAGCACACCGAAGCGCAGCTGGCCAAGGCGGAGAAATATCTGCACATCAGCTACACCCAGCTCGACAAGCGGCTCGCCGGCAAGGACTGGCTGTGCGGCGAATTCTCGATGGCGGACTGCTCCGCCATCCCCGCCCTGTTCTACTGCCAGTTTGTCGCCCCGTTCAGCGACTATGCCAATATCGTGTGTTACTACGAGCGCGCCAGGCAGCGTCCGAGCTACGCCAAGGTGATGGCGGAGTTTGTGCCTATCTGGGAAGGTTTGATGAGCAAGGCGGCGGCATAAGGCGCGCGGCATGCCCGGCCGGGTTGGTGTTGTCGCGGGTTGATATCGTCCGATGGAGTTGAGAAATCTTTTTTTCAACTCCGCCAAACCAACGCAAGCCGCTAGATTTGCGGCTGCATCGCAACGACCGCCATGCCCGCCAGCGCCAGGCCCGCGCCGGCCATATCCCAGCGGCTGAGCGCGATGCCATCCACAAACCGCAGCCACAGCAAGGCCACCGCAATATACATGCCGCCGTAAGCTGCATAAGTGCGGCCCGCTGCGGCCGGGTGCAGCGTGAGCAGCCAGGCGAACAGAGCCAGCGAGGCGGCAGCTGGCAGCAACAGCCACACCGGCCTGGCTTGCTTCAGCACCAGCCACGGCAGATAGCAACCCACAATCTCGGCCAGCGCCGTGACGGCAAACAGGGCCGCCAGTTTCAAGAGTTCCAGCATTTTTTCTCCGGTGGATGGTGCGTGGCCAGGTCACCGGGCCGTCAATTTTTAGCCGCGCAGCCGCCGCATCAATTCCGCAGTGCTGTCGTCCATCGGCAAGCCATCCTTGCGCAACAGCTGGACGTGCAGCACTAGATTTTCCAGCACCAGCTTGGCAGTGGTCGCCAGCAAAGACAGCTGGCGGTCTTCGTCGCTGAGCACGTCCATTTCTGACATCATCTCGCACAGTTTGTTGGCGACCAGGGACCGTAGTGCTTCTTCCTCAAACGGCAGATCGGCAAAGTCGATAGGATCCTCTGTTTCGACTTCCTGGATCAATACTTCTAATTGCTCTGGAGTAACCGACATGATGGAATACCTCCCCGTGATTTGGCGCGTCCATGATTAAGGTAACACCCAGCCGCCGGAAAGTACATATGCGGATACCTTCCAATACGTCCTTCACTACCGAACTTGAGAATCCCGCTTACCGCTGATTACCATATACATACCAGCGGTCACCGTTCTTGATGAATTGTGTTTCAACACGAATCTGGCCAAGTTCAGTCTGTACGATTGCTTTTACATAGGCGAGATTTCCTTCCTCACGAAATTCTGTGAGTTTCCATTCGTAGCTGCGGATGAACGAAAATGCCCCCTCTAAAAACTCACTGCGCAAGGCGACGCGATCTTTGCCATCTCTTTTATAATTCACATGGTATTGCACCATAAGCTCGTCGATGTTGCTGCTACCCCAGGCAGCAGCGAGTCTGCCTAGCAATTGATTAACGCCGGCAGGGATCGTCAGAGTGGCAAGCGGTTGTATCGTAGCGTTTTTTGATTCCAGGGCAGACCACAGGCTGTAAGATTCCAACCCCATTGACTCATTGTATATATTCGCATTCCTGGCGACTCCTGTCTGCACCATCACGAGCTTTGAGCCGGGATCTACATAGATCATCTGGCCGTACACGCCGATTAAGGCAAATCGCCGCTTCTCGCCGGGCATTATCCAGAACTGATAGCCATAGCCGAAGAGTCCGGTGGCTTTCCCTGGCCAGAATGCTTGCGGCTGACTATGCCAATCGGTCGCTTCCAGTAAATAGGATTTCGGCAAAATCTGGATTCCATTGAGCATGCCATCATAGGCAAGCAGCGTACCCAGCCTGCCATAATCTCGCAAGACCGCGTTAAAACTTCCCTCGGCGGTCTCGTTTCCCTGCAGATCAATGCTCCAGGTAGCATCTTCCTCTGCACCCATTGGTTTCCACAACTTCTCGTCCATGTAGTCGGAAAGGGTTTTCTTGGTGGCAGATCTAATGACCAAGCCCAAAATACACGTCTGGACCGATGCATAGTGGAAGCGCGTGCCGTCTTCTGTCTCACGTTGGTCAAAGGTCTGTATTGCTTCAACCAGGTTCCGTTTTCCCCAAATTTCGGCAAAACGCGCAAGATCATCCTGGCCGCCATAGTCTTCTGTAAATTTGACACCGGACGACATCCGCAACAGGTTGCGCAGCGACGTGTCTCCATACGTATAACCCGCCAGTTCCGGCAGATATTTTGACGCTTTATCATCTAAAGAACCTATGCTCTTGTCTTCAAGCGCAAATCCTATCGCAAGACTGGTAATGGACTTCACCATTGAATGCGAAGTAAACCTGTCGCCAGGCTTGCGGTCATATTGATAGCGTTCAACCAGTATTTCGCCGTCCTTCAATATCAGCAGCCCGGTAATACGCTGACGCTGCATGAAATCATCGATGGAATACGACTTTCCTTGGAATTCATAGCGAAGCGTAGGCTCTACCGGTGCCCTGCGCAGCATGCTTGGAAACTGCGCCCTTTCCAGCGTGCGGTTGAGAAGTATCTTGTCCAGATTAGAGAAGGAACCGACCCGCGTCGCTTCATCGTAGTACCAGTTTTTGTACGTTCCGTACGGATATCCATGAGCCTTGCCGAGCAAAGCTTCATCGGGTGCCGCAGCAGTTGAATTTATAAACATGCAGAGCAGCAGCGCACCTGGCAAATACAACAGATTTGAAAATCTCATAGTCGTAGACCGTTATAGAATTATTTCAAAATTATTGCTGTATTTGCGTATTGTTGACTGCGTTGCGGAAGGTAGCCATCTTGAAAAGTCGTTGACATATGCTGCCACGAAAACATTGCCAAAGCAACATTAGGTAGCATTATGTTGGACAGCATGGTCGCAGTCGCTTAGTTTCCCGCCCGCAAGGCCGGCAGCACCCCACGGCCTGCGATCGACCTTGATAAACGTTGAGATTTGGGCTGAGATGAGGGGCCTCGCTGCACCATCCATTCATCAGCCGTGTGAATTTTGTTATGATGTGGGGTAACGCCCTTGCCGGCACTGTTACCTGCCGCACATATTTCCATTCTTCACTACTATCCAGAGCCTATCCCATGAGCACCCCCAACCTCATCGTCACCCCTTCCGCCACCATGCTCAGCGATGCCCAGCGCGCCGAGAAGATGAGCAATCTCAGCTTTGGCCGCACCTTTACCGACCATATGGTCGTGATCCCCTATCGCGACGGCGCGTGGCAACAGGGCGAAGTCAAGGCCTACGGGCCTTTGAGCCTGGATCCTTCGACTTCTTCGCTGCACTATGGCCAATCCATTTTTGAGGGCTTCAAGGCCTTCTCGCAGGCTGATGGCGGTGTCAAGACCTTCAGGCCGCAAGCCAACGGCGAGCGTTTCAACCGCAGCGCCAAGCGCCTGGCCATGCCTGCCTTGCCGGTAGAATTGTTCATGGAAGCGGCGGATACGCTGATAAGCCTGGACCACCCGTGGGTGCCGGAAAATATCGGTGAAAGCCTGTATCTGCGCCCCTTCATGATCGCGACCGATCCCTACCTGGGCGTGCGCCCTTCCCTTGAATACCTGTTCGTGCTGATCGCATCGCCGGCTGGCGCCTACTTCCCCAAAGGGGTGAAGCCGGTGACTGTCTGGATCAGCGAAGACTATGTGCGCGCCGCGCCCGGCGGCACCGGCGAAGCGAAGTGCGCCGGCAACTACGCCGCCAGCCTGCTGGCCCAAGAGCAGGCCCAGCAAAAGGGCTGCGACCAGGTGGTATGGCTGGATGCGGTGCATCGCGAATATATAGAAGAGATGGGCGGCATGAACCTGTTTTTCGTGTACCAGGAAAACGGCAAAACCACCATCGTCACCCCGGAATTGACCGGCACGCTATTGCCCGGCATCACCCGCCGCAGTCTGCTGGAGCTGGCCAAGGATCTCGGCTATGAATCCGAAGAACGCAAACTCTCGGTCCAGCAATGGCGCGACGACATCGCCGCCGGCCGCATGACCGAAGTCTTTGCCTGCGGCACTGCCGCCGTCATCACGCCAGTTGGCGAAGTCAAGGCCAATGGTTTTGAGATGAGCATCAACAAGGGCGAGAACGGCCCGGTCACGATGGCGCTGCGCGATGCGCTGCTGGCAATCCAGCACGGCACAGCACCTGATACCCACAACTGGATGCATACGGTGGTGTAAGTAATAAGTGGGCTGCCGCCTGTGTCAATGCGGCAGCCCAGGTATCTATTGCAATTCTTCAGCTTCAATTCCTCAGCCCCATTTCTTGCCCAACGCATCCAGCCCGGCTTTTTGCAGGTCTTCCGCCGTCATCGCAATCCGGAACTCGCAGTCCGCATTGAAATACAGGAACCAGGGTTCCGCCAATGCCGGAATCTGCGAGGCCTCGTCTACATTGACCACCAGCACCGCTCCCCTGTGCCCGTCCTGCTCGGTAAAATAGGCGGCTTCCGGTTTGCTTGCCTCCAGGATGTTGCGGATCTTGGCGCCCGCACTACCGTCCCTGACTGCCTTGTTGAAAGGCTCGTGGGGTAGCTCTACGTTGATTATCATGCGCATGACGTTTGTCTCCTTAGTTATATTGATGTCTGCATGGATAAGGGGATGCAGTCAGCGCAACATTGCTGCCGCATCCCCGGGTTGATGCCCGGTATGACCGTCCTTCTACAGCCCGTAGCGCGCCGCCGTATCCGAAAATCCGCGCCAGCGCGTGACCCTGCCGTTTTTCACTGTGAACACATGCGCCCACTGGCTGGAAAATTCTTTCCCGGTTTCCACATTCTTCGCCTGCGACCAGCCAAGGACAGTAACGTGCTCGCCGGCCTCTATGAATTCGCGCGGTTCGAATGCAGAGATCGCATCGGCCGTAGGGATTGCGGCAAAGAATGCACCGACCTCAGCGCGGCTATGCCGCGGACCGGCATACGGCAGGCTTTTTGGGCCGACGAATTCCCAGTCAATATCGTTGGCGACCAACTCCAAAATTGCCGGCACGTCTCCCCGGCCAAAGGCAGCATATGCCTGTTGAACAATATCAATAGCAGTACCCATTTTGTAATCTCCCCCTCTCGATCAACTACCAGGAAACAGCGGCATCAGTTTTGTACAGCCGCCAGCGGCGCGGCCTTTGCCCGATGCAGGATTTTTGTAGGTAGAGCAAGGTAGTGTCCTGAGTTAAAAATTCGTCGAAGAAAAAAGATGAAATCAATGCCATGCGTCGTTGCAAATACTCGCAAGGGGGCCACCCTTGCTCCGTTTTGCGCCTAGCCTGGCACTGATTGCATCATTTTTCATTTTCAACGAACTTCTAACTCAGGACACTAGGCAAAAGCACGCAGCCTTAAAAGTGTAGACCTTTTTACCCCGAATACCAGCCGTAGTTGCGGTTCTCAATACAGTTCCAGACAGGCATGTTTACCATGCCTGGCATAAGCTCCGCGCATTGACCTCGTGCAATGATGCTGCTGGCTTTCCTGCTGTAGTGGAACGCATTGCATGCTGGGGAATTAATTAGCCGCACGAGGGCGGCTTAAATAGCGATAATCGACGCCGTTTTGCTCAGTTCTGCTTGACTTCCCATGCTTCAAAATATTTCATTGATTACTGAAGAATGAAGGGAAGAATTGCCCCTTCCCTATTCTAGATAATTCCGCAGTTTAGCCCAGTACATTTCTTCCCAGCCGCTGGCGAGATGGCTGAAATGCTGTAATGGGAAACCGGTATGGTCGAAGACCAGCAGCGTGCCGGCGCCTGCCTGTGTTGTCAGGTCAAACCTGGCGATAGAATAAATGCCCTCCTCCCAACTGGCAACCCGCCACGCCTGGACTATACGCCGGTCCGGCAGCAATTCTATGTGGCGGCCGCTGATCATGCCGCCGAAACAGGAGAAGGCGGCGCCCGCGCCGTTGCCGATTTCGGCCGGGGCGCCGGTGAATTCGGCAAACTGGCGGCTATCGGTAAGGGCTTGATAGATACGCTGCGGGTTGGCGGCGAAGGCCACCTCCTGGTGTATGGTGCTGGACATGTCCAATCTCCTTCACGGCAAGTGGGCAAGCCGGCTCAGGCTTGCCCCGGATTGTTCAATATACGCTATCAGCAAGGAAACCAGTGGACTGTAACAGTGAAATCGGGAGCGGTACATGCAAGAACTGCTTACGCAAAGATGGATTAGTTGTCCACCGCGAGCCTTTTCCGCAGGCCGGGCGCAAACCGCATTAATTTCAGGAGCTCATGCCGTCCCGCATTCCAGCCCCGCTATGTACGCCAGCGTACTGTGCCGCCGCTGCGGTGCGCGTAGCCTCTGCGGCAAATGTGGTGTGTGTGCAGAATATGCTTTTACTTGTTCCTGCATGCACGCACCTTGCAGTAGCGATGGCCTGATCTGCCGACGCTGATCCATGTTGTCAGAAGCTGATCAAATCTGGGCAGCTGCTCACAATACGGTGCGTAGTTCTCGCAAGCCAAATAAAGGAATTATCATGAGGTATTCGAAACTGTTCGTCGCATCATTGGCGACGCTGGCATTTAGTGGATGTTTTACGCTTCCTGCCGGCCCGGCCGGACCGCAAGGCGCCACCGGCAATACTGGTAACACCGGCGACACCGGTGCAACCGGATACACCGGATCACCGGGCCGCACAGGCGGTACCGGCGCAACCGGCGCCACTGGATATACGGGTGCGCCTGGCGGCATGGGCGCCACTGGCGATACCGGAGCTACAGGCAGCACCGGCGCAACGGGTAATACCGGTGCAACGGGCAACACGGGCAGTACCGGCGCCACCGGCAACACGGGCGCCAAAGGCAATACCGGCCCAAGCAAACCCGGCGACACCGTGGTGATCGTACCGGCACGCTGATAGCCGTACTGCGAACCCGGCCATCTGTACTTTGCATGGCCGGGTTCGTCCATACCACCCAAGAGTTCCCTTGCCTTTGCCCGGTTTAGCGCAATGCAAAAGCCGCCGCCACACCCAGCATCATCACACTACCTATCCTTTGCAGGCGCCGTATCGCTCCCGGCGATTCAAAATAAGTCCTGACCTGCGTCGCCAGCCCTACATAAGCAGCCAGTAGCTACCCATATACCCGCAATACCACGCCCGCCGGCATCAACCCACGAGGCAAATCCATGCGCGCCGCTGTCGATCACGGCCCTGCCCGATCGCGCATAATTTGCCCAGGCGCCAAAATTGAGGCTAAAATGACAACACCCTCAACCCTGACAGGACTTGGCGATGGACGTACCTGCGTGGTTCAAGCTGATCAAGTGGAATGCGCCTGTTGCGCTGGAAGCCCTCAGGGCCAACCGTTCGCAGATTCCAGCCGGCCCCGGCGTATATGTGTTCACCAATTATCCCGGCCCCTTGCAGGCCAACCTCGGCGTGCTGTATGTGGGCAAGGCAAAATCCCTGCATACCCGGCTGCAAAGCTACCTGGTCGATCCCAGCGAGCTGATGATATTTTCTCCGCGCGCCAAGGACGGCAAGCTGAACCGGGCCTTGCGCCATCCCGGCAAGGTGGCCTTGCTGGTCAAGGTGCAACAAAGATGCAGGGGGATGGGCCTGAACAATTCCGGCATCTGGGTGCGGTGGACGGAGTGCTTCGCGCCGGGGCCGCTGGAAGACCAGATGATTAAATACCTGCAGCCTGCATTCAACACGAATTTACTTTGATTTGCCTTACCCCGTTTTGCCCTGACTGAGCGGCCCGGACCGATTCATCCCCGACCAGGATCCCACCAATTCTCCTTCCCGCAACGGTGACAGAAATGATCAGACGACACAAAGAGAGACACCGCATGGACGCGATAGGCTGGTTGCGCGCGGCGGTGCTGGGCGCCAATGACGGCATTGTGTCCACCGCCAGCCTGGTGCTGGGCGTTGCGTCGGCCAATGCCTTGCATGAAAATATCCTGCTGACGGGAATCGCCGGCCTGGTTGCCGGCGCCATGTCCATGGCGACCGGGGAATATGTGTCCGTGTCGTCGCAGGCAGACACTGAAAAGGCGGCGCTGGCGCAGGAAAAGGCCGAAATCCACACCGATTACCAAAGCGAACACCGGGAGTTGACAGCGATCTATGTCAAGCGCGGCCTGGACGTTCCGCTCGCGAGGGAAGTCGCAGAGAAGCTGATGCAACACGACGCGCTGGGTGCGCACGCGCGCGATGAGCTTGGCATCACAGAAACGACTACAGCACGCCCTTTGCAGGCGGCACTCGCTTCGGCCAGCAGCTTTGCGGCGGGGGCGGCTTTACCGCTGGCAGTAGTCGTGCTGGCGCCTGCCCGACACCTGATACCGCTGGTGGCAGTGGCGGCTTTTGTGTCGCTGATGATACTCGGCGGCCTGGCCGCAAAAACGGGCGGCGCCAACGTCTTCACAGGCGTGGCCCGTGTTGCTTTCTGGAGTGCGCTGGCGATGGGCGTGACAGCCGGCATAGGCGCGATGTTTGCGGCATTGGCTTAGCCGGGCTCAGGAAGTGCAACATCAGCCTGTGTCAATTCGGCCGCCATACGCAGCTGTCCGGATCGAAGGTGGCATAGCTATGGCGGTACAAATCCTCGGCCTCTTTTTCCCGCGTCTTCCTGCACTCTTCATCAAGCAAAAAGCCGTCCTCGGGAGGCAGGAATTCGATACGTGTGTCATCCGGCCATGCCGTATCGCCGAACGGCGGCTCCCAGCGCGCACGGAGGGCAATAACTTGAGTAAGCCATGCCTTCCGGGTTGCGGATACCCCTGGTGACGACAGAGTTGCCCTCCTTGCCGAGTGCGGACGCTGCTGCGGCCGTTTGCGCCTGCACACCTGACGTACACCTTCCGATTACCCATATCTTTCGGATGCGAGCTTGAAACCAAGCTGCATGTCCACCAGCCGGCGCATGCCTCGCCACATAACTTTGTTCCCTGGTGGTGAATCGTTGGAGCGTGCGAGGTAGCCGCCGAGTGGCACAATTTTTTCGAGATAGCGCGAAAGCGGCAGCGCCGCCTGGGATCTCTTGCTGTCTTTTACCAAGCGGTTGAGGAGGTCAATCTCCGTATGCATCAGTGCTATCTCTGGCTCGACATACGGACACGTGCGGTTGAGCATGGTCAGCCAAAAAATGCGCCGGTTGATGATGCAGAAAACAGAGACCAGATTGGCGAGCCGTTCCGCCGCGGCAATCCGCTTGCGTTTCGTGCTCGTTGCATTTTTTCAATATTGACACTTTGTCATTTTGTAAATATCATCATGTTGACACACAAGTCATTTTGATGTTTAATGGCACCCGTTTCGCGCCCACGTCCATAACCGGCAGGTCAGCCACCATGAAGAAACAACATGGCCGTGGCCGGAAAAAACCATTGCACCGCGCCGCGGTGCTCACGCCGGCAACCCCGGCCATTTCACAAGAGGATACCCATGAATACCAACCGTCGTTCACTGCTGCTCGGCCTGGCCACCCTGACCCTGGCCTTAGTCGGATGCGCATCCAAACCCGACTTGTCCCACATCCAGGATCCCAATGCCGACTTCCACTCATATCACACGTTTGCGTTCCTGCCGGATCAGCCAAGTACCTACCCCTCGCTCGTCGAACGGCACCTGCTCGCCGCCACGCGCAGCCAGCTCGAGCGCCGCGGCTACACCTTCGACGAGCTGGCCCCGGACGTGCTGGTGAACGTCGCCGCGATCGTGGAGGAGCGGCAAGGGCTGCGCTCGACACCTGGGAACTTCCCTGGCACGGAGAGCGTGGAGTCGGAAGACTACCGCCTGGGCCGCCTGGGTATCGACCTGATCGATGTGCGCCGCAGGGAGGTGGTTTGGCACGGCACCGCCGAAGGCCGTCTGAGCGCAGCCATGCTGCGCGAAGCGGGCACCGCAGCCGATAAGACGGTCGAGGCGGTCTTCAAAGGCTTCCCCATTAAGCCAGGCGCGCGAGCCGCGGCGACGACGGACCGCTAGGCGGCATGCACCGTCCGGCATCTGATACCGCTGGTGGAAGTGGCGGCTTTTGTGTCGCTGATGATACTCGGCGGGCTTGCCGAAAAAACGGGCGGCGCCAACGTCACCGCCGGCGTGGCCCGTGTTGCATTCTGGAGTGCGCTGGCGATGGGCGTAACAGCAGGCATAGGCGCGATGTTTGCGGCGTGGGCTTAGCCAGACTCAGGAAGCGCAACATCAGTCTGTGTCAATTCGGCCGCCATACGCAGCTGTCCGGATCGAAGGTGGCATAGCTATGGCGGTACAAATCCTCGGCATCCTTTTCCCGCGTCTTCCTGCACTCTTCATCAAGCAAAAAGCCGTCCTCGGGAGGCAGGAATTCGATACGTGTGTCATCCGGCCATGCCGTATCACCGAACGGCGGCTCCCAGCGCGTACGGTGGGCAATATAGTGGCTGCCGCTGGCGGCGACAGGAAAGACTTCCTGTCTGTTGTCTGATACCAGGCGTACGCGCATGCCAGGCTGTGGCAACCCTAGCGTAATAAAGGAACTTGAATCGCAATTCCCCCTCAACAAGGTCATCATTTTCGTCGCGACGGAAGCGTCTGCCTTTTCCAGCGCCCACTTGACCCTGCAATACAGGCGCAAATCGCCCAAGCGCAATGTATCCTGGGCGAGTCCTGGCGAGCGGATTACCGGCAACCAGTATATTTCGCCATGCTTCTTGTCCGTGGTCACCTCAGCGTCGTCTCTTAGCGCAGCTTCGTCATACGGCAGCGTGAACTGCCCCTTGTCGTCGTACGGAACCTGGATCAAGGCATTGTCGCCGGCAATCGTCAAACGCAATCCGTCAAATTTCCCTGAATGGGTTTTCATCTGGAACAACAAGGGCGCGTCCGGCGCGTAATGCCGGTTTTCTTCATAGGCTTTCTGTGCCGCCACGAAACTGGAATAAGCCATGCCTTCCGGGTTACGGATACCCCTGATGACGACAGAGTTGCCCTCCTTGCCGGGCGTAGGTGCAGATGAAGGTGCTGCTGCGGCCGCTTGCTGCGGATTCGGCGCTTCCCGGCCGTCGGCTCCGACTGTCTGCGCCTGTACACCTGATGCGCACAGCATATAGATCAAGAGGAATGAGGCAATATTATTCATAGTCAACATGGGAGTCGATAGCATGGAACTTCAGCGCTCAACCCGATACCACCCGCTTATAAGTGGAATTATAGAAGACGCGGCACAGCCAGAACAGCAAGAGCGCCACGACCACAATCTCCGGCACAAATAACCATGGCGATCCGCGCAGCGAGGCTGGGAAAACTTGTTGCTGGCCCAGGAACAGGGAAGCGGCCGCGATGAACAACGCGGCGCACATGCGCCATAGATGCCTGGCGATACGCTCGGCGCCCGCAATGCCGCGCCGCAAGATCAGCCTGATATCTCCGACAGCAGCAATCGCGCCGATGATCAGGAACAGGTAGAAAGCCTGCCGCGGCTGACCATCCAGCGTGCCGGTCGGACTATGCGATGCCATCCAGATGAATGTGGCACTGGCGACGGTGATGCCCAGCGAGACAAACAGCACACCGATATCGAATGGGCCAGCACCTCCGGCCTTGCGCCTGACGGTCATCCATGCGGTCAACACCAGATAAAACGTCACCACCCCGGCGACCACGGTCGCTCTTTCGGGTACCGGCAAAAAAGGCGCGACACTGGCGCCGATCGCGGACATGGTCAGCATGGCGCCGACAAACAGCTTTCCCGCGATGCGGTGCAGCCGCGAGCCCTTGCGAAAAATCAATGCGGCAGCACCGGATAACAGGCCTATGCTTCCTGCGCTGATATGAAGGAACAATACCAGCGTCGCCGCCGCGCGCACCAACTCGGAACTGCCGGCGCTGACTTGCAGGACGCTCATCTCAATGCCCCGGTTACGGTGCGGGCCTGCATTCTATTTCCCGGTGC
Organism: Betaproteobacteria bacterium; assembly: GCA_013287275.1. Lineage (GTDB taxonomy): Bacteria > Pseudomonadota > Gammaproteobacteria > Burkholderiales > Burkholderiaceae_D > Undibacterium. Next base: position 27,484 of record JABDED010000012.1, read on the forward strand.
TTCGGCGGTGTTCGTCGCCGTGCAACGTGGCACGGGCCGGCTCATCGCTGCCGCTCGAAGAAGGCCCAGATCATTGCCGGTCCGTTCGGCGCCATTGGCGACGGGCCCAATAGCCGCGGACGGCGCCAGTATGGCTGCGGAATGCCGTGTCCACCGCCGTGAATGGTAACCAGTTCCACCTCCACTTTGGAAGCGTTGCGCCAGAGTGCCTGATCGACGCCGACTCCATCGACCACTGAGGTCTGATTGCTTGCGGGCGTGCCGGCGATATGGTTGAAATCCGCAAAATATTGGCCTGAGCCTTGCGACGACCGGACGTTGCCGTTCTTGTAGAACAAGCCGAGCAGATTGACCTCGCCACCGCCGAACGGGACCAGCGGATCCTTGGTGCCGTTCATGATCATGACGGACGTGCCCTGCCCCGCAGGCTTGCATTTGAAATTCTCCGGCATCGGCACGTTGGCCGATACCGCCGCCACTGCGCGGAAGCGGGAAGGATCTTCAAGCGCAAGCCGCAGCGACATGAAACCGCCAGCCGAAACGCCGGTCGCAAACACGCGGCTGCGGTCGGCGCCGGTTTCAGTAATCAGCTTGTCCGCCAGCGCATCCAGGAAACCCACGTCGTCGACCTCGCGCCCGTTCACGCTGAAGTCGCCGATCTTGCTGCAATCGTTCCAGTCGAAGCTGTAAGAATCGGGATAGGCGACCGCGAAGCCATGTTCGTCGGCAAGGCGCTCGAATCCATACCCGGTCCCGACCCGAATTTGCGCGGCGTTTTCACCCGAACCGTGCATCACCAGCACCAGCGGCGCGCCCTTCGGCAGCCCCCGCGGTACATAGGTCAGGTAAGTCCGCTTCAACCCGCCCACTTCGATGCTACCCTTGGTCAGCGTGCCGGACAGTTGTGGAAGTTCAGGGTCAGGCGAGTAGACGAAGTAGCCCAACAGCCCGCCAGCCAGGACAACGAAGGCAACCAGGCCCAACAGGCAGAAACCCAGAAAACGCAGCACCCTTCTCATCGCACGCCCTCGGTTGCAGGACGGCCGGCAGATAAGCGAGGCAAGCTCCAACTATCGCCAAGCTCCTTGATGTAGTGCGCAAACACGTAACGCCAGGGAATGGCGATGTAGACGAGCACGACAATCGAACAGGCAACGATATTGGGCATGATTGCCTCGTCAATGTGACCGGCCCGCCATTGCGGCAGCGCGACGATTCCTAGCCAAAGCGTCTTCCACACCAACTCCCACAGGAGTACGGGCAGCATCCGTAGCGGATAGCGCAGTCCCAGCATGCAGAGCAGGGAAAAGGCGGCCAGCATGCAGGCGACCACGCCCTCGAAAAATTCCCACTTGTCGTGGTGGATGACGCCCGGCCATACATTGATAGCTAGGCCCACGACGACCAGAAGGTATAGTGCTCTCAGCAAATACAGGCGAGACAACGAGACTTCGTTCATTCTGCTAACTCCTGATTGCCGGATGGTTTGACCGGCGTAGGTTCAAAAAAAGACCTGCTTGTTTGTTACCGGCCTACCCGACATCCTTGAGAATTTTCTCGACGGCGATAAGCCGGGACTGGATGTCTGCGAGCGCCGCGGCCGTCTCGGCCTGGGCGGTGGCGGCCTTGGCCGCGATCTCGCGATAGGCTTCATCCTGGCCGAGGCGCACTCTCGCCTGCAGGATTTCAGAGACATATTTCATGAAGAACACGATCACCGCGGCGGCGGCGGGGAAGAAAAAAGCCGCATAAAAGACATTTTCGGACATAGCTACCTCTACGGTTCAGGGTTGGTTTTCAGGGACTTCGCGGCCTCGGCAATGGCGGCCGGCGTGAGTTCGAATACGAAACTATTGACTTCAAAGTAATTGAGCGCCTTGCCATCCTGGGACAGCTCAAGCTGGCTGGTGACCAGGCCCGCGTCCTCAAGCTTCTGAAGATGCAGATGCAGCAAAGGACGGCTGATGCCAATTTCCCGCGCCAACTGGCTGATGTAGTTGCGCCCACCGGATTGGAGTGCTGCAATAACCCGCAAGCGGTGCGGGTTGGAGAGCGCCGCCAGTATCGCCAGCAACTGGTCCCCTGTGATAGCAAAATGCGATTTCTCTGTCATGTGTAAAGAATAGTTTACGCATGTCAGAAAGTAAAGCAGAAATCTGCTTTTGTTGCTAATCCGCTCATGCCGGTTGGCTAGATACGCGTCTCGCTGGCCTCGGATTGAGGGGCACAGGCAGCAACGCATAGCTGCGCCGCAGACGGCTATCGCTACAGCAAGCAGCTTTGTCGTGGGGATAGTAGCCTGCGGTTGCCGACAAGCAGGCAGGCAAGGCTTTTACTTTTCAGGGCTGGCCGGCAACATGCGGCGCAGCACTTGGTCTTTCCAGTAATAGTGATGCAGCAAGGCGGCCGCTGCGTGCGCCGCCGCCAGCGCCAGCAATACATTGGCAGCCAGGCCATGGAAGTCTTCAATACTCGCCTGCAGGTCCTTATTGCCTGGATCAAACGCGGGTATCTTCACCAGGTTAAACAAATTGTCGCCGCGTTCCCAGGCATTGAACACACCGAGAGCCACAGTAACAATCAAGGCCAGATACAGCAGGACATGCACTGCCCTGGCCAGCATTTGCGGCACGCCGGTGCTGGCCGGAGGCAGCTTTGCACCGGCGGTGCTGCGCCACCAGATACGATAGAGCAGCAAGAATCCCAGTACGGCACCGGCACAGATATGCAGGCTGCGCACGGTGATTCTCGGCATGCCTTTGGGAAACCAGTCTATCGTCTGCCCCACGCACCACAGCGAGATAACCAGCACAGCGGTCAACCAGTGCAGCCAGATCGACCTGCGGTCATAGTGTGCAACTGCGTCGGAAACAAGGGTCATGTTGAGCAATCTTTGGTTTGGGAAAAATCCAGTTTAATTCCCAACACAGGCATTTGTCGACTACATCTTCATTTGCCGGACATGCGCATGCCGCGCCGTCCCAAACCGCCATGCCCATGTCTGCTCATGTCTGTTCACTGACCTTGGCCAGCGCTGCCTTCAGGCGGACACGCAGCACCGTTTCTTCCTGGTCGCCGCGGTCAAACTCCGGCGCCTGCAAAAAGGCTTCTATCGCTGCCAGCAAGGGCGGGGACAGCGGAGGCAAGTCCGCCTGGTCCACCTCGGCCATCCGGCGCAACAGGTCCATGGCCAGCCGGCGCTGCTCTATCAGCTTGGTCAGTTGCACGTCGCAACGGGCAATCGGCGTCGGATAGCTGTGCACCTCTTCGCTGAGGTCCTTGCCCAGGCGTTCCAGGTAAGCCCTGAGGTCGGTCCATATCGTCAATGCGGGCGGTGTGCCTATAAAGTCTTTGATGCCGGCATTCATTTTTTCCTCCCTGGTCGATACGGCAAAAAATGCTCGCGCCGCTGGGAGTAATATGTCACATTCAGATCATGAATAAAATGGAATAATTGGAATACAACATAGTAGGATCTGGAATATGTTAGACGGAATTGATGCGCTCATCGCGCTGGAACGTTATGGCACAGTCAGCGAGGCGGCCGTGCAGCTACGCCTGACCCAGTCAGCGGTCAGCAAGCGCCTGCGCGCATTGCAAGACGCGCTGGGATTCCGCATCGCCGTCCCGGACGGGCGCCGGATCCGCCTGACGCCGCAGGCAGTCGATTTCCTGCAGCGCGCGCAGCCGTTGGTCGCCGAACTGCGGTCATTGGGATCGCCGGCGCAGCGCGGCTCGATTTCACATTTTTCCTTTGCACTGGCCGATTCGATTGCCGCCTCCTGGGGGCCGGCGGTAGTGCGCCGCGCGCTGGACAGCCTGCGCGGGATTTCGGTCGATCTGCATGCGCATCGCAGCGTGCTGGTGATTGAAAGCGTACGCCTGGGACGCTATCACGTCGGTCTGTGTACCGACCCGCTGCTGGCGAAGGATCTGGTCCATCATCCCATTATTGACGAGCCCATCGTGCTGCTGCATTCCGCCGGTGCGACCAAACCGAATAAATCGCTGCCGCTGATTTCGATAGAATCCGGCTCGGCAACCTGGCGCGAGATAGAGCCGCTGATCAGGACGCATCATCCGCAACTGCTCACCCGGCAACTGGTGCCGGTGGAATCATTCAGCGCCGCCGCCCAGATGGTGAAAGCGGGTTTCGGCGACGGACTGGTGCCGCTGGGGCTGATCATGGAAATGGGACTGCCAAAACCGGCCTACCGTATCTTGCCCGCAGTCAAACGGCGGGTTGCCATCCTGACCCGCAAGACAGTCAACCAGTTGCCGAGCTTTGAACTCTTGCGGCAGCAATTGGTGATCGCTACTGCGGAGCATTTTGCGGCGATGGCGGCGTAAGCATCGGCATTAGCGTCGGGAGACGGAGTGTGCCATGGCGAATAGTTAGCCTAATTTATTGGCCCAATTTATTATCCCGACTTACCACCCCGCTTCATCGCATCAATTCATCCAAGTAAAAATGCCGCCCGATCTTCATCGGGCGGCATCTAAGCAAAAGCCGGATCAGCTTAAGCCGACTTATTTTTGCTTGCGGCGGCGCGCTGCAGCAATGCCGGTCAGCCCCAGGCCGAACAGGGCGATGGACATCGGTTCCGGCAGGTCGGTAGGCGGGACCACTGCGCCGAAGCCGTCCAGGTAGGCATAGCCGACGTGGCCGGTAGGATTGCAATCCGCTGCCAGCAAGGACAGCGTGAAATCGTGGCCGGACAGGCTGGCGTCGATGGCCAGTTGCTCTATCTGCCATTGCGATGTGTAAAACAGGTCGCCGCTTGTAGAGAAACGGCTGTCCACGCCGCCGCCGCCGGCGCCGGCGTTGTAGACGCGGCTGATGACATCGGCGTTGGTGGTGTCGTCATGCAGCACTATCATCATCAGCGCCGATTCATCCTCGGAGTGGCCGCCGTTTTCCAGCACGGCTTTCCAGGCGAAGAAGATGTTGGCGTCGGTATAGCCGGTCACCTTCTGGCTGATCACGGAAGCATAGCCGCCGTTGACCGTGTTTTCAGCGCGGAAGGAGTAGTTGCCGTTATACACGGTGCTGCCGAGCAAAGCGCCCAGCAGCGGATCTACCGAGCCCGCAGAGATGATGGCCGAGTGGTTATTCTGAGATGCGTCATACAGTGCGCCGGTCGGCAAAAACAGGCCTGGCGACATGCCGGAGTTCAGCGTATCGCCGCGATATCCGGCGCCTGTCGTCCAGCCATTGGTGTTGCCGCCCTCAAAGCCGCCGTTGACAAACGGGTTAGCAAAGGCGCTGGCGCTGGTCATCAGGGCCAGGGTGAGCGCCAATGTTAATTTCTTCATGATTTCTCCAATATTCAGGTAAATGTATTAACTTTATTACAATATTGCCCAAGCTTTATAGCAAGGGCTATGCCAATAAAATTAATGCATAAAAATCATGTACTTGCATCATTGTTGCCAATATATCTAGCTATTTTGTAAAGAATTTCGACATATTAAGTTACGTACAGTTACACAATAAAAAGCAGCGCGCCCAGGAAGTGCTGCCGCTCAAGCTCGCCTTTGCCAAGAACAAGATGCTGGACACCAGGCTGGCTCAACCATGCATCAGCGCACCCCACCCTGTTCCGGCCCACGCGCCCGGCGGCGCTGCCGGTGCGGGTGGGGTCGGCGGGGCCAGCGGCGTATTCAGTGTTGGCGGTACAGCCGGCACGGGTGGCGTAGGCGGGATCGGTGGCGTGCCGCCGACGATATGGCCCGGCGTAAAGGCGACCGCGCCGGCCTTGCGGTCGCGGAAGATGCCGTCCATGAAAAAGCCCAGGTGCTTCGCGCGCAGCGAGAACAGGCCGCGCCCATGCACAAAGGCGATAAACTGCATGCGGGTATCGTACACATACGCATGTTCTGCGTTGTACCAGCCGACATGGCTGCAATTGCGATCGAAGATGGGGGTCATGTCCTCTCCTGTTCTTACGGTTCTACAAGGCGTTCCAGCGGTCGGAATCTGTGATGCCGGTTTCAATGCGCCGCCATCCATGCTAAATTGATTTGTGCAATTTACCATCTTTCATCTAGCCCGCAAGGAGAATTCCATGCTCGACAATCCGCATGTCGCCGTCACTGCCGCCCAGCAAACTGCGGTGATCCGCTTCACGATCCCGCGCGAGGAAATACAGAAAGTCATGGGGCCGGCCTTCCAGGAAGTGATGGATGCCGTCGCCGCGCAGGGCTTGGCGCCTGCCGGCCCTTTTTTCTCCCACCACTTCAGGATGGATGCCAAAGTTTTCGATTTTGAGGTCGGCGTGCCGGTCCATGCCAGGATCACGGCGGCCGGCCGCGTGCTTGCCAGCCAGTTGCCGGCAACCAGAGTGGCCACGGCCGTCTATCGCGGTCCTTATGAGGGGCTGGGCCCGGCCTGGGGCGAGTTCACCGACTGGATCACCGCCCAGGGGCTGCAGCCTGCAGACAACTTGTGGGAAGTCTATGCCGCCGGGCCGGAGACGGGGCCGGACTCCGCCAACTGGCGCACGGAATTCTTTCGACCGTTAAAGCCTTGATGCAGGTACTGACACACGTAGATATTTACTGCAAGGGTGGGCGGGTATCCCGTCGGCAAGCCGGCTTCCGGCAGACTCGCGAATTGTTTGGCAAATCGGAGGCGCCCGTATATGATGGGGCAAAGACAAGCCCTGACCTGGACAATGCCCCCTTGACAGCGAGACGATGAGATTTCCCCTGACAGCCATTGTGGCCTGCCTGTTCCTGATACCCCACGCGCCCACCGGCGCAGCCGAACTGATTATCATCCAGAAAGAAGAAACCGGCCCGCAAACCAATGACGTCGGCACCCGCGACCGTTTCCAGTCCGAGCTTGGAAAAATACTGGCCGAACGCATGGGCCGCAGCCCCAGGTTTCTCAATTTGTCGCGCAAGCGATTTAGGGATGCATTGGAAAGCGGCGACGGCGATATCCTGTGCGGCTATCTGCCCGAATGGCTGCCCGGCGCTTTCGACTGGAGCCGCCCGTTTATTCCTGTAACGGAAGTCCTGGTCTCGGCCAGCCGCGTCCCACCACCTGCCGCCGTCAGCGACCTCAAGGGAAAACGCATAGGCACTGTGCTCGGCTTTACCTATCTGGAACTGGAAAAGGCGCTGGGTGCAGATTTTGTGCGCGACGACGGACCATCGAACGACTCGTCCTTGCGCAAGATGATGGCGGGCCGCTTTGATTATATGGTGACCACCATGTCCATGATCGGCCCTCACCTCAAAAGCGGCGGCTTGCCTGTCCCGCTGAATCCTCCGCTGGTCGTCAAGGAATTCCATACGCAGTGCGCGGTGTCGCGGAAAGGCAATATCAAGGTAGAAGAGCTGAACAAGACCATCGACGGACTGATCAAAAGCGGTGAGCTCGCCAGATTGCTGCAGCGCCACAGGCAATAAATGAAGGCCTCGCGTTGACAAATGAAGGCCTCGCGTTGACGCCGGCCGATCCCGCTTATACCTTATAATTACACACGAGCAAGCGGGTGGCGAGCCATGAAAAAATTTGAATTGCACGGCGATTTCACCCTGTCGGTAGAGGGGAATATACTCGTTTCCCTGGTACGAGGGCCGTTCAATGTCGAATGCACCCGCGCCTACCTGCGCGAACTCACGCCCATCGCGCAAAGCCTGGCGGCGGCGGGCCCCTGGGCCGGCATTTCCGAATACCGCGTCAGCGCCCTGTTTCCGCTGGATAGCTCGGTCATCATGCGCAAGAACATGGAAATTGCAGTGAAGCATATGAAGCTCGTCGCCAATTGCTGGGTAGTGCCGCCTACGGTAGAAGGTTATGGCATTGTCTACAACCAGGCGCGCCACGTGTTCGACGGCATCCTGCCGTTTGAAGTATTTGAAAGCGGCGAGGATGCGCGCGCCTGGACACGGCAGCAATTGGCGCTGCACCTGTCCAGCACACAAAATGGCATAGCGCGCAACGACGCCGTCAAACATCCCGAATAGAGGCCCAACGCGCGGACGTGTCTTCTTCGTGCTGATCAACCTGGCTCGTGGGCCGATTCCAGCGCCCTGCTCATCGCCGCCACACCCTGCTCCATCATTGCGGCGATCGGCGCCGCCATCGCATCGGGCAGCACGTCGGTGATCCAGACGAAACGGGTGCGGCCTGGGCCAAGTTCAAACAATTGCGCCGACGCATTGTGGTGCGTGGCCATGCCGCCCACCGCGCTGTAACTCAGGCGCCGCAGCGTATCGTCTATGCCGACCAGCAACTCGCGCGCGCTCATGCCGTTGGCAAAACGGATCACGCGGGCGTCCTCTTCCATCACGCATGCTGTGACAAAACCGGGCGCCAGCCTTTGATGCACAGCGCCAAAATCGCGCAGAGCATCCCATACATCTTCCACGCCGGCATTGACGTTGAACTCTTTATAGATGGTGGCCATGGCCGCTCCTCGTTACAGACAGACGGCTTCGACATTATTGCCGTCCGGATCGATCAGGAAGGCAGCATAGTAGCTGGCGCTATAGTCGGGACGCGGGCCCGGAGCGCCGTTGTCGCTGCCGCCGGCTTCCAGCCCTGCCTTGTGGAAAGCCTTGACGGCCTTATGTTCGGCAGCGCGGAAGGCGATGTGGGTTTTTGCCAGGGCCGTGCCCTCGCCGGCGTACAGCCACAGCGCGGGCGCATCCGGCGGGCCGAAACCGGCATAGCTGTCGTCGTGCGAGCCCAGCACATGGCCCAGCGGCGCCAGTGCTGCCTGGTAGAAACGGATGCTCGCCTGCAAGTCGCTGACTGTTATTCCAATGTGGTCATACATGATGGAGTCCTTTGAGTGGTGAGGCGTCCATCATCCAATAAGCTTGCAATACGTTCTTGGAAAATCTTGCGGTCTCCTTTGGCTGCGCGGCGGAAGGCCAGCGGCGACACGCCCGCTGCCCGGTGGAAAGTCCGCACAAAATTGCTGAGGTCGGCAAAGCCGACGTCGTAGGCGACATCGGTGACGGGCCGCCCGTCGTCAGCCAGCAGGCGTGCTGCATGGCGCAAACGGGAGCGCACCAGGTATTGGTGCGGCGTCACACCGAGTACCCGTGAAAACAGCCGCAGGAAATGGAAAGGGCTCAGGCCCGCCTCAGCCGCGGCATTGTCCAGGCTGATGTCTTGCGGCGCATGCGCGGCGATCCACATGGCCGCCTCCACCGCGCGCCGCCGGTCCGGCCCGGTAGTTGCCTGCGGCGCATGCTTGCGGCCGGCCATCAATTCAACAAAGCGGTTGGCAAAGCACATGCCGACTTCATCCAGCCCTGCATCGCTGCGGCCTTCGGCCACGGTTTGCGCCAGTTCACCCAATACCATCAGCTCCGGCAAAGGCGGCAGGCCGCCGCTGCTCCATATCCGCTCGGCGCCGCCCAGCGCAGCGATGCAGGCTTCCGACAAATGAAACGCCAGGCATTCGTCGCCGCAGACGTGGTGGTCGTGCGTGCATAAGAATTCATCGCCCGGCCGCCCGACCAGCACCGACCCGGCCACCAGCTCATACGATGCGCCGCGCACGCGGTAGCCGAAGCTGCCCTTGCGCACATAGGCCACCGAATAGCCTTCGTGCAATTCTGGATAGGGTTGGTCTTCCGGGTTGCTGGTGCAGCGGTAGTCCACTACCTGCACAGGACCGGATTGCAGTTCGGTAGCGGTGAGCATGGAACCTCCAGGGAATGGTTACGCCAAAGCAAAGAAAGAATTGGCGAAGGATACTCGCTCAGAAATACATGATATCGCCAAATGCGGATCGCAGTGAAACGCCGGAAACGCGCCAGGTTTACCACTATCTTAGACGCCCAATATGAACTATAACGATTAGACATTCCGGCGCACGTGGCCAGCGTGGTCGACAAAGTAGAACTCATTTCATAAATAGCCGTGAATGCAAACGAGTCTAGTTGGGATGCAGCGCTAGGCGCGTCGCGACGCAAAGGGTGGTTCCCTTTGCTAGCGGCGCAACAACGCGATGCGCCCAAATAGACCGTTCCCGAAGGGTTTGTCCCCTGCGCCGAGTGTCCAGAATGACCCAGGTGCCCGCGCAGGGGACAAATGCATCTCACGGGTATTTATGAAATGAGTTCTGGCGTTCGCGCGGAAATCAATAATGAGGAGAATGTCATGCCAAAATATGTCATCGAACGCGACATCCCCGGGGCCGGGAAATTGTCGCAAGAAGAACTGCGGGGCATTTCACAAAAATCCTGTAGCGTGCTGGGCAAGATGGGGCCGCAGATCCAGTGGGTGCAAAGCTATGTGACCGGCGACAAGGTCTATTGCATCTATAACGCACCGAACGAAGGCATGGTCCGCGAGCATGCGCAGCAAGGCGGTTTCCCGGCCAACCGCATCTCCGAAGTCACCACGATCATAGACCCGGTCACGGCGGAATAGGCCTGCAGCGCGCCCTTCTTGCCTGGTCCTAAGTTGCGCGCAGGTAATTCCTTGCGATCAACGCAATAGGCAAGCCCACGCACAGGATATGCGTCGCTATTCCTGTGGCCATGAATGCGGCATCGTATTTCAGGTGATGCGGAAACGCCGATAAAGGCAGCACCACGGCGTTCATCAGCGCATAGACGGCGATACCGTAGAGTGTGCCAGAGAACAGCGCGTTGGCGCGGACCAGGGAGTATCTGCCATAAGCCAGCATGTAAGTGAACGAGAAGGCCAGCATCATCACGAAATGCAGCGCCAGCCCCAGGCTTGCCGTACTGGCGCCGCCTGCATACGCATCCTTGCCCAGCAACCCGCTGGCGACGGATTGCAGGATGCGCACGGCCGGTACGCCGTGCCAGGCGCTGGTGACGATCGCCCCCGTGATATCCATCGTGCCGGCCACCAGCCAGGCCAGCAATACCGGATGGAGGATGTTGCGCTGTGCTGAAGCAATGCCGTTTGCCATCTCTGTCTTCCTTTATGTTTTTATGTTTATAGGCAAACCTGATCAGACGTGATGCGTCAGTCGGCGTGCCGGTAGGTGCTGTCGCCGAAAGGCGCAGCCTTGAACTCCTTCAGCGACTCTGCCCGGTGCGAATATTCTTGCAGCGCAGGATAGGAAGCGGCAGGAATCACATCAGAGACCATTTCCAGTAAAAAGTTCCATCCCACCGCCACCGTGACGCCGGCCTGGCCCATCGCCTCGCTGTCGGCTGCCAGCGGCCGGGCTTTCAGCTCCGCTTCCAGCAAATCCAGCGCCGCCAGCATTTGCGAGGAAACCCGGGCCATCCAGGGTTCATGCAGTTTTTCCGGGGGCCGCACCATGCGTTCATAGACGATCTGCACGCCCTTGTCGATCGCGGCCAGCGCCAGCCCGATCACGCGCAACTCTTGCTGGCGAGCCGCAACGCCGGCCGGCATCAGGCTCCTGCGCGGGGCGGCGAGCGCTTCCGCGTAATCAATGATCAAGGTGGAGTCCATCAGCACCGTGCCGTCGTCGCACACCAGCGACGGCGCCTTGACCACAGGATTGATCTGCCTGAACTGTTCATAGGTGCGGAACACCGAGATGGACTGGTGCTCGAAGCGCAGGCCGAGCAACTGCAACGAGATCGCCACACGGCGTACATAGGGGGAGTCCAGCATTCCTATCAATTGCATAGCAGATCCTTGGTTTTTGTAAGGCTGAAAGTCTGGAAAGCCTGGTTACCGCTAGCGGCAATCGCGGCTGATGTGGATTCTAATGCACCGGGGTCATATCGATAGGCTTGGGCGCCAGCCGGTAAAAGTGCATCGCAGCCCTGGTTTCGGTGGGCGTCAACACGCGTGGTTTCGCCTGCTTGAGCGCCTCATCTTCAGGGAACATGGAGCGCAGCAACAGCACCCGGTAGACATCCATGCGTTCTATATCGGTCTTGCAACGCGACCGGCAAAAAGACTTGTAGGCCTTCAATATTTCTTCCCAAAGTGCAATATTTGCCTCGGCGTCCGTATCCCGTTTATAGATGTTGACCGCCTGGTCGTAGCTAATGCCGTCGATCGGTTCAAAGGTATCGGTGATGGCGCGGATGCGCTTCAGGAAAGCTTCCGAAAGTTCGCTGCGCTGGGGCTGGACGGCCGGCGTTTTATTTGGATTGACGGGCGTTGCCGTTTGCCCAGAGGCAAAAGCGGACAAGGCTGCGGATACTACAAAAGCGGCGGTGGTCAGTAGTGCAGATGGGCGCATGGCGTTTGCTAATGATAAGAAGAACCGGCTTCCATGGTACGATAAAACATCGGTGTTTGCATGGATTGCGGTGAATGGCGCCACCGGAATTTGTAGGGTGGGCAAGCATTGCCCACGCCGTCCATGGCATTCAATGGAAGGCAGCTGAATAAGATGGAAACGCGTGGGCAGTTCCTGCCCACCCTACCCTATTCAGGAAGGTGGAAAGCCTTCTTCAGGAATAGCTTCACATCCGCTTCGGCCTTGTCGCCCTGTCCAAGGTCGGACCCGGTCGCTACTCCGCGCATGATGCAGGCCTTGGTCAGTTCCTCGACTGCACTCAGCGACGCCAGTTTTTCCCCGGTCAGCAGATAGCGATATTCGCCGTGCTCCATGTCGAATTGAATCTGCGGGCACTTCTGGACAGAGGTTGATGAGGGGTGGTATTTGTAATAGGCATTGGTATTGTCGAAATCATGATAGGCGCCGGGATACACATGCACCTCCACCTGCTGCTGGTCGCGCTGCATCACTTCGGCGAAGTTCTGGCACAGTTTTGCCGGCGTGTAGTTGTCCTTTTCTCCCAGCGCCATCATCAGCGGCGTGCCCGTCAGCTTCGGCGCCGGCGTAGCCCACCAGACCTGCGCGCAGCCAGGATAAAAAGCGATCAGCGCGGCAAACTTGACGTCGTCATCGATCATGCCTTTCCTGAAGGCTTCCATCGTCATTTCCAGGGCGACTCCGCCACCGCGGGAAAAACCTATCTGGCCGATTTTTGTAGGATCGATGCGCGGATCGGTCGCCAGCAGCCTGAGCGCGGCCAGTGCATCGGCATCGTTGGCGGCGGGACTCAGCTTGCCCTGGTCGGCCTCGGTGCTGGCGATATTGCGCGGGCCATAAGAATCGACAATAAACGCGGCGACGCCGATTTCATTAAAGGCCCGTGCCCAGCGCCGCACATCCTTTTCCTGCGGGCCGGCCGAGCCATGCGAAATCACCATCGCCGGGATGCGCCCCTTTATCTCCTTGGGTAGATACAGGTTGGCCCAGATGACGGTCGGCGTCTTGTCATACTTGCGATGCACCAGATCCCACTTGGACTTTGGCGTGGCGCTGTTGAAGTAGATCCGGCCTTCGGGCTGTGTGGACAGGTCGGTGTAGACCTGCTGCGCGGGGGCGATGGATGGAAGTAGCGTGGCAAGGGCCAGGCTTAAAACCAGTAGCCGGGACATCACGATCCTAATCAATTGAGTTCTTCTCGTGACCACGGCGGCATTATCGGAAACTGCGAATTTTTTCATTACCATCCTGTGTCATGGATTGAATGAGCTTGTTGACGCGTGCCGGCAATTCGAAGTGCCTTGCATTCGAAAATGGTAGGGTGGGCAAGCATTGCCCACGCTGTCAACGACGGTATTAAAATGGAAGGCACCTTAATGAGGTGAGAACGCGTGGGCAGTTCCTGATCACCCCACATGGCTGGTCAATATTCGTACGGCGTGATGTAGCCACCTTCGGTGCAATACGCGTTGCTATTGCACCCTACTTTAGGTGCTGGTGATTTGGCAGGCGGCTGTCGCTCCGAAGTACGGAGAATTCACCGCCTGCCTATACCGCGTCAGGCCAGCATCCTCAACTCCCGCAACAACACCGACAGCATCGCCAGGTCCGATTCGCGTGCGGCTTTTACATCGGCCATTACCTCATTCACGCGTACCAGCGCCTTGCCGCTGTGCTCTTCCCATGCGGCCAGCAGTTTTTCCGGGTCGTTCAACCCTGGCGAATGGGCCAGGATGCCGGCTGTCATCTGGCGTTGCAGGCTGGCGAGGTCATCGCGCATGGCGGCCCTGGCCATGGTTTGCCAGTGGGTGTCGGAGGGCAGGTTGCCGATTTGCGAGGCGACCCAGCGCAGGCCCAGCTTGCCGCCCAGCTTGAAGTACAGCGCGGCGGCGAGTTCTACCGGGCGGCCGGATTCGTGCGAGGTTTCCACCACGTCCAGTAGCGCATACATATTGTCCAGGCGGGCAATGGTCTGAGCCACCTCATTGGGTACGCCCTGCTCTTCCAGCGCGTTTTGCGCTGACTGGCAAGCGTTCAGGTCTTCTGCCGCCAGGTAGCTGCCGGAATCGCGCGCGATGACCGCGGCGCCGGGCGAGAAAAATTCCAGCACTTGGGTGATCGGCATCTTGACCGAGCGGCGGCGCAGGAACCACAGCGTGGCGCGCAGGATCAGGCGGCCGGCGTCGATCAGCATTTCGGACTGGGCCGAGGCCGGCACCTTGCCATCCAGCGCATCTATCTCTTTCCACAGCTTGCTGATGCCGAACACTTCGCGCGCCAGGATGAAGCAGCGCACCACTTCCGGCGCGGTGGCGCCGGTTTCTTCGCGCATGCGGTGTACGAATACGCTGCCGGTGCTGTTGATGGTGTCGTTGGAAATGACGGTGGCGATGATCTCGCGCTTCAGCGGATGGCGCGGCATGATGGCGGCAAAGCGGTCTTGCAGCGCCTGCGGGAAGTAGCCAGTCAGCGCCTGCGCCACATATTCATCGTCGATCAGGTCGGACTTGATCAGCTCGTCGAACAACTCCATCTTGCTGTAGGCCAGCAGCACCGCGCGTTCCGGCGAGGTCAGGCCCAGCTTGGCGGCCTTGCGCTCGCTGATTTTTTCTTCGGAGGGCAGGTATTCCACCGCGCGGTCCAGGCGGCCGGCTTTTTCCAGGTGTCGGATAAAGCGGGCGTGGTCGTCCAACAGCTTGCCGCCGCGCACGCCTGACACCGCCAGCGACTGGGTCTGGTAGTAATTGTCCTTCAGCACCAGCAGACCCACTTCATCGGTCATGCTGGCCAGCAGGTCGTTGCGCTCGCTTTCCGGCAGCGCGCCGCCTTCGATGACGGCGTTCAGCAATATCTTGATATTGACTTCATGGTCGGAGCAATCGACGCCGGCGGAGTTATCTATCGCATCGGTATTGATGCGGCCGCCGTTCATTGCGTATTCTATGCGGCCCAGTTGCGTGCAGCCTAGGTTACCGCCTTCGGCCACGACCTTGCAGCGCAGCTCGTTGCCGTTGACGCGCAAGGCGTCGGTGGCGCGGTCGCCTACGCTGTCATGGCTCTGGTAGCTGGCCTTCACATAGGTGCCGATGCCGCCGTTGTACAGCAGGTCTACCGGCGCCTTCAGGATGGCGCGCATCAGTTCCACCGGCGTCATGCTCTGCGCATTGATGTCCAGCGCGGCCTGGATTTCCGGCGACAGCGGGATGCTCTTGGCGCCGCGCGAGAACACGCCGCCGCCGGCCGAGATCAGCGACTTGTCGTAATCCTCCCACGACGAACGCGGCAGGTTGAACAGGCGCTCGCGCTCGGCAAAGCTGCTGGCCGCCACCGGGCTTGGGTCCAGGAAGATATGGCGGTGGTCGAATGCGGCGATCAGGCGTATGTGTTTGGACAACAGCATGCCGTTGCCGAAGACGTCGCCGGACATGTCGCCGACGCCGGCCACCGTGAACTCGGTGCTTTGCGTATCAACGCCGAAGTCGCGGAAGTGGCGCTTGACGCTTTCCCACGCGCCGCGCGCGGTGATGCCCATTTTTTTATGGTCGTAGCCGACCGAGCCGCCGGATGCAAATGCATCGCCTAGCCAGAAATTGTATTCGGCGCTGATCGCATTCGCATAGTCGGAGAAGGTGGCGGTGCCCTTGTCGGCGGCCACCACCAGGTAAGGATCATCTTCGTCGTGGCGCACCACGCCTTCCGGGTGCACGACTTTGCCCTTGACCAGGTTGTCGGTCAGGTCCAGCAGGCCGCGCAGGAAGGTCTGGTAGCAGGCCACGCCTTCTTTCAGGTAAGCTTCGCGGTCGGAGGCCGGCGGTGCGGCTTTCAGCACGAAGCCGCCCTTGGAGCCTACCGGCACGATCACCGCATTCTTGACCATTTGCGCCTTCACCAGGCCCAGCACTTCAGTGCGGAAGTCTTCCGGCCGGTCCGACCAGCGCAGGCCGCCGCGGGCGACCTTGCCGCCGCGCAGGTGGATGCCTTCCACCCTCGGTGAATACACGAAGATCTCGAACATCGGCCGTGGCTGCGGCAGCTCCGGTATCTTGCTGGAATCGAACTTGATCGACAGATAGGCTTTGCGCTTGTCGCCCTCGCCTATCTGGTAGTAGTTGGTGCGCAGTGAAGCCTGCAGCACCGCCAGGAAACGGCGCAGGATGAAGTCTTCATCGGCGACCGCGACCTTGTCCAACTGACCCTCTATCGCAGCGGCGGCCATGCTGATGGACTTGTCGCGCCCTTCCGAATGGGCCGGCACGAAGCGCGCATGGAACAGGCGCACCAGCGCCTGCGTGATGCCGGCGTGCTTGGACAACGTTTGCTCTATATAGCTCTGGCTGTAGGTAAAGCCGGCCTGCTTCAGGTATTTGGCATACGCGCGCAGCATCACGATCTCGTCGCTGGACAGGGCGGCGGCCAGGGTCAGGCGGTTGAAGCCGTCGTTCTCCACCTGCTTGCCCCAGATGCGGGCGAAGGATTCTTCAAACTTGGATTTGACTTGCTCAAACTGCAGTTCGCCAAAGGTGTGGCTGAGGCCGAAATCGTGGATATGGATGGCCGGCAGATCGGCGCGCTCTATTACATACGAGCGCTCGCTCTCCACGCGCACGCCCATGTTTTCCAGCATCGGCAAACTGCCGGACAGCGGCACCGCGCGGCCCAGGCTGTACAGGCGGAAGCGCAAGATGCTCAGCGCATCGGATTCGGTATCGGCCGGCGCCGGGCGGTACAGCGACATGGCGACGGGCGAAGTGGAACTCAGGCTGCGACTGGCTACGAAATCGTCCACCGCCTGGTCTACCGACACATCTTCGCGATAGGCTGCCGGGAAAGACATGGAAAATTCGCGGCGCGCCAGGTTGGCGCTTTCCTCACCCTTGAGCTTGCCCAGGTGCTCGAACACGCCCTCTTCCCAGCGGCGCACGGCGGCGGCCAGCTGCGCCTCTATCGACTTGACGTCCACCGGCTGCGTAGGACCGGGATCGGTGCGTATCAGCATGTGTACGCGTGCCAGTGCCGACTCTGACAATTGCAGGTTGAATTCCACGCTGATGCCGTTGAAGGCGCGCTTCAATATCTCTTGCATGCGCAGCCGCACTTCGGTGTTATAGCTTTCGCGCGGCAGGTAGATCAGGCAGGAATAGAAACGCGCATAGTCGTCGCGCCGCACGAACAGGCGGGTGCGGCTGCGCTCGCCCAGGTGCAGGATGCCCATCACCGTGCTATACAACTCATCTTCGCCGATCTGGAACAGCTCATCGCGCGGCAGGCTCTCAAAGATGGACAGCAGCGTCTTGCCGGCGTGGCTGTGCTCAGGGAAGCCGGCGCGCTGCATCACGCGCGACAGCTTGTTGCGCAGCAGCGGGATTTCGCGCGGATAGGCGTGGTAGGCGCTGGAGGTATACAGGCCGACGAAGCGGCGCGCGCCGATGACCTTGCCTTCGGCGTCGAAGCGCTTGACGCCGACATAGTCCAGGTAGCCGGCGCGATGCACGGTGGCGCGCGAATTGGCCTTGGTCAGCACCAGGATCTGCGGCTTGCGCGCCAATGCGCGCACTTCCGGCGACGATTGCATGAAGCTTTCGGAGATGCCGCCGGCTTGCGGCTCGCGCAGGATGCCCAGGCCGGAATTGGCGACGACGTACATCACGTCTTCGCCATTTTCCTGTTTCAGTTCATATTCGCGGTAGCCGATGAAGGTGAAGTGGTTATCCGCCATCCATTGCAAAAAGGCGCGCGCCTCATCCAGCTCTTCCAGCGGCACCACTTTGGCGGCGCCACCCAGGCTGGCCAGGATTTCCGGCACTTTTTGCGTCATCTGCGGCCAGTCTTCCACCGAGGAGCGCACGTCCGACAAGATCCTGCGCAAACCCTCTTCCAGTTCGGCGATGCGCTTGGGGTCGGTGATCTTGTCCAGTTCTATATGGATCCAGGATTCCTGCTTCTTGCCACCCTGTGCCGGCGCCAGCGACGAGCAGACGCCCTTGGCGTCGCGCTCGGCGGCAAACAAGGGGTGCACGATGAATTGCACGGCGCCGCCCTGGCGGTTGATTTCCATGGAGATGGAATCGACCAGGAAGGGCATGTCGTCATTGATGAATTCCACCACGGTGCGGGCGGCGTCCCAGCCGTTGTCGCTGAGTTTGGGGTTGAAAATACGGATCTTGGGGGCGCCGCTGGCGAATTCGCTGCCGAACTGGTAGTGGGAAAGGGCTATTGCGGTCCAGGTTTTTGCATCGCGGGTCAGGAAATCTTCCTCGTCGATGTCGCCATAATATTGGGTGATGAATTGCCTCGCCTGGTCTTGCTCTGCGGCAGCAACGGATTGAGCCATTAATTGTTGAATTTGTGCGACGATTGCCGCCTTGCCTTGTTCTGGAACTGAAGACATAAAAACTCCTGAGTTTCTTGTTGTGCGGACAGTATAGCTCTGCTTGCCGGTCGGCGCGCAAGTTTGGAGTGTGGGCAATATGGCGGCTAATTTAGCCGTTAGTTCTGTCGATTTTTCCGAATTTTATGCGGTTGGGATGGCCGTTTTTAAGCAGTTTTTGCTCGGCCCATGGCATCGGTCATGCCGCCGACAGCTTGCGCAGATTATCCCGGAAGCGCCGGCTGATCGGCACCTGGCTGCCGTCGCGCATGGTGGCGCGGGCGTCACCGGAATCCAGCGGCACGATCTCCTGGATGTAATCCAGGTTGACGATATAGCTGCGGTGCACCCGCACGAAGCGGCTGGCGTCCAGACGGCCTTCTATCGCCGCCATGGTCGAGCGCAGCGGGTAATCATGCGCTCTCACCCGCAGGTTGACGTAGTTGCCCCAGGCTTGCAGCCACTCCACCTCGGCCGCCGGCAGCAGGAATTCCTTGCCCAGCTTGCGCACCAGGAAACGCTCCGGGTGCTCGATTGAACCTTCAGGCGGGCCGGCTTCCGGCGCTTCCAGTAGCCGCGCCTCGCCCTGCAACCTGAGCAAAAACAGGTGGTACAGGGCCACCACCGCCAGGATGCTGGCATAGGCGCGCACGTCTTTCAGGTATTCATAGCCTATTTCGCGCATCCAGCCGCCGAAATCGTAGTGATAGCCGGCCAGCAGATAGACCAGCTTGCGCAAGGCGACCATGCCGCTGACGTGCAGCAGGCAAAACACTGCGCTGGCGGCCAGGTGCAAGCGCCAGTTTTGCCGCCACGTGGCCAGTTGCAGCGGATAGCGCCGTTCAAAAGCCAGTATCACAGGGATCAGCGCCAGCACCATCAGGTTGCTGCTCAACTCCCAGACCACAGGTTCCCATGCGGCAAAACCCAGCCCGGAGCGGCTCAGGTCCAGCCAGGTCACCATGCTGTTCATCGTTGCTTCAAAGCAAAGGAGGACAATCCAGAAGCCAGGCTCGACGATGCGCCGCCACGGCTGGTAGCGCGCCAGCAAGTCATGCGCGGCCGGATTGGCCGGCGCCGGGCCAGCTAATATATCGACGCTTGCGCCGGTTTGCGCTTCAGTTGACGCTTTGATGTGGGTAATGGAAGTTGGCGGGTCTGGGCTCATGCGGGCATTTTACCCGCCGCCTTGAAAAAAGCTGACGAAATTCGTCACTACCGGCCTCCTTTTATCCCTTTTTACCCTCAGGTCGTCACATTTCGCAGCGCGGTGACGGGCAAACCCCTACATTGCGGGTGTCACCCACAAGGAGAACTTTGACATGCAGAGTTTTACACCAAGCAAGCGTCGTCACGATATCGATGCGCTGCGCGCACTGGCCTTCGGGCTGCTGATCCTGTACCACCTGGCGATGGTCTATGTGCAGGATTGGGGTTTCCATATCAAGAGCGGCCATACCGCCGAATGGCTGCAATGGCCGATGCTGTTCGTCAACCGCTGGCGCATGGACCTGATCTTCCTGATCTCCGGCATGTCCACTGCGATGCTGCTGCAGAAATTGCAGGAAAAGAGGGCCGGCGGCTTGAAAGCCAGCTTTTTCCTGCAAAGGACTAGCCGCCTGTTGTTGCCGCTGCTGTTCGGCATGGCGGTGGTGGTGCAGCCCTATTGCCAGGGCGTGGCCAATGGCCTGGTGGAACCGGGTTTCTGGCAATTCCTCGTCCATTACTATAGCGGCTACCACTGGCCGGCGAATGCCTTTGACGGCTGGCAGTACGGCTTTACCTGGAACCACCTGTGGTACCTGGTCTATCTATGGATCTATACCGCCGTCCTGCTGCTGGGCCGGCAACTGGCGCGCGTGCCCGCCATCGGCGAAATCGCCACCCGCTGGCGCGCCGCCTTCCTCGGCCTGCGCGGCTGGAAACTTTTTGTCTTGCCGGCCGCGATCATCTATGTGTGGATCATCTCGCTGCAGCTGAGTTTCCCGGACACCCATGCGGTGATCAATGACTGGTATGCGCATGCGGCCTATTTCACCATGTTCATCTTCGGCTGGTGGATGGGCGGGGATATCGCCATCTGGACCGAGCTGGCACGCTTGCGCAAGCCGTCTATCGCCGCCGCGCTGCTGCTGTTTGTCGTCTACAGGGTAGTCGGCAATCTGCTGGCCGATGATCCGCCAATCTGGCAGTTGCTGACGATCTGGGCGCTGCGCGCGCTATATGCCTGGAGCATGCTGTGCGCAGTGCTGGGCTGGGGCCATGCCTTGCTGAACCGGCCTTTCCGCTGGCTACCGTGGGCCAACCAGGCGGTGTATCCGTGGTATGTGCTGCACCAGAGCCTGATAATCTTGCTGGCTTACTGGCTGATACCGCTGAAACTGGGCGGTGCGCTGGAAGCTTTGCTGGTAGGCGTTGGAACCGTGCTGGGTTGCTGGCTGATTACTTCGGGCCTGGTGGCGCGGGTGGGATGGCTGCGGACTTGCTTTGGGATGAAGCAGGCCGAGCGTTCTGCCGGCTTGAATCTGGCCAGGGCCAAGGCTTAACAGGCAAACCGCGCTCCGCAGCGGCAGAATGGGCAAGCGTCAAACCACGCAGCAGCGGAATTGCAGGGCGCCATGAACGGCATGGCGCCCTGCTTTTTCTTGCCGCTGAGACCAGGCCTGAGCCTTGGCGGCATCAGGTATGGTCTTTGACCGTTTCAGATTTGCCGTTAACCTTGACGGATTCTATGCCGGTTGCGCGCGATGCTTCCGTCTTGTACATCTGGCTGCTGCCTATGACTTGATGGTTGGCCGCTTTCAGGTTGAAAAAGAATTTCTCGTTGGAAGATTCCTTACGTTCATAGCGCTCGTCCAGCGCACAGTTGGTGCGGACCGAAGCCATGCCGTTTTCTGCAGAGGCCCTGGTGTGATACAACTCGCTGGTCAAAATGGTTTCCCCGTTGCCGGCCTTGAGAACGAAGTGGAATTGACCATCCTTGCTTTTGCTCAGTTCAAACCAACCTGCCATTTTTCGCTCCTTGATTTTAAAATTAAAGATGCAAAACGTAACGCGGAAATTTCAAACCTGATGCATGCGCATCGTACACACACATCGCACATGCAAATCTTGTCAATATTGAATGTACGTTCTTATAGTCTCATGAATTTATCCGCACATGCCAGCCCGGCAGATTATTTTTCGCTAAATTGCAGCCAGGCATCATGGACAGCAGATTAGGAAATCGGGCGCTCAGGCGGCGCCTACCCTGACATATTGTTTTGCATTGTCCTGCAGCCAGCGCTGCGATAGCCCGCTGTCCTGCTGGCCAGGATGGAAGTCTCGCCGCAGGTAGGCGCGCCAGGGCTGGTAGGTTTGCCGGATCAGGCCTTGCCTGCCGAACAGGAAGGCAGCGGCGCTGGCCAGCGTGCGCCATTTCCATAGCGCGCCGTCGCGCCTGAGGTTGTTCACCGTCTGCCGCAATACATCGGTTAAAAAGATAAAGGTGGTGCGGCGAAACCAGGTGAGGCGCCACGCATGGTCGCCGCCCAGCGCCAGGTAGAGGTCGAAGGCGGTGCTCTTGTGCTCCACCTCTTCGGCGGAATGCCACAGCCACATGGTCTGCAAACGCTGCTCGCTGCCGTCCAGCGCGTGCGGGTGCTGCAGCATCCACTCCGCGAAAATCGCGGTGAAATGTTCGGTGGCAGCGGTGATCGCGAGGCAATGGCGCGGATCGCTGCCTTCCATCAGTTTCATGCGCTGCGTTGCACGATCCTCCCACGCGTTGTGCAAACCCTGCTGTTCCAAATGCTGGTTGAACAGCGCATGGATACGGCGGTGCGTCGCCTCCTGCCCGATGAAGCCTTGCACCTGTTGCTGGAATTCTTGCTGCTGCGCTGCCGGCAGCATCGCCTGCGCATTGCGCACCGCATCGATAAAGAATTGCTCGCCGACCGGGAAGCTCATCGACAGCGCATTGAAAAAGGCCGAGCGGAACGCGTCACCGCCGCACCAGCGGCGGGCGAAAGGCGCTTTTAGGTCGATCAATAAACGGCGGACTACGAGATTGCTCATATTTGCCCCACGGGAACAGTTAATTGCATAGCGGTACGATGGAGTACCATTTTTGCGATACTGCGCCCGATTTATGGTACTGTCAAGTACCAAACGATTTTCCATGCTTATGACCCAGACCTACACCGACAACGAACACCGCCACCGCCTGCTGGACGGCATGGCCAATGCAGTCGCCGCCAATGGCTATGCCGCCACCACGATCGCCGACATCGTCCGGCTGGCGGGCGTATCGCGCCGCACCTTCTACGAACACTATGCCACCAAGCAGGAATGTTTTATTGCGCTGTATGAGGCGGCCAGCCTGCATGCGCTGAAGGTCTTGCGCAATGCCATCGACCCCGCGCACGACTGGCAAACCCAGCTGGAACGCGCGATGAACGCCTACCTTGGCTCCATCGCGCAAAACCCGGTGCTGATGCGCACGCTGTTCATAGAAATCCTCGGCCTGGGCGAAGAAGGCCTGGCGGCGCGGCGCCGCATCAATGAAGAGATCGTCGCCTTCATGTTGAAGGTGGTGAACGCGGAACAACGCGAAACGCCGCTGTCGCCGGAACTGGCGATGGCGGTCGTCGGCGGCGTCAATGAACTGGTGCTGCAAGCGATAGAGCGCAAGCGCGTGGATACGCTGCAGGATATTGTGGCGCCGGCGCTGCAGCTGATACGGGCGGTTATCTGAAGCTAGCGGCCTGCCGGATCTGTTAATTTGGAAATGGTCCAGTCGACACTGCAGGCCTTGTCCATCAAATCAGCCAGTGCCTGCTGTATCCGCCGGCTTTGCAGGTCTGAATCAGCGATGATCCGCGCAGATTTGAAAACCCACTTACTGGATACCACGCTCCCATCCTGTATCACCGACCCCGGCTGCACCGCTTGCCCTGCAACCAGGAATCTACTAGCGACGCTGCGGCTGACAAGTGTCACCCCCAGCCCGTCTAGAGGTACTAACGTGCTCAAGGCATTCGCCTGCTCCTCATTGCAAGCTTCCGCAGTGATGCTGACCTTTAGCGGATAACCCATGCTTTTTGCTGCTTCCCTCACTTCGTCACCAGGTGCGGCGATGGCGGCTGATGCAAACATCAGTCCGCTGACAAACAACGCTAATCGTTGCATATTCATTCTTCAATAAGGATATCAACATAAAGATGATATCTCATTAATTATCTTTTTTACATTCAAATATACTTCTGCCAGTTACGTTCCACGCCATAAACGCTCCAAAACCGGCAAGCCTGGCCATGTTGGACATGGGATTAGCCGAGCATCCTGACAAACCCAACATTTCCTTACAAAGCCAGTCCGCAGCGAAGCAATCCGGTTACACCGCCATGTTTAAATAAACTCCGTCGTCACGCACAGCGGGGTAATAGAAATGACAGGATCCGTATTCGTAGAGGCCGAATTTTTCATGCTGCTGTTTTCATCTTTTATAGTGCCTTTTTGCATCAACGCCTACATGATGTGGAAGAAAACGATCTCGCGCAAAGCAGCACCAAGCTGATAGCTGCCGAAAGAAAATTCGGCAGCGAAACCACCAAACAGATGCCGGACAGATGCCGGACGAACGGGGTTAAAATGAAAAAGCCCGCTTGCCGCCGCGAGCGACGGCCTTTTGGGTTAGCTGTAGATGGCCGCCGGGATCAACCGAAATCATGAACGAGCTCTTGCTATGGAGCCCAAATGGATAAGAAAAGATTTTTCGCTCACGTCGACAGGCGGCTGAAAAATTTTCCACGCCCGGCGATCCTAATAGCGGCACTTGCCGCCACCATCTTCATCGGCGTCCCCGATTATCTGATCGGCATCGATATTTCCCTCTCCATTTTCTATATCATTCCGGTCGGCTTCGCCACCTGGTATGCCGGAAAAAATACCGGCATCTTCGTCGCCTTCATTTCCGCAGTGCCCTTGCTCGTGGAACAGTTGAAGGAAAACTATCTGGCTAGCCGGCCCGGCATCCTGTTCTGGAATCTTTTCCTGCATGTGGCGACCATGGCGGTCATCGTGCTGCTGCTGGAGCGCCTGGCGGTACACCTGCAAAATGAAAAAGACCTGGCGCGCACCGACGCCGTCACCGGGATATTGAATCGCCGCGCTTTCCTGGAGCGCCTGGAAGCGAGCCTGGCATTGATGGCGCGCGAAGAAGCCGACTTCGCACTGGCCTACATCGACCTGGATGATTTCAAGGGCATCAACGACAGGGACGGGCATGATGAAGGCGACCGGGTGCTTCGCCTGCTGGCGCACACCCTGCAGAAATCGATACGCCAAAGCGATGTCGTCGCCCGCCTGGGCGGCGACGAATTTGCCCTGCTCATCCATGGAGCCAGCCTGCCGCAGGCCTGTACCTTCATTGAAAAAGTCCGGCATGCAATCCAGCTGGCGTTTCAGATGGAAAGCCTGCCGCTTACCTGCAGCATGGGATGCGTTACCTTTAAAGGCCGCGCGCATGATATCCACAGCATCATCAAGGCAGCGGACCTGCTGATGTACAAGGTCAAGCGCGAAGGAAAAGATGGCGTCGCGGTTGAAGAATATACGCCATCGACGGTATCCTCTTCCTGACGCTGTGATAGCTGCCACCATTCGGCCGCATTCCTTGGCAATTAGAACGAGCCCCCCTTCCTTTTCCAGGCCCCGACCCATGCCAGCCGTGTCGGCCCGGCGCCCCTGCTCCGTTCACTGGATGATCTTGTTACGAGCGATTTGCCCATATCCCCGGCAGTGCAGAAGTTGATGCCGCCGCGCCACAGATCAGGGGCAAATGGAAGCCATATCCATTTATTCTTGCCCTGCAAGTAACTATTTAAGGGGGCAATTTGATACAATTTGTGCAATTGACAATCTGGCATGCGCCACCTACTACGGAGAACAAATGAAACACCCTTTCGAAAAAACGCCCGCTCCTGCACTCCTGCACTCTTTTTTACTCGCTGCCGGCCTGGCCGCAGCTTCCGGTGCGGCGTTTGCAGAAAGTGTCGATAAGGGCGCCATCGAAAAATGCAACGTCAACCTGGGAACGCTGGCCGTGGCCGAACCGCAAAGCCAGATGCTGGCTTCGTTGAGCCAGTACAGCCTGGGCTCCCCATCCACCATGCTGCGCATGATCGTGCAAGAGTCCGGCTGTTTTACCGTGGTGGAACGCGGCGTGGCGATGCAAAACCTGCAGCAGGAGCGCGCGCTGTCGGCGGGCGGGCAATTGCAGGAAGGTTCCAATCTGGGCGGCGGCCAGTTGCAGGCAGCCGATTTCGTGATGACGCCTTCGGTCCAGTTCTCCAGTGATACCGGCGGTGTCGGCGGTGCGGTGGGCGGCCTGTTCGGCAAAATGGGCGGCGCCTTGGGCGCCATCGGCGGCCTGGTAGGCGGCGTCAAGTTCAAGGAAGCGGAAACCACCTTGCTGGTGGCGGACGTGCGTTCCGGCATCCAGGTTGCCAGCGCCGAGGGCCAGGCCAGCAAGATGAATTTCAGCCTGGGCGGCTGGGGCTGGGGCGGCTTCGGATGGGCCAGCGCTGGCGGCTACAGCAAAACCCCGGAAGGCAAGCTGATCGCCGCCAGCCTGCTGGACAACTTCAACAAGATCGTGCTGTCGGTGCGCGACAGGCCGCAATTGATACAGACCACGTCGACCGCATCCAAGAATAATGCCGCCATGTCGGTGCGCGCCACCGGCACAGGCGCATCCAGGAATGCGCAGCCCGGCCAGCATGCAGCTAACAGCACCAACAACAGCAGTGGCGCGCAGTCGCCGGCGGCCTATGCCGGCATGTACTCCGGCAAATTTGTCGGCGACGACAACGGCAGCATCAACGTCATGATCAACAACAACGGCAACGTGACCGGCATGGGCATGTCAAAGAAATATAACACCAGCTTCAACATCTCCGGCACTATCACGGCGACCGGCGATTTTGTCATGGCGGGCAGCGGCCAGGCCGGCGCGGCAAAATTCATCGGCAACATCAATCCGCAAAGCGGCGGCCTGATGGGCGTATGGCAGTGGGCGGGCGCGTCTACCGCGCAGGGCACTTTCAGCGGCCAGCGCCAGTAATGATGCCGGCCGGCGTGAGCACTAGTACTAGTCCCACGCTGTACCGGCACGCTGTCACAAGGTGCCCAGCGAAGACAATTCTGTCAGCCTGTGCATTTCCCTATCTTCTTCCTTCGCCTGGACTTCACCCAGGCACCTGAGGCTGGCCTGCACGATCGCCGCCGCATCCACTTCAAAATGCCGGCGTAAAGCGGAACGGGTGTCGCTGCGGCCGAAGCCGTCCGTGCCCAAGGTGACGCATTGCCTGCCGGCAGGCAGGAAGGCCCTGACCTGCTCCGGCACCGCGCGCACATAGTCGGTGGCGATTACTATCGGCCCGGCGGTTGCCGCCAGCTTCTGGGCCAGGTAGGGATTGCACTCCGCCGCCTCGCCGTGCCGCCACGCGGTTTCGCAGGCGACGCCGTCGCGCGCCAGCTCGCTGAAGCTGGTTACGCTCCAGATATCCGCGCCGACATGGTAGTCAGCCTCCAGTATCGCGGCGGCCTTGATCACCTCGCCCAGGATCGCGCCCGCACCCAGTAACTGTATCCGCTGCGGCGCGGCGCAATCCGACTTGCGGAAGCAGTACATGCCCCTGATCACTTCTTCGTGCACTTCTGCCGGCAATGTAGGCTGGGCGATGTTTTCATTGACGACGGTGACGTAGTAGAACACGTCCTTTTGCCGCTCCAGCATCTCGCGCATGCCGTGGTCGATGATGACCGCCAGCTCGCCGGCAAAGGCCGGGTCGTAGGCCTTGCAATTGGGGATGGTGGCTGCGATCAGGTGGCTGCTGCCGTCCTGGTGCTGCAGGCCCTCGCCGCCCAGCGTGGTGCGGCCGGACGTGGCGCCGATCAGGAAACCGCGTGGGCGCTGGTCTGCCGCCGCCCAGATCTGGTCGCCGACGCGCTGGAAGCCGAACATCGAATAATAGATGTAGA
>JABDED010000013.1 GCA_013287275.1 Betaproteobacteria bacterium
GACAGCTCATGGTATTTCATGCGCTACTGCGACGCGCGCAATCCCGACGCCATGGTGGCCGAAGGCACCAAATACTGGATGCCGATGGACCAGTATATAGGCGGCATCGAACACGCGATCCTGCATCTGCTGTATGCGCGTTTCTGGACCAAGGTGATGCGCGACTTGAAATTGATCGATGCCAGCGAGCCTTTCTCCAGGCTGCTGACCCAGGGCATGGTATTGAAGGGCGCATTCTTCCAGAAGCCGGAAGGCGCCGGCAAGAATTATTACTGGGAACATGAAGTCGACGTGATCCACAACGAACAGGGTGTGGTGATCGGCGGCAAACTCAAATCCGACGGTACGCCGCTGGAGTACGAGATGACCACGATGTCCAAGTCCAAGAGCAACGGCGTCGACCCGCAGGAATTGATCAACCAGTTCGGCGCCGATACGGCCCGCCTGTTTGTGATGTTTGCGTCGCCGCCTGAACAGACGCTGGAATGGAACGACTCCGGCGTCGAAGGTGCGCACCGCTTCCTGCGCCGCGTCTGGGCGTTTGGCGCCAAGAACGAAGCTGCGCTGGCCGATGCCGGAAAAATGCCGGCCGACCTGAGCGCCGATGCCAAGACCCTGCGCCGCGAAGTGCATACCGTGCTGCGCCAGATCAGCTACGATTACGAACGCATGCAATACAACACGGTGGTGTCCGGCGCGATGAAATTGCTGAACACGATAGAATCCTTCAAGCTGGAAGGCGATGGGCATGCTGCCGCATCGCGCGAAGCATTCGGCATCCTGCTGCGCAGCCTGTATCCGGTATGTCCGCACGTCAGCCACGGCTTGTGGGAAGAGTTGGGCTATGCGGCCGAGTTCGGCGATTTGCTGGATGCGCCCTGGCCGCAAGTGGACGAGGCAGCCCTGGTGCAGACCGAAATCGAGATGATGATACAAGTGAACGGCAAACTGCGCGGCAGCATCAAGGTCGCCAAGGATGCCGACAAGGCCACCATAGAAGCGGCGGCGCTGGCCAATGAAAACGTGCAGCGCTATGTTGAAGGGGCGCCGAAGAAGATCATCGTCGTGCCCGGCAAGCTGGTCAATATCGTTGCGTGATACCTCAATAAACAGCAAGGAAATATACATGCGTCGCAGTCTATCCAAGTCCGTCCGGTTCGCCAGCCTGTTTGCGCTGGCGCTGATGCTGTCCGCCTGCGGGTTTGCGATGCGCGGCGCGGTGTCTTTTCCATTCAAGAGCATCTATGTGGGTTTTAGCGAAGCTTCGCCTTTGGGCGGTGAGCTGAAACGCAATATCCGCGCCAATGGCCAGACCGTCATTACTTCCAGCCAGAACGACGCCGAAGTGATCCTGGACGTATTGGACGAGAAACGGGAGAAGGTCATCCTGTCGCTGAACAGCCAGGGCCGGGTACGCGAATACAATTTGCTGTACACGCTGCGCTTTCGTGTCAGGGACAAGGCAGGCAAGGAATTCCTGGAACCAACGGAAATCGTCCTGAAGCGCAATATCACCTTCAATGAATCCCAGGTGCTGGCAAAAGAAGCCGAGGAAGCCGTGCTATACCGTGATATGCAGTCCGACCTGGTGCAACAGATCTTGCGCAGGTTGGCCGTGCTGAACATGAGCTGACGGGAAAATCGATGCAATTGCGTTTTGATGCGATCGACGCGCACCTGGCTAAATCGCTGGCTCCCTTGTATGTGATCACTAGCGACGAGCACTTGCTGGCGCTGGAAACTGCGGACAAGATACGCCGGGCGGCGCGCAGCCAGGGTTTCCTGGAACGCGACATACTGACGGTGGAGCGCAGTTTCAAATGGGGAGCCCTGCTGGCGGCCAATCAATCGCAATCGCTGTTCGGCGACAAGAAACTGATAGACCTGCGCATCCCTACCGGCAAGCCCGGCAAAGATGGCGGGCAGGCGCTGCAGGATTACGTGACGCATCTGTCGCCTGATAACCTGACTTTGATCACGCTGCCCAAGCTGGATTGGGCAACGCAAAAAGCCGCCTGGGTGGGCAGCTTGCAGCAAGCAGCGGTGTATATCGACATCCCGCTGGTGGAGCGCGCGCAACTGCCTTCATGGATATCGATGCGCCTGTCCTTGCAGGGGCAGAGCGCCGACCGGCAAAGCCTGGATTTTATTGCCGACCGGGTGGAAGGCAATTTGCTGGCTGCGCATCAGGAAATACAAAAACTGGCTTTGCTGCATCCGCAGGGTAAATTGAGTTTCGAGCAAATCCATGACGCCGTGCTGAATGTTGCCCGTTATGACGTGTTCAAATTAAATGAAGCGATGCTGGTCGGCGACGTGCCAAGGCTGGTGCGCATGCTGGAAGGCTTGAAAGGCGAAGGCGAAGCGCTGCCGCTGGTATTATGGGCGGTAGCGGAAGAAATCCGCACCTTGCTGAAGCTGAAATCCGGCATGACACAGGGGCGTCCGCTGGGCATCTTGTTGAAAGAATATCGTATCTGGGGGCCGCGCGAGAAATTGATGGCCCCAGCACTGCACCGCGTGAGCCAGGCCGCGCTGGAGGCGGCGCTGCAGGATGCCGCACAAGTCGATAAGATGGTCAAAGGCTTGCGCGCCAGGGATTTCGCCGGCGATGCCTGGGACGCATTGTTACAGCTGGGCTTGCGCATAGCGAAAGCCTGAGCGGCCCGCCGCAGGTGAAGGCCGAAGCGGCAAAAAAATAATTGTCCAATTGGCAGCGATACCCACAAAGTATCAGGCTTTGCGATTGGGCTAGTGGACTGTAACAGCTCACTAACGACCAGCATGCTGGCGGCAGCCCCCTTATCCAGGGATGTGCAACAGGCGGCGTCAATTTTGGGAAAAAATTGATCCTTCAGGAATTTATTTCAAAGCAAGCAAATGGATATCAAGCAATACATGAACGACGTCGGCACACGCGCCCGCAAAGCATCGCGCGCGATGGCCAAGGCCGATACTGCAGCGAAGAATCTGGCCCTGTCGCTGATCGCTGCGGCGATCCGCCGCGAAGCCGCGGCCCTGCGCGCCGCCAATGAAAAAGACCTGGACGCCGCGCGCGCCAGCGGCCTGGCGCCGGCCATGCTGGACAGGCTGACCCTGTCCGACAAGGCGATTGCGACGATGGCCGAGGGCCTGGAGCAAATCGTCAGCCTGGCCGATCCCATCGGTGAGATATCGAATATGAAATACCGCCCCACCGGCATACAGGTGGGGCAGATGCGCGTGCCCTTGGGCGTGATAGGCATCATTTATGAAGCGCGCCCCAATGTGACCGTAGATGCGGCCGGCCTGTGCATCAAGAGCGGCAATGCGACGATACTGCGCGGCGGCTCGGAAGCGATACACTGCAACCAGGCGCTGGCCAAACTGGTCAAGGAAGGCTTGTCCGGCGCCGGCTTGCCGGCCGATGCGGTACAGATCGTAGAGACCACCGACCGCGCCGCCGTCGGTGAATTGATCGCGATGCCGCAATATGTGGACGTGATCGTGCCGCGCGGCGGCAAGGGCCTGATAGAGCGCCTGATGCGTGAATCCAAGGTGCCGATGATCAAGCACCTGGACGGTATCTGCCACGTGTATGTGGACGACAAGGCGGACATCGCCAAAGCGGTCGCGGTTGCATTCAATGCCAAATGCCATCGCTACGGCACCTGCAATACGATGGAGACACTGCTGGTCGCACAAGGCATTGCAGCGCAGCTGTTGCCGCAACTGGCGCAACTGTATGCCGGCCAGCAAGTCGAATTGCGCTGTGATCCTGTCGCAGCAAAGATACTGGCTGCTTATCCGCATCTGGCGGCCGCAACCGAAGAAGACTGGAGCACCGAATACCTTGCGCCTGTACTGGCAATCAAGATAGTGGCCGACATGGATGAGGCGATAGAGCATATCAACCGCTATTCGTCGCAGCATACCGATGCCATCCTCACCGAGGACTATAGCCGCGCCATGCGTTTCCTGCGCGAAGTGGACTCCGCCTCGGTCATGGTGAATGCGTCCACCCGTTTTGCCGACGGCTTTGAATATGGGCTCGGCGCGGAGATCGGTATCTCCAACGATAAACTGCACGCGCGCGGGCCGGTAGGGCTGGAGGGGCTGACCTCGCTGAAGTATGTCGTGTTCGGGCATGGCGAAATCAGGAAATAGGTAGCAAGCGGATAATAAGCAGACAATAAGCGTAGTTGATTAAAGGAAAAATATGCTGTGGATCAAAGCCTTGCACGTCGTTTTCATCATTTCCTGGTTTGCCGGCCTGTTTTACCTGCCGCGGATTTTTGTAAATCTGGCCATGGAAAATGAAACCACGACGACCGAGCGCCTGCTGCTGATGGCGCGCAAGCTGTACCGCTTCATGACGATGCTGGCAGTGCCGGCGATAGTTTTCGGCCTGTGGCTATACCTGGGCTACGGCATAGGCAAGGGCCCCGGCAATGGCTGGATGCATGCGAAGCTGGGCGTCGTTGTGCTGTTGCTGGGATATCACCACGCCTGCGGTTCGCTGCTGAAAAAATTTGAGCAGGGCCGCAACCAGCGCAGCCACCAATGGTTTCGCTGGTTTAATGAAGTGCCCGTGGTCTTGTTGCTGGCTGTGGTTATCCTGGTCGTCGTCAAGCCGTTTTAAAGTTGTCCGTATGTTTTTTGTTATTTCGCCGAAGCACATTTCAGGAGTGATGCATGTCCAAGGTTTGTGAGTATTATTTTGCACCTCAATCGCCGTGGTCATACCTGGGGCATCAGCGCTTTGTCGCATTGGCAAAAAAATACGATGTGAAGATAGACGCCCGGCCCTTTGACCTGGGCAAGATATTCGGTGTTTCCGGAGGCTTGCCGCTGGCCAAGAGAGCGCCGCAACGGCAGGCCTACAGGCTGGTTGAAATGCAGCGCTGGAGCGAGTACCTGGGTTTGCCCATGAACCTGCAGCCGACATTTTTCCCGGTCGCCGCCGATCCCGCGGCCAGGCTGATCATTGCGGCGAACCTGGCAAACGGCACGGAAGCGGCGATGAACCTGACCCAGGCCATCATGTCTGCGGTCTGGGCGGATCAAAGGAATATTGCCGATCCGGACACCCTGGCCGCACTGGCGCAAGAGTGCGAACTGGACGGCAAGGCCTTGTTGAAGTCGTCGGAAACCGCCAGTGTGCAGGCGGAATACGACAGGTTTACCAATGACGCCAGCGCCGCCAATGTATTCGGCGCTCCGTGGTTCGTGTATCAGGGCGAAGGCTACTGGGGGCAAGACAGGTTGGATTTCCTGGAGCGTGCGTTCCAGAAATAAACAATCGCAATACTGCCGCTGTATTTAAGGCGGCGAGCTGGCACTGTAAATGCAGCAAACAGGACAGGCAATGGTGCCTGTTTTGCACATATTGATCTACTACGGATAAAAGGTACTCCTATGACACGTTACTCTTATTTCTGCCCCTGCCCACGCGGCCTGGAAGCTGCCCTGGCGGAAGAGCTGGATGAAATATCCCAGCTGGACAAATCCCTGAAAGTTCACAACCAGGTTCCCGGCGGCGTCCATTGCTCCGGCGTATTGCAGGATGCCTACCGCATCAACCTGCATTCCAGGATAGCCTCGCGGGTGCTGCTGCGCATGGCGCACGCCGGCTACGTCAATGAAAACGATATCTACGACCTGACGCTGGACCAGCCCTGGGAAGACTGGTTCGGCTACCATCACACGATACGGGTCGATGTCACCGCCGTGAAGTCGCCGCTGAAGAGCCTGGAATTTACAACGCTGAAGATCAAGGATGCGATCTGCGACCGGTTCCGCGACCAGTTCACGCAAAGGCCTTCAGTCGATACCAAGAATCCCGACATGCGCATCGTCGGCTTCCTGGACGCGCATAATTTTACCGTGTACCTGGACACCTCCGGCGAAGCCCTGTTCAAGCGCGGCTGGCGCATGGAAACCGGCGATGCGCCCCTGCGCGAAAACCTGGCGGCCGGCTTGCTGCGCACGTCGGGCTGGAAACCGGGCGTGCCGCTGTTTGACCCCATGTGCGGTTCCGGCACTATCTTGATTGAAGCGGCGCAAATGGTGGCCGGTATCCCGCCCGGCATACGGCGCGAGTTTGCATTCGAGAAGTTCGGCAGCTTTAATGAAGAAGAATGGCAGGCGATCAAGGGCGCAGTCAGGGCCCATCCCCTGCCTTCCGAGCCTGGCATCTTCGGCAGCGACATCTCGGGCGACATGATAGTCATGACGCGCAATAACCTGAACAAGGCCGGCATCAAGTTTGACGTGCCGCTG
Organism: Betaproteobacteria bacterium; assembly: GCA_013287275.1. GTDB lineage: Bacteria > Pseudomonadota > Gammaproteobacteria > Burkholderiales > Burkholderiaceae_D > Undibacterium. The sequence goes on from JABDED010000013.1 coordinate 6,262, forward strand.
AAGCAAATTGAGGCGCAGGAGATCAAGGCGCCGACTGAGATTCCGGGCATCCTGCTGACCAACCCGCCTTACGGCGAAAGGATAGGCGTGCGCGGCGACAGCACGGTGGAGGCGGACGATCTGGCCAAGGACTTTTTCAGCGCATTCAGCACTACGCTGAAGCAGCGTTTCGCCGGCTGGAGCGTATTCCTGTTCACCGCCGACCTGGGCTTGCCGAAATTGCTGCGCCTGAAGGAATCGCGCAAGACGCCTTTCTTCAACGGCGCATTGGAATGCCGCTTGTTCCGCTTCGATATGGTTGCAGGTTTCAACCGCAGGGAAGAGGCCAAGCCGAAGCCGGCGGCGCAATAAGCCGACAGAGGTTTGCGCTTTGCGGAGCCGGCTGCCGTTGCGGTGGCCGGCCTGTATTGTGGTTACGTTGGCGTGAAAAAGATTCATTGCGCATCTTCAGCAGAGGTATGTACTTTGCGTTATGCTGATCAGCTTACTTGTTCAGCCGGAGATAAGCATGTCACAAGCCCAGGTACTCACCCTTAAAGATCCCTCACTGTTACGCAATCAGGCCTATATCAACGGATTATGGGTAGATGCGGCCAGTAGTTTCGACGTCACCAACCCTTCTAATCACAAGCTGGTCGGCACGGTGCCGAACATGGGAGGCAAAGAGACGCAGGCTGCAATCGACGCTGCCCAAAGCGCTTTCCCGGGCTGGGCCGCAAAGACCGGCAAGGAGAGGGCGGCGGTGATGCGCAAATGGTTCGACCTGATGATCGCCCATGCCGACGACCTGGCCGCGCTGATGACGGCCGAGCAGGGCAAACCGCTGGCCGAGGCCAGGGGCGAAGTGATCTACGGCGCCAGCTTTATCGAATGGTTTGCCGAAGAAGCCAAGCGGGTTTCCGGTGACGTGATGGCCTCCACCTGGACCGACAAGCGTATGGTGGTGCTGAAGCAGCCGATAGGCGTATGCGCGTCGATCACACCGTGGAATTTCCCTATCGCGATGATCACCCGCAAGGTGGCGCCGGCGATTGCGGCGGGCTGTTCCATCGTGATCAAGCCTGCCGAGCAAACGCCGCTCTCCGCGCTGGCCATCGCCGAGCTCGCACACCGTGCCGGTTTGCCTGCCGGCGTCATGAATGTCGTTACTGCGGATTCCGACAAGTCGATAGAGGCCGGCAAGGTGCTGTGCGACAGCCCGGTAGTCCGGCATTTGTCCTTTACCGGCTCTACACCGGTTGGCCGTATCCTGATGAAGCAGTGCGCACCTACCGTGAAGAAGCTGGCTTTGGAACTGGGCGGGCATGCGCCTTTCATCGTGTTTGAAGATGCCGACCTGGATGCCGCAGTAGAAGGTGCGCTGCAATCCAAGTTCCGCAATGCAGGACAGACCTGTGTCTGCACCAACCGCTTTTATGCGCATGAATCGATTTACGACGCGTTCGTCGAGAAACTGGCCGCCGGCGCCGGCAAGATCAAGGTGGGTGACGGCTTCGACCAGGGTGTCAGCCAGGGGCCGCTGATTGATGAGCAGGCGGTCGCGAAAGTGGAAGAGCACGTCGCAGACGCGATCGCCAAAGGGGCGACAGTGCTGGCGGGCGGCAAAAAAAATGCACTGGGTCCGCTTTTTTATGAACCAACCGTGCTGTCCAATGTCCATGATGGGATGCAGATCATGGTTGAAGAAACTTTCGGCCCGGTCGCCGCAGTCGTCAAATTCAAGACAGAAGACGAGGCAATCGCCGCTGCCAATAATACCGATTTCGGCCTGGCTTCGTATTTCTATTCGCGCGACGTCGGCCGTGTCTGGCGGGTGGCGGAAAAGCTGGAATACGGCATGGTCGGCATCAATACCGGCCTGATCTCCAATGAAGTCGCGCCTTTCGGCGGCGTCAAGCAATCCGGCCTGGGGCGTGAAGGTTCCAAATACGGCATGGACGAATACCTGGAAATCAAGTATTTGTGCATGGGCGGCATCAGCTAAACATCTGCGGATTGTTGCGCGGCCCGGCAGCAGCCTGGCTTGCGCACCGGGTATTTTGCCGCTGGCCTGATTTGGACGCATCTAATAAATTGACGGGCAATTTGCATCGTTGAAATCTATCTTGAAATAACAGTATGTCTTCCAAACCAGAACCCGCATCCACTTCCAAATCCAAGCTGGCCGGCACCGGCGCACTGGCGACTTTGCTGGCGGCGCTGGCGATGCTGGGGCCATTTTCCATCGATACCTACCTGCCGGCTTTTCCCAGCATACAGGCGACGCTGGGCGCCAGCGCGATAGAAGTCCAGCAGACCCTGACCGCTTATATGCTGGCGTTTGCGGTGATGATTTTATGGCACGGAGCCCTGTCGGACGCCTTCGGGCGCCGCAATATCATCCTGGTGTCGCTGGCAGTGTTTGCGGTCGCTTCATTCGGCTGCGCCTCCGCGCACAGCATCCATTACCTGTGGGGGTTCCGCATCCTGCAAGGGGTGTCGGCCGGGGCCGGCGTCGTGGTCGGCCGCGCGATCATCCGCGATATGTATGCCGGAGCGCCGGCAGAGCGCCTGCTATCGCTGGTGACGATGATATTTTCTATCGCGCCGGCCATAGCGCCTATCCTGGGTGGCTGGGTCGTTACTTTTTCCGGCTGGCGCACCATTTTTTTACTGCTGTTCGGATATACCGTCATCCTGCTATGGGTATGTTATAAACGCCTGCCCGAGTCGCTGCCGGTGGAAAAACGCCAGCCTTTCAGTGCCGAGTTCCTGTGGCAAAGCTACAAGATGGTGTTCAAGTCGCCGTTGTTCCACCTGAAGGCCGGCACCATCGCATTCAATTTTGCCGGTTTGTTTCTGTACGTTTCAGCGGCACCGGTGTTTATCACCCAGCATCTTAAGCTGGGGCCGGACCAGTTCGGATGGCAGTTCGTGCCGTCGGTGGGGGGGATCTTTTTCGGCGCCTTGACGGCAAACCGGCTGGCGGGAAAAATCACCGTATGGCGGCAGGTCAACATCGGTTTTTATTTCCTGATAGGCGCGTCGCTGCTCAACTTTATCTACCATGCGATCTGGCCCGCGATGTTGCCGTGGTCGGTGATTACGCTGTTCTTTTACACCTTCGGCATGTCCCTGGTGGCGCCGGGCGCTACCCTGCTGGTGCTGGACCTGTTTCCCACCATCCGTGGCATCGTTGCTTCTTGCCAGTCATTTTCAGTGACGGTATTGGGCGCGGTGGTGGCAGGTGTAGTCGCGCCGATACTGGATCGTTCCGTGCTATTGCTGGCGCTTGGGCAACTGTTTTTCGCGGTTGCCGGCATGACCACCTGGTATATGTCGCGCGCTTATGCCCGCATGCTCTCAGGCAAGAAAAACGCCTGGGAGAGCATTGAGTAGCTCCTCAGCACGCAAAATGGAATGCGTTTATCATTTCATATGAGACGCACTTCCCTAAATGCAATAATTTTCGTATCGCACTTAAAATGAGCGCCTCTTTTTAAGTAATGCACTGTATTGTTGCATTGCAAACTTTGTCGCGAACGGGAACTTTTCCTTTTAAAGCCAGTCCTTGTCATTGGTAAATATAAAAATATTTTATATTTAACCACTTGAAATTTATTGTATTAACTACATTTTGTTAATGCTCTGCACCATTTTTGATTTTTGACTATAATGCGAAGCCGTTTGCTTAAAGTCTCTGATAATTTTGTTATATGTTAATGAGATTTCGTTAGTGTATTTTTTTAACGACATCTGTCAGAGTGCTTGGGCGCGCACTGGACAATTCATCAAGTTGTCACTTTCGGCAGGTATAGTGGAAGTCGTCGTTGGGTCTGTAATCCGGATTCAAGGCTTTTGAGACCTGCAAATATATCGATGTCGATTACGCAATAATGTTTTCGGCATGAACCAAATTTCAATTTTCTTTTTGGAATCTATAAATGAAAAAATCACTACTCGCAGTTGCCTTGTTAGGCGCATTTTCCGGTGCAGCTTTTGCACAGTCTTCCGTAACAGTCTACGGTATAGTCGATGCCGGTATCTCCCGCGATGACAACGGCGGCCCTGCCGGCGCGAAATTGGGTCAAGACAGCGGCCTGCAAAGCGGTTCCCGTCTGGGTTTCAAGGGTACTGAAGATCTGGGCGGCGGTTTGAAAGCCAACTTCGTCTTGGAAAGCGGCATCAAAGAAGATACAGGCACTTACGATCAAGGTGGTCTGGCATTCGGTCGTCAAGCTTACGTTGGTTTGTCCGGTGACTTCGGCGCCGTGAACCTGGGCCGTCAAAAGTCCATCACTTACTCCATCGGCGAAGCAGTTGACCCATTCGCAATCGGCCTGGCTGGCGATATGAACCGCTTGTTCAAGACTTCTACACGTCGTGACAACGCAGTTACCTACACAACGACTAACCTGAACGGTTTCGTCGGTAGCGCTCAATACGCGTTCGGTGAAGTTGCTGGTAATAACACTGCAAACCGCACAGTAGGTTTGTCTGGCACTTACTCTGCCGGCCCACTGTTTGCTGCACTGGCATACGAAAAAGTCAACGACGCAAACGGCAATGACGCTGTTGGCGGCAAAAAAGTATTCGTAGGCGGTACTTACAATTTCGACGTAGTAAAAGCACATGCTGCTTACGAAACTATCAAAGGTTCCGTTAGCGCAACCAACCTGACTGAAACAGAACAACGCCTCTGGATGATCGGTGCAACTGTACCGTTCGGCGCAAGCGCTTTCCTGATCGACTACACACGTCTGAAAGACCAAAACGTTTCCAATGCTGATGCTAACCAGATCGCTCTGGGTTACACATATGCTTTGTCCAAGCGTACTAACCTGTACACATCGTATTCCCGTACAGCTAACGACAGCAAAGTTGCTTACAATGCTGGCGCAAACGGCGCGACAGACAAGTTCTTCAACTTCGGTATCCGTCACCTGTTCTGATCAATTTCAGGCCTTTGCCTGAATTAGCTTTAACAGTGTAAAAATGGGGCAGCCAGCAATGGCCGCCCCATTTTTTTTGCCGTCCAGAAATTTTGATGCGCTCAAGACTTAATTAATGAATAATATTTGCTGAAATTCTTTCTTTTGCACCATGTTGATATTGAGCGGGAGTATTATTTCAAAATGATCGTATAGCAAGATCAGCCAGCGACGTACCCATCCACAGCTGAGTTTCAGAATATGCCCAAAGAACAAGAAAATTGCGAATGCCAAAAGTGCATACATTGCTGAGCAGGTGGGCCATACCGCCGCTGGCCCGTAACAAGCAGATATCCATGCTTGTCTATGTCGGATTTTGCATACTGCTGATCCTCGGTCTGGGGACTAGCCTCTTCTTGAGCTCCACATTGCAGCGCCGGGTGGAAGACGCCAAATCGCTGGAATTGCTATCCAAGAAAACCAGGGGTGCGGTCTATGAAGTGCGCCTCGATTACCTGATCATGGGCCAGGAAGTCAGCAGCATGTTGTTGGACTCAAGACCGGGTACCGCATTCCAGGAAAAATGGGATCGCAAGAAAATCGCCGATCAGCAAGCCGACACCAATTTGTTGGCTGCGATGGTAGCCACCCAAAGCCCGGAATTGCGCAGCATGCTGAGCCGTATCATGGTTCACGATCGCGAGATTACCGACGTGCTGGAAGACCAGATCCTGCGCCGGGCGATTACCGACTTCAGCGCTGCGCGGGAGAGTTACGTCAACGAATACCTGCCCGCCCAGCAGCAGAATCTTGAGCTGGTGAGCCAGGCGTTGAGCCTGGCGAATGCAGAAGTGGAACGCTTCGATATGCAGGCCAATCAGGCTGCGGCATTGGCGCAGCAATGGTCGATGATCAGTATCCTGCTGTTTTTAATCATCGGTATTTTTGTTGCGGTTTTTGTCGGCCGTGCGATCACCAGGCTGGTCCGGCAGCTTGAAATTTTTGCCCAGGAAAAGCACGACATGATGGCCAATTCGCTGGATGTCATCTGTGCGGTCGACGGCGATGGAAAGTTCGTCCACGTGAGCGACGCCTGTTTGCAGATGTGGGGCTATGCGCCGGAGGAGCTGGCAGGGCATTCCTATTTCGACCTGGTCCATCCTGACGATATGGCCAAGACCGCGCATGCCGCCGCGGAGATCAAGGGCGGACTGCATACCAGAAGCTTCAAAAACCGGTATATACGCAAGGACGGCTCCCATGTTTATATCATGTGGTCGTCCCGCTGGTCCGAAGAGCAGCAAATGTTGTTTGCCGTCGCCCGCGACGTCACCGACAGTTATTTTGCAGAGGAAGCGCTACGCGCCAGCGTCGAGCGTACCCGCCTCGTCGTTGCGACGGCGCACGACGCCTTCATCGGCATGGATGCGGCGGGCGTCGTGACGGACTGGAATCCGCAAGCAGAACAGACCTTTGGCTGGAGCAGCGCAGAGGCAATGGGCAGGCAGGTGAGCGAGTTGATCATTCCGGCGCACTTGCGTGAAATGCATGCACGGGGGCTCAGCAATTTCCTCAGGACCGGCGCCGCCCCGGTATTAAACCAGCGCATAGAGCTTCCCGCTGTCACCAAGGGCGGCAGCGAAATCCTGGTCGAGATCACCATTTCCCCGATACGCATTGCGGATACGTATATATTCAGCGCTTTTGCAAGGGACATTACTGCACGCAAAAAGGCAGAAAAAGAACTGCAGGACGCCAAGGAAGCCGCAGAAGCCGCAACCCTGGCCAAAAGCGAATTCCTGGCCAACATGAGCCACGAGATCCGCACGCCGATGAATGGCGTGCTGGGCCTGACTTCCCTGTTGCTGAATACGCCGCTGATACCGCAGCAGCGTGAATACCTGGGCCTGATCAAGTCTTCGGCCGATTCATTGATGCGGCTGCTGAACGATATCCTGGATTTGTCCAAGCTGGAAGCCGGCAAGATGAGCCTGGAAAGCGCGGAGTTCGATCTGCGCGAGTCCCTGGGCAATACGCTGAAATTGTTTTCAGCTGCCGTGCATGAAAAGAAACTGGAATTGTCTTCCCATGTGGCGGCGAATATCCCTGCAATACTAGTGGGCGATCAGGTGCGGCTGGAGCAGATAGTCATGAACCTGGTGGGCAATGCGATCAAGTTCACCCGGCAAGGCGAAGTGATCGTCCGGGTCATGCAGGAGCAGCGCGACGAAACCGGTATCATGCTGCGTTTCAGCGTTACCGATACCGGCATTGGTATTTCGCAGCAAAAGCAGGTATCGATTTTCAATGCCTTCGCACAGGCAGACAGTTCCACGACGCGGGAGTACGGCGGCAGCGGCCTGGGATTGACGATCGTTTCACAATTGCTGAACCTGATGGATGGCTCGATCTGGATGGAAAGCCAGTCGGGCAAGGGCTCCAGCTTCTTTTTCAGCGTGCGCTTGGGCCGGGCGCCGGAAAGGCCTGGCGCCGCTGTGGCAGAAAAAAACGCCGTGCTGGAAGGTATGAAAGTGCTGGTGGTCGACGACAATGACAGCAACGGCGGGATACTGGAGGAAATACTGGCGGGCTGGAATATGCGCAGCGTGCGCGCAAGCGATATCCCGGCGGCGCTGAAGGAGATAGGCCGGCGCGCGGATGAAGGCGAAGCATATCGGCTGATACTGCTGGATGCGCAGATGCCGGGCATGGACGGTTACCAACTGTTGCAAAAAATCCGGACTTCTCCGCATGCAGACAGTGAAATAATCATGATGCTGCCGCCTGGCGAGGAAACTGGCGATATCGGCCGCTGCGAGGCGCTGGGTATCCGCCACATACTAAGGAAACCGGTCAAACAGTCCGAGCTGTTTGATGCCATCATGACTGCGGCAGGCGGTGCTCCGACAGCAGCGGCCCGTCCGGCGACGCCGGACGCCAGGCGAAATTTACCGGATTCCAGGCAGGCGCTGAGTGTGCTGGTGGTCGAAGATCACCCCATCAATCAGCGCCTGACGATGGAAATCCTGATGGACGGCGGCCATTCTTTTGTGATCGCCAATAACGGAATAGAGGCGCTGAAATTGCTGGAGCAGCACAGTTTCGACGTGATTCTGATGGATGGCCAGATGCCGGAAATGGACGGATATCAGACCGCCAGGGAAATCCGGCGGCGCGAACAAGGCAGCGGCCAGCGCGTACGTATTATCGCGCTGACGGCACACGCGATGAAAGAAGACCGGGAAACCTGCCTGGCCGCCGGCATGGACGATTACCTGTCCAAACCGGTGAGCCCCGATCGTTTGCTGGCGATGCTGGAACAGGAGGGCACTAGCAACTATCCTCAGAATGAGGCAATATCCATTCCGGCAGCGGCAGAACCGGCGATGGAAGCGGTTTTTGACCGGGCAGGCGCGTTGTCCAGGGCTGGCGGCAAGATGGTTTTGCTGAAACAGGTAGCACAGCTTTTTGTGCAGGATCTGCCGCGCTCCCTGGCAGACATGGAAGCGGCTATTAGCGCTGGCAACTCCGACGCACTACGGAGAACGGCACATCGCTTCAAGGGGGCGGCCGCGACGATAGGCGCCGACAAATTGGTCAAGGCCGCACAAAAGCTGGAGCGGGCAGGCAAGCATAGCCGCAAGGGACAACTGAAGGAAATCTTACGGGAGTTGAGATTGCGCACAATAGAATTGACTGTGGAATTGGACGCCGTCATTGGCGACCAGCAGGCTGACACCGGGGACAATGCCGGCAGCCAGGGAGGCATGCAATGAAAATACTCGTCGCCGATGATGAGCCCATCTCCGTTTTGTATCTGCAGGCAGCCCTGGAGGACTGGGGCTATCAGGTGATCACCGCCAGCGACGGCAATGCCGCCTGTGAAATCCTGCAGGGCCAGGACGCGCCCATGCTGGCCATCATAGACTGGATGATGCCCGGCATGGACGGCATCGACGTCTGCCGTGTCGTGCGCGAAAGCGTCAAGGACAGGTATGTTTACATGATCATGCTGACGGGTAAGAGCGAGACTGAATTCATCGTCGCAGCGATGAATGCCGGCGCCGACGATTTCATCAGCAAGCCTTTCAATATCGATGAGCTGCAGGTCAGGGTCAGGGCGGGCCGCCGGATTGCCGACCTGGAGCAGAAGTTGCGCCTGAAGGCCAGCCACGATGCTTTGACCGGCCTGTATAACCGCGGCACCATCATAGAAATCCTGCAAAAGGAATTAACCCGGCATCAAAGGAACAAGCATTCCTTTGCGATTATTTTTGGCGACCTGGATCATTTCAAGCGCATCAATGACGACTATGGCCATCTGGCAGGCGATGCGGTCCTGCGTGAGGCGGCCAGCAGGATTTCTGCCGTGCTGCGTCCCTACGATTCGCTGGGACGTTACGGCGGGGAAGAGCTGCTGATCGTGCTGCCCGGCTGCGACGCCAATGAGGCGATAGAAATTGCCGAAAGGGTCAGGCTATCCGTTTGCAGCCATCCGGTCGCTACCGAGGTCGGCGATGTGCCGGCTTCGCTCAGCATGGGCGTCGCCGTGATTGCCCAGGGCCAGCAGATCAATTTTAACGAATTGATACATCTGGCCGATGCCGCCCTCTATATTGCCAAGGACAAGGGCCGGAACCGGGTAGAACTGGCGATTTGACGACCGCCTGAACTGGGCGGACTCTGTGTAGAGAGCGGTATTCCTTATGGCAACAATAGCATAGACCGGCAAGCGGTAGAGGCTGTACTATGTAATTATTCCGATGCAATTATTGGAATTTTCCGCTCAATTGACTCCTGTATTGACAGCCTTCGAGGCGCGCAGATAAATGGAAATGTTCATTACCAATGAGGATGTAGTCCAATTGGAAGGGGCATTGCCTGTCTCGCAGGATGCTGCACGCCTGCCCGGACTGGTGGCGCTCGCCTGGCATTTGCGCCAGCGCGATACCCGCAGGGCGGTGCTGCTGGCCGCCGAAGCCGATGCCTTGCTGGCCAGGTCCGGATTGCCGGAACCGCAGCAGCGCGGCGTCAAGGCCAGGTTGGCGCTGGTGCATGGCGAAGCCAAATGGCTGTTCGGCGAGCTGGAGGATGCGCAAAACATGGCTGAGCAGGCCGTGCTGGAATTTAGCCGGCTGGGGGATTTGACCGGCAGCGCCGATGCGCATTTCTTGCTGGGTTCCGTCATCCTTAGCCGTGGCAATCCACCGCGCGTAGTCAGTGAAATGGAAGCGGCGGCGGCCTGTGCCCGCGAAGCCGGCGACAAGGTGCGCGAAGAACTGGCCGAAGGCGGACTGGCTTTCAATGCGGCGGTAAAGGATGTGCATGATGCTGCAGCCCGCTGGGGCCAGCGCTTCGACGTGGACCGGCCGGATCTCAGCCTCGCGCTGGAAGTCAGCGTGCATGAATTCCTGTCCCAGATTGCCGGCCTGTCCGGTGATTTTGGCAAGTCGCTGACGCACGGCATGCGGGCCTACGAGGCAGCGCTGGCCACTGGGCAAATCCGCCGCGCGATCCACACCGCGGCCAATGTCGGCGATGCCTTTAATAGCTTGAATGATCACCAGGAAGCGCTGGTGTGGATGCAGCGCAGCCACGACCTGGCGCGACCCACCGGGTGGCCGGCCAGCATAGGCTTGTGCCTGACCCAGATGGCGGAAACCCTGCGCCGTCTGGGGCGCCTGGCCCCCGCCCGCGAATTGCTGGAAGAAGCCCTGTTCCTGCTGACGCCGCTGTCGGGTTCGCGCAACTATCTGATGGCGCTCAGGTATCAGGGGGACCTGGCGCTGGACAGCGGCGATTTTGAACTGGCGCTGAGCAGCTTCCAGCAGTTGCAGCAGCGTGCCGATGCATTGTCCCAGGCGGATTTCCAGGTCGGCTCCCGGCGCGGCCTGGCGCACGCCTTGTCGGAAATGGATCACGCCGGACAGGCGCTGGCGACGGCGCAGGAAGCGTTGACGCTGGCACAGCGCAGCAAAGATAACTACCGGCAGATCGATGTGCTGAAAGTGCTGGCGGCGATTCATGCCCGCCATCAGTTGCCGCCGCCCGAACAGATGAATGAAGCCAGTGCGCCTTTATATTATTTGCAACAGGCTTTGGACGTCGCCGCAGTCATCAAGGGCTATACCATACCGGGCACGCTGCTCGACGCCGTCGCCGACGCGCATGCAGCGCTGGGCGACTTCAAGGAAGCCTTTGTCGTCGGCCGGCTGGCGATTGCGGCACGCGACAAAACCCATAACCAGGAAGCCAGCAACCGCGCCACAGCCATGCAGGTCAGCCACCAGACCGAACGCATGCGCGCCGAAGGCGAATACCACAGGCAGCTGGCCATCGCTGAAGCACAACGGGCCGAGGTCTTGCAGCAAACCAGCGCCAGCCTGGAAAGGCTGGGAGCGATAGGGCAGGAAATCACCGCCAACCTCGACCTTGCCGCCGTATTCCATGCCTTGAACCGGCATGTGCACGGCTTGCTGCACGTGACCTCGTTTGTCATCTACCTGATGGACACCGACCGGCAGAGCATCACCTCGGCGTTCAGCATAGAAAACGGCGTTGCCATTCCGCCCAACAGCGTATCCCTGGCCGACCTCAACTCCAATTCTGCGCGCTGCGTGCGCGAGCAGAAAGAGATCATGATAGAGATAGAGCCTGGAGAGGCGAATCCCAACCTGGTGCCCGGTACCGAAGTGACCCTGAGCCTGCTGTTTGCGCCGCTGACGATCGCTGACCGCGTGTTGGGGGTAATGACGATACAGTCGTCCGAGCAGCACGCCTACGGCGAGCGCGAACGCCTGATTTTTCGCACACTGTGTGCATACGGCGCGATCGCGGTGGACAATGCCAACGCTTATCGACTGCTGAAGGAGACCCAGGCGCAACTGGTGGCGCAGGAAAAACTGGCGGCGCTGGGTTCGCTGGTGGCCGGCGTCGCCCATGAGCTGAACACGCCGATAGGCAATTGCCTGCTGGTCGCCAGCACGCTGGCGGAAAATACCAAGCAATTGGTATCCAAGCTGGAAGGGCAGGGACTCAAGCGCTCCGACCTGAACAACTATTGCGCCGATGCCCAGACCTCGTCGGCGATCCTGATGCGCGGCCTGACCAGCGCCGCCACTCTGGTCAGCAGCTTCAAGCAAGTGGCGGTGGACCGCACGTCGGAGCAGCGCCGCGTGTATGACCTGCAGCAGGTCGTGCAGGAAATTATCGCCACGCTAAACCTGCGCATAGGTCATTCCGGCCAGAGCATATCGCTGGATATCCCTGCAAACATTGCAATGGACAGCTATCCCGGCTCGCTGGGCCAGGTCATTACCAATCTGATCGACAATGCGCTGCTGCATGCGTTCGACGACAGCAGGTCCGGCCGCATGTGGCTGTCGGCCAGGATGACGGACGCCGACCGCGTGAAGATAGAGTTTAGGGACAATGGCGTCGGCATCCCGCAAGAAAACCTGAAGCGCATCTTCGACCCCTTCTTTACGACCAAGCTGGGGCAGGGCGGCAGCGGCCTGGGCCTTAACATCTGCTACAACATTGTCACGTCGATCTTGAACGGCGATATCAGCGTGCAAAGCGAGCTAGGTGTCGGCAGCACATTTACTGTCGAGTTGCCGCTGAAGGTAAAGGAAAAGCGGGACTAGATGCGCAGGACCACCCGGCTCGCCGTGGCCGCTTCAGCCAGGACTATTTTTCCGGCGGCGTGCGGTCGCTGTCTTTTGTGATTGCGCGCTGCAGGAATTGCCTACTGGCCTGGATCACCTCTTGCTGCGTTTCTTCATTCGCCATGGCCCGTGCCAGCAGCAGCGAACCGACGCACTGGGCGATGAAACCCCAGGCTGCCGTATCGTCGCCAAGTCTCTTGGCCAGCATGTTCCTGGCATCCAGCATCTGCTGTTCGCACATGTCCTTGACGCCGGCATCTGCGCGGGCAATCTCCGCCCCCAGCGCCGGCAGCACGCAGCCTGCCTCAGGATGCCGGACATGGCTCATGGTCAGGTAGCGGTTGGATTCATGGTGCAGCCATGCCGCAAGATCCTGGTGCGGATTGCCGACCAGCATCTGTATGCTGTCCTGCAGTTCGGCTTCCACGACGGCCTTGAATAATTCGTTTTTTGATGAAAAATGGCTATAGAAGGCGCCGCTGGTCACGCCGGCGGCATGCATCAGGCCGTCCACTCCGACAGCAGCAAACCCTTTTTTCTTGGTTTCTGCGCCGGCCACGGCCAACAGATGCTTTTTCATCGTGGTTTTATGTTCGGGGCTATATCGCATGATTTTCCTGGCCAAAATGTGCTTGACATGCCTTAAATCATAGCATAACGTTCGTTACAGTAACGATCGTTATTTAAAAATATGGAGGAGATACCATGTCCGAGCAGTCAGTAGCACAGAACAAGGGAGCGGCGCTGGTCATAGGCGCCGGCGACGCCACCGGCGGCGCGATCGCCAAGCGTTTTGCCAGCGGCGGCCTGATCGCCTGCGCCACGCGGCGCAATAGCGACAAATTGCAGCCCCTGATCGATGAAATCATTGCCGCCGGCGGCCAAGCCTATGGCTTTGCGTCCGATGCCCGCAAGGAAGAAGAAGTTATTGCGCTGGTGGAGCAGATAGAGCGCGACATCGCCCCGATAGAGGTGATGGTCTTCAATATCGGCGCCAATGTGCCGTGCAGCATCCTGGACGAGACTGCCCGCAAGTATTTCAAGATCTGGGAAATGGCCTGCCTGGGCGGCTTCCTGGTCGGGCGCGAAGTGGCCAAGAGGATGGTGGCCAGGGGCCGGGGCACCATCCTGTTTACCGGCGCCACCGCCGGCCTGCGCGGCTCCGCCAATTTTGCCGCCTTTGCCGGCGCCAAGCATGCGTTGCGGGCACTGGCCCAAAGCATGGCCCGCGAACTGGGGCCGCGCAATATCCACGTCGCCCACGTGGTCGTTGACGGCGCGATTGATACAGAATTCATCCGCGACAATTTCCCCGAGCGTTATGCGCTGAAAGAACAGGACGGCATCCTCAATCCGGAACATATCGCCGAAAATTACTGGTATCTGCACACCCAGCCCAAGGATGCGTGGACACATGAGCTGGATCTGCGCCCCTGGATGGAACGCTGGTAAGCAGTCGAAGCAGGAAAAACAGAAAAAGGAGACAAGATGAGCAAGCAAATTGAATTTTATTACGACTTCGGTAGCCCCTACACCTACCTGGCCTATCACCGGTTGCCGGTCATCGCCGCCAGGCACGGCGCCGAGATCATCTGGAAACCGGTGCTACTGGGCGGCATCTTCCAGGCCACCGGCAACCACAGCCCGGCCGAGATTCCGCTGAAGGCTATCCACTCGCAGCTGGATTTGCGCCGCTGGGCGGACAGATTTGGCGTCAGCTTCACGATGAACCCGTATTTCCCCATCAACACGCTGACCCTGATGCGCGGTGCGACCGGCATGCAGTTGCGCGGTAAAAAAGAATTCGATGCCTATAATGCGGCGATCTTCAGTGCGATGTTCGAGCAACCGAAAAACCTGAACGATCCGGCGCAACTGGCAGCCGTATTGGCCGCAGCCGGTTTCGAGGCGGCCGATTTCATGGCGATGGTCGGCAATCCCGAGATCAAGGAGCTGCTGAAAAAAAATACCGAGCAGGCGGTACAGCGCCAGATCTTCGGCGTTCCCAGTTTCTTCGTCGGCGAAGAGTTTTACTGGGGCCAGGACAGGCTGGATTTTGTCGAAGAGGCGCTGGAAAAATCAGCTTGATACGGTAACATGGGCGACCTGATTAACGATCCCTGTGCCCATGACTTACCGTAACGCGATTGAAGACTATATCCGGCAGGCGGCGCTGCCTGCCGATAAATTCAGCCACCAGCCCAGGCTGTATGCATTGGCGTGCAGCCTGGCGCAAGCGCAAAGCTATGACGACGATACCCTGCATGCTGCCGCATGGCTGCACGATCTGGGCGTTTTCATCGGCCACCGGCCGGTGGATCCGGTAGCCCTGGCAGCCTGGGACAATGTGAAATACGCGGTGGAACAGGTGCCGGCCTTGCTGGAGAAAATGGACTTCCCGCGCCATAAAATCCCCTACGTCGTGCAGGCCGTCAGCGAGCATCTGCCGTCCAAAAATCCCGGCAGCATCGAAGGCATCTTGCTGCGCGACGCAGATATCCTGGAACAGCTGGGGGCGACAGGCATATTGCGCACCGTCAGCAAGACCGGGCGCGACACGCGTTTTATCCGGCATCAGGATGCGCTGCGCGCCTTGCACAAAAGCCTGGACGAGTTGCCGACGAAATTACAGCTGGAGTCGTCGCGCCATATCGCACAACAGCGGGTGGCGCTGATGCGCGCTTTTTTGCAGGCGGCGGAACTGGAAGGGCTGGGCCTGGACTGGTAGCGGGCAGGCTATTTTTTTACCGCATCATCGCCGGCGGCGGGTTTGGGCGTGGGTTTGTGCGCAGGCGCAGCCGCCTTCTTGGCCGCTGCCGCGACCCTCTTCTTGGCTTGCTCAAACACCGGGGCCCACAATGGATGCTGCTTCTCTCCTGGCTCCAGGTCGAAATTGGGATCCATCTTCAGGGCTTTTTCAAACTGCTGCCGGCACAAGGTCTGGCGCGAAGTGACGCAGTAAGAGAAGGCCATGGTTTTTATTGCGCTCAGCTGCAGGCTCTGGTCGGCTGTCCAGATATCGGTCGATCCGGATAATTTCCTGATCGCGCCGTTGAAGTCTCCCTTGTCGTACAAATCCTGGCCTTCGGCCAATTCTGCTTGCGCAGGAGGCAGCGGCGCTGCCACAACCGGCGCCGGCGCTGAAGCGCTGGCCGCAGGTTTACCGCTGGCTGGCTTGCCACTGGCTGCCGGAGCCGGTTTGGCTTGTTCAGGAAGAACGGCGCAAGCGCTCAATAGCGCTGCGCCGAACACGGCGCCCAGGAAGGATAGACGGCGAACAGATGTTTTCATTGCAATAGCCCTAGGTTAGGCCCGGAACTGGCAACAAGGCAGATGTGACATCATCGGCAACGGCAACGAGAGAATTGCTTGCCACTGCTGTCCACACTCAGGGAGTGCCGCCCTGGCCGGCAAAATCGTGCGCCAGGGCGACGGTTTTCTTGCTCGCCAGTTGCACTTCTGTCTGGAAGTCCGGGAAATTCGGATTCACAATTTTAACCTGATACTTGCCTGGAGGTAACTGCAGTTTTTTCAACGGCGGGCTGACGCCCTTGTTGACGCCGTTAATATACAGGGTGCCCCAGGGTTTGACGTTGAGTGTGACCGAGCCCATGGGCACCACAGCTTCCGCCTTGCTGGCGCCGCCGGCCGCAGCATCGGCCAACACGGTTTCATTTTTATCCAGCGTAGTGGCGATCTGCGATGCGGTGCTGGCCGACGTTGCTGCCGGAAGGCTGGCTACAGTAGGCTTGGCATCCGAAGGCGGGCTGAGTTGCGCGACCGGCTGGCCGGTATCCGGTGACGATGTGGCGGGCGATGCAATAGTGGGAGCAGCGGCCACAGTGCTGGCCGGGGTTGCAGCCCCTGCAGCCGCAGGAGCGCTGGCAGTATTGGCCGTCACCGGGGCCGGCTTGCTGCCGCTGGTCCAGAGCCAGATGCCTGCCGCGGCGAAGGCCAGCACTGCTGCAGCCAGGGTATGGTCCCAGCGCCAGCGCCAGCCGGTTTTTTTCGGGGTGATAGTGATAGAGGCATCGGCATTTGCAGCTGCGGGCTTTTTCGCGGATGCCGGGGATTTCTTTGATGCCGGCGGCGCTGCCAGCACGGTCCTGTCTTCCGACAATTCATTGGCGCTGATCGGCGGCTGGCCGCCTTCCTTCTGCTGTGGCGGAAGGCCTTGCGGGTTGCCCGGCGTAGCGCGCGCGGTGAATTGCGGAGGTATCTTGGCATGCAGTTGCTGCGCCGGCTTGGGCGCGGCTTCCAGACCCAGCAATATGCGGAACTGGGCCATCGATTGCGGCCTGGCTTCAGGCAGCACGCCCATGCCCTGGTCTATCGCCGCCAGGAAGGCGGGGCTATAACCGGGCGGCGCCAGGTCTTGCAAGCGCTGTATCGGATCCTTGATCATGCGGGTGACCGAGCTTGGCGGCGATTTCCCGGTGATGGCGCTGTACACCACGGCGCACAAGGCGTAGATATCGGTCCACTGGCCCTGGATCAGGTTGGCGTCGTCGGCATATTGCTCGACCGGCGCAAAGCTGGGTTTCAGGATCACGGTCAGGTCTTGCGGCGTACCGCCTATCACCTGGCGCGCAGCGCCGAAATCCAGCAGTACCGGCACCCCATTGCGCTGGAGCATGATGTTTTCCGGCGAGATATCGCGGTGCAGGATCTGCGCGCTATACAGGGTTTCCAGCGCCCCGATGATGGCGCGCAGCAGATTGGTCAGCCAGGCTTCGTTGATGATTTCCGGGTGGTGTTCCGCGATGTACTTCAGCGTATGGCCGTCGTAATACTGCATCGCCATGTAGGCAGTCTTGTTCTGTTTCCAGAAGCGGTACACCTTTACCAGCGACGGATGGTCAAACTGGGCCAGCAGGCGCGCCTCGTTGATATAACTTTCCAGCCCGGTACCGAAAGCTTCGGTGTGCTTGGTCGAGCGTATCACCACGCTGTCATCCGGCCCGCGTCCTGCCAGCGCGACCGGCATGTATTCCTTGATCGCAACGGTGCGCTGCAAGCTGTGGTCAAAAGCCAGGTAGACTATGCCGAAGCCGCCTTCGCCGATGATGCCGGTGATCTCGAAATCCCCCAGGCGCGTGCCCACGGGCAGGCAATTTTCCGAGCCTGCATGCGCGGCAACGGCAGCTTCTGCCTGCCGTGTGTCAAGGCGCGTCATATCATCGTCCTGGTCGGGGGCGGGTGTATTCATTGATCTATTGATCTATTGATCTGTTAGAAGGTTTAGAGTTGCTATCATACAGTGTGTCGTCGCCAAACCGGCGGCATTAAGCCGCCGGAATGCTGATCCAGAGTGCAAAAGCTGTTGTATTGTCGCGAACCGCGCTGGATTGCGCAAATCGCCGGTTGGCAACGGCCTGCATGGCGGTCAGCCAGGCATCCACCGATGCCGCCCTGGCCAGTTCGGCCTCCATTTCGCTCTCCCGCACCCATTCCCACAGGCCATCGCTACATAATAAAAAAGCATCGCCTGGCTGCAGCGGCACGCCATGCTCGGTCACTTCCACCGGCGTGTCGTCGCTCGCCCCCAGTGCCGCAAACAGCACATTGCGCTGCGGATGGCTGCGGGCCTGCTCGCTGGTGCAGTATCCGGCATCGACGAACTGTTGCACCAGCCTATGGTCCTTGGTCGCGGCGGCTATCTTGTGCTGCCTGAAAAAATAGATGCGCGTGTCGCCCAGATGGGCCCATAGCGCCGCCGCCTGCCGCCTGTCTATCAGCAGGGCGGCGACGGTGCTGCTCATTTCATGCAAGGCCGGCTGCGCCAGTCGCGCATTGCTGATCTGGGCGTCGGCAGTCTCCACGCAATAGCGCAGCGCCGCGGCAGAGAATCCCGGATCGGCAGCAAATGCTGTAATCAGCCCCTGGGTTGCCAGGCCTGACGCTACCTCGCCGCCCGCGTGCCCGCCCGCGCCGTCTGCGACCACATAGCAGGCCAAGGCGCCCTGTTGCGCGCTGAGCAGCGCATCCTGGTTGGATGTCCTGCCGCCGATCTCGCAGACCTGAGCCGATTGCAACAGCAGCAAGCCGCTATCGGCGGCCTCATTGATCACTGTCGGCCTCGTCTTCGCAACGAGTGATTTCAGCCTCATAAGCGGTCAGGAAGGCGTTGCCGAACGGTGCCTGCACTTCTTGCAAGACCTCGCGCCTGACGGCCTGGAATCTTTCCACCTGCTTGTCCCACATCCTGGCTTTGCGCAGCATGGGCAGCAAGTTTTCCAGAGAGCCGTCCGGCGGCGTCTTCTGGATGACTATTTCGGGATTATAGCGCTCCATCATGTCCAGCAAGGCCGCCTGCATACCGGCGATCAGCGCGCTCTGGTGTGCGTGCATATCCAGAAAGGCTTCCTGCATGGCCGATACCGGATCCATGAAACCCGGCATTTTCTTGCGCAGCATCTGCAGCATGATGGTGTCGGAATCTTGCAAAAACTTGAGCGGATTATTGTTGCGGCGTACCACCATGGTCATGTCCGCATTCACTTCGCGTTTGACCTGGGTGCGCCGCGACAGCAGGCCATGCGTGCCATGCACCGACGCCGCCAGCAGTTTCCCCAGCATTTCCATCAGTTCCGGGGTCAGTTTGGAGCCGGGCCCCAGGCCTATGGAATTATTTCCTAGACCCGCCCCGCGCAGGAAGGCATCCAGTAGTTCCTGGTTGCTGGCTTCGTCTGTCTCTGCAGGTTCAAGCGAGTTGTGGGTGGACATGTAAAGCTTCTCCTGGATTGATCGCAGCGTCATCGCCTGGCTGTTGAGGTGTGGTTTAGCCCTAAACACTAGCCTAGTTTGTTCTGTGTAGCAACAAGCTCAGAAATTTCTTTGTTACAACTTGTTTTATTTGCAGGTGGTTGTAAAAATAATACCAAAATCACGCCTGGAATAGGCATACTCCGCTCCCGGACCTCGTCCCAGATGTTGTGCAATTTTCCGCCGCCCGTAAACATTTTGCTGAAACACGATACATAAAAGGAAGAGTAATGAAGCGCCTGATCACTTTCGCCGCCGCGATGATATTTAGCCTCGGCGCCCATGCCGCGACCCCCAGCACGGAATCCCTGGAAAAGCTGCTGGCCGTAACCCACGTAGAAAAATTGCTGGATGCGGTGCGCCCGCAGGTGCAGGCCACGACCAAACTCATGATGGACCAGGCACTGCAAGGCACGACGGTAAGCCCGCAAGAACAGAAAATCCTGGATGATTTCAGGGCAAAAGCCGCCGCCATCACCGACGAAGAAATGAGCATGGACAAAATGAAGCCCATGTATATACGGATCTACAGCGCCAGCCTGACCCAGGAAGACGTCGACGGCCTGATCGCCTTTTATGAAAGCCCGACCGGGCAAGTGGTAATCAACAAGATGCCGCTGATCATGCAGGCCATCATGGGTGAATTGCCCAAGCTCATGGCCCCGATGTCGAAAAAAATGCAGCAGGCCGGCAAGGAAATGCAGGAGCAGCTGGAGGCCCTGAAAAGGAAAAAGGCGCAATAAGCAGGCTGGCAGCGAATTCTTTCCCCGGCCTGGCGCCGGTCAAACCCGGGTAGGCGGGGAAGGGAAAAGCGCAGCCTGTCGCAAACGCAGGGAATAGGCCGGACCGGGCAGTGAACCCGCTTGTGGTTTGGCGGCATTCACCCCTACACTATGCCAGCCGGGCAAGATGTTGAGCATCCTTGCCGTCAGATGAATAAGTATTGCAAAGCATTGCACATATCCGCGGACAGAACCTAACGGGCCAACATGATTCCTCTATCGATTGATGCTGATATTTCCAAAATTGCAGCCGGCCAGGCAAGACGGCACGCTGTAGCAAGCCTGGTAAAAACGATGCTGTTCATGGCGGCGCTGTCATTTCCGGCCGCACATGCAGCGGTTGCGGCAAAAGACAAAGACGCCAAGTCGAATGTAGACACCGATTCCATCATTAGCACCATCAGTGCATCGGAGCGCACCCGGCCTTTCCCGGTAGGTGAAAAAACCGCCTATTTCGTCAACATCAAGGACGGCGACCAAGTCAAGCCGCCGTTCCGGGTCGCCTTTGCCGTCACAGGCATGGGAGTCGCCCCTGTGGTCGCCGGCAGCATCCCGAACACCGGCCACCACCACATCCTGATCGACATGCCCATGCCGGCCGACATCAAGGCGCCTATCCCCTTCGACAAACCGAACGAATACGCGCACCAGCACTACAAGCACTTCGGCAGCGGCGAAACAGAAACCCTGCTGGATCTGCCGCCCGGCAAGCACACGCTGCGCCTGCTGTTTGCCGACCACAAGCACGTGCCTTATTACATCTCCAGCAAGGAGATCAGTATCGTGGTATTGGACAAGACCAGGTAAGGGTTGAGTTTAGACGCGCGGAATTCGCGTAGAATAGGACGCGACGCGGGTGTAGCTCAATGGTAGAGCAGAAGCTTCCCAAGCTTACGACGAGGGTTCGATTCCCTTCACCCGCTCCAATCAAAAGCAGGTCGCATTCTCGCTATCAACTGACAGCAGCGAGAATTGGCGGCAGCTTATAAGCAGCCCGCGCTTGGTTACACTTTTCATCTCCAGGCTGCACCTCCCGGCAAGGCGAGGGCCTGTGTGCATACAGGTTGCAATGCACTCGCTGGCCAACTTCCCCTTGCAAGGCATGGCAATGCGGCGTGTTGCTATTCGTCCCTGCCATGCATGCATATACCGGCGTAAGCTGCTCGACAGCGTGTTCGGGGATTGCGTGGATTTCGGTTTCTGCCCAATAGAATGAAACGCGGAAGCTGGCGCAGCAGGCGCCGCAATTTAGGCAGGGATCTCGGTTGTCGTGGGGGGATATTGTTGGTTCGACTCATGGTTTTTACAATAAAGCGGCGTGAGTGAGCCGAAATTTTACCCAAAATTGGCCCTAGCGTGCCGGCTGCGCGGCATGGCCGAATTATCTTTAAGGGGCTTGCGCTCTGTTAAAATACCGCCTTTGCGGAATAAATATTGCCTATATCCGCTCCCGTACGCATGGACACCTTTAACGTGGTGTATTGCTGATTTGCAATCTGTCTTGCAAACCGTTCCACTCTCAATTTTTCTAGCATGTCTGATAACAAACCGGCCGACGGCGCCAATAAGCCCCTGTTTTATGACCCTACCGAGCATCGCATCCGCAGTTTTGTGACGCGTGCCGGGCGTTTGTCCATTGCACAGGGCAGGGCGATAGAAACCCTGGGGCCGACCTTTTGCATTCCTTACCAAAAGGAAAACCTGGATCTGGCCTTGCCTTTTGGCCGTAGTGCACCGACCATCCTGGAAATCGGTTTCGGCATGGGCGAGACCACGGCCAAGATCGCCGGCGGCATGCCGGACAAGAATTTCATCGGCGTGGAAGTGCATACGCCGGGCGTCGGCAGCCTGCTAAAGCTGATCGATGAGAATGGATTGCAAAACCTGCGCCTGATCCAGCATGATGCGTTTGAAGTGTTGACGCATATGATCGCGCCGGCGTCGCTGGCCGGCGTACACGTGTTTTTCCCCGACCCATGGCATAAGGCCAGGCATAACAAGCGCCGCCTGATACAGGGGCCGCTGGTGGCCTTGCTGGCTTCACGTATAGCGCCTGGCGGCTACCTGCACTGCGCGACGGATTGGGAAGAGTACGCGCAGCAGATGCTGGAAGTGCTGAGCGCGGAGCCGGCTTTGCAAAACACGGCAGGCGGCTATGCGCCGCGCCCTGATTACCGCCCCGTGACCAAGTTTGAAAACCGTGGCCTGCGCCTGGGCCACGGCGTATGGGACCTGGTGTTCAGCAAGCGCTGACGCTGATCAAGAGGCCTGCCCGGCAAGTAAAAGATAAAAACCGCGATCTGGCATCGCGGTTTTTTTATGCCTGCCGCTGATGCTCTTACAGCGCCGGGTCGCAGGGGGCAAACACGCGCAGGCGGTGGCCGTCAGGATCGGTGGCGGTAAAGGTGTAGCCGAAATCCATCCTGACCGGCTGCTGCAAAATTTCCAGGCCGCGCTTGCTCCAGTCTGCGTGCATGGCTTTTACGGTGTCAGTGTCCGCCACCGAGAACGCCAGCTCGCCGCTGCCGCCCAGCGGGATCTTGGGGACTGCCGGTTCCACCGTATGCTTGGACCACAGGCCCAGCATTACGCCGGAATCCAGCGCAAACATCACAAAGCTGGGCGAGGATTCCATCGGTTGCCGGTCCAGCAGCGGGGCATAGAATTTGGCGCTGTGCTGCGGATTGTCGACATACAGCAAGATAAAGTTGGGATGGGTCATGATGCATCTCCTGGTGAGGTCCCGGGCGCTGGATTGCGCCGGGGTGTAGGTATTCTCACTGGGGGAGATGTCAGATTCTGTCAGTAGCCGGCATGCCCGAATAATTCATTACGGGCTTTCGTCATATTTCTTCGCCGGCCTCCACCCGGTTGCGGCCGTTTTTCTTGGCGCTGTACATTGCATCATCGGCCGCGGCCAGCAAATCGCCGGGGTTGAGGTTGGGGCCGGGCTGGCCGGCGACCACGCCGAAACTGGCGGTGGCGGCGATACTGCCGCCGGAAGTGACGAATTCGGCCGTTGCCAGCGCCTGGCGCAGTTTTTCGGCGACTGCGGTGGCGTCGTCCAGCGAGGTGCCGGGCAGGATCAGGCAAATCTCTTCGCCGCCGTAGCGGCCTGCACTATCGGTCACGCGCAGGCGTTCGCGCAGGAACTTGCCTACGCCGTGCAGCACCACGTCGCCCGCCAAGTGGCCGTGGCTGTCGTTGATCTGCTTGAAATGGTCCAGGTCCAGCATGATGATGCTGAGCGGATGTACGATGCGGCGCGCCCGGTCCACCTCTTCCTGCAGGCGTGCCAGCAGCGCGCGGCGGTTCAGCAGGCCTGTCAGGTCGTCATAGGTGGCCAGTTTTTGCATTACCGACAAGGCTGCACTCAGTTCCCTGTCCTTGGCGCGCAGTTCTATCAGCGCCATCACCTGGCTGGCCAGCCTGGTCAGCAGGCGTACCTGCTGGCCGCTGAGCGCGCGCATTTGCGTATCCATCACGCACAGGGTACCGATACGGTAGCCGTCGGAGGTGATCAGGTTGGCGCCGCAATACATCTGGTAATGCGGTTCGCTGATGGTGAGCGGTGAATAGGCGGTACGCGCATCGGCGGTGAGGTTGGGGATGTGCAGGCCGCGGTCTTCCAGGATCGCCCACGAGCAATAATCATCGTCGCGCGGCATTTGCTGCGCCTGGGTGCCGAAAGCAGACTTGAACCACACCCGGTCTGCATCCACCAGGGAAATAAAGGCATAGGGCACATCGCACACTACCGCCGCCATCTCGGCCAGAAAATCGAAGTCGGGATCGGCTGCGCTGTCGAGGGTACCATAGCGGCGCAAGGCTTCCAGCCGGGCGGCTTCGTCTTCCGGACGCGGGATGGATGGATGTGATGACATGCAAATCTCCTTATAGGCTGGACGCGTACAGATGAGGCAGATGCATTCTGGCGTGAAGCGACGGCACTGCGCCGGATTCCGGTGCAATACTTGTCAGTGTACTCTTGTGGGCATGCGCAGGCTACTGCTTGCCGAAATCCATTTCCTGCCGCCACTCCTTGATCAGCACCTGGCGGCGTTTCGGGTAACGGTTGTCGCTCACCGTCAGGCCGGTGATCCTGTCGAGGCGGAAATGGCGGAAGCTTTGGCGCAGCTCGCACCAGGCGACGATGACGCGCACCTGGTCAAAGAAAGCCAGCGCGCAAGGCCAGATGGTGCGTTGGCTGAGATCGTCCTTGATGTCGCGATAGCTGATGTCCAGCTTGCGCTCGGCCCGTATCGCATGGCGCACCTGGGCCATTTGTTCGTCGTTGATCGCGATGGCATAGGATGGCGCCACCAGCAGGCCGGAAGAATCCAGGTCGTGGCGCAATTCGGCCGGCAGTACCGCGGCGATCTTGGCCAGCGCGTCGCTGGCGGCCCGGCTCAGGCGCGTGTCGGTCCGTTCTGCGACCCAGCGCGAACCCAGCACGATGGCTTCTATTTCTTCTTCGGAAAACATCAGCGGCGGCAAGGTAAAGCCGGGGCGCAGGATATACCCCAGGCCCGGTTCGCCTTCTATCTTGGCGCCCTGGCTCTGCAGCGTGGCGATATCGCGATACAGGCTGCGCACGCTGATACCCAGTTCGGTCGCCAGCGAAGTGCCGGTCACCGGATAGCGGTGGGTACGCAATATCTGCATCAAATCCAGCAAGCGTTCGGTGCGGGACATTTATTTCCTCTTGTCAGGAAAATTCTGCGATCAGCGCGACGATCTCTTCGCCGTAGGTCTCCAGCTTTTTCTCGCCTACGCCGGATACGCCGCGCAAATCGTCCAGCGAAGACGGATGGGCCTTGGCGATCTCGCGCATCGTGGAGTCGTGGAAGATCACGTATGCGGGCACATTGTGCTTACGCGCGGTTTCCACCCGCCACCAGCGCAGCTTGTCGAAGATGGCCTGTTCGCTGTCAGACAGGCTGGCTTCGGCATAATCCTTGGCCGACTGGCGCTTGTGCTTGACGGCTTTTTGCGGCTTTTGATATTGCCTGAGTTGCACCTTTTGTTCGCCGCGCAAGACCGCGCGCGAACTGTCGGTCAATTTCAGCGAGCTGTAGGATTCATAGTCTACCGCCACCAGCCCGAGCGCGATCAGCTGGCGCACCAGCGCGCGCCATTCGGCTTCGCTCTTGTCGGAACCTATGCCATAGGTGGATAGCTGGTCGTGCCGCCACTGCTTGACGCGGTCGGTATCGATGCCGCGCAGGATGTCGATCACATGGCCGGCGGCAAAACGCTGGTCCACGCGGTAGACGGTGGAGAGTATCTTTTGCGCGGCAACGCTGCCGTCAAATGAGCTGGGCGGATTCAGGCAGGTATCGCAATTACCGCAGGGACCGGCCGGCTGGCCGAAATAATCGAGGATGTGGACACGCCGGCAATTCAGGGTTTCGCACAGGCCCAGCATCGCATCCAGCTTGATGCCCTGCACCCGCTTGAAGGTTTCATTGGCCTCGGATTCATCGATCATGCGGCGCTGCTGCACCACGTCCTGTAGGCCGTAGGCCATCCAGGCATTGGCGGAGGCGCCGTCGCGGCCCGCGCGGCCGGTTTCCTGATAGTAGCCCTCTATGCTTTTCGGCAAATCCAGGTGGGCGACGAAACGCACGTCGGGCTTGTCTATGCCCATGCCGAAGGCGATGGTGGCGACCATCACGATGCCCTCTTCGCGCAGGAAGCGCGCCTGGTTTTTGGTGCGCGTGGCAAAGTCCATTCCCGCATGATAGGGCAGCGCGGTGATGCCGTTTTCATTCAGGAACTCAGCGGTTTCCTCTACCTTCTTGCGCGATAGGCAGTACACGATGCCGGCGTCGTTCTTGTGCTGCGCTTCGATAAAGTCGAGCACCTGCTTGCGGCCGTTGGCTTTTTCTACGATCTGGTAGCGGATGTTCGGGCGGTCAAAAGAAGAGACGAACTGCAGCGCGTCTTCCAGTTGCAGCCTGTGGATGATTTCTTCGCGGGTTTGCTGGTCGGCGGTTGCCGTCAAGGCGATACGCGGCACCTGCGGAAAGCGTTCATGCAGGATCGACAGCTTGATGTATTCCGGCCGGAAATCATGACCCCATTGCGATACGCAGTGGGCTTCGTCTATCGCAAACAGAGCCAGGTTGGTGGCCTGCAGCAATTCCAGACAGCGCTGCGTCATCAGCCTTTCCGGCGCGATATATACCAGGTCCAGTTCGCCGTTGCGCATCATCCTTTCTATGCGCATCGCTTCGTCGAAGGATTGCGTGGAGTTCAGGAAGGCGGCGCGCACGCCGACCTCGGCCAGCGCATCCACCTGGTCTTGCATCAATGCGATCAGCGGCGACACCACGATGCCTACGCCGTGGCGCAGCAATGCCGGAATCTGGTAGCACAGGGATTTGCCGCCGCCGGTAGGCATCAGCACCAGCGCATCGCCGCCGCCGGCGACGTGCCTGACGATGCGGGCCTGCTGGTCGCGGAAAGACGGGTAGCCGAACACGGTCTGCAATAAATGCAGCGCGCCGTCTTCCAGGCTGGTGACTTGGCTTGCTTCTGCTTTTGTTTCTACTATATCCACGCTTTTCTCTTGCTAATCCGCCCAGGTGATGACGCCGGTATAGGCGGTCGCCAGTATCATCAGGCCAAATCCAATGCGATACCAGGCAAACGCGGTGAAGTTGTGCGAACTGATGTAGCGTAGCAGCCAGCGCACGCAGAAAAATGCCGAGATGAAGGCGGCAATGGTGCCCAGGCTGAACATCGGCATGTCCGCCGCCGACAGCAGCGCGCGCTCCTTGTACAGCGAGTATACGGTGGCGCCGAGCAGGGTAGGGATGGCCAGGAAAAAGGAAAATTCAGTCGCCGCCTTGCGCGACAGGCCGAAGATCATGCCGCCTATGATGGTCGCGCCCGAGCGGCTGGTGCCGGGGATCAGCGCAAAGGCTTGCGCCAGGCCTATCTTGAGCGCATCGGCAGCGGACATGTCTTCTACCGCATTGACCTTGCCCTCGGCGGTAGGGCCGCCTTGCTTGCGTTCGACCCACAGGATGACGATGCCGCCTATGATGAAGGCCAGCGCAACCGGCACCGGTGAAAACAGGTATTGCTTGATTTTCTTGCTGAACAGCAAGCCCAAGATGGCGGCGGGCAAGAAAGCGATCGTTACATTGATCGCGAATTTCTGCGCCTTGCGGTCATGCGTCAGGCCGGCCAGCACCGAGACTATCTTTTGCCGGTATTCCCAGCACACGGCAAAGATGGCGCCGGCCTGGATCACGATCTCGAAAACCTTCACTTTTTCGCCGGTGAAATTCAGCAGGCTGCCTGCGAGTATCAGATGTCCGGTGGAAGAAATGGGCAGGAATTCAGTCAGGCCTTCGACGATGCCCATGATGATGACTTTTACCGCGAGGAGTAGTTCCATATTTGCTGTTTTATTAATGATTGAAAGCGTATTTGGCCGGCACGAAGCTTACCACGAGAGCATGCGGCGGCGTGCCGATATTGGCTGAGCGGAGGTGGGGAATAGTCGGGCAGAGAGCGGGCAGACCCCGCAGAGGCGGGTGTTGCCGTTTTTGCACAGCATCGGTATTGCTTTGTGGAACAATTATGCCGGGAAGCAAATTCCGCCCGCGGGCCGGCGGAATTTGCAGGCCGCGCTGGTTTAATGCACGTCGGAGCTTGTCGAAGCTGTAGCCACTTGTTCCCCCTTTGTATCAAGGGCTTTTTGTAGTTCGACCCTGATGTTGGTGAGATTATTCTGGGTGGACGCCAGAACTGAGCGTACCTGGCGCATGATCCGCGCCAATTCACGCGGATCTATGGCGCCAAGCTCCAGATCGGTGCTGAGATCAACGAACCTGGTGCCGCTAAACATGGTGCTGGTTCCCAGCTTGGTATCGGCCTGCCCGTCTCTTTGGGTGGCGTAGGCGATGGAGTAGCGGCGCAGCAGGGATGGCTCCATCCAGGTCACCGACTGATTGGCTACCGCCACATCCCAGGCTTCATGGCGCACGGTGGGCCACTCCAGCGACAGGCTGAATTGCTTCCTGACCTGTTCGTCAATGTAGGTATTGATTTCAGCAGCCGGCAGGCCGGCCCTGATTTTTTCGACCAATGCGGCCTGGGTGGCGCTGACTGCTTTCAATTGGCCGGCGTTGTGCGCGAAGGCGACATCCAGCGCCTCGATATTGGCGCGAATTTCCTGCTGGATTTCCTTGCTGGCGATTTCGGCCAGGTGGCTATGGTGCACACTCTCTATCCATTGCTCCAGCCCCAGCGCGGTGACGATGCTGATCACGATCATCAGGTAGTGGCCGGCGAATTCCTTGAAGGTCTTGATATGTGTTTTAGGTATCTCGAAATGCATGTGCTGTCCATGGTTAAGCTTAGCCGGTAGTCAGCAGAATTATACCGAGCTTTGCCTGTCCGACAACATGGCAGTATTGGCAATAATGATATGGGCCGGCCCTTTTCACAAAGGGCTCTGGCCCGGTTGGTGTCCTAAGGCTTGTCCTTGGGTTTAAATTGCTTGTCGCTGATACGGAACTTGCCGCGCCTGTCGCCCAGGATGGTGCGTAACTGGCCTATTTCCAGGCCGCTGATTTCGGTCATGCGTATCAGCATCGATGCGCCTACCGGCATCGTGCGGTGCCTGATCTTGCTGATGATGGGCGGCGCCACTTCCAGCGCCCTGGACAGCGCGGCATCGTTTTTCAGCTGGAGTTGCTCGATCAGGGCGTCCAGCAGCCTGTTGGGATCGTATCCTGGCGGATTCGTTGTATCTTCAGGTGTATCAGTCATAGAGCTCCCGTTGCTTTGTATTAATTATGCCTCCGAGTTTAGCGAATTAATCGGCGAGAAACTTCGATTGTGTCTTAGAGGCAACAGCCTTTGCAAATAAACCGGCTTGACCGGCTTGAGCAGCCTGATGTTGCTTTCAAGCTATGTCACTGTTTTATTGCTGCCGGACCGAGGCGGTAGCGGCGGAGTTTCAGGAGCGAGGATGCGGGCGTGTCGCTGCTTCCAGCGTGGTGAGCCAGGCAATAGCGTATTCGCGGTCGCTGCCGCACATGTCGGCGCCGGGCGCCAGGCCGGAGCAGCAGGCGGGACGTTCAGGCTGGCCGAAAATGGCGCATTGATAGCTTGCAGTTAGCTGTACGCACCTGATGCCGGCGGGTTTGCCGCCCGGCATGCCGGGAATGGGACTGGAAATGGAAGGGGCGATGCAGCAGGCGCCGCAGCCTGGGCGGCACTCTGGCCCTGCGTTTGTCGCGCCAAGGGCATTGGGAGGGGAGGCCGCGGCTTGTTGCGGCGATACTTTGTTCATCATGCTGGCTGGCCTGGTTGTATTCTTGCGCCCGAATGGTAACCCGAAACACCCTGGGATCGCTGCTTGTTATTGACTCCTAAAGCGGTCCCTGGAAACGCTTCGTAAAAGCCCGGCCCCATTTTTTTGCGCCGAATTACGGCCTGTGCCCGGAATTATGAAATTCAGCCCTCTATTTTGCGGTTTTGTCGCATAGAAATTGTTGCGCATCTACTAATGCCGGATAATTCTTTCCAAGGCAGCAGATGTGGCGGAACTTGACGCTCCGGCCTGACGGGATTACATTACTGACTCGCGAGTAAGTTAATGTACCACTGTCCTGATTATGTCATCCGATCCGAAACCACGCTGGGAGCGCCGCAAGGACGCCCGCCCTCAAGAATTATTGGCTGCGGCCCTCGACTTGTTTGTCGAGCGTGGGTTTGCGGCTACGCGCCTGGATGATATTGCCAAAAAAGCAGGTGTATCGAAGGGAACCTTGTACCTGTATTTCATTAGCAAGGAAGAGTTGTTCAAGACGGTGGTGCGCGAAAATGTGGTGCCCGTGATAGGGCAGGCGGAAGAAATGGTGGACCAGTTCACCGGCAGCAGCGCGGAATTGTTTCGCGAAATTATCATGGGCTGGTGGCAGGCAATGGGGAGCACCCAGTTGTCCGGCCTCAGCAAACTAATGATGGCAGAGGCGAGCAATTTCCCCGAACTGGCGCAGTTTTATAACGAGGAAGTGATTGCCCGCAGCGATGCGATGGTGGTGCGCATGCTGAAGCGCGGCATGGCGCGCGGCGAGATCCGGCCCCTGAACCTGGAAATGGCGCCCAGGATATTGATTGCGCCCATGATCATGCAGATGATTTCCAGACATTCGACCAATGCCTGCGGCGTACAGGACCATGAGCTTGGGCCTTACATCGATACCTATGTGGATATGGTGCTGCACGGCATGCTGGTTTGACAGGCCGTGGCATGACCACTGGCAATTGTTGGACCGAATTTGACGTCTATTTATTGATTTTATGGAAATTGGGCCGATGCCGACGACATTCTTCGGGCATTGCCTAGTCTGCATTTGATAAAATGCGGGTTCCTCATTAATGCTACCGAGTTAAGAACATGAATATCGAACAAGCACGCTTCAATATGATTGAACAGCAGATTCGCCCCTGGAACGTATTGAACCAGGATGTGCTGGACATGCTGGTGGTCGTCAAGCGCGAGAATTTTTTCCCGGAGAGCCAACTGGGCCTGGTGTTTTCAGACACCGAGCTGCCGCTGTCTGCCAGTGCGTACTCGCTGTCGCCGAAACTGGAAGCCCGCATCTTGCAGGAACTGGCGATCAACAAGCATGAGCAGGTATTGCTGGTCGGCGCCGGTTCGGGCTATCTGGCGGCCTTGCTGGCGCATCGCGCAGCCAAGGTCACCGTGCTGGAAGTCGATGCCGAACTGAAGGCGCTGGCAGAAAAAAACCTGTCCAGGAATGGCGTGCTGAATGCCAGCATAGAGCAGGGCGATGGCCTGAAGGCCAATCCATCCGCGGCCTATGACGTGATCGTTGTGCACGGTTCCCTGCCATCGGTGCCGGACAGCCTGTTACAGCAGCTGAAGATAGGCGGACGCCTGTTTTCTGTCGTCGGCCAGTTGCCGGTGATGTCGGCGGAGATCGTCACCCGTGCCGGGCAGGCGGATTTTAAAGCGCATACCTTGTTTGAAACTGTAGTGCAGCCGTTGTCGCAGGCAGTACAGCCATCCAAGTTCACTTTCTGAGGCGGGGACAGCATGCAACATATCACTGCGCCGGAATTGGCCAACTGGTTGGCAGACAAGGAAAAAAATCCCCCGGTTTTACTGGATGTGCGGGAACCTTGGGAGCACGAGACCTGTCATATCACCGGCGTAGTCTTGATGCCCATGCAAAGCGTACCGGAACGCATCAGTGAACTGGAACCGGATGCGACCATAGTCTGCGTCTGCCATCATGGCGGCCGCAGCATGCAGGTAGCCGGTTTCCTGGAGCGTAACGGCTTTGCCAATGTAGTGAACCTGACTGGCGGCGTACACGCCTGGGCACAAGAAGTCGACACCAGCATGCCGACTTATTAGATCGCGTTTTTGCGTGGGCCAGTCGAATTTTTAATAAAACCAACTAATAATTCTTATCTCGGAGCGTTTCATGCGTAAGCCCATTATTGCCGTACTGACTGCCGGCGCCTTTTTATCCTCGCAAGCCGGCGCGACTGACTTGTTGCAGATCTATAAGGATGCCCTGCTCAATGACGCGCAATTCGGCAGTGCCCGTGCTTCCCTCGCCGCCGGCCAGGAAAAGCCTATCCAGGGGCGTGCGCTGATCCTTCCTACGATAGCAATTAACGGCACCGACACCCGCGCCAGGAATGACATATCGCCTGACGGCATTCCCGGCAGTATCACCTACACAGGCAATACCAATGTGTACGGGCTGACCCTGTCGCAGCCATTGTTCCGCTGGGCTAACTGGCAGCAATATCAGCAAGGCAAGCTGGCGCTGGTGGTCAGCGAAGCGCAGTTCGCGCTGTCGCAACAGGACCTGATCACGCGCGTCGCCCAGGCTTACTTCGATGTGCTGGCGGCGCAGGATACCCTCACTACGCTGCAGGCGCAAAAGGTCGCGATTTCCGAGCAGCTTGCATCGGCCAAGCGAAATTTCGAAGTAGGTACGTCCACTATTACCGATACGCATGAAGCACAGGCACGTTACGACCTGACGGTGGCGCAAGAGTTTGCCGGCGTCAGCGACCTGCAAATCAAGCGCGCGGCATTGCAGCAGATCATAGGCAAGGAAGCCGGCGACCTGAATTTGCTGAAGCCGGGCATTAAGCTGAGCTCGCCTCAGCCTGAACGCATCGACGACTGGGTCGGTTCGGCGGAAAAGCAAAATTACGGCGTGGTCGCTTCGCAAGTGAACCTGGAAATTGCCCAGCGCGATATCCAGAGGAACCGCGCCGGCCATTATCCTACCGTGGACCTGCTGGTCAATAGCGGCCGCAATTCCACCAGCGGCATACCGGCCCAGATCGGCACCAATTCCGTTGCCAAGACCAATTCTATAGGTGTGCAATGGAATATTCCGATTTTCTCCGGCTTTGCGGTAGACAGCCGCGTGCGCGAATCCATTGCGCTGGAAGACAAGGCGCGTAACGACCTGGAATTTGCACGCCGCTCCGCTGCGCAAGGCGCACGTCAATCGTATTTCGGCGTCAGCAGCGGCTTGGCCCAGGTAAAGGCACTGGAGGCGGCTGAAATCTCCAGCCAATCGGCATTGGATTCCAACAAGCTGGGCTATCAAGTCGGTGTGCGTATCAATATCGACGTGCTGAATGCGCAGCAGCAGTTGTATACAACCCAGAGGGATCTGGCCAAGGCGCGCTACGATACGATCATGAACGGTTTGCGCCTGAAGTCGGCAGCCGGTACTTTGAAAGAAGAAGACCTGGCCGAAGTGAACGGACTGCTGCAACACTGATTGCATGTTCCGCCCAATAAAAAAACCACCGGCCCGGTGGTTTTTTTACGGCAACGGGATAAGCCGGGAATGGTCAGGCGCTGACAATAGCGTCTATCACCCTCAACTGCTGTTCCCGCCCCAGATGCGGCCCCATCGGCAAGCTCAATACCTGCTCTGCCATGCTTTCGGCCAGCGGGAATTGCCCTGCTGTAAATCCTGCGCCCGCATACGCCTGCTGCAAATGCGGCGGGATCGGATAATGGATCAGGCTGCCCACGCCGGCCTGCGTCAGTTTCGCCTGCAAGGCTTCCCGCTCCGGGCTGCGCACTACATACAGGTGCCAGGCCGGGTCGGTGCCGTCCAGTACTTCAGGCAAGACCAGGCCGCTGTCGGCCAGGCTGTTGGTGTACAGGTCGGCTATGACTGCCCGGCGCGCATTCCAGGCGTCCAGGTAGGATAGCTTGACCCGCAGCGCGGCCGCCTGCAGCGGATCGAGCCGGCTATTGTAGCCCTGCACCTCATTCACGTATTTCACCCGCGAACCGTAGTTGCGCAAGACCCGGATGCGGTCGGCGATCTCGGGGTCATTGGTGGTGACGGCGCCGGCGTCGCCCAGCGCACCGAGGTTCTTGCCCGGGTAAAAGCTCCAGGTCACCGCGTCGCCATGCCCGCCCACCCGCTGGCCCCGGTAGCGCGCGCCGTGCGCCTGGGCGCCGTCTTCCAGCACCCGCAGGCCGTGCTGTTTGGCGATCGCCAGGATGGGTGCCAGGTCGGCCGCCTGGCCGTACAGGTGTACCGGCAAGATCACCTTGGTGCGGGCGGTGATCGCGGCTTCTATCTTGGCCGGGTCGAGGTTGTAGGTGGCCTCCACCGGTTCTACCGGCACCGGCACCGCGCCGCACTGGCTGACCGCCAGCCAGGTGGCGATATAGGTATTGGAGGGGACGATCACTTCGTCGCCGGGGCCGACGTCCATCGCGCGCAGGGCCAGGTGCAGCGCATCCAGGCCGTTGGCGACGCTGACGCAGTGCCGGACGCCGCAGTAGGTGGCATAGTCTTGCTCAAAGGCATCCACTTCGGCGCCGAGGATGTACCAGCCGGAGGCCAGCACGCGCTGGACGGCGGCGTCGATCTCGCTCTTGAGTTCGTGATAGGAGGCCTGGATATCGAGGAAGGGGATGTTCATTTTGCCAGTGCTGCCAGGTAGTGGTGGTAATCGCGATAATAGTCGGTCTCGTCATACGGCGCCGAGGCCAGCACCAGGCACACCGAGCCGGCGTCGAAGTTGATTTCGGAGGCCCAGATCATCGGCGGGATGTGCAGGCCCAGCCAGGGGCGGTTCATGTGGACAATCTTTTTTTGTTGGCCGTCATCCAGTGCGACGTCGAAGCTGCCGGACAGGCAGACCAGGAACTGGTGCAGGGCCTTGTGCGCATGGGCGCCGCGGTCGGAGGCGGTGGGCACGTCGTACAGGTAGAACACGCGCTGGATGTCGAACGGCACGTGCTTGTTGGATTCCATGAAGGTGAGGTTGCCACGCGGATCATGAATTTTAGGGAGTTCGATAATGCGGCAGTCGTCTACGGACATGGCGTTTCCTTCTTCGGCTTGGTTCTCTTGGTTCAGTTGCTTGTTTCTAGCTGGTCAATCAAAGCGGTAGCGGGGTTTTCTGGCGTGGACACTGGCATAGGCCTGTCATTGCAGCGTGGAGCATTCCGCCAATAACGCCATCGTCCTGTCGGTCGCGCCCTGGTGCTGCAGGAAGAACGCATGCGCGTTGTCGCCCATGGATTTCCTTTTGCCTGCATCGCCGATCAGCGTAAATGCCTGCGTCATCAGCGCTGCCGGATCGGCGACGCGGATTGCCGCGCCGATGGCGATCGCATCTTCGGTGATTTCAGAAAAATTAAAGGTGTGCGGGCCGGTCAGCACCGGCCTGGCCATCGCGCAGGCTTCAATCAGGTTGTGTCCGCCGAGAGGGATCAGGCTGCCGCCGATGAAGGCGACATCGCAAGCCGCGTAGTACATATACATTTCACCCATGCTGTCGCCCAGCACGACCTGCACGTCTGCCGGCAGCTTTTCCAGCCCCGCTTCAAAATCCAGCGCGGAACGGCGCACCTGCTTCAGTCCGTAGGCGCCGATCATCGCCGCCACCTGGTCGAAACGTTGCGGATGCCTGGGCGTGATCACCAGCAGCGCATCATGCTTGTGTAATTCACAGAAGGCTTTCAAGATCAGGTCTTCTTCGCCGTCACGGGTGCTGGCGCACAGGAAGACCGGGCGCGCGCCAAAACAATCCCGCAACTGCGCGCCGCGTTCCGCCATTTTCGCCGGCGGGCTGACGTCGAATTTCATATTGCCGGTAACGATCATCTTGCCCACTCCCAGGGCTTTCAGGCGCTCCGCATCCGGGCCGGATTGGGCGGCGACACAAGTGATGGCCTGGGCTGCAGGCAGGATCAGCGCAGACAGCCTGCGGGCTTTTCTTAGCGATTTCTCGGACAGCCGGGCATTGACCAGCGCCACCGGTACCTGATGGCGCTTGCACTGCGCAACCAGGTTGGGCCAGACTTCGGTTTCTATCAGTACGCATATCTGCGGAGAAAAATAGCGCAGGAAGCGCTTGATCATCCAGTTGATATCGTAGGGCAGGAAGCTTTGCACGACCCTTGCCGATACGTCGGCAAACAGCAGTTCGCCAGTGGCGCGGCCGGTCGGCGTCATATGGGTCAGCAGGATTTGGTGGCCGGCATAACGCTTTAACAGTGCGCGTATCAGCGGCTCGGCAGCGCGGGTCTCGCCGGCCGATACCGCGTGCACCCAGATGATGCTGGCGCCGGCTTGCTGGCGGTAGAAACCCAGGCGTTCACCGATATGCCGGCGATAGCCGGGTTCCTGCCGGCCGCGCACCCATAGGCGCCCCAGCACAATAGGCAGGGACAGCCACCAGAATAAAGTATAGAGCAGGCGCATGGGCTGGGATTTCAAAAAAGCTTACTGACGGCGATTGACCAGCACGATGCCGGCCAGAACCAGGCCGGAGCCGATCGCAAAGCGCGGGCTGATCGCATCATGCAGGAATATCACGCCGGCGGCAACGCCGAACAACGGAGTCAGGAAAGAAAAAACGGACAGCCTGGAAGCCAGGTAGTGGCGCAGTAGCCAGAACCAGGTCAGGTAGCTGGCAAAAGCCACGATCACGGTCTGGAACAGGATGCTGCCCCAGGCCACCGCGGATGCCGGTATCAGCATCGACTCTCCCAGCGCTGTCGCGTACACCAGCAGTATCACTGCGGCGCCCGCCAGCTGGTACAACAGCGTGGTCGTAGGTTCGGCTTCCGACAGCCTGGATTTACGTATCGTGACGGTAGTGGCGGCCCACAGCAAGCCGCCCAGTACTCCCAGTGCATCGCCGAACAGCATTTTTCCCAGATTCGGGTCATCCAGGCCCTTGCCGGAAGTGGCGGCAAAGGCCGCCGAAAACGCTACCGCAATACCGGCGAACGCAGACAATATGCCCAGCCACTGGCTGACATGCATGCGTTCGGAAGGAATCAGCCAATGCAGGCCGATCACGGTAAAAATAGGGGCGGTGTACAAGAACACCGACATATGCGAGGCTGAAGTGTAATTTAAGCCGATCGCTATGCACAGGAATTCCGCGGCAAACAGCGCTCCGGCGGCGAGGCCGGGCAGCAGGCTGCCGTCTTTCAGCGAAAACGGGATGCCGCGTATCAGGATCAATACATATACCATCAGCGCCGCCAGGCCGGAGCGCAGGCCTATCTGCATGCTGGAACTAACGATCGGCGCTGCCAGCTTGACCGCGACTTGCTGCAAGCCCCAGCAAAAACACAATAGCAACATCAGGGTGATGGCCAGGCCATCCAGGTTTTTACGTATAGTGCTCATGCGGGGCTACTGATTTTCCAGGAAAAATATCGCGAATGACGGAATATACCTTAAACCCGGTGGTGATTGGCGTTTGCCTGGTCCAACAGGCTGCGGATCGCCGAATTGACTTCAGCTACCGTCGCCGGCCTGCCGGCATCGCCCAGGTTGATGATGTTGGACGACCAGTTGCCCTCGGTTTTCCAGCGCGGCGAATCGCAATAGATTTCCACGGTAGGCCTTTCATAAGCCGCCGCGATATGCGTCAGGCCGGTATCCACGCCCACCACCAGCGCCGCGCGTTGCGACAGCGCAACCGCTTCCAGCATGCTCAGTTGCGGCAAGACGGCAGAGCCGGGTATCCGCGCTGCCAGCTGTGTGGCTTCCTGTTTTTCAGCGGCATTTCCCCATGGCAGCAAGACAGGCAAGCCGTATTCCGCCACGGTTTTTGCTGCCTCTATCCAGTTGTCTTGCTCCCATTTCTTGCTGTCGCGCGCGGTGCCGTGATAAAACACTGCATAGTCTCGCGCCGGCATCCACGCGGTTGACGTTGAGTGTGGGAGGTCGGGCGCATGCATGCCGAAGCTGGCGGGAGTATCCACCCGGTAGCCGCCGGCCTGTGCGGCTACCAGGCGGCCGCGCAATACTGCGTGGGTATGAATATCCACCGCGACACTCTCGGTATGGAAGATCCTGGAGGCGGCTTCATAGCCGGAACCCTCGGTGCCATTGGCCAGGCCGACTTTCTTGCCGCCCTTGACGGTGCGCGCCAGCCCCATGATGGCGCCGGTTTTCAGCAAGCCCTGGGTATCCAGCACGAGGTCGTATTGCTCGCTGCGCAGGCTGGCAAAAAAATGCCTGATTTCTTGCCGGGTCGGCCGGCTGAACAGGCTCTTGCGCCAGCGCCGCAGCGCAAACGGGATGATGCGCCGCACGCCGTGGTTCAGCTTGACCATGCTGACATAGGCTTCCTCGACCACCCAGTCTATGTCGGCGCCGGGGAAATGGCGCAACAGGTCGTCCACAACAGGCATATTGTGCACCACGTCGCCCAGCGACGATACGCGTACCAGCAGGATTTTCACTCTAGATACGGTATCAGTAAGGCATGGCCGCATCCGGCTTGACTGCCAGGATCGCCTGTTTCATCGCTGCCTGTATGCGCGCCAGCGCGGCCGGTGTTTCGCCCTCGAAGCGCATCACGATCACTGGCGTGGTGTTGGACGAGCGTGCCAAACCGAAACCATCCGGATATTCGACGCGCAGGCCGTCGATGGTGATGACGTCATCGGCGCCGGGGAAGTCGGCATTTTTTTGCATCTTGGCGATGATGTCGAAATTCTCGCCTTCCGCCAGCTTCAGTTGCAATTCCGGTGTGCTGGACGATTGCGGCAACGCGTTCAGCGTGGCTGTCAGGTCCGGTAGCCGGCTCAGGATTTCCAGCAGGCGTGCGCCGGCGTACATGCCGTCGTCAAAGCCGTACCAGCGGTCCTTGAAGAAGACGTGGCCGCTCATCTCGCCGCCCAGGGGCGCGCCGGTCTCGCGCATTTTGGCCTTGACCAGCGAGTGCCCGGTTTTCCACATCAGCGGTATGCCGCCGCGCGCCTTGACCCAGGCCGAGATATGGCGGGTGCACTTGACGTCGTACAGAATTTCCTTGCCGGGATTGCGTTTCAGCACGTCGTCGGCAAACAGCATCAACTGGCGGTCCGGATAAATGATCTGGCCGTCTTTGGTGACCACGCCCAGGCGGTCGCCATCGCCGTCAAAGGCCAGGCCGATTTCTGCATCGCTTTCTTGCAGGCAGCGTATCAGGTCTTGCAGGTTTTCCGGATGTGCGGGATCGGGATGGTGGTTAGGGAAATTGCCGTCCACTTCGCAAAATAATTCAGTCACTTCGCAACCCATTGCGCGGTACAGATCGCCGGCAAAGGCGCCGGCGACGCCGTTGCCGCAGTCGATCGCGATTTTCATCGGGCGCGCAGTTTTCACATCGCTGACGATGCGCTGCTGGTAGGCGGAGGCGATATCGTGCGTCTGGTACGCGCCAGTGCCCTGCTTGAATTCCTGGTTCAGGATGGCCTGGTACAGGGCCTGTATGGTGTCGCCGTAGATGGCCTCACCGGCCAGCACCATCTTGAAACCATTGTAGTCTGGGGGATTATGGCTGCCGGTGACCATCACGCCCGAACTGGCGCCGAGAGTG
Source organism: Betaproteobacteria bacterium (assembly GCA_013287275.1). Classification (GTDB taxonomy): domain Bacteria; phylum Pseudomonadota; class Gammaproteobacteria; order Burkholderiales; family Burkholderiaceae_D; genus Undibacterium. Next base: position 45,280 of record JABDED010000013.1, read on the forward strand.
CTGGTGCCGAAATACACCATCGGGGTCGCCACGACGCCGAGGTCGATCACATCCACGCCGGTGGCTTGCAAGCCCTTGGCCAGCGCAGCGGCCAGTTCCGGGCCGGACAAGCGGCCGTCGCGGCCGATGACGACGGTTTTTTCTTCTTTGGCGAGCGCCGCGCTACCGAAGGCCTGGCCTATCTGATAGGCGACTTCTGCATCCAGGGTCTTGCCTATGATGCCGCGGATATCATAGGCCTTGAAAATAGTCGGGGAAATGAGGGACATGATATTTTTATTCAGAGTAATGGGGGTGGTGTGGCCGTGCTGTCCGGCCTGATTTGGCTTATTCGGTTTATCTGGACCTAATGTAACACGGTGTGCGGCAGCTCCGTCTGTGCGCTAGTTACCGCGTCGCTGGAATTGCTGAGCTGCCAGATAAAGTCTTCTATGCCGCACTGAGGCTCGTATTCTGCCACTGTTTGCAACAGCAGGGAACGCACTTGCGGCAAATCGGAGTGGTCGCAGGCGGCCTGCAGTTGCTGCAAAAGCAGGGACAGGCTGGGCCATGGAATTTCATCTTCCTGTGCGCGCATGATCAGCGGATGGCTAGTGCCTTCCACATTGTCGCCTATCAATAATTCTTCATACAGTTTTTCACCCGGGCGCAGCCCTACGTGGTGGATTTCTATCGTGCCTTCCGGCGTGGTTTCGGTTTTGACTTCCAGCCCGCTCAAATGCACCATGCGCTTGGCCAGGTCGATAATCCTGACCGGCTCCCCCATGTCCAGCACAAAGACATCGCCGCCTTCACCCATCGCCCCCGCCTGCAGCACCAGTTGCGCCGCTTCCGGGATGGTCATGAAGTAGCGCGTGATTTCCGGGTGGGTCAGCGTGATCGGTCCGCCCTGCATGATCTGCTTGCGGAACAGCGGAACGACGGAACCGGAAGAGCCCAACACATTGCCGAAGCGCACCATACAAAAGCGTGTCGTATGCTGCTCGCGCGAGCACGCCTGCAAGATCAGTTCCGCCAGGCGTTTGCTTGCCCCCATCACATTGGTCGGGCGGACCGCCTTGTCGGTGGAGATCAGCACAAAATTCTTGACCTTGGCCCGTATCGCCGCCTGTGCAATGACCAGCGTGCCGAAGACATTATTGCGTATGCCTTCGACAGGATTATGTTCCACCAGCGGCACATGCTTGTAGGCGGCTGCATGGTAGACGGTATCGATGCGGTAGGATGCGAAGACCTGATCCAGCCTGGCGGCATTTTGTATGCTGCCAAGGAAGGGGACGATCTCCAGATCCAGGCCCAGGCTGGTGCGCAGCGCCTCCAGTTCCTGTTCTATCGAATACAACGCGAATTCGGACATTTCAAACAGGACCAGCTGCGCCGGCTTCTGGCGCATGATTTGCCGGCACAGTTCCGAGCCTATCGAGCCGCCGGCGCCGCTCACCAGGACTTTTTTGCCTGTGATGCAGGTGGACAGCAGGCGTTCGTCCGGCTCTACCGAATCGCGCCCCAGCAAATCTTCGATCTCGATCTCGCGGATGTCCTGCACCCGTAATTCGCCATTGACCAGGCTTTTGATGGAAGGCGTGACCTTGATCTTCAGTTTGTAGGGTTCCAGCTGGTCGAGGATCTGTTTTTGCCTTATCTTGGAGATGGAGGGCATCGCCAGCAGCACTTCCCGGATGTCGTGCTGGCGTATCAGGTTGTGCAGATTATCCACACTGGATACCTTGATGCCGGCAATGGACGAGCCTTGCAGGTTGACGTTGTCGTCGAGAAAGGAAACGCAGACGAATTCATCGCTGGCGCGCAGCGCATTGACGAGTTGCGCGCCAGCCTTGCCGGCGCCGTAGATTGCGATATTGACCGCAGTGTCGCTGCGGTTGATGCCCAGCAGGTAAGAGCGGGTCAGGAAGCGGCTGGCGGCGACATACAGGATGGCGGCGGCCCAATAGATGAAGAATACCGCGCGCGACAGCGCCATGATATGCGTCATCACGCTGATGAAGGCCAGCATCATCACCGATAAGGTGACACCGAATACCACCACATAGATGATCTTCTGGTCGATAAAGCGGATGACGGCGCGATACAGGCCTATCCGCACGAAAATCGGAATGGAGACAAAGGGAACCGAAGCGATCAGCCAGAAATAGTGCGAAAACAGTGCGGTATTAAAACCGTCATAGCGCAGCCAGATCGCCAGGATGAAAGCCAGTGGCAGGAAAATGGCATCCGCAGCGGCTGCGATGATCTGCTTTTGTAGTCTAGGTAGGGCGAGTAAGGTTTGCATTGCAGAATGATAATATTATTGTTGTCAGTCCTGTTGGAAATCTTGGCCGGCGCATGCTCTGCCTAGCAGAGATCTGGCACGCTACAGATAGTAAACAAGTTGCTGCCCCAAGATGTCTTACATTTGTAAGCAAAATAAACAGGGTTCGCAGCATTCATTGTCAATATGCAATTAATGGGTTACGCCATCCCTTTTGATCACTTTAAAGAAAGTGAGGAACAGGATGTGCATATCCAGTCCGAATGAACGGTGTTGCAGATAATACGCATCCAGATCGACTTTTTCAGGTATGGGCAGTTCGTCGCGGCCATTGATCTGCGCCCAGCCGGTCAGCCCGGGCAGAATTTCATGCACTTTTTGCTCGGTGCGCAGGCTGATCAGGTCGTATTGATTGTACAGGGCCGGGCGCGGGCCGACAAAACTCATATCGCCCGCCAGGATACTCCAGAGCTGCGGCAATTCATCGAGGCTGGTTTTTCGCAGGAAAGAGCCGACCGGAGTCAGATATTGATCCGGGTTGCTCAGCAAATGGGTCGCTACGGCGGGGGTGTCGGTGCGCATGGTGCGGAATTTAGGCATGCGGAATATCGCGTTATAGCGGCCCACCCGGTCCGACCAGTAAACCGCGGGGCCGGCGGATGTCAGCTTGACGCAAATGGCGACGATGGCAATCGGCAGTATCAGGATGCATGCCGCCAACAGCGCCAGCAATAAGTCAAAGGAACGTTTCAGCATGAAGATATGGATTAGTGTTTCATCAATGTTCTGGCGGTGGCCTGCAAACCCTGGCGCACGGTAAACGGAGGGGTCCATCCGAGCAGGGTCCTGGCCTTGCCGATATCGACCTGCAGCGACTGGCACAGCCTCTGCGCGGCCGATTTTTTTCCGGCCAGTGTCGCCAGCAGCATCAGCAGCGCAGGCGGGAAGGGTAGCAGACGGGACCGCAAGTCGAAAGCCTCGGCCGAGTTTTGCAGCAATTCCGTGGTCGACAAGTCATGATCGTCGGAAACCAGGAATACTTGGTTATACGCCGCCGGGTTATCGGCGCACTTCAGCACCAGGCTGACCAGGTTCTGTAAGTACACGAAGCTGCGTTTGTTATGGATGCTGCCCAGCGGCAACGGCAGGCCTTTTTTGACCCACTGCATCATGCTGAGGAAATTGGCGCGGACACCGGGACCGTAGACTAGCGGCGGGCGGATGATGGTGACCGCCATGCCGGTTGCTTTCGCCAAGTCTAGCAGGGCCAGTTCCGCCTCGTATTTGGAGATGCCGTAGGGGTCGGATGGATTCGGCGGCGTATTTTCGGTAAACGGGGCACCCGGTTGGCTTACTTCGCCGTTGACCTTGACCGAGCTCAAAAAAATGAATTGCCTGGCGCCAGCGGCGGCGGCCTGGCGTGCCAGGTTTAGAGTCGCGTCTACATTGAGGCGGCGAAACAGCGCCAGCGGATCGCTGGCAGTGTCCTGCATCACATGCACGCGCGCGGCGCAATGGATGACGGTGCTGATGCCGGACAGGCAGGGCGTCCAGTCGGTTTCTGCATTGATATCGGGAACCAGATGCACTTTGGCGTCCGTTTGCTGCACCGGCGGCTTGCGGCTGACACAGGTCAGCGGGATAGCCTGCTGCAGCAAGTTTTGCGCAATGGCGTGTCCTACGAAGCCGGTAGCCCCGGTCAGTAATACGGATAATGTCATGAATGAAACTATTTAACCGAAGTCAGGTTTGCCTGGCGGTCGTAGATGAAATAACGGCGGGACAAAAATTTCAGGAAGCTGCGGAAAAACCAGGACGCATGCTGGGAGATCAGGTTACGGTTTTTGTGCGCCGCAATATGCGTCGCCTTTAGCGACGGATAGTAGCGCACGCCATTGCCCAGCAATTTTTGCGAGCGGTAGCAGATATCCACGTCTTCAAAATACATGAAGTAGCGCGGGTCGAAGCCTTCCAGCGCCGAGTAGTGCATTGCGTCGAAGGCCAGGAAGGCACCCGATGCCCAGTCCACGTGGCAGATATTGTCCATCTGCGCCTTGTCGTAGGGCTGCGACAGTGAGCGCACCACGGCCATGCGGATTAATGAAAATACGTCGGGAAAGCGGCGGATGTTGGAATCGGCAACCGCGTAATGCTGATCGCGGTAGAGATTGATGGTGGCAATCGGAAACCTGTCCCTATGCATTTGCTCGGCCAGGCAGACGATGGATTCCGGGTCTATCGTGATGTCCGGGTTCATCACCACGAAGGTGTCGCCCGGCTTGAAGCCGACCTGGCTGCGCACCAGCTCATACAGGAAGTTGTTATTGTCGCCAAAGCCCATGCCGGGTTTTGCATCGCTATAGGAAATGCCATGCTGCTCGCAAAAAGCACGCAGGCGTTTGCCTGGCTTATTGTCCTTGACCCATACCTTCATGCGCGGGCCCGCATTCTGCAGGCCGCCGAGCTGGCTTGCGATCAGCAAATCCTCGTGGCCGTGACTGACGATGGCGACATGAATCATATTGAAATGCTATCCTTAGAGCGGTAAACAATACACTTAGCCTATGCGGGCTCAAGCAAGTGTGTCCGGAGCCTGTTTGCCTCCAAATCTGACCTGCTTCCAGTAAATCAAGAAGAACCGTATGAGTTTCAATGAGGGCACGGTGTGGACCGGAATGGCCGGCCCCTTGCGCGAAGCCCAGATTTTCTCATAAAACCTGTCGTCTATTGTGCCGGGATTTTCCCACGGAGGTTGTTTTTCATCTTTCCTGAGATCATATGCATATCTGATCCTGTCGGCAACGTTTTCTATGTCATGTGCCTCATGTATTTGTGCAAGTATTGCCGCAGTTTCAAGCTTTCCCCTTTGCTGCGTTGCAAGAAAAGCCGCCAGATCTCTGACCAGTTCCTGCAGGCTGGCTGATTTCAGCTGGTCGGCCGGCGAATAGCCGTGCGAGCCGGTCAAGACGCCAAAACTGGGGATGCCAAGGCTGAATATCTCTGGGAAAGCGGTTCCGCCGGTCAAGGGAAAACTGTCTACATAAGCGCTGGCCTGCATCAAAAAGCCGAGATATTTCTCGTGCGGCATTTTTTTATAAAACGAAACCCTCGATCTCAGCGTCAGCCTTACCTTCCACCACCACCAGTCGGACCACAGCGAAGGGCCGATCACGACCAGCCGGTCTTGCCTGACCCTGGCGTATTCAAGCACAAATTGCGGGAACGAAAATTGGTCGCTCGGCTTATATTTATAGGCGGTACCCGCCGATGCAAGATAGGCCGTGTCATGTGAGGCAGCCGGAGAGAAAGAGGGCACCTTTTCAGGGAATTTCAGCGGTATGCCGGCGTATACCGATTTATCCTGGATATTGCGCCGTGCACGCAGCGCCCAGCCAAAATAGCTGACCTCCAGCACCCTGTCCGCAATTCCGTGGCCATAAGAAAACACATGGTCGGCGTGATTGTATAAAAGCACCTTCACCCCGAAAAACCGGGCGGCTAGTGCCGCGGCCAGCACGGTTTCTATATCGTAAGGGTGGACATGCAGGATGATAGTTGCATGCTGCGCAAAAATATCGATCAGGCCCTGGATTTTTTGCCTGCTGCCGGCTTGCCTGGGCAGCAAGGCGCAGCCGTGCCTAGCCCTGGTTAGTTTGCGCAAGGCGTTCGGCTCTACCGTTTCTACTATCTGCACTGCGGCGTCGGCCAGTGCGGCCGACGACAGCAAATGCTCGACGATGCGGGTATGTCCGCCAGTGTCATACGCCTTGGTCAGGACATGCAGATATTCGCAGCGCTGCTCGGGACGGGCGCCCGGCGTAAATTCGCCGCCGTATTTTTGCAGCAGCAGCAATTCCAGTTGCGCCAGTTCATATTGGCCTACGCTGTTTTTCCACAGCAGGTCGCCCAGAAAGCGCGACATGGAGATAGCTTCATCGAAATGCCGCGCATTGCCTATGGCGTCGATCGAACGCTGGATAAAGACGGGGAGGCTCATGCTTATTGATAGTCCGTTCTGTTGAGTATGGCCGCGATGCATATCCAATACAGCAGATAGTTGATGGTGAACGCGAGCACCGAGCCTTTCAATCCGAATATCGGGGTCAGCCAGTAGGTCAGCAGCACCAGTGACAGGCTGAACACAAGTTCGGTGGCGATATAGGCCCTGGTCATTGCGCGCCCCAGCATCACAAAGCCCAGCACCCAGCTGCCGATCTTGATCACATCCCCGGTCAGTTGCCATGCCAGCAGATCCAGCATCGGGGCAAAATCGGCGGTGAAAACGATCTGTATGATCCAACTGCGCAGCAGGTAGACCGCGGCGGCGCCCAGCACGGTCACCGGCAGTACAAAGCGGTAGACGCGGCGGATTTCCTTTTTCAATTCCGCCCGGCCGGCTATTTCGGACAGCCGCGGCAGGTAGTACACGGTCAGCGTCGTAGTAATCAGCATCAGGTACATGTCGCTGATGCGGGTCACCGCTTGCCAGTATCCGGCCGCATTCCAGCCGAAGTCCTGCACCAGGTGATTGCGTATCAGCAACTGGCTTAAGGGCACGGCGACAGCGGTGACAATTGCCATCAGCGCAAAGGCGCCGAGCTGGCGGGCGATACTGCGGTCCAATTTTCCGAACAGCATGGAGACGCTAAACCAGCCGGACTTCATGCACAGGGCCAGCGTGATGAAGGCCACGACGGACTGATTGATCGCCAGCGCCACCAGCGCACCGTACAGGCCCCAGGCGCTGGCCAGCGCCCAGGTGGCCAGCAAGGTGACGATGCTGGTGGCGATGTTGGCGGCCACATAGCTGGATACCGCTTTCTTGCCGTTCAGGATAGCCAGCAGCAGCGTGTTCAGTACAAATAGGGTCAGGCAGGCTGCCAGCCACAGGAAGACGCTGCCCAGGCTGCCGTCCTTGAGTACCAGGAGCGCCAGCGGGTGATTGAAAACGGCGATCAGCACCGATGCCGCGATGGCCGTGCTGAAAGAAATCAGGCCGGCGGTGCGCCATAGCTTGTGCTGCATGGCCGTGTCGTCGTGATACTGGGCCGTATACTTGGTGACGCCGGTATTGATGGCGCCGCTGGCAAAGGACAGTATCATCGTGACCGCGTTCTGGAACTGGCCGATGACCGCGTACCCCGCGGGGCCTACGTAGACTGCGAGCAATTTACTCAAGCCGAGCATGGTCAGCATGCGCACGCCGACAGCGATCGCATTCAGCAGGCTGGTGCGGATCAGGCTCATGTCAATGGCCCTGGATCGACGGCATCTGTAAAGCTTGCGCCAGGAAGCCCGCTCACGATGCGCCTGAGTCGTGCACCTGTTTTGCATCTGCCGCGGAAGGAAAGGGGCATCGCAGCATCAGGAGGCGCTGGCCGGGCCGGCGTCCTGCAGACAGGCCCTCATCGCCTCGTCCCATTGGGGCGGTTGTATCTGGAAGCGGCTCATCAGCAAGTCCATGGACAGCATGGAGTTGAGCGGGCGCGCAGCGGGGGTGGGATAGTCCGCCGACGGAATCCCGGTAATGCCGGGCGCGGCTTTGTTCAACAGACCCAGGCTGGCCGCCTGCGCTATGATGGCCTCGGCAAATCCGCACCAGCTGGTGCAGCCCAGCGTGCTCATATTGTAGATGCCGCTGTTTTGCCGCCATGTTTCGAGATCAAGTGTGCTTTGTCCGGCCTGCTTGCCGGCTGCCAGGCGCTGCACGATATCCGCAGTGGCCTGCGCAATCCAGCCGGCCCAGGTTGGGGCGCCCCACTGGTCGTTGACAATTCTCAGTGCGTCCCGCTCGTTGGCCAGGCGCAGCATCGTCAGCAGGAAATTCTGGCCGAAACGCGAATACACCCAGCTGGTGCGAAAAATCAGGTGCGCGCAACCGCTGGCCGCAATCGCCTGTTCGCCCGCCCGTTTGGTCTTGCCGTAGGTATTCACCGGGCTGGGCGTATCTTGTTCGGTATACGCGGCCAGCCTGCCGTCCGCATCCCGTTTGCTGCCGTCGAACACGTAATCGGTGGAGTAGTGGATCAATGCGGCACCCAGCCTGGCAGCTTCCTCGGCGATGATGCCGGGCGCATCGCCATTGATGCTTTGCGCCAGCTCGGGCTCGCTTTCCGCTTTGTCCACCGCAGTATACGCGGCCGGGTTAATGATCAGCGCCGGTTTT
>JABDED010000014.1:0-53336 GCA_013287275.1 Betaproteobacteria bacterium
TCATTCCTCGATTAAGACAGCCGGCATCATTTTTTGCAATTTCTGGCCGCGCGCAATTCCCCCCCAAAAAAAACAGTCAGCGATATTTCCGGTTTCGCATAAATGGATTTATCTGCGCTCCCTGATTTCGTCACCAATTCCTCCAGTCCATCTGAAAAGTATTCCGGACAACTCACCGGACCAGCTCATGCTTATCTATAGTCTTAACACTGCGCATATAGTTGCAGTTTTTTTTCAACGCAACTAGTAGTGATCCACTAGATCAAACTCCACATATCATTTCTTATTGACTAGCAAGATTAGTCTATCAATTTTTCTACTAGCTCCATTACGGCTCGAGCATTGCCACTTAATTCAAGACTCTCACAAACACTGCTGTTTGTTCAAATTCCTCCTATGAAAGGCCAAGGTCAGCCAGCGTATGCAAGCAGACCAAATCAGGATTGAGTAATGCAATCACTCAATCACAACCAATGTATCCAAAGTTGGACACATTGTTTTTTTGTGGAGCTGACGACGGGGGCTAGTTTGAAACGTGTTTATTTTTTTTCTGAATCAAATTTTTGGTTCAATTTATTTCCACTTGCGCGGCGCAAAAAGTTTGAAAGAATAACCCTAAATAGCACGCTCTCGCGCGCTAGCGTGGGCGAGGGCGAGGGATGAAATGATCCGCTATCAAACGATCGCTAAATTTTCCGCAGAATCTGGTTACTCCGAAGATGCCATCAACTCAAAAATTCGAGATGGCGTATGGCTGGAAGGCCAAGTGTGGAAAAAGGCCCCCGACGGACGTCGATTAATTAATTTAGAAGGATTTTCTCAATGGGTAGAAATGGGACAGGCGTCACCGCAGTCAGTAAAAAGAGTATCGAAATCACCTTTACCTTTCGTGGCCAGCGCTGCCGCGAACGTATCAAGCTCGCCCCTACCCCTGCGAATCTAAAGCGCGCACAGCAACATCGTGCAGCCGTCTTGGATGCAATTCAAAAAGGCACGTTCGACTATCGGACGACTTTCCCTAACAGTAAAAACGCAGAGCAGTTCGTTGAAAGGAAGGGCGAGATTCTCACGGTAGAGCGGTATCTGGACGGCTGGCTGGAACGCCAGCGTCCGCAACTTAAGGCTTCAACTTATGAAGGTTATCGCAAGATTGTGCTCAACCATCTAACGCCCGCATTCCGAACATATACCCTCGCAGCCCTCGACAGGCCAGCGATTCGCGACCACTGCAGAAATCTCAAGGTCGGCGCCAAATCAATCAAGAACCGGTTATCGGTGTTGCGGGCGGCACTGACGGATGCTGTAACTGATAACTTGATTGATACAAATCCACTGTATGGTTGGAGTTTCTCACCGCCTTCGTCTAAACTCATTATTGAAGATCACGATGAGGTGATTGACCCCCTCACTGCCGAAGAGCAAGCCTCGATCCTTGCGATTGCGACGGGGCAGGAAAGACATTTGTTCCAGTTTGCGCTCTGGGCTGGCATGCGCACGTCAGAAATCATCGCACTAGAATGGCGCGACGTAGACTTCAAAAAGGGAGTTATAAAAGTTCGCCGCGTTTTGACGTCCGCCGCGATATCGAGCAACGTGGGCGCAGAAATTCCAAAAACCTCTGCCAGTCGACGAAATATCAAACTACTCGCTCCTGCCGGTGCCGCTCTAGAACTTCAAAGAGAGTTTACGGGGGCCGCCAACAAGTATGTTTTCCATAATCCGCGAACCAATCGACGATGGGCAGGAGATAAAACCATCCGTGAGGCATGGAAAAAAATCACCAAAGCGGCGAGCGTCCGATATCGCTACCCTTACCAAACCAGACATACCTACGCTAGCATGATGCTCACTGCAGGCGAGCCACCAATGTGGGTCGCCCAGCAAATGGGGCATGAGGATTGGACGATGATTTCGAGGACATATGGAAAATGGATCAAGGATGCGTTACCCGAAGCCGGTAACAAAGCAGTGATACTTTTTGGCACCATCAGTCCTTAAAATCACATGAGTGATCTTTGACCAATAGCGAAAGCATTTACTTTGCGAACCACTATGCTAAATATGGGCCTTATGACGCAACGCCGTTCAGTTCAACTTCAATTCCACTCATTTGTCGTCCCCGCGCAGGCGCACGGCTGCCCGGAATAAAGTGATTGACAGCTGCCACGTGAACAACACCCCTGGGTGTTGTTCAATTCCGCCATTTGACGTCGTCGTTTCCGATGTCGTGACTCCTCAATAGTAATAGCGGGACGCTGAAATAGGATTGCGCGAATCAAGCATAGGCAATCGTATAGACTTAGCTTCAAGTCATGCACCTGCTTGCAGAGCGCCACCAAGATGTGCTTATCAGCCCAGGCAAGATATGAATGCGCACGGCCTGTTCTGCACAGCCCAGAAACTTCTTGATCTTCAAATGTTGCTTGATCCATTTGAAGAACAGTTCAACGGCCCAGCACTCTTTATAACATTACACAATCGCCAGCGCCGCACTGCCAAGCCGTTGGTCGCCAACACTAGCGGCGTAGGCTTATCCATTCTGGCAATGGTGATGCAGCGCAATGGTTTTTCATAGCAATTGAAGCGCCCGTCGTCCTGATGTTTGTTCTTGAAACGTACGCTCCGATGCTGCAGGACGAGGCCTTCAGTCCTCGGCAGAATCGCCAGTGCCGGCACCTCGTATAGCGCTGCGTTGCGCTTGAAGCGCGTGATAAAATTGCGCGTCTGCCGCGTCAATGCGATGCCACCAGTTATAATCGCTGTATCCCTTGCCAAAGACGTAAACCGCCCCCTGTTGCAGCGGCAGTTCAACGGCCTTCTCCACATCGTTGACGTTGACTGGGTGAAGCTGCTCCACAGCGGCTCCTAGGATGGCTAACGTATAGCATATGGAGCTTGATGCCTTGTGTGCGGCGCGTGCGATTGTCGAGTGTCCCGTCTTCGTAGCCCCGCCCTTCGGGCGTGATCGAGGTCGAGTCCAGCGGATACAGCAGTTCGCTGATTGGCCGACGCCATTGACGTGATACTTGGCTCATCAGCAGCGCCCTTCAAGGCAACAGGCAAGCTGCCGCTTTAGCCCATTAGGAACATGAGGATGTTCGGGAGCGGATGCAAAAGCGGCCAATCAAGCGTATAGCGACGGCCCGCGTACACTGACAAACTATCGAACACCTCTTCGTCACTCTGCCGGCATAGATGGACCGAAAGCACCTTTCAGTCAAATCAATGCCCCGAATTAGCGCAGGAGTGCGCTTGCCGGCTCAATAAAGAACGGATTGGGAGAGTTCGGCGAAATTGTCGATTCTAGGGAGAAGTCCATCGACGCGTCGGCTAATAAATTCACTGACCTTGGCCGGCGCACTCAAGCTGCCCGGAGACCTCTTCAGACACACTAGATCTGCCCGCCGGTGCTCAACCAGAGGCTGTCGGCAAAGCCGTTGTGATGTTTTCATAATGGATGACTGGGCTTTTCACATCAATAAAAGCTGGCAAAAAAGCTGGCATTCCCATGCCCAAACAGCCCTATTTAACCCCATTGAAGCCAAAAACAAAAAAGGCTAAGTCATTTTAAATCAATGACTTAGCCTTCATGTTCTGGCGGAGAAAGGGGGATTCGAACCCCCGGTAGGCTATGAACCTACACACGCTTTCCAGGCGTGCGACTTAAACCACTCATCCATCTCTCCTGATTCGGTTCGCAAAGTGCTGCATCTGCGAAGCTCGCAATTATAGCAGAACTTTTTTCGGCCATGAAGCTTTTATTGCATGACTGGGTTTCCCTTTGTATTTTTATTGCAATATAACCAATAATTGAAGCTGCAGGCTTATAGGTTATGCCGGACAGCATAGTCAGGGAGGCTCCAAGGGTTGGCGTCCCCAAGGGGATTCGAACCCCTGCGTAGGCTATGAACCTACACATGCTTGCAGGTTTTACAAAACGCGACATTCATGGATATATCGCAAACGTTATAATGCCGCTCCATGAACTTACTAAAAACGCTAGCCACCATCAGCGGCATGACCATGCTGTCGCGTATCACCGGTTTGATCCGGGATGTATTGATCGCCAGCGCCTTTGGCGCTACCGGCCACACCGACGCCTACAACATTGCCTTCCGCATCCCCAACCTGTTGCGCCGCCTGTTTGCCGAAGGCGCGTTTGCCCAAGCCTTCGTGCCTATCCTGGCTGAATACAAATCCAAACAAGGCAATGCGGCGACCAAGAGCCTGGTGGACCATGTCGCTACCCTGCTGACCTGGGTACTCGTGTTCACTTGCGTGGTCGGCGTAGTTGCCGCACCCGCTGTTGTGTACATGGTGGCCACCGGCTTCCACTCCAAGCCGCAGATATTCGACCTGGCCGTCGTGATGACGCGCATCATGTTCCCCTACATAGGCTTCATGTCGCTGGTCGCATTAGCGGGCGGCATACTGAATACCTGGCGCGAGTTCAAGATACCGGCGTTTACGCCAGTGCTGCTAAACCTGTCGTCGATTGCCGGCTCGCTGCTGCTGGCCCCCTTGCTGAAAGAGCCCATCTATGCGCTGGCGATAGCAGTATTCGTCGGCGGCGTACTGCAGCTAGCAATACAGGTTCCGGCGCTGGTCAAAATCAGCATGATGCCCAGCGTCAGCCTGAATCCGCTACCTGCCCTGCGCGATTCCGGCGTACGCCGCGTGCTAATCAATATGGGGCCGGCGATCTTTGCGGTATCCGCATCCCAGATCAGCATCCTGATCAACACCAACCTGGCGTCGCGCCTGCCGGAAGGCAGCATTTCCTGGCTGGGTTATGCAGACCGCCTGATGGAATTCCCTACTGCGCTGCTCGGCGTAGCGCTCGGCACCATCCTGCTGCCCAGCTTATCCAGGGCCAATGCAGATGGCGACAGCGCTGAATATTCCGCGCTGCTGGATTGGGGCCTGCGGCTGACCTTTTTATTGGCGCTGCCATCCGCTGTAGGCTTGGCCACCTTGTCGGAGCCGCTGACCGCGTCGCTGTTCCACTACCACCAGTTCAGCGCCGAAGCGGTGCACGAAACGGCGAAGGCATTGATCGCCTACGGCGCCGGCCTGATAGGCCTGATCGTGGTCAAGATCCTGGCGCCCGGTTTTTACGCAAAACAGGACATCAAGACCCCGGTCAAGATCGCGATAGGCGTGATGCTGGCAACGCAGTTGATGAACTATATGTTTGTGCCAAGTCTGAAGCACGCGGGCCTGGCCTTGTCGGTAGGCCTGGGCGCCTGCATCAATGCCGGCTTCCTGTATGTCGGCCTGCAAAGGAAAGGCATCTACAAGCCGCAAAAAGGCTGGCTGCTGTTCCTGGTCAAGCTAGCGGCGGCGCTGTTTGTGATGGCTGGTGTGGCGCTGACCGTGGCCGGCCACTTCGACTGGATCGCGATGCAGGCGACTCCCGTCAAGCGCTTACTGGCGCTGGCATTGGTGCTGGCAAGCTGCGGTATTGCGTATTTTGGTGCGCTGCTGGTCATGGGCTTCCGGCCCAGGGATTTCAGGAAAGTCGCCAGGGTCTAGGCAGCAAAACGGCAGATATAAAAAGGCAAAGACCTCGGTTCTTTGCCTTTTTTCTATCTGTCATTTTAGCCGGAGCGTCACTAGCCGGGCGGCAGCATGTCGCTGATTTTTCGCACGCCTTTCTTCAGAGCATAGACAACAATCATTTCCAGCATATGCGCATTTTCTACTTTGAGGTAGGAAATCTTTACATAAGTATACTGATCGCTATTGGAGGAAATGACCAGGTCGCCAAGCTCATGTTCCACACGTATGTCGGCCCAGGCGCAATAAGCGGGAGATATCCCAAATTGTTCGCGCTTGGGGAGATAGATGCCATTATCAGTTACCCTGGAATTGCCAAAGGCAAGGATTTTTCCTGATTTGATTTCCTCCATGATTTCTATCATCAGGCGGTTGCACACGGGCTCGCGCAAAGCATTAATCACCGCTGTTGCCTTGCTTTCGCTGAAGCCATGGATATCAACTGAACGCTCGCTATTCCCCACGCGAATAACCGCATCCCTCTTAATAATATGACCGCGATTGTCAAAGGTAGGAATGCCGCCCCAGATGATCCAGCTAATGTCATCAAGCGCCATGCGCTGATTTTTCCACTCAATTTCCGTTGAATACAAACGGAATTTCTCGCCCCAAAAAAGCCCGGTGCTGATCTCCGTTACCAGTGCCTGATTGCGAGCATCTACTGCAATTCCGACTGGTTCAGGAATTTTGTTTCTATCTTGCAGCGCCGCTGTTTTGCGTTCTCTCTGCAAATTTTCGTGCTCGGCACGATTTTTTTGAATGATTTGCTCGACCTCCGCAAGCTTGGCGACATGCTCGGGAACGTCCTCAAAGGACTTCTGCATAGACTCAAGCAGGCGAGAGCTTTGTTCGTATCTTTTGCTGGAAATAAGCAAAAGAAGGATGCGGAATCCCCCCAGATAAACTTCCCGGCTAAGTTCGTGCGGCAGTCCATATTCAGCCAAATTTGCGCGCAGCGGCTTGGCTGCCAAATTCCATGCAAGTACCGCCTTGTTCAATTCATCAAGCAGTGGGTCATTCGCTTCCAGAGAATAAGCTTTATTCTCGGTCAGTTTTTTTACAAGCTGGGATATCTGCTCTGCGCCAGCCTGCAGCGAAACATTGGTTTTGCGTTCGTATTTTTCCAGGACCGCGTCAATGAATGGATATCGATCGCTTCCACACCTCGCAACCATCGATGACATCACTTCATCAATTTGTTCGGTAAAAACTTGTTCAAGTAAATTATCAACTGTCGCCATGTAATATCGTTTTTGAATCTCCAGGCCCTTTTCTACTTCGCCAATTGATACAATTGATGGAAAGTCCGCTTTCTGCCGGCTTTTATTGAAATCGGCCATGATCCTGTCTGTGTCCAGCGAGCATATCGCAGAAGCGAGATCTACAATGGCATCGCCGGCCTGGTCCGCGTCGCCATCACATACTTCCAATAAGGCAGCAAGACAATTAGTCTCGCTCAATGCAGGCAAATTATTGCCGAACCTGATCAGACTATATTTCCCTCCCCAACCGCTATCGCCATGGAAATATTTTACTAACCTGGCAGTTGCTTCCGGCGACAATCCTGATATCCATGCAAGTTCCGCAGCCAGGCGACGGTCCGGTTCGGTCAGAATCCGGCACGCCTCCTGCAGCTCATGCTGGCCATATGGGCCTGTATGAATGGCTGCCTGTTCATATATTTTCAGGCCGTTATCAAGAACAGAAACGCCTAACTGATAAAAGGGATTTTTCAAGAGCGCGCTTTTGAATTTTCCACTATCCCCGCTTACATATTCATCGGCATTTTCCGGCACGAATGCCTCCAGGCTTGACACTGGGCCGGGCAACTCTTCCACTATTTTTATCAGGCCATCCTTTGAAAAAATTGCTCTCGGCTCGCGCTCATACATGCCTGCACGCCTCCAGTAAATGTGGAGATCGCTCTCCACTCGAACAACGCGCAGCGTTCCGCCACAGCCGGGATGCCGGAACGAGTCGATTTTACCGCTGGAGAAATAGTCAAACTCGGCTTCGGTTTCAGTGTTCGTAGAACCGCAACTGATACATCTGCAATCGCTTTTTTCTCTCTCACTCGCAAAGGCTCTCCATTGCGCTTCGCTGTTGAGCACCTCGTCGGCAAATTCGAGATCATCTTGCAACACTCTTCCGCCGACTTTTACAGTCTGCGCATAGTCGGCCAACATCGCGGAAATATCGTCTTGCGATACCAGTTTTTCTACTCGAACAAAATCGGCGCAGTCGTAACACCAAGAAATACGGTCTATCACGGGTGCCACCGCGCCTGCGCCCAAGTCATACACCCAGCGCTTGAACCGGTACGGGTTAGGACTATATTGGCCGGCAAAGCTACATTCATTGCATTTGATGGAATGTTCGATCATGGGGCATGCAGGAGGTAGCGTGGGTTAGGAATATTTTCCGTTGACCAATAGTTATCTCAATAATAACGGCTCAAAGAAGACATTTCAACAACAATTCGCAGATAAAAAAACAGGCAGGAGATTCGCATCCCCTGCCTGTTTGTAAAGTTGAAGCTGAACCGGATCTGAACTAGTTCTTACCCTCGATCTGCTCCCATTTTTCCAGCGCTTCCAGCAACTGCTCATCGATTTGCGCAAAACGCTCATTCAGCTTCTTCGCTTCGTCGGCGCCGTTCTTGTACAGGTCGGCATCATTCAGGCGCTCGGTAATGGATTTTTGTTCCGATTCCAGTTGCGCGATCAACTTAGGCAATTCATCCAGTTCGCGCTGCTCCTTGTAGCTGAGCTTTTTCTTGGCAGCTGCTGCCGGAGCAGCCTTCACTTCAGCCTTGGCTTCCACCTTTGCCACAGGCTTGTTGGCAGCCACCGTCGGACGATAGCGCTCCCAGTCGGTATAGCCACCGATGAATTCGCGCCACTGGCCCTCGCCTTCGGACACGATCACCTGCGTCACGACGTTATCCAGGAAAGTGCGGTCATGGCTGACCAGGAACACGGTGCCCTTGTAATCTTCCAGCAGTTCTTCCAGCAGCTCCAGTGTGTCGATATCCAGGTCATTGGTCGGCTCATCCAGCACCAGCACATTAGCCGGCTTGGCGAACAGGCGAGCCAGCAACAGGCGGTTGCGTTCGCCGCCGGACAAGGACTTCACCGGCGAGCGCGCGCGTTCCGGCGCGAACAGGAAGTCGTTCAGGTAAGACATCACATGCTTGCGCTGGCCGTTGATCTCCACCCAGTCGCTACCCGGTGCGATCGTATCTGCCAGGCTGGCCTCTTCATTCAGTTGCGCGCGCATCTGGTCGAAGTAGGCGATCTGCAGCTTGGTGCCCTGCTTGATGGTGCCGCTGTCCGGCTGGTCTTCGCCCAGGATCAGTTTCAGCAGGGTGGTCTTGCCGGCGCCATTGGCGCCGATCAGGCCGACCTTGTCGCCGCGCATCAGGATCGCGCTGAAATCGCGCACGATGACCTTGTCGCCAAAGCTCTTGTTGACGTTTTCCAGTTCCGCCACGATCTTGCCGGAGCGCTCGCCAGTGGACACGTCCAGCTTGACCTGGCCCTGCTGTTCGCGGCGCACGCTGCGCTGCACGCGCAGATCTTCCAGGCGCTTCACGCGGCCCTCGTCGCGCACACGGCGCGCCTTGACGCCCTTGCGTATCCAGATTTCTTCCTGCGCCAGGAATTTGTCGAACTTGGCGTTCTCCACCTCTTCCACTTCCAGCTGCTCTTCCTTGCGGGTCTGGTAAGTGGTGAAATTGCCGGGGTAGGAAGTCAGCTTGCCGCGGTCCAGCTCTATGATGCGGGTCGATACATTGTCCAGGAAGCTGCGGTCATGCGTGATGAACAGCACGCTACCCTTGAAGTCGCGCAGCAGGCCTTCCAGCCACATGATGGAACTGAAATCCAGATGGTTGGTCGGCTCATCCAGCAGCAGCACATCCGGCGCGCTGACCAGCGCGCAGGCCAGCGCCACGCGCTTCTTCATCCCACCGGACAGCGTACCCATGATCGCATCCGCTTTCAGGTTCAGCTTGTCCAGCGTGGTTTCCACCTTGTTGGTCAGGCTCCACGCATCGGCCGCATCCAGCTTGACCTGGATATCATGCATGCGCTCCATCAGCGCATCATCGTTGTCGCCGCCGAACTGGCCGGTCAGGTCTTCATATTCCTTCAGCAGCGCCTGCATCTCTCCCATGCCGGATGCCACCGCATCGAACACGCGGAGGTCGGCAGAAAATTGCGGTTCCTGCTCTACATAAGCGATCTTCAAGCCCTGCTGCATCACCAGCAAGCCGTCATCCAGCCTGGAAGTGCCGGCGATGATTTTCAGGAGGGAGGATTTGCCGGTGCCGTTGCGGCCGATCAGGCCGACGCGCTCCGTGGTTTCCAGTGAAAATTCTGCATGATCGAGCAAGGCTACGTGCCCAAAGGCCAACTGGGCATCGCTAAGAGAAATGACTGCCATAAATACTTAATTACCGGTTAATACGGTCTACAAAGAGCGTAATTTGGATGGGAAAGGCAGTATTGTACCGATAAGCAGCACATCCCACCTATTTATTCCCAAGCATGGAAGGCTGAGGGCTGCCTATAATTTAATCAATGCAGGCAAAAAACATGGAATTTTTTGCTTTTTATGCATTTTCTAGTAAATTTTATTTGAGTGAAGAATTACAGGTAGGGTAAGATGGCAGACTTTCCAGGGTATGCAAATATCCTAGAGTCTCTCCGTAGCACAATGGATAGTGCACATGCCTCCTAAGCGTGGGATACAAGTTCGATTCTTGTCGGAGGGACCACCACCCTTTTATACCTACCCACACAAAACGACATAAAACCTATTAAATCAAGGGTTTAAATCGTTTTCAGACCCGCCTCGCAACCCACCAAATAACACTTAAAAACACTGTTTTGTGTTAGCATTTCCCCAAAATTTCCCCACAATTTACCCAAATGCTAAATGGCCTCATTCACTAAAGGCAAGAACGGTTGGCGCGCACAAATCGCAATCAAAGGTGTTAGAGACTCCGGAACCTTCTCCACAAAAGCAGAGGCAGCGGCCTGGGCGGGCGAGCGCGAGACTGAAATTCGAAGACAAGGAGCCACAGGGGTCGTCGGCGGCAAAACATGCGGCGATGCGTTTAATCGCTACATCAAGGAAGTGTCAGTTACCAAGAAAAAACCAAAATGGGAAGAGACGCGGCTGACCACTCTGGGAGAAGAGCAATTCGGCACGCTCAAACTTAGGGATGTCCCGCTGGGTAATCTGACATCAGATATGCTCGGCCAGTGGCGAGACAAGCGACTCAAAGAAGACGAAGTCACAGGCTCGACGGTGAATCGGGATTTCGGCCTTCTGTCCCACGTTTTCACTGTAGCCAGGCGTGAATGGAAATGGATTTCTGCCAGCCCCACGACAGATGTACTCCGCCCGAAAAACTCTCCACCGAGGGACCGCCCAATCGCCCAAGAGGAAATTGACCGAATTGTTTTGGCATCCGGCTTTGATGAATGCCAGGTAAGGCAGATTAAACAGCGTGTGGGCGTTGCGTTTCTTTTCGCCATTGAAACGGCCATGCGAGCCGGGGAAATCTGCGGCCTGCTACCCGCCGAGGTAAAGGGACCAGTCGCCACTCTCTCTGATACCAAGAATGGGACAAGGCGTGATGTCCCATTGTCGGCCCGTGCGCTGGAGCTGCTGACGTTCTTACCTGAGCCGGAGAAAGGCGCGCCCCTGTTCGGGCTGTCATCTGCCTCACTAGACGCCAACTTCAGGAAATTGAAGACAGCCGCCGCCGTAGAGGGGCTGACTTTTCACGACACCAGGCATGAAGCGATCACACGCCTAGCCAGGAAACTGAACGTTCTGGAGCTGGCCCGCATGGTTGGGCACCGGGATTTGAAGATGCTGCAGATTTATTACAATGAGACCGCCTCGGAAATAGCTAAAAAGTTATAACCTTCCATGCTAAACCGCATCTAGAAGGTCTCTCGTCTTCCCGCGAGGCGGGGGCGGATCGGCCACCGCTGTTAAGAGGTCCGCCGGGTAGCGCTGGAAATCATCGATCGATTGAATCAACGTGCCAGCAATGCAAGTAAATCATATTTAAGCTCTTTCAGAGCTAGCTAGAGTTGACGCGAAGTTGACACGTAAATAGTAAATTACATTGTTTGGACTCAGCATGAGGATTATCGGAACCGCTAGACTTTCAGCTCAAGAAATTAGAGATAAAGTCAATGAAGGGTGGCGTTTTTTACAATTTGAAGAAACTAGATCATTCGTAATTTTTACCCAGCGAAAATATACGGATATTTATTTTGTACCGCCATATGAGTCGCATTTGGTTTACGCCAAAAAACATATTTTAATGACAGCGTTATTTGGGTGGTGGGGCATCCCATGGGGACTCGTCGGCACGCCAATGTCCATACTTAGAAATTTTAGGGGTGGAAGGAACATGACCCAGGACGTCGTCTCTCGATTGGATCAGCATTAAGCTTTCCACACTGAACAGCATGATGCTCGATATGCTTTCTGGCATTGCACAAAAAGACTACATCAGTCGCAAGGAAGGAAGCGCACAGGAGATACCTGAGCCTACGCCCTGCTTGATGGAAGCTTACGAATAACACCTGTAACGACACCCCAGACCTCAAGCGCCTCGGGATTGAAAACACGCATCAATTTATATGCGCCATCGTCGCGAGCAATAATTAGATCTCCCTGCCCTCCACTTACCGCCGTGTCAACCAACACTTTATCGCCAGCAAGAATTCCGTCATCGACAAACGCATTCGTCTTCACGTCAAAAAAATAAGATGTCGCGCCGGCTCTGCCGATAAAAAAACTATTTACGTCAAGTGTCGAATTGGCCGCTGCTTGTTCAACTCTGTCCGCCAGGCCGGGCATATGCCCCCGATAAATTGGAATTTGAAAAAATTGTCCAGCGAGACTTGGCGAAATTGGATTTTGAGTAATTGATATCTCTGACATGACCATCTCCATGAATGCTGTATATATGTACAGTATATGCCATGTTCCAAGTAAAGGTAAACCCGTTCAGATGTACGTACTTTTGAAACGCAGAGATTTTTTATACACACAAATACACAAATTGTATTGTGCGATACAATTTCGTGTGTATAATTACACACAGCACACCTTAGGAGCGATTATGAATTCTTCAGAGCTAATAAGGATGCTGGAAGCAGATGGTTGGAAGGAGGTAAGAGTAGTTGGCAGTCACCATCACTTCAAACACCCGGTGAAGCGGAACTTAGTAACGGTTCCACACCCTAAAAAAGATCTGCCAACCGGGACGGCAAACAGCATCTTAAAAACGGCCGGATTGAAATAGTCCGGTTTTTTTAAATACGAATAGGCAGGCGCCTATTCGTATTTAAGTAACAGGTGCTTAATGCAGGCAAGGAAGCGCAAATCAGTTACATAACCCGAGCATCCCTACAAGGAAATGCAAATATCAATCAACTTTTTATAGAACTAAGAATTGGTTAATTCAACCAAGAATTGGTTAGGAGAAATAAGTCTATGGACATACCAGTCGCTATCCACAAAGAGGATGGGACAGCTTATGGAGTCATAGTGCCTGACGTACCAGGCTGCCATTCATACGGTGAAACAATTGAAGACGCAATTCGCAACGCAAAAGAAGCGATTTACAGTCACGTCGGAATCCTTTTAGAAGACGGCGAGGAAGTGAATATTACAGCTTCAGATATACAAAAATTGGCCCAGGAAGAGGATTATGCTGGCGCAATTTGGGCCTTGGTCGATATTGACATGACCAAGCTGGATAACAAGCCAGAACGTATCAACATTAGTGTTCCACGATTTGTCTTAAGCAAGATCGATGATCATGTAGAAAAAAGGCACGAATCTCGAAGCGGCTTTTTAGCGCGAGTAGCGCTGCAAGCCATTGCCAAAGAGAAAGAGGCTGAAGTAGCCTAGACGAAAAAGCCTGCGAAAATGCAGGCTTTTTTTCTACCGAGATCTGTCAACAAATAACTTGATAACACGGTTGACTACAGTAACAATTTTTATAGAAATTCGTCACTATTTTTAGCGTTATCATCTACACTGGATTTGCAGCAACTTGCATGCAATGAAGCAAGGATCTGTGAAAAGCGGGGATATCCTGGACAGTCGTCAAACTGCCCAGGATAAAAGAAGTACCGGACGGTAAATCTTTGGGTTGCAACCGGAGTTTATGTCAATGGCCAGCACATATCAATATATGAGTTAGCAATCGCGGTACTTTTCCCCATATTTATAAAAGTGTTACATTTAATGGAGAAGTACCATGCAATATATTGTCAGAATAGAATTACATGATCACCAAGACGGCGATTATGACGTTTTGCATGCTGCTATGGCAGCACGGGGATTTACAAGAACCATTGTTGCGGACAATGGCTTAACCTACGACCTTCCAACTGCCACGTACCGCACTATAAGTCTGGGAACACTGGGAGAAATAGGCGCCACGGCAAATACAGCCGCTGCTACAACAAAGCGCGAGCACATCGTTTTAGTCACGCCCGCAGATTCTTGGATGTCGTATGGATTAAAACTCAGCAAGCCTGGCCCAATTGACGTAAGCGCACTTGCTCTGGCAAAGCTATACGATACCAAGTTCCCGAAATAACAACCAAGCCACCAGTAGACACAAGCAAGAATTGATTCGGAATACTTTGCACAGATGTCTGCATGGAGACAAGGCCGCCCAAACCGGGCGGCCTTTCTCATTACCCTACAATTTCAGCTAGATCCGTAACCACAGAGATCCCCATCCCTGCGATCATAATCATATGCTCGCGACCACTTTTCCAGTTAAATGATTCATGTGAATCTAAACTTATTGGCACATTCCCCAACGTTAACGTGATCCCTTTTTTTAAGTCCGGCAGGAAAAGTAGGGTTGGAAAAGTATCAAAGGGCCAAATTCCGGCGCCGTGAATGCGCGGCCGACCGCCAGAAGAATCAGAACCCTTATGAAAGAGATAGCCAGCGGCATCCGCACTAAGGTCAAGGTCTTGCGGTGCGCTCCATTGAGTCGATAAACTGAAATCAATGTCAAAGGTATCCAGCGCCTCGCCAGACGATAATTTTATCTGTGTACCCCGCTCAGAACGCAACACAAGGCTTAGTTTCTGATGCGCCACAAACCTGCCGTCAGCTCTACGCATTTGAACTGACGCCGCAGCATGGATAACGTCAAACATTACAGTGCTTTGGAATTGTTCCACCAATTACCCCTTAATTAAATAGTGCCATTATTATATTCTGCCTCATATGCGCATCGGACCTCTCAAGAGCACTCCGGGCTCGACATTCTCAGTCAGCCGCAAATTCCAACACACACACGGTTCAGACTCACTCAGACCTTTAGTATCAAAATACAACGCCCATGCGGTAAGGTCATCGCGTACTCCTAACTCTCGATTCCGCTTTCGCATTCTTTCCACAGCATCTTTTGCCTTATTAGATTTCAAGAATTCGTCCCCAGTAGGCAAAGTTAATGGTCGTCCGTCCAGGATCATCATCAAAATAGTGGCGAACGCTTGCCACATATCGCCGTCCTCTACTAAGAAGTGGTCATAATTTCTTGCTTTGCAGAGCCTCCTAAGATTTTCTCGCAAAGCTCTTAGGCCAATTGCGTCATATATCGCGTCATAATTTCCGTCCGACTCCACTCCGGCAAGATGCTGAGCCACCGCTTCATGTAAGGCTTCCAAAGTTTTCCATGAATAGTTTTGGTTGATTTTTGCGTGATGAGTCCAGTTTGCGTACAAAGACAACGCCATGTAGTCATCCTTAATTTCCTTTTGCTCAATGACCATGCGACCGTGAAGCAGAAGACGCGTTACATTGTCACTCGTAAGAGTATCGCCATTGGGCAGGGCTGCGAAAATACGACGCAAGATTGCGTCGGCATCAAAATGTGTCATCTTTGGGCGCTCTAATCAATGTGGATTTTGCAATATACATTGATTAGAGCAGCACGGTCCATCAGTCTTATCTAGAATAATCCCACGGGATCAAGGGCGCGGTCCCAGCTATAAATAATCACCTCAGACCGATCGACAGTTTTACTTCCACCCCCAACGCAATATTTGATTGGCACGGTTTCAATCTCAAATCCAGCAAAGATCCGACGAATGTCTCGATGATCATTCAGGCTCACAATCGCCTTACCCTTGATCGTTCGCAGCATGTCCGCCATCTTTTCATACTGCTCAATGCCAAAATCGACACCATAACCTTCCGTCTCCCAGTAAGGCGGATCAAGGTAAAACAAGGTGTGGGGCCGGTCATATTTTTCAATTAGCTTGCACCAGTCCAGGTTCTCGATAAACGCGCTGGCCAACCGCAAATGCGCCGCCGACAGATTCTCCTCGATGCGCAGCAGATTGACGGGTGGGGCCGTCGTTGCCGTTCCCCAGTTCTGACCGTCCACCTTGCCGCCGAACGCATGCTGCTGCAGGTAAAAGAAACGGGCAGCGCGCTGAATGTCGGTCAGGGTATGCGGCGGGGTCTCTTGCATCCACTTGAATACCTCGCGGCTGGACAGCGCATACTTGAACTGGCGGACGAACTCTTCCAAGTGGTTTTTTACGACCCGGTACAGGTTGACCAGTTCGCCGTTGATGTCGTTAATTACTTCCACGTCAGCCGGTGGACGCATGAAGTACAAAGCGGCGCCACCAGCGAACACTTCGACGTAGCAGGTATGGGCCGGGAAATTAGGGATTAGCTTGTCAGCGAGACGGCGTTTTCCGCCGATCCAGGGAATGATTGGCATTGCCATAGGTAAACCTTAAAATTGTGTTTTATGCTAGACTTCGCCCGCCTTCCGGAAGGTGGCAGAGCCTTGGCTTGGTTCACTGGCCTCTAAACAGTGGATTGAGTGCCTGCAGGGTTGTTAGCGCAACGCTGCAGGCGCTCTGTTTTTTGATAATTTAGACGTTCGACCTAAACATTATCAGGAGAATTTTTTGGAAAATAGATATGTCCTACAAGCACTGCTTTCCAATTACGCTGACCACTTTCGCGATCAGGCGGACCGGGACTATATCTCCGCGCGACTAAATTACTTTGTAAGAAGTCGACAGCAATTTCTTTGGGCCGGACAACAGGCGATTGAAAAATATTTGAAAGCTATACTGCTTTACAACGGAAAAAGCAGCATGCAGCCGATGGCAAAGCTGGGCAATACAAAAAACACTTTCGGGCACGACCTAACTAGGCTGCACAAGGAAGTAACTACATTGACGCTCCTCGGCTACAAACTGAGTCAAGATCAGTTACATTTTCTGAAGTACCTGGATGATCTAGGAGCCCCCGATGGGCGGTATCAAACAATAGCGGCACATAGCGACGGCGAATTCATATTTAAACTCGACGAGCTGGTTTGGCATATCAGACGGTACTGTCAATTTTTCCCAAACCGTTCCCTGCAAGGCGAAGATCCGATACCAGGTTTCCAAGAGCTTCAGATCGAAGCCGTAAAAAATCCGAAATACGACGAAGACCCGATGTCTTTTTCGATTCAAAATGGCGAACTAGAAGAAATACTAAAGCTCCCTGCAGGCGACGAGTCACACGAAGCTCTAGTACGTATCAACAAATATTTTGGAACGGGACCGCGTCCGCCCGAACCATTCCAAGGCTTCTCAAACTTCACCGTTCCAATACATTACCTGGAATGGTGGGACAAGCAATATCACGACATGGTTTCAAATTACGTGAAATTGCCAGCGTACAAAGAGCCTACTTAAAGCCGTTCAGGATGACAAATTGTTGCGTGGACCTGCACGAAGCGACAACCTGGTCGGCCTCTTCCATCAAGTCTTGAAGATCTCGATCAATCGCCGGTGGAAGTGCAATGGTTCCGGTAGCGGTCGCATCGCTTCCGGGAGCGCTTGAGGTTTGGGCGGCGGCGGCAGATCCACCACAGATACTCGCGGGGACGCGCAGCCCAGTACGGTGAGCATTAGCAGCGCTGATAGCAGCAATTTCATCCTTGTGACCCTTCTTTATCTTTTCATTGTCCAGCGCCTGCTGTTCGGCAATGCGCTCATTGTTTTTGATCCTGGAGAGCAGCGCCGCCTTTTCTGCTTCGGCCAACTCCCGCTTCTCCTGGTTCCATTTGGCCTGCACCTCTGCCCTACCCTGGACAAGGCCGCGATGCTGCAAGTCCCACATTACGCCGATCAACGCCACGACCAGGGCGACCAGAAGCAGCAGTTTTGCCCAGATGCTCATACACCACCTCCCAGGCACACATCACGCTCGGCCTGCCGACGCTTGACCAGGCCGGGCAAGACCTTCCCTCCTGCGTACACCCAGCGCGGCAGCTCGTTGCAAGCGCCGGCATAGTCGCCGGCATTGAGCTTCCTGGCCATCGTCGAGCCGCAGAAATTGCCGCCGCCGGCGTTGAACGTGAAGGAAGCGAACGCTGCCCGCTGGTTGTCATTCAGCGGGACCCTGATGCAGCTTTTCATCTCGGCGTCGGCCCTCAGCAGATCCTGCAGCAGCATTTCGTCGCACTGGTCCAAGGTGGCCGTTTGGCCCAGCTTGACGCCCTTGGTGTGGCCCCGGCATATCGTCGGGATCTGGACCGGGTCCAGGTAGGCCCGCTGCCTGGTGCCTTCGAAGAAAATCACCACGGGCACGGCCAGCGCCAGGCCCACCGCTGCCAGGCGTTTTTGAATATCGACGTTCATTTTTTCCGTTGCCTTTCCTTGGATTTTTTCAGACGATCCTTGAGCAAAAAGAATGTCTGCAGGCCGATATAAAATAGGGTGGCAATCGCCACCCACTCATTGAGCGTGAGTCCGAATAACATGGTCACCCCCACTACTGCGGGCGGCGTCACTTTCGCGGCCGCCGCCGTCACTTCTTCTTTCATGCCTCGCCCTCAAATAAAAAAACCCGCCAGCAGGCGGGTCAGGTAACGCTGGAAACCAGCAAATTAGTTTGTCAACGTCTGCGGAAAGAACAGCCGCCGCAGCGCTAGATTTTCTTCAGGCTCGACCGGCATTGCCAGCACTGCCTGCTTCACTTCATCGGTCAGCGCCGGGATGATCGATGAAATGATGTCGAGCGACGCCTGAATATCGGGCCGCGTTAGCGTGATCCAGTGGCGCGACTGGGCATCCTTAACGATGGCCTTCACATTCGAATTCTCCGAGGCAAGCACCGCCAGCCGCACCGAGCCGAAGCGATCAAAGAATGAGCCGACATCAATGAGCGCTGCACACGGATCTGCCGGGGCATCGACGGGCACAGAATGAGGTTCAACATAATCCACCAACACCCATTCCGTACCAGTCCAGTTCGGTCTGCGATGCTGATCCGCTTCAGGAGGAACCACACCAGTCACACGCCCCTCGATACATACCCCGGGGACATACCAACCAAATAAGTCAAACGAGTATTCCATCAGATCACCTTAATCCATTCTTGCCAGCCCACATTGCTGCCACCACCTGTGGGCAACCGCGTTGTTCTTGGAAAAACCATTTTTGTCACGTCTTCTACGCATGTGATGAATTGCGTTACGCTACTGGCGGCACTGGCGACATCGACATATATGCCGGACTTGTAGGCAAATCCGCCTCCAGACATGACTCCTGCACCAATTCCGCCAGAGGTATTCCATGCAACCGCATCCCGGCTATAACGAACATCTGCGCCAATGGATGAGATCAGCTTAAATAGCCCGTTTGCGCAGTTGACATTTGTCCACGACGCATTCAAGCCATTTTCAACAAGAGGGACTTCCACGACACCCCAGCTTGCCCCGTTATCCTTGCTGACGATGAGGCCATAACCCACCTGCACACCTATCTGTGGTGACGCGGCGGCAATCAAAATGATGGTGCCGTTTCCATCAGATGCAATGCCTGAGGCCGTACCAGTTTGATATAGCGCTGGAAGCTGCACGTCAACAAAACTCGTTCCGTCGTACCTGGTCACTACCCCTTTTGCATCGGTATTCGTCAGCCAAAAATACTTGCCGTCGAAAGTGGCTTGGCTGTACGCATGGGAAGGCGCGTTTTTTGCTGTCCAGGCGTTACTACCATCCGGTAAGCTGTAGACCAAAGTCCCGGCTCCTTGGAGCAGCCCAATGACTTGGCCCAGGCCATACGCAAGGCAACCAGCACCGCCGATCACGTTTGCCGCTACCCCTGTCGTTGTAACCCAATTTGCTTTAGCCGCCGTCATGGCGGCAGATTGGTTCGCTGGTGTGACCATCGGTATGATCGCGTCACCCACTGATGAGGCCATCACAAACCGAGCGCCCGTCGAGATAATCGCCCCGGCAAAACCGTACGAAATCCAACCTGTCGCACGAGTAACAGTTACGCCGTCAGGAGTAACCTCAAAAGGAACTTGATCACCATTGCATCCGGTGATAATAAAATTAGCGGCATCAGCACAGGCGAATGCGGTTTGATTCGCGCCGCCAATACTGTGGCTTCTCACCGTATAGGTAATCGGCCCACTGCCGGTATAGGTTGCCGCGAAAAGTGGATAGGCAGATCGTGCAACGACCCGACCATCACATCGCTGCCAACCGGGCAAGGCTGGCGGATATGGCGCCTGGATAATCGCGCCGATAGGTAAACCAGAAACGCCGAATTGACTCAAATCACTCATATTGCTTTCCATCCCATAGTTTGATCGATATAGGTCAGTGTGAAAGACCGACCGGATTGCGTCACCGTCATGTCTTGCGCCAGCCCCTCAATGTTGCTGCCGTTGCGCAATACGATCAGCGTATTGCTGCTGAACGTATTGGCATAGTCTTTGACATCGATCCGCGTCACACCGGAAACGGGATTCGCTGGCAACTGGATCGACCCTGGAGCAGCCGAGGTATTAAACATCAGCTTGTCACCAGGCGAAGCTACATACGCGCCGCTCGCCAGCTTCCACGGTGGGACATAGTTGACCACCCGCCAATTGATAAGATCCTGCGCGGGATCAATAATGCTCACCCCAGGATTGATGCAGCGGTAGTTCTGAAAATCGGTCGGACTCCAAACCACGATGCCCTGCTGCGCATAGTTACTGCCAGCAACCCACCTGGCAACGTTGGCCGCCAGTGCCGCCGCCGCAGCGCTGGCGCTGGCATTGGTTGCGCTGGTCGCCGCACTGGATGACTTGGCCGTCACGTCTGATTGCGTTGCCGCGATCTCAGATAAAAACGTATTGATCCAGGCAATGAAGCCCGTCAGCCACAGTGTAAAAACAGAGAGCCACGCGATAAATGCATCCACCGCATTTGAAAACGTGAGGTTATCCGATACCCGACTCGGCGCGTCCGGCGTCTTGGCCGGTGCGCCTGGTGGAGGTGTAAATGCCATATTAAGTGAGCCCTTCTACAGAAATGGTATGCAGTGATTTAGTGGGGTACGCGACCGTCGTTGAAAAGTCTTTGTAGAACCCATAGATCAAATCAGATTGAAATTTTCCCGACCCGATATAGACGATAGGCGTATCCCGATAGCCAATCAGCAAACGGTGAAGCTGGTCAACATAGTTGCTATCGACCAGGACCGGGAAGTCGCCGGTCTTGCGATATCCGCGTTTGACGATGGTGTAATTGCCGAATGGGTCTAGCACTTTGGTGCTGAATGAAGTAATGCCGAGCTTCATGCCGTACTGCGTCTTGCCCAGCGTCTTGCAATTGCCCAGCACCAGCCCGCCAACCGACGCATTGCCCGCTGGTGACAAAAACGTGACCGTCAGGCTGGCGTTGCCATAGCTGGGCATATCGGTCAAAACGATATCGCTCATCCGGACGATGGGTTCAAAAAACCATGAGTACCAGTCATTGATTCCCACGTAGGAGACGAGCGGGATGGTCTTGATATAGACCACTCCGTCCGTGACATCCGTCATCGTGACCGTCATGCTGGCCGCATCGATATTCAATGCGGCCAGCGAATTGCAACGGCCAGGAATTTGATAGGTGTTAGTGATATTGCCCGGATTGACCGTCTGCGACTGCAATGACTGGTCATGCATTCTCCAGCGATTGGTTGGCCCGCAATCCAGCCACTTTGTCGCATCAGTGACCGGGTTACCGCTGCCACCTGCCAGACATTGGTAGACCCGGTGCACCCCTGTCGTGACAATGACATACATCCCCAGCATATAACTGTATTTAGGGTCGTATGCCGGATAGTCCGTTTCAGGCACAGTCGAAGAGACCAGAACGCTATCGATAATAGATATTGGTGCAATTATTTTCATACTGGCATCTGTGTTGTAGTAAGAAAGCCGTTTCCGACATCGTTGCGCGCAAGCACCCTTGCGGTTTTATCCGTGTTCATGGCGATGGCATCGCCCTGCGCACGACTATCGACACGGAACCCATGCAACTCCGCCAGCAGCGCCTGCAACTCCGCGACCACATCGTCACCGCCGCCACTCAGCATTGACGCTGTCTGACTAGCCTTGTAAATAGGAGTGGAGCCTGTTACATCCAGCCCAGGACCGCTCGTACCGACCAAGCGCGCGCCGCCACTAGAATCGCTCCCTGACGCCGAGCTAGGAATAGTCGCGCCAAACTTTTGGAAAGTGAGGGCGGTGTCTTCCAGGCTGTTTGCCGTCATAGCGCGGATGCGCGCCAGCTCTTGCGCACTACTGGCGTTTTGAGCCGCCAGGGTATCTAGCGTTTGTGATAACTGCGGCAGCAACTTCGCTGCATTCATATCACCGGCTTGAGCCTGGGCGCTGGCAATGGCAAACTTTGCTTGCGCCGCTGCATAGGCATCGGCGCTATTGACTGCCGATGCACCGCGTAAGCGAGTGACTTCGTTCAAGATCGAGTCCGTGACAGACTGCCAGGCAGACGCAAGTTGCTTCGCTGCCTGTGCCGCCTGTTGACTTGCTTGCTGCGCCGCCTGCTGTGCCGCCGCTTCTGCTGCTGCCATTGCTTTGGCCGCCTCAGCTTTGTCCTGCTCAGCAAAAAGTTGCAGATACAGTGCTTTGGTTGAATCATCGGCAGCCGTCGCCAGTTGCTTTTGACGAAGTTGGTCTTTGGTTAATGCGGCATCTTGCAGCGAAGTGATCTGCTGCTGAATGCTTGCATTGGTACTCGCCAGCGCTTGGGCCGCTGCCGTTGCTGCATCGAGAGCGACCTTTTGATCAGCTAGGGCATTTCGATTGCGGATCAATGCCGCCGTAGAAGCATCAACGCCGACCAACTCTGCATCACGCTGCTCCTGGGTAGTCAACATGCTGAGCTTGATCGTATCAATCTGCTGCTGAATCCCTGCATTCATCGACGTGGTGTAATCGGCGACTTGCTTAAATGCGGGAGCCAGAGCCATCAGCGCAGCAAATTCCTTCGCGCCGGCCTCGGTTGACAGATCCAGTCCTCGCACCAGATTCTTGAATTGTTCAATCGTGGCGACGTTGCTGACACCTAAGCCCGCCAACGCTTTCGATACGCCATCAGCCAGGGGCTTGATCTGTTCTGCCTGCGTTAAGAAATTCTGTGCAAAGTAACTTGCGGAATTACTGAACGCCTGCAAGCCACCGGAGAGCTGAACAAGCTGATCTTTGGCGGACGCTACCTGCACGTTATCGACCGCAGAAGAATTGCCTGAACTTCCATTAGACCCGCTGGCGGAGAACTTCAGACCCATGTTATTGACTGCGGCATCGACCGACTTTGCCTCTTCCGCCAACCGGGTCAGCGTGCCTGATGCAGATTCACCTGCCAACGCCAACTTGCTAAATGGACCCAGTAAGTCACCGGCAATTTTGTTGCTGAGATCCGAAAACAACTTACTGATGTTGTTCTGCATCTCGGTCGCATCTTTGCCGATCGCCACAGTGATCGAATCAGTCCGCGTTGCAATCGACGTAGCATCGATGCCTAACGCAGCGGCATAGTCTGCGGAAGACTGCTTGAGACTCGCATAGCCTTCGTTGAGCGCCTTGAGCATGGCCTGATCGCTGCCCTTGTTTGCCGTGTCCTGGTAGGCGACGCCGTCGGCAATCGCAGTCGAATTGGACAAGCCATACGACCAAGTGCCGGAGCGATCAGAGCGCAGCCAGCCGCCCTGCTGACTCCAGTTGACATTGCGCGACAAATTGTCAGTGCCGATGGTACCGCTGACGTTGCTACCAGTGATCTCCTTGTCACCCATGCCAAATGCTGCTTTGCCGAGGTAATACGCAGCCACGGCAGCAGCAACATAAGGTATCGCCGCGGCTACCGTCGAACCGAGGCTAGCCGCAGTGGCGGAGCTGGTCATCCCCATGCTGCCGTAGATTTCCGCCGCCGTCATCGTGGTTCCCGCTGCCGCACCCGGTGCGACCATGCCAGCACCGAATGCGGTCATGCTACTGGAACCCAGAAAGCCGCCTATATTGGCAATAGCACCGCCTATGCCGCTACTTAAACCGGCAAATCCGGTGCTGAAGCCCTCCCACAACGATTTGCCAGCGGAGATCATATTCAGCGCGGACCCGCTACCAATCGCCCCGCCCATCGTCCCTTGCGCACTGGCCGCCATCGGATTCATCAGCGACGCGCCAAACGCCGCAACCGGTGAAATGATCGGACTCAGCACCAGCCGCGCAAACCACTCTTTGGCGTCTTTCAGGAGTTTTTTGAGTCCGGCGTCACCGCTTCGACTCAGCGCCTCATACAGGCCGTCACCGATCTTCTTGTTTGATGCGTCGTAGGCGACTTCGTAGGCTTTGGCCTCTTCCTCTACCTTCTTCTTGGCATCGGCTGCCGCCTGCTTGATATCGACAATACCGAGCGATTCGACCGAACTCCGTTTTGCGTCGATCAGCTTTTCCAATGCGTCGATTTCATCCAGAGTGAGGCCAATGGCTGCCCGCTGTGACATGCGCTCCTCAAGCCTGGCCAGCTCCAGCTTCGCAATCTCCGATCTGCTCATGCCAAAGGTTTCAGCCAGCGTCTTGTTCGCCTCCGCTTCTTTCTGCGCAGAGGCGATGCTGCTTTCCTCCTCCTGCCTCGCAGCGTCAAATATGCGCTGCATATCCTCTTTCGCCTGCTTGGACTTCTCCAGGGTATCGAGTACGCGCAGCCGTGTCTCATACGCCGCTCGTTCAGCCGCATTCATGCTGATCACTTTGTCGCGCAGATCCGTCAAATACTTGGCGCGCAGCTTTTCAGCTTCAGTGACCTTGCCCGTCGAGATCACATCTGCGCTGGATGTCGCGATCTTGTCATTGATCGACTGCGTCAATTTTTGGTAGTCCGTCAGGACATCTTTAGTGTTTTTTGCCGCATCCTTGCGAGCGTCCTCCATCTTTTTGTTGATTTTTTCTTGAGCGATCAGCCCCTCAAGACGCTGCAAATAGTCCGCTTTTTGCGCATCGGTCAGCTTCAACGTGCCATCGGCCAATGCAGAGGTAAATTCGACAAGCTTGCGCTGTCCCTCTGTCATCTTGTCATTGAGTTGGATTTCATACTGCTGCGCGTTGGTCTTTTCAGTAATGGCATTCGCCATCTTTTGATAAGCATCCGCTTGCGCCTTGATCTTTTTTTCGATCTCGGGATCGATGTAGGACTGCCCTTTCGCCGCACTTGCACCAGCCGAGGCGCGGTCATCCAGCGCCCAGGCTTTCCGCATCGCGTTCGCATTGCCTTGCGCCTGGGTGACAATATTCTTGCCGATGTCGTTGAGGCGAATACCGCTCGCCTCCCAACCTTGCACTAACGCATCCTTGGCGCCAGAGAAATCGCCCGCCAGCGCCTTGGCCGTGGCCGACACCACGCCGCCCAAGATCGAACCGACCGACGACAATGCACCGACAATCGCCTCAGTGACGATAAAGACGGATGTCTTTAGACCGTAAAACAGCGAGGTAACGGTCGCCATGGTGTAGCGAAACACATTCACCGCAGAGGGGAAGCCGTCTTTAAAGAAGTCCGCCAGGTCGGTCAACACCGGCATGATGTTGTCCGCGATGGCACGCTTGAAGCCCTGCGAGGTCAGATCCATGTTGTGATTGAACTCACGCATGGTATCTGTGTAGCGTTGCACTGATTCTTGCGCATCAGTGCCAATGCCGAGATTGTATTCACCGAGTCGCGCATTCGCTTCGGAAATCGCCGACGACGACATTTTTGCCGCTTGGGCTACTTGCTCCGCCGTTCCCAAGCCCATTGCGGCGGCGGCCTGGTTGCGATCCCAGCCCTCGGTGTACTGATTAAGCTTTTCATTGGCGCTTTGGATCAGTTCATCGACGTTGCCATACTTCAAACCAAGCTCATCAAGCGAGTCAGTATTAGAGCGGATTGCTTCGTTTGCCTTGTTAAAGACTGACAGATAGTCACCCTTATCCACGTCGAGCGCTGCCAGGGCTTCATTGGTTGCCGCAGCCTGTTGCGCGGTTAGCGACAATGACTTTTGAATTTCCTTCACCTGGTCATTGGCGGTGATCAGCGCGTCGATGTTGGCGCTCTTATAGCTATCGCCGGTAATCAGACCGACGATGAAATCCATCGATCCGCTGATGACTTTGTAGGCGGTATAGATCGCGCCAAGCCCAACGGCGGCAAAAGCGACACTGACCGCAGCCGCGATCACGAGGGCTTTTGTCTTGGAATACGCGGCGAAGCCATCCCATGCCTTGTTTGCGGCGACGATGCCCACACCAATACCCGTGCCGATGGCCTCCGCGATTTTTTCACCCAGAGGGCGGAAATCGGTATTGTCGGCAGTATCGGCAATATTTTGAATTGAATCGGCTGCTGATGTCGCGCTATTCATGATCGCGTCATTGGCAGCAGCCATGCTGTTGCTCATTTTTTGTGCCGCAACGGCGGTATCCTCAGAAGTCTGGACCATGCCGCGACGGAAGGTATCAACAGACAGTGCGGATGCGGCCATGTTCTCTTGCGCAGCTTTGCCCGCAAGATCGAGATTGGTCTTGAATTGACCGATATCTGCGCTGACCTTGATTGAGAGATTTCCAAGACCCATAAATACTCCCATAAAAAAAGCCGCCGAGGTCTCCCAGGGCGGCTTGGTGATGCATTTAAATTCATTCTGGCGGTGACATTACTTCTGTATCTTCTTCGACCTCATGCCCTAGCTGAGTGACGGGCGGTCGATTTCGGACCGCCGCCAAGGCTTCGAAAGCAAATCGTTGACGCCACTGCTCCGCAGTCAAGCCCTCAACCAGAGGCTCAACTTTTGGTTTTTCTTCCACATGATCAGAGAAGAGCCTAAAGTCTTCCAGGCGGAATGGCTCAGGCTTCACCTTCTCATTGCGCCGCAGATTGGCATGAACAGCCAGCGCGTTCGCCTGAATGACGTCTTGCACAGCCAGGCCGAACGGCTCTAGTTGTGCAAACTCTATCCATTCTTGAAACTCTGACTGGGGCATCATGTCGATTTGCCCCACTGTCATGCCGAGCGCCAGTGCTAGACGGAACTTGAATCTGCGGTCGGGGTTGTTTGCAAGTTTTTTTCGTCTGCGGCCTTCTTGTAGCCGTTGACGATCAACGCTTCATTCACCAGGGCATCGATCTGGGCGTTACCAGAGTCTTGCAAGGTATCCACATCGCCCTCATCAAAGACAGGCTGATTATTGCCATCAACGGCGCAGCGAATCAGCAAGTACACCCAGAATTTAACGGCGGCATCCTTTGCCTTTTGCTGCGTTTCTTCCGCCATCCGAGCGGTGATGCCGACGATGCGCAGCTTGCCGAAGCCTTCAATTTCCACTTCTTTGGACTTTGGTTTCAGGGCGGCAAACAGGGCGGCTTTGTCGAATGTGGCGATAACGGAGGTGTCAGTCATGGTGTTCATAGCGAGCTTTCAAAAGAGACTACTGAAATGAGAAACGGTGTGCAGACGTCTGCACACCTGCATAAAGGAGCGCGGGTTAGGCGTAGATAATTGCGCCGGTGATTTTGGCGGCGCACTGCAAATCCATCTTGCCGTCAGTTTTTGCAGTGGGGCCGTCCATTTTTGTCATGAAGCAGCTAAACAAGATGTTGATCGGCGTCGGCGAGGTCGGCGCGATCACCATCCGATACGGTGAGGTAACGCCGTTGTTCATATCCTGACGCAGCAATTGTTGCACCGGGCCGTTGGTGAAGTTGCAAGAGAAATCCATCGAGCCGTTATCCAGCAGACCGGCGATGTACTCTTTTGCTGCGGATTGCAAATGGGTCACGTCGATACTGGAGACCTGGACACCACCAATCTTGATGTCGCTGGCCTCTTCAACGTCCGTATAGGTGTTGGTTGTGCCCGAATAGGTTGCGACAGCGGTTGCATCACCGCCCGGCGCACTGGACGCCTGATAAGTGAAGCTGGTCGGTGAAATGACCGTGATCGCTGCAGTGCCGTTATAGGCCGCTGGAACTGCACCGGCGAAAGTCGGTGCGTCGCCAGAGTTGAGACCGTGCGGCAGCGTCGTGGCCGCCGTTACCAGCGTGCCGACCGACTTCATTGTCGAGATGACTTTTGCGGCGATGGGAGAACCTACGCCACGTTGGATCTTGGTGCCTTGACTACGAATTGCATTTGACATTGCTATGCTCCTTTAATGAAAAAAGCCCGCAGGAGCGGGCCGGAAAAATATGAGAATCTGGGTTTCAGTCATAAACCCAGAGGGAAAAGTCCTGACGACATCGATATAGCTTTGCCTCTGGCTCGTAACCGTCGCCCTCATCCAGGTGCACCGCACCGAGAACAGGGCTAGCCAGGACGGCATCCCGAATCGCCTTTTGCAGATCGCCAGCAAGCACGATATCTGCGGCATACACGTCGATTTGTATGTGCGGATTGGCTAAGCCACTATCACCGGCCAGGCTTTTGACACGCTGGCCGCTGATCTGGGTATACACAACATAAGGCGGCTTATCGGCGGGCTGGGCGACTAGAGGGCGAATCGGCATCTTGGACAGGGCAGGAATCGCCTTCAGCACCGCATAGAGCGCTTCTCTAACCTGCATGCTCGCCTACCACTTTTAGAACGCCGTTGACCAATTGCTGCGCGACCGCAGCTTTCGCGGCTTCAACCCCAGGCCGAAAGAATGGACTAGCCGCCATCTTTGACGTACCGTACTCTTCAAAGATGGCGTAGTGCACGTCACCTCCAGCAGCACTGTCATCGACTTGCACGATAGCGGATGCCTTGCCTGGCGAGGATGACGACACCACATCAAGACTGTGTTCCATCCTGCCGGTATCTTTGTGCATACGGGCGTGTATTTCATGCACTAGCGGCTGCGTCGCATGCTCAACGATGGCAGGCAGGCTTTTTTCCAGATCCGCCTGGACTGCCCGCATCGCGGCATTCATTTGATCAAGACCAAAAACGTTATCCATCGTTCATCCCTTCACTTGCGACGAGATCGATTTGAATATTGCGCTCGCTGACATTGAGCGCCCCCAGAATACTGAACACGCGATCCTTGTAGACAATGCGTAACGCCGTCACCAGCAAGGGATTAGCAAAATCGGGGCGGTATCGCACGGTGATGCGGTGACTGACATCAGGGTGGATCGCTTGCGCGACGACACGCTGCTGTGCAGTCAGAGGCTCAATGCCTGCCCAGATGCGGGCAAGCTCCGGCCAAGTGATGCCAATCGGTTGACCCGCCGAACCATCACAGCTTGATTTGCGCTGCAAAGAAACGCGCTTGGTTAGATCGCCTGCTCTCATATGACCGGCACTTTCAGGTAATCGAGGAGACTATCGACGAAGGGCAAAGGATCAACCTTGCCCCGCGTCA
This sequence comes from Betaproteobacteria bacterium, assembly GCA_013287275.1. Taxonomy (GTDB): domain Bacteria; phylum Pseudomonadota; class Gammaproteobacteria; order Burkholderiales; family Burkholderiaceae_D; genus Undibacterium. The sequence goes on from JABDED010000014.1 coordinate 29,321, forward strand.
TGATCGCCACCTCTTCACGATTGGCATACAGGGTATTGATGCGCAGCAGCATCCAATGCCGAAAATTCTCAGGCACATCCGATGCGGATGGACCATATCCGGCAGTGAAGGTGATCCGCACATTGGCGATCTGTTGCCGCGTTGCGGGCCACGCCTTGCCATAGGCAGGCGAGAGCCGCTGAACGATGCCCGAAGGATCGAACACGTAGTCCGTCGATGGCATGGTCTGCCAGATGCCGTCCACGTCCAAATAAGAGACCGAGCCAACACTTTTGACTGGATTCTTGCGCAGGTAGATTTCAGAGCCGGCATTGCGAATCGCCGAACTCACCGACAGCGCCGCATTAGGGATGGCGTAGCCGGGAAAGTTATCCAGCGTCGCCTGCCAGGTTTGCGTGACGAGTGCGCGTCCGGTATAGCCTTCCGCATAGCGGCGTGCCGTACCGATCAGCATCGTGATCAGCGCATCGTCGTCAGTCATATCAGAATCGACCTTGAGGCTATTCTTCGCCTCTTGCAGCGTTACCGGCTCCAACGCAGCGTCATCGATGAGTAGGAGGTTCATCGCGATTACTGCTCGGTCGTCGGTGTTTCGGTGCTGGCGACGGCGACTTCGAGCGCTGCATCGGCATTCGGCAGATCAACTGCCTTCTGGCCGTGCGCCTCTGCATACGCGACGGCGTCGGGATAACCGTCAACAATGCCGCCGTCCGCAAGCGCCTTGATCACTTTATCTTCAGCCTGGATGACTTGGCCGCATTTGATTTGCGCATAGGCGATGTCAACCAGGACACGCGCTTTAACTAATTTTGCCATCATGTTTCCTTTGTTGGAGAGTAAACAGAAAAAGCCGAACTAAACTACTAGCCCGGCGATAACCAACGACTAAATTAAGTCGCTGAGTGTTGGTAGGTTTTTACAGCTCCGGTATCCAGCAAATTGCCACCGGCCCGTGCCCAGGCCAGGAAGCCGACACAACCTTGTGTCATGTAGGCGCTGTCATCGAAGCGGAACAAGGTCACTTCCATCGCATCGCGGACCATGTACTTTTTATGCTGGCCGAAGGACAGGCTCTTTGCATTTGCGCCAGGCGCTGGCATGTCATTGTTGATATTGACGCTGTAGCCCAGAAGCTGATCGGACAAAGCGCCAGTCATACCTGCATCGTAGTTAGGCGTCCAGATCGGGCGACCTTGGCCGTCTTTGATCTTACGCACGATCTTGCGCAAGCCTTGGCCGAAGTTCCAGGTCAAGTCACCCTCTGCCAGGTACGCGATATCGATGCCATCAACCATATCCACCAGATCGTCGTATGTGACGGACATGGTCTGACCAGTGGCTCCAATCTTAGCGACCTGCGCCGCAGTCGCTAAACCGAAAGGCTCACCCGTACCGGAACCTTGGCTGAGCTTCAGGTTTTGGATGCGGCCGATACGATCTCGGATACGCTTCTGCAAGAGTGCGACAACGTCGATGTTTGAATCTTGCAGTAGTTCCAACGGAATCTTGATCACCCGCGAGCCGAACTTCACAACATTCAAAGGAGCCATGCCAAAACTAACATCGGCATTACTGGCAGTTTGATTCTGCAAAACAATTTCACCGATCTCTGCCGTACCGTCGGATGTTGGATAGCTCAGATCAGCGCCGTTTGTCGTCGCAATGCGATCAGCGATGCGGCGCATGCCACCGTAGTCTTTCAGCGCGTCAACCACGCTGGACGCTACTTCTGTCTGCACGGTAAAGCCACCCTGTGAGCCTGTTGACGTGCTCATGGTGTTGCGCACCTTCTGCATCTCTTCCGGCGCCAGATCTTTGAACGACTTGCGCAAGAACAGTTCATAGCCCTGAGCATGCTCGGTCTTCTTTTTACTTGGGTCGGTGTTGGTCACATCCTGAAATGCTTTTTCTGCCTGCATGTTCAGGGTCTTCTGATGCGCTTCGATTTGCTTATCCAGACGGGTCATGTCTTCCGCCCAACCATCGAATTTAGTTTGATCTTCTTTACTCCACAGTTGCTCGCCTTTTTCTGCCAGCAGGTGGTTTGCCAAACGTGCGAGTTCGTTTTTGCGCTCGCGCAATGCTTGAATGCTCATAGTGATCCTTTCGAAAGAGCCATAAAAAAAGCCACCCGGAGGTGGCTAGAAAATCCCTGCGCAAGAGCGCGTCAGGTGATGGAGAGCAAACGCAGGCGTCTGCTGTTGCTTGCGAAGATCGCCGATAGATCGGGATCGTTCGGCGGTTCGGTGAGCGCCTTGGGAGCGCGGTTGTAAGCGGTGAGATTGAATTGCTTGCCGGTAGCGTTGGAGGGCTTGTCGGCAGTCTGCGCAATGCTGTCCACCAGGCCAGCATCAAGCGCCTCTTGCGCGGTGAACCAAGTCTCGTCATCCATCAACTGGGCGATTTCTTCCAAGGATTTGCCGGACTTATTGGCATAGTCACCCGCGATAGTGCCATCCATCTTGGTGAGCAAGGCAACCATCTCTTGCATGTCGGTCTTATTGCCGATGGCAATGCTCCATGCGTTGTGAATCATGAAGTACGCACCGTCGGACATGATGATTTCGTCGCAGGCCAAGGCAACGGTAGTAGCGGCGGATGCAGCCAGCGAGTCAACATGTCCGACTGTCTTACCGCCAAACTCTTTAATCAGTGTTGAGATGGCGCGAGCTTCAAACACATCGCCACCAGGTGAGTTGATGCGCACATGCAGCGTCATGCTTTGATCGAGTCCGGCGATCAGGCTGGCAACGTCTTTTGCTGCCACGCCCCAGTAAGAATCAATGATGTCGTACACATACAGCGTGGCATCCGTACCTGCTTCGTTTTTGACCAGGTTGAGCGGCTTGCGCTCTTTGCTGGCATTGTTTTGCAATAGCTGCATCAGCTTATTTTTCATTCTTTGCTCCATTTGATTGTGTTGTCGGAATGAATAGATTGTCTCCGCCAGGTTTCGGAGACATGTATTTTTTCGCCCTGACATCGTTTTGACTCATCCAGCCGGGACCAGAACCAGGGCCGCCCAGCGCGGCGCGGAAGTATTCGGCCTGGCTCTTCGCGTCACCTTCCAAGAGCGAGGAGCGATCAAACTCAGCGAAAATGCCGGTCTGCCGAAACAGCTTGCGGTTGAGTTCTTGTTCCAGTCGCACCAAGTGCGGCTGCAAGGTGAAGCTGACGAAGGCGCGCCCCATGCTCTCGATGCCGCTGCCCCAGCTGGTGCTGGCCGAGGTCTCGCCTATCATGTGCGGCGGCACGCCAAAGGCGCGGGCAATGTCGATCACTTGAAATTTGCGTGCCTCAAGAAGTTGCGAGTCTTGGGCCGACAGACTGATTTCTTGCGCATCCATGCCCTCGGTCAATACCAGCGGAAGTTTGTGCGCGTTGGTAATGCCGCTGTACTTATTCCTAAAGGAGGCTTGCAGCAATGCGATTTGCGCCTCATCCATCTTTTTGGGGGATTTCAGGACGATGCTGGGATGCGCACCATCGGCGAAGAAGCGACCGCTAAACTCATCCATCGCTATCGCATTGCCTGTCGCCTGCCGTGCGCCCCAGGACAACACGGAATAGCTGCGCAGACCATTGAAGCCGTAGCCGGGAAAGTGCAGCACGTCATCCTGATCGTAGCCCTTGGCCGTATAGCCGTCGTTGACAGCATACATGTTGCGGGCATCGATGCCGAGGCTCTGCCGATCAGGGACACACGACTCCCACGGAATAGGGATGATCTCCTTGATGGCACCCAGCGGGGTACGCTTGATGAGCGCGAATGAGTCGCCGCGCAACAGGATGAACTGCAATACCCGCTGCCAGTGGCTGGCCGCAGTCCAGGCCGCGCAGGGCTGTTCGTTGAGCAGATCAAAAAGAAAGTCATCTTCGACTTCTCCGCGCCCTGCCCCACGGCCCTTATATAGCTTGATTGGCAAGGTGCTGACGGCACCCGCGATGCGATCCACGCAGGCAAATACCGCCGATACCCGTTGCGCGGAGTCCGGCGTAACATACACGCCAGCCGAGGCGGGCGTGCCGCCAAAGAATTCAACGATGCGAGGATCTGAGCTTTGCACCATCACAGCTCCGTTACCGGCATTGTTGATTGTCGCAGTGCGGCCAGCTTCTCGCTCTGCCCGCCAGTTCGTCAGAATGGGCGAGCCGGGCGTCGCCGCTCTGTGCTGCGCTGTATTCCATATTGTTTGAGCTGTCATAGGTCTACAAATCCTTGTGAAATTCGATCATTAACGACATCGGCGGCACGGGACAGCGCCATGACAGTCGCGACAACGCCGTCGATACGACCGTTATCGTTCGACTTCTTTTTGTTGGGTCGGAAATTGCCATTGGTATCAAACAGCAAGGCGGTGTTTAACGCGCACCAGCGCAGGACCGGATTGCCGCCATGCTGCAATTGTTTGCCATACACCAGCTCTTCCAGCTTCTTACTGCCTGGATACATGCCGCCCGTGTTTTGCGGGACTTCCACCAATGGCACATTCAATTCGATGAGTTCATTGGCAAGCTGCAATGCGTTCCAGCGATCAAAGCCGATTTCGGCTACGTCGTAGTCCTGCATCACTTGGAGGATCTGCCGTTTGACCTGGTCGTAATCAGTGACGTTGCCGGACGTGCCGGTGATCCACTTCTGCGCTTGCCAGCGCTTATACGGCGCGGCGTCGTCATGCTCTTGCGAATCGATCTTGTCTTGCGGGCACCAGAACCATACCAGGCAGTACCAGTCATCGCCCTCTTCTTCCGGTGGAAAAACCAGCGATAGCGCAGTCAGATCCCGCGTGGAACCGAGATCCAGCCCGCCGTAGCACTTGCGCCCCTTGAGTATTTCAGGATCGAACTTCTTGCCACCCTTGTCCCAGACGTTGATATCGAACCAGCCTTCAACGCTGTTGCACCAGATATTGAGATCCTTGGTCAGAAAATTGACCATTGCACCAGGCAGCGCCGCCGCCTTACGCGCCATGCCGCGCATGTATTCCAGCGTCTTGGATTTGCCCAGACCGGGATTAGCCTTGTACCAGTTGCGCTCTTCGAACGGGTCGTCGCCCTCATCCAGCGTGTAGATATATCCAAAGAAGGAATCGTCAGCTCGCTTGCCTTCCAGCACCGAGATCAGATAGGAGCGCACCTCAGTGCAGATGCCGTCGAGAATGAAGCCCGCCGTGGTGATAGCGGAGAGCAGCGGCTCAAAACGGGCACCGAGCGCGGATTCCATCACATCCCATACGTCGCGGGTGCGCTGCGCGTGCAGCTCATCAAACAGGATGGCTGATGGGTTGAGTCCGTCAAGGTTTTCTGCGTTGGCGGGCAGCGGCGCAAAGACGGAGGTATCGAGTTCGACTTTCTCCTGGTTCAGCCCGCCAAAGACCTTGAATGATCGGGCCACACCAGGCGAGCGGCGCACCCAGCGCTTGATGTTGTCAAACGCTGGCTTAAATACCGTCATCGCCTGCGCCCTGGTCGTCGCTACAGCATAGACCTCTGCGCCGATCTCACCGTCCATCGAAAACAGATACGCGCCCTGCGGCCCCTTCCAGGTGCTCTTGCCATTCTTCCGCGCAACTTCTTCATAGCCGCGAGAGAAGCGCCGCCCACCGTCGGCACGCCGCCAGCCGTAGAGCACCGCCGTCCAGAACTTCTGCCAGGGATCAAGCAGGATAGGCTTGCCAGCGAGCGGACCTTTTATGTGGACGAAGTATTGCTCGATGTAGCGGATGACATGCCAGCCATGGTCCGGCACGAAGCTTAAGCCGCGCTTGCCGCCCTGGATCAAATCGTCGTAGTGCCGCTTGACGGCCAGGTAGACAAAGCGCCCGGTCAGGATCTCGCCGCGTAAGACGGGCAGGCCGTACTCAATATCCCATTGCTGCAGCTCAGCAGGGATTAATTGGGCAACCCTTTTTTGGGTGAGGACATGGCGTGGCTTACCAGATCGCCGAACAGATCGTCCTGCCCGCTTTTCTCGCCCGTGTCCTTTCTTACCCGGGCCAGCGACGGTATCGTCAGACATGCTTTCGGTAGCCATTGGCCCAGCTCCATTTTCAATCGTTTCTCATCGTCAGCCCACGGCGTCGGCGTAGCCCATCCTGTTTTTGAAATTTGCACGCGGCCATTGATCGCGCAGTCTTCAGACGCCTTGATCCAATCGACAAACGTTCTGACGATGACCGCAATCGGCATCCCGGCAGTGATGTGCTCAATCCCCGCATCGCGCAGGGACTGGCAGATGTAGTCGTACACCTGCCGCTCACGCTCTTTCAGATCGATGATCGGCGGTGGATCGGGCGAAGTCATTTCCGCGCCAGCTCCACTGACCGAGTTGCCGCCGACAGCGGGCAACTCAGTGGTGAAATGTGGTTTTGTATTCATGTGAATTCGATTTTTGAGTAGAAGTAAGGATGTCGATGTAAACCCCCAGGGGGTAGTTTTCGTTCGCCATAAATTCCCGGCTAAACTGACGGTTTCCGAGCGCGCAGTCACAAACTTTTACCCACCCCCCACCTCATTTTGGTGTTGGGTATCTCGCTCGCTTGGCTTCGGCTAAACTTTTTGCTTCGTGACATGGCTCACAAAGTCCTTGATCGTTGGTGTCATCATCGGCACCACCCTCGAACAGAGGTACGATGTGATCGCGCTGCGTGGCAAGCGTGACGCGCCCTGCACGCCGACACTCAGCGCAGAGCGGATCACGCATGAACAGATCGGCCCGCATCTTCTGCAGACGGCGACCGGTGATACGCTTCGTCGCATCCTTGCGCTTAACCCAGGCTGGACGCGCATGATCGGCGCAACGCCCTGAGCCGTCGCTCACCAGCGTGCGGCATCCAACGTAGGTGCATTTCTTCGGGGCGGAGCGTGGCATGCGGATCACCAAATAAAAATGCCCCAGCGGCTGAAAGCAACTGAGGCGAAAGGTACAGACGCACCCCAGAGACCAATGCGCTAGTGCAGACGTGTGTACAAGGAAATAAACAAGGGCAAGTCCATGACAGACTTGCCCTTGCCTTGAACGAACTTAGCAAACGCCGAGTTCGGTGTGAGATCGGTACAAAATAAAAAAGCCCCGGCTCTGTGAAGAGTCAGGGCAGAAACAGGGCGTCAGCATGACACCCTGAGGAGAGTCGAGACACAATGAAAAAAGCCCCGACGTTTTAGGCCAGGGCTTTTGTACAGACGTGCGAAGTCCGTCTGAGACGAATATTATTTGAAATACTTATGCGTTGCAATGTTTTTTTTCAATTTGGATTCCAGTGCCTTTTCCGCATCCGCCAGCACATCGGCAAAAATGAGTGATGGGAATTTCCATTGCGTTGCAATGGCGCACCGTTTCTTGATGGCCCAATTGTGTTGGACCTTGAGGTCAGAGATCATCACATCCACCGCCTCACCGACCTCGCTATCCATGCGATCATACAACTGCTCAGCATCCGCCTCGGCATCGCTGACCAGGCCAGCAGATCGCCCGCGCCAACCGATACCAACATCGCTACGATGCTGCCACCGCACCCACAAATCAAGACATACATCCAACGGCGTTTCTTCTACAAAACGCACTTCAATTTTTCTTGGTAATCGCGCATTCATCCCTGAATCCCCAGTGCCTCGTTTGCACTCTTTAGTTGCATGAGGTTGATTGCCTTGTCGCCACTTTCAACCCGTTCCAATATTCGCCTTGCCCACCGCTTATGATCGAATTGCGCATCTGCTTTTTTCCACGCAGACCTCATCTCGTCCACTACGCCCTCAGTCCCTGATGTAGTCCGCGTACCGGCTGACACACCAATTTGCAACATGGGTGCCGGAATCGGCTCCCACTGGCCTTTTGCACTTTGCTCCGCCAGCGCACGCTCCCATCGCCCTTTGATCTGCCCATGCGTCTGCATCTTCAAATCGTATGCCATGCCCACCGCCGCCCAGTAGACTGCTGGCGATGACCACAAACCGATCTCCCCAGCCTCACGTGCTGCAAGGCCGCTCAGCGCTTCGTGATACGCAGCCAACGGATCAAGCGCCGGCCTGCATGCCCGCAGGAATTCCGCAATGGATGGCGGCCAGTCGTACAAACGGCGGCATGCCTTCCAACCCGTTTGCACTTCAGCCGTCGTTAAATTTTCTTCCTCAAACGTCTCGGCCCAGCTTTCCCGCCAGTTGATGATCGCGTCTTGACTCGCAAAAGCCGAGCGCCACTTGTGCGGATAAGCCCCGTCCAGACGATTGAACAGATGGTCCATCATCGAAATGCCGAGCGCAGGATGCACGTCCAACCATTTCGATATCGGGGCAGTTGAAGTCCTCAGAGGAGCGTTCATTGCGTTCTCCGGTTCTGGTTCACAAATGCCACGGGATCAAATTTTCCCGCGCCTCCCGGCGATGCCCTGGCAAGCGGGATTGCTCCCGCAGCCTTGACCGATGAAGCCTCAGTAGCCCAGCGTTCCAGAATTTTCACCACGTACCCCACCGACACGGTCGCACCATTTTTTGACTTGTTGGCCTCAAGGCAGGCCGCCTTTACCGTCGCCGGCATCACCCCTTGCCGGGCAAGCTCAAGCAAACGCGGGTCTGCTGGCTGCGATTGCACGCCCTCTTCGCGCATGGCAATGCTCAAGCTCACCGCAGTCACATCGCCCGCACCCTCTTCGATAAAGGTTGGCTGTAGCGGGGGGTTGTTTTTATTATGGTTCTGGTTCTGGTTCTGGTTCTGGTTCTGGTTCTGGTTGGTTGAAACGCGTTGAGCACTCGTTGGCAACGCGTTGGCAACGCGTTCGGAACTCGTTGCCCAATCCTCCGACAATTCAAGCTCGGATTGCTTGCGTTCGGCTTCCGCCGCTGCATCCGCAAGCGCTTTAGCCTTAGCTTCGGCACGGGCTTTCGCGGACGCCTTCCCTCCCGCCGCACCATTGGCAACTGAAGCCTTGAATTCCTGAATCTCGCGTTCGCAACGGTGATTAACCCAACCGGTGACAGTCTCTTCAAAGAATTCGTCTAGCAACACGCGCACAGACTCTTTCTCTTCCTCGGTGCGCGCCATCAATCGACGACACAACTTGTCCAAGTCAAGCATCAGTGGCTGCTCCGTGTCGTAGTACATGTCCAGCATGTCCCGGTATAGGCTGCGCTCGATGCGCGACAGATGCCGGGTTGCCGTGTTGAAATCACCGATATGATGAGGGTAGTAATTCATAAGCCTAAATCGTCAATTTGTGAGCCGCTATGGTTGAAGATACGCCGACGGCCTATCCGTGGCGTGCACCAGCGGCTTTTGCCACCGAGGCCGCTTTGGTATCACGGCAATACACGCGGAAGGTCAGCGCACGCAACTCGTCCATGGTTTGGTGCATACGGTCAACGATGGCATTGATCCTTTCTTTCTCACGCGCATTCACCTCGCCATCCTTGGTGGCCTCGCGGAATTCCAGGGACAACTCGCCCAGCTCCTCGTACAATTCATGGAATTTGTCCGAGATAGAATCGTTGTCGATGTGATCGACAGACGGCAATTTGAGGAATGTGCCACCACTAACAGCGGCAACGGCTTCGGCAAACATGGCAGTGCCACTGAATGCCTGCATCTGTAGCGCGGTTTGAACGCCCAGGTCTTGCCCCTTGCGCTCATAGATACGGTTTTCTAGAGCATCGCGACTCATGCCGAGCGCCGCAGAGATGGCATCCCAGCCACCGGAAAAACTCTTGATCATGCCTAAATACGATTGACGAATATTCACAACGATTCCTTTTTACTGTGGTTTTCTTGTTTATTTCTGATTGCTATTCTTTTTTGCAACGAGCCTCTGAGAGGTGAGGGATTCCAGTCGTGTTAAATTGCCGCTTCCAAGCATTCATTTAGCTGCACTGAAAATACTTGAGTCAGTTCAGGCTCTGAAAAGCGCCGGCACCCCAACAGCACAAGGACCTCGGCACTAACTGCAAACTGACGACTATCGGCCAATGGACTTGATGCCGCACCGTTTATGCCCGTGGTTGATGTATGTGCTTGGCTCACAACTTTTCCTTTCTTTGGTGGTGTCAACTTTCGTTTTGATTAAGTAAACTTGCTCAAACGGTACAAGGGAGAAACAAAAACATGTGTGCAGGCGACCGAAATGAGCGTGCGACCAAAGAGCCCACACTCATCACATCGCTGTTCCGCTATTCAGGTTTGATTGGGCTCGCCGGACTAATTTCACCGAACAAATCAGGATCAAGCTCGTGTCGGGTTACACGACCATCCAAAGCAATCTCGATTTGCTTACATCCATTCGGCGAAGGTTTTCCTTGATCCACCCATTTTTGGACTGCCTGGGGGGAAATCCCTAAGAGGTTGGCCAGCGCAGTCTGCGAGCCAGCGAGGCGAACTGCCTTTTGAATTCCAGTTTCCATAGTTTCAAACGGTTAATAATTACAACCGTAGGTTACAACCAATGATTACATTTTACAACCAATAATTGCAATGATATTTACAACGACTGGTTGTAAAGTGTCGAAATGGAAAACATGGCTCAACGACTAATAGACGCGCTCACAAGAAAGAACGGCGGGAACCAATCGGAATTGGCCCGTTTCGTGAAAGTGAGCCCGCAGGCAGTCCAGAAATGGATATCCGGCGAATCGGAGCCGCGTGGCATTAACCTTACTCGCGCCGCTCAATTCCTCGGCGTTTCGCCTTCATATTTGAAGTTTGGCGAGGCCAGTATTGAAGACATCGCGCATGCTCTTCCCCAGGACCATTCAAAAGTAATCCCTTATGATGGGGACGATCCAGAATTCATAGAAATCCGAAAAGTGAAATTAAGTTTGCAAGCAGGTATAGTTGGTTTTTCAGTTGAAGGCGAAGTAAAGGATGGCAGGCCGATCAGCTTCAATCGTCAATGGCTGGAAGAACAAGGTCTAAACGCAAAAGACCTGATTGCAACAAAGGTCAAGGGCGAAAGCATGGAACCCTCGCTGTACGACGGAGACACCGTAGTAATCAACACGGCTGACCGCACACCAGTGGATGGCATTGCCTTTGCAATCAATTACGAAGGTGAGTCTGTCGTGAAGCGGATGGAACGCGATGTCGGCGAATGGTGGCTGTCGTCCGATAATCCTGATAAAAGCCGGTACAGTAGAAAAATCTGCCGAGGCAAAGAATGCATCATCATTGGTCGAATCATTCAGAAGCAAAGCCTCAAAGTTTAGATTGTCGCGTTTGGAAAACAAAACCTGCCTTTGGCAGGTTTTTTTTCGTCCGTTAGAACGACCCTCCCCCATCACCACCTCCAACTTACAACCTGCAGTTGATTTCTGCAACTTTTTACTGTAACCTTTAGTTGTAATTCACTTACAACTAAACATTGGAGCTAAAAATGACCTTAGATCACCTGAAGCATCTCGTCTTACGCATCCACGAAACAACCAAAGAGCACGCGCCGACAAAGCGCAAACACGTCGCAGTCATGCTTGGCCGCATCGTCGTAGGCATTGCCGTCCTCAAAGACAAGCGCCTGGGCGTTATCTTGCGCGGCATGCTGTCTCGTAGCCACTAGGAGCCAGCAATGGATGCCTTGTCCAAAACATCATTGGAGCTGCGCAAGCAAGTAACCCAAGCGGTCACCCAAATCAATCTGATGCGCAATGCATTACATCGTGTAGACAGCGATTTCGAAAAATCCGGAACTGTCAGCTGCGAAACGATGGAATACGTGCGCCGCGTGAAAGGACTCCTAGCATGAGCGCCTTTCTCGTTACGGTTCGCACACCTACCTGGTGCGTTCGCTATCCGGCGATAGCCGACTGCTGCTGCGACTGCATTGATGCTGCCATAGATCAATTCGGCGTTGCGACCGTCACTGCCATGCTGATTGGGGACGCGCATGCCTAACTTCAATTTCCTTTTTCATATTGAAGCCCCGACCGAAATCAAACCGGAAGTCCGGACACGTGCAACTGCACGTGATCCATATGCTTGCTTGCGCGGCAAAGACTACATCGCCGCTCGCGCACTAAACCAACCCGTCAAGAAAGTGCAGGCGTCTGTGCATCCGGCAGGCACAGACACCCGAAACAATCAAGCGAGGTTCTGACATGCCACGCATCCAGCCTGACCGCGCCGCTTTAGAGATCGCTTATGGGCGCATTAAAAAGCGCCCGTTCACCCTGGATCAAATGCTCGCCATCCCCGCACAGCGACGAATCATAGAAAACGAAGCCCGCAGCCACATACGCCGGCGCGAGAAATTCGACATCAAAAAAATGCAATCTGGCGACAACGACTAATTAAATTTATGGAGCGACACATGAGATTCTTTGTAATAGGTGAATTCGGCTTCGCCGAGGTAATTGGCGAGCTTGTTGACTTGGGAAAGCCGGAACAATATGCCGTGCATAACAACATTTTTAACGACGCACTAAACGGCCGCGACGCCCTCTTCGTCATTAGTCACGTCGATTCTGGATTTCGCGTCTCTGTAGGCGACACCGTCGATTTTGCAATCGAAAACGCCAAGCAGCGCATCGCAATGCTGACCGATCAGCAGTACCGCGAAGGAATCGCCACTGCCTTCAAAATCAAAGCAGAAAGATTTGCGGCATGAACGAACTAATTAGCATCGGCACGGCTGTCGAATTCGACAGCGAACACGGCCCACAAACTGGCAAGGTCACTAACTTTCTTCCCTGCCTTTCCAATGGTCGCCGCCACGCCACTATCGAAATCGATCACCACTTGGACGGCATCGTCTTCAACATGCCCGTCGATGAATTGGTCCCGTGCTTAACCTCCAAAGGAGCGACGGCGAATGCTACCGTAATCGAGCTCCGCGATAAATCAACGGTATTCAACGAGGAACAAACATGACATCAACAACAATGACCTCAACCGGAAACGATATGAACATGCTTGTCGAAAAACTCGCGGCAGCCGTTGCGGAGTCCATCCGCCCGTCAATTCCTCTAGCCATTGATTTATGGGACATTGAAACAATTGCTGCATTACTAAAACGCAATCCGCAGGTCGTACGGGAGCGCATGGCCTGCTTGCCAAACTTCCCGAGGGCTATTAGGTTGCCTACCACGAAAGGGCGAGCGCAGCCGTTGTATAGCGCCAAAGAGGTTGTTGATTGGGCCAAGAGCTATCAGGAAAAGCGTTAGCACTAAAACGATGGCATTTAGTTCGTTAATTTAACGGCCTTTTCTTTTGCACATTGATACAATCGAACTACGCAAACAACGAACTAACGCCATGAAATCTTTCAGCGAACGAAATGGGCATGTGCAGGTGCCAGTAGCAATGACCCCAGGGATCGTCACAGCTGCACTGCGTAACACACTGTGGAGTGCGATCATCCACAACGTAGAGCCGGATCAATACGAAAATGTCACGTTCAATATGTGGCTGAAATTCTTCAAGTTACCGATTGACGCGAGACCAACGCTTGGCTACGCGGTCGGGGGACGGAAATACGAGCCCAGTTGGCAGTATGTTAGGGATCAATATTTCGCCGCCAAATGGCACCAAGTATTCGACTACGTCGAGTACTTTATACACTCCGAAGTGCTGGACGAAGAGCTCGTGAATGCCATATTAGAGAGGGAAGCTGCCGCGTATCGGACCATCGACGGAATGATCTGCGAGGTTACTGACGCCGGGGAAATCGCAACAATAAATCAAGCGCTGGCACTTGAGGATAAATTCAAGCCCGTAGCCGACCACTTTCGTACAGCGGCTGAAAGATTATCCGACCGCATTAATCCCGATTATCGAAATTCAATAAAGGAGTCAATTTCAGGCGTCGAAGCTATGGCGCAAATTGTTTCTGGTGGCAAAGCCGACACTCTAGGGAGACTCTTGAGCCGCTTGGAAAGGGACCAAAACATGAACGGAGCACTCAAAACTGGCTTTAGTTCAATTTACGGATGGACATCTGACGACAAGGGAATTCGACACGCGATGGCATTCCCCGATCAACAACCAGTGAATCAAGCCGACGCAAAGTTTTTCCTAATAGCTTGCAGTGCATTTGCGAACTATCTCAAGACATTTGACTTAGTCTGACTTTTTGCACAAACGTCAGATAATTGAGTTGGCACTAAAAATCTGCATTTTTGCGTCTTCCTGATCAATCAACTTATTAGCCTCTCTAAGTGACCGCTCGACAAGCATTTCTAAAGCCCTAAAGTCTTTTAACACACTTACCAATGGATAATCGCGCACAATATTTTTGAGTGAAATGATGTAATTGTTCCCATCCCGAATAAACGCGTTCGGCACGCTCAACATTTCTGCGCGAACAGGCTCGGCAGGGCATGTACCACTAATTGACATAACAAGCTTATTTGTGAGTATTTCAAACAGATGCGCAATTGGAAAGACCCCTTCTTTGTATGTGCCAAACCGCGAAGCACGGAATTGATCCGTCCCGGATTCAAGAACAATATCTTTTTTGATAGGCTCATAGGTAACTCCAAACGTTGGGTAACAATTCTTCAGAAACGCCAATATGTCAGAGTCAGAAGCCCCTGTGGGCTTCCCGTTTATTTCCTTGAGGAAAGTTTCCGCGCTAGGCTTCACGAGATACTTTGCATGCCGATATACATCAATCCTATTTAAAAATATCACCACCTCGCGCCAGGGTTCGAAGTTTGTTCTTGCCTTCTCATAAAACAATGACGCAACACTGTCTGGAGAGTTTTTGATGAATGCCGCAGCAAAATACTCCACGATACTCTTGTGAAGAAACGTCGTAAGGCCCAGGCCCTCCTCAAGCATCAGGCAAGAGACCTTGGTTATATCGTCACGGAATTTTTCCATCTCGCATGAACTTGCTGGCACGTACTTTATTGCAGCGTCAAAAACCTGCGCAAATTGCTCTTGAGTCAAACTCCGTGAGAGACGCTTTTGAACCACCAAGAAACAGAAAACTTCGAATAGTTGTTGAAGCTTCCTCTCAGATAACCCGGAATGGTGTTTTCGATAGAACCCGGCTTTTAATCTATCGTGCCGTGAGAAAACGGTTTGAAACAAACGTTCAAAAAACTCAGGAAGTTCAGATGGAATCTGCTGTTCCGTCTCATATACCATTACGAGGAGGGTCAACATCAGCGGAGTATTTATCAGCTCACTAACTTTGCTGGGACTTGCGCCAATTGCACGCACGATTTCGGTAATTCGAGTGCTGCCAAGATTCAATTTCGAAAGAAATTTACTGAACTCCGCTTTTTCTAACGAAGCTAGTTTTATGACACGAAAATGCCTACTTTTTTGAATCTCATTGCGAGGCCGCGAGGTAATCACAATTTGAAGCGCGTCGAATTTTTCAATCAGATATTCCAGCTCTGAAATCGTCGTAGAAACCAACGATTCTTCCAGCTCATCAAAACCGTCCAAGAGCAAAACGATGCGGCCCGATTCGGCTAGATACTCAAACAAACTATCGTCATGACATAGATTTAATTTATCTAAAGCATCTTGTATTTGCGGGAATAGCGATTTGCCTACGGCCAACGAACGCAGTTCAATAAATATTGGTATTCTTGCAGAGCCGTTTCCATTTAGCTCTTGAAGACTTAGGTGCCGAAGGAAGATTGATTTACCCTGGCCGACGATCCCCTCGACAACAACGTTTCCCTTGCCCAAATCTGAGAGAGATTTTACGTCGGCCCGATCTTGCTCGCCTATTTGAACTTGGGCAGGATGATAGAATGAAGTTAGCGAGATCTCCTTGTCTGGCGACCAAATGGTTTTTACTTTATCTGCGGCCGCAAATTTCTTCGCCAGGGTCTGGGCTGAATTATTCAAAGTCCATTTTTTGAAGCTTTTTTTCAATCCATCTTTCGCCCCCTTCACTAGCTCTCCCATTAATGGACTAAGGACCTTTGCGACTGCAGTTATTTCTATTCCCGTTGCCATAATCACTCTCTTTTCCGCATTATTCGACCTGTTCTTGATGCGCTGCCTTCTTCTCTTAGAACCCACAAGGTGGACAGCATAGGTAACAAATCCGCACCGACGAACCTCGCAAGCATGCACAACGTAACATTTTTATTACTATACTGCGCAAGAGTATTCCATCACATAGATGCTAAGATTGCAATTTATAAATGCAATAGAATGCTCAGCCGAGCGGTTTAACTGGAATCTGCTTTAAGTCACTAGGCGCAATGATCAGTTTCGACCGCCCGACTTTAACCGATACGACGGGCGAAAGCGCCTACTCCCAACGCCAAATCCGTATCGCAATGTACCGCTGCCATCAACGTCTGTTATAGTCGAATTACTATTATTCAACAATTCTGTCAACCGCCGATGCCGTTACCAAAGCCAACAGAGTTCCTGCTAGGGACCCCTCTATATTCCAAGACCCCCTTCCAGGGTGATGAAGTCTGGGACGTGATCGATATACTCTTCTACGCTGGCACATATGATAGCCATTGCACTGAATGTAAACGCGAGTCAACATTTCAAGTTTTAACTCCACAGCGTCCAGAGCAATTCGTGCGAAATCTAACTACTGAGAGAGCAATGAAGCGGCAGGCACTTGAAGCCCCTTTTCCTACACTGGCAATTGGCATTTACTCAATTAGAGCGTCTTGTACAAGAGTAAGCTCCCATAGACAGGATTTCATTTGTTACGTGGACTATAAGCAAGAGGCAAGCGGTACGAGGAGAGTCTCTGGAACAATTCAAAAGATTGGCCAACAGCCATCGTACGGTGACCTACATACCCTTCAAGTCAAAAAGTATGCTCACGTCCTTTCAGAATCACAGCTCGGCGAATTTACTCGAGCAATTGGTCTAGCGTCACACGATGTTGGAGTTGGGGCATATGTCTATTTGCGTAGAATTTTCGAGTCGCTGGTTGAGGAAGCGCATCAAAACAGCATCAACGACGCCGGTTGGGACGAGGCAGAGTATCAACGCTTGCGGATGGCGGAGCGTATATCCCTATTAAAGTCACATCTACCAACGTTCTTGGTGGAACAACCGAGTATGTATTCGCTTCTAAGCAAAGGAATTCACGAATTGTCAGAGTCGGAATGCCTTAAGCACTTCGAAACGCTTCGCCTAGGCATTGAGCTTATACTTGACGAGCGTCATGAAAATCGTGAGCGTTCGCTCAAAATTGCAAATGCGAAAGCTGCGATTCAAAAGGCAGCGAGCTCGGCAGGCCAATAATTTGCTCCAACGGGCTTGGTTCGTGATTAATTGACCGTTGATTTGGAATAGCGCGGACAGCGGTTTCGGGACCAAGGCCGGAGATGGGTTAGACTCCCTACTTAGAAATATAAAACAGCATAGATTTTTTCGTAAAAATTTACGCAAAATTTACGCACTCATATCGCAACTATTTGATTCGAAAAGGAACTGGATTCCTGTCGGAGGGACCAATCCTCAAAGACGATCCCCTCTTTAAATCAATAAGTTACACGACAAGCAAGCCGTTAGCTGTGGTACAAATTGTGCCCAAACTGCGGCACAAGCGCGAAAGTCACTTATGATTTTAAAACTCGGTTACGCAATGCCCATCAAAGCACGATAAATAGAGAGCGGAAACGGGGGGTTTCAGTTCGTTATGAGAGTCCTTGGCGACCTCATTCAGAAGTACAGCCTATCCCGCATTAGGTTCACACTCAATGCAATTGACAAGATGGAAGCCATCAGGAAGGCCGAAGTTCTCGCACGTAAATATCGCATGAAGTTCAAGGCCCTAAATGTAAAGATGTTTTCCAAGGTTATTTTTGATATTTCGACTGGTGCTTCATGCTCCAGGGCATTGAAGGGCTTTTTATTCTTAATTTAAATCGAGATTGAACAAATATGCAGATCCGCGCAGGCACGGTAACCGAAGTTCATCCCGAATCAGGAGATTGGGTATTCGTTGATGTTGGGTTTGCAAATTCAGCGCGGAGTTCCAGTATTTTAGTTGGCGATGCTCCACCTGTGGACTGTACGTTCGCCGAGCTGAAGTTGAGGCTGGCAGAGATTTGCCAAGAGAGCAATAAACCACTTAATTTAGTATTGGAAGCGCCACTATCTGTCGCATTTGGAGCTAACGGCAATCCCGCAGGGCGTGCTGTCGAGAAGAGAAACGAGCAAACTAGATATTGGTATGTAGGCCTAGGTTGTAGTGTTTTAGTCGCGGCTACATATTTATTGAGGTCTATCCACGACCAAGAATCTGGCCGCGAGTTACGGCTCTTTGAAGGTTTCGTTTCCTTTAAACCAGCAGGCAAAGTTTCATCTCACAAGGATGATGTGATTTTACTTCGCGATATCGTCTGGCACAAAATTCCCAGTGTTGGCAGAATTGTTGATGCTGATGAATTACGTATGAAGCACGATGATAGACTCGAATCCGCTTTTACTGTCTCAGGGATGGATTTTGGTGTTCCAGCGGTTATTATGGCCAGTGGAGGTAAATGTTAACTTTTTCAGTTTGAATAGTTGACGATACATTTTTGGGTTTAAAGCATGGACATGGGCAATAAAAGTGGGTTTGGATAGAATTTTTGACGAATCTAAGGATTTGGCCTCGAGGCTACAGAACGTTCTATCTGTGCCTAGGTACGACAATACCGCCCAAAATCGCCTTAGCCATTTGGCGTGTTCGATTTCGCTTGAGCATGCACACGCGACGCGGGCTTTATTGACCGACGGTTTATTCCCATCAAGTCTGGTTGTTCTTCGGGCGCAGTTCGAGGCACTTGTTCGGGCAGTCTGGATTTTTTACGCTGCAACGGACGCGCAAATTGAAAAACTTGATGCGACACTGGCGCAGGATACTGAACAAGGTGCGAAGAACTTGCCGGGCAATGAGGATATGTTCGTAATCCTTGATACCAAAGCGCCGCGAGCACCGGTTGAGGCATTACGTCGGTTCAGGGAAACGTCATGGAAGGCGCTGAACTCATTTGCTCATGCTGGTATTCACCCACTTCAGAGACACGAACACGGCTATCCGTTTCAAATCATTGAGCAATGCATTAAGAATTCTAATGGCCTGGCGGTGATTGCTGCAATGCATGCGGCGATACTTACTGGTCGTCAGCAATTAGTTGCAGAGGTTGGCAGGCTTCAGATGATTTATTGCAATTGTTTACCATCTATCGAATCCGATAAGGGCTAGATTAGTTGTGTCGCAGGACTGTTTGCGACTCAATTATTTGCAATTGGAATTTCGTAAAAAAACCTCAGGTGATTTGGGAACGTTAAAAATTGATCTTGTGCAGCGTCTATAAATTGCAGTAACTATCTCAGTAAATTAACTCCATATCTTCGGACGGTTATACTGGGCTTCATCTTCGATTCTTGTCGGAGACCATCATCCCACCTTGCAATTAAGACCGTTAACAAATGGTTACCGTCTAGCCCCTGCACTGCCTTCCAGTTGCTTGCCGTCGTGCTCGAGACGACTACTGCAGGCGACAAATCGCCGCTCGGAATAATTCCACAATACCTTCATCAAAAAGGGACGCGCCAAGGCCGCTCCTGCGATATCAAGCACCGTTTTGAACCGCCTTATTTGACTACGTAATCGTAGACCGTCACGCTCTTGTATTTTTCCCGGTAGGTATTCATTACATAAAACTGAAACCATGCGGCAAACTTGGCCCTGTCCGGCAACCAGAATTCCCCATAGTTCGGATCCATGAACAGCACGTCGCCCTGGTCGCACCAAACGGAAACCATGTGCCCGGATCCGGTGCCGTTGGTGTTCGGTTTCAGGCTGAGTAATTTATAACCGCCGATCGCCGTCATGTGGCGGCTGCATTGCATCAAGGTGGTGAAGGACATCACCATCGGCATGGCGGTAATCACCGATCCCGACATGCTCTTGGCGCGACGCTCTACCTTGAACTTCTTCATGAAGGCGTCCAGGTAGCCGATCTGGTTGCCGGAAGAGTTGAAATGCTCCGCCGTAATATTGGTCGCCGCCCCGGTATTGAGGCCGCCGTCCTGGAACAGGTAATCCCAGACGGAGCGGCCGCGGGTAAAGCTATGCACGCCCTTGGGCGCATCCTGCTGCGCATGAAAGACGACCCAGAACGCGCACAATGTCGCGCAGACGCCGCCCATGGGCTGGCCGTTGCGCATCACCATCTTGTACATTTTCCCCTGATCAGGGCCGGTGGACTCGGTCACCTTGAACGCAGATGCCTGAGAAAAATCGTAAGTGCGTCCTCCGCCCAGCATTTTGGCGTAGCTTTCCAGACGGTCTGATGTCGCGTTCTTTCCCATGACTCAACTCCATTGTGACGACGCAAAAATTCGTGATTTACCCAGACACTGCCATTTCTCGATCAAACCGGCATTACTATGCGGCGTTTGATTTTAAACAAGGAATGAAGCAAAGGCAATAAATGAAATGCCGCCAACAGGGGCAATCAAGCCGGAGGCGATCGAGGGGGATACCGCAAGATCGATACCCGTTTTGTGTAATTTCGTCCTGCAGGGCCATTACTTCCGCGCATACTTTTTCTTTTTGATGGAGCCAGCCGATTTTGTCGAAGGGATAATTGCCGGCAACTCCACTTGCGAAATCGCTTTTCCATCCAGTGCGATGAAATTTTCCAGCACCTGGAACAATTCTGCCAAGATCTTCTTGCCGCAAGCCCGCTCGATATTCTGATACTGCAGATTGATCAGCGGACCGATCTGGTGCATCAGCTGTTCGCCCTGGCGTGTCAGGCTCACCATCACCCGGCGCTGGTCATCGGCGACACGTTCGCGATGCACCAGGCCGGTCTCCTCCATCCTGGCCAGCACGCCCGCCATGCTGGGACTAAGTATCTGGCACAGCTCGCATAGCTCCCTGGGTTCCAGTTGCTCATATTCCCCCAGCACCCGGAGGATGCGGTATTGCTGCTCCGTCACTCCGTAGTGATTCAGGATGGGCCGGAAATTGGACATCAGGAAATCCCTTGCCTTCAAAAATCGTTGGGGCAGGTTGGGATAGGTAATCTGGTATTTCAAACACTACTCCCTTGCATATCGGGCATTGTCGGTTTTTCGACGATTTTTTCTCATTATACACATTGACTCACTAAGATATTAGTGTTTTAATCGCTCATATATTAGCAAATATTGGCGGCAGATCGCCAGACGAAACCATTTAAAATGAGAGCCGCATGATAGTCCGCGACCGCCCTTCCGGCCTTAGGCTGTTCCTGTCCCTGCGCGGTTCAGTGCTGCCACGGATATTGCCGGCGCTGCTCCTGAATACGCTGATCGCCACCCTGGTCACGATTACCCATGGCGACCTGTTCCACCTGAAGATCACGCTGACGACGATCCCCTTCAGCATGATAGGCCTGCCGCTGGCGATCTTCCTGGGCTTTCGCAACAATGCCGCCTACGACCGCTACTGGGAAGCGCGCAAGCTGTGGGGCGAGCTGGTTCTCAAAAGCCGCAATCTCGCCCGCCAATGCCTGAGCCTGATCAAGGATGCGGCGCCTGCCACCGCCTCCCTGGGCTTGGGCGACGTGCGGGTACGCATGGTTTACCGGGCGATTGCGTTTTCATACGCGCTGAAAGATTTACTGCGCGACGCTGCGCCATCACCGGAAATCAAGCGGCTGCTGACCGACGCCGAATCGAAACAGACGGGCAACTCCAGCAATGTGCCGCACCTGCTGATGCTGGGCATGGGACAAGACTTGCGCCTGTGCCTGGACCAGGAACACATCGATCCTTGCCTGGCAGCGGCGATAGACAATACCTTGTCCGCCATGGGCGGCGCCGCAGCCGCCTGCGAGCGCATCAAGGGCACGCCCATCCCCTTCTCCTATACCTTGTTGCTGCATCGCACTGCCTATCTGTATTGCTTCCTGTTGCCGTTCGGCCTGGTGGACACGATAGGTTTCATGACCCCGTTTGTCGTCGCCATCGTCGCCTACACTTTTTTCGGTCTGGATGCGTTGGGCGATGAGATTGAAGAACCTTTCGGCTCTGAAGCCAACGACCTGGCGCTGGATGCTATCTGCAGAAGCCTGGAAATCAATCTGCGGGAATCGCTGGCAGATGAAGACATACCCGCCCCCTTGCTGCCCATCAACTACTGCCTGAACTAGCACTGAATTAGCACATCACACGCACCCGCATAAGCTACAGCCCGCCTCACTGATCGCGCGGGCTATTTGCCGTAAACACCCGGTATGCGGAAGGCAGAATATTGCCGGTCAGCCAGTTTCGCAGCTAATATATTTGGCATAGTTGCAGCGCATAAATTCCTTACACTTTTGGCAAAAATTCTGGCACACTCAGCGTAAATACTTATCCGCTTGGCTCCGCCAACATAATGTACATAGATCATTAATATATCGTACTGGCATACACTGACAGCAGCTCACACCATATGACAGCCACGGCCATCACCGACATGCCTATTGAGGATAAAGAGGGTGCTTTGCAGACCCTGCTCGAATATCAGGCCATATTAGACAATGCCTCTTTGGGCATTACCTTCACGCGCGACCGCATCTTCCTGCATTGCAATGAACGTTTCAGCGAGATGTTCGGCTGGACCAGCAAGGAACTGATAGGCCAGGCCACTTCCATCGTCTATCCATCGCTGGATGCCTATCAGGATCTGGGCAAATTTGCCGAGCAAACGCTGGGCGCCGGCAAACGCATGGATATCGAAGTGCAAGTGAAGCGCCGCGACGGCGGCACCTTCTGGTGCCGCATGATGGCCAACGCAATAGATCCGCAAGACCACTCCAAGGGCACCATCTTCATCACTGAAGATATCACCGAAAGACGGGCTGCCAGCGAAGCAATACGCCAGCTACTGCTGGAGCAGCAAGCCATCCTGGCCAATGCCCGCATAGGCATCGCCTTTGTAAAACAAGACTGCATCATCGCCTGCAACCAGCACCTGGAACACATCTACGGCTATCAGCCGGGTGAACTGGCAAATGCCTCCTTCAGCAAGCTGCTGCGGACCGTTGACTCCTTTGAGCCCGAGCTGGAAATTGCCAGCGACGTCGCAAAAGAGGCCAGTTTTATCCGCGAGGTGAGGCAGAAGAGGAAAGACGGCGGCCTGTTCTGGTGCAGCATGACGGCCAATCTGGTCGATCAGTCGGCACTGGAAAACGGCGCGGTCTGGCTGCTAGACGATATCAGCGAGCGCAAGCAGGCACAGGATTCCCTGATGCAGGCACGCCTGGAGCTGGAGCTCAGGGTGCAGGAACGCACCGCGGAACTGGCCAATAGCAACCAGCAGTTGCAGCATGAAATACAAGTGCGCCAACAGGCGGAAGAACATATCCGCCACCTGGCCAACCATGATGCGCTGACCGGCCTGCCTAACCGCCGCCTGCTGGAAGACCGGCTGGAGCATGCGCTCAGCCAAGCCAAACGCAACCAGAATATGGTGGCGGTCAAGTTCATCGACCTGGACAGGTTTAAGGAAGTGAACGACAAGCTGGGCCATCGCGTGGGTGACCTGCTGCTGCAAACCGTCGCCAATCGCCTGCGCAGCCTGCTGCGTGAGATCGACACTATTTCACGCGTAGGCGGCGACGAATTCATCCTGGTCTTGTCGGATATGACTTCAGAGCAGCATGTACTGGAAACGGCAGAAAAAATCCTGCATGCGCTGTCGCAGCCTTACTTTATCGAGCAGCATACGCTGAGCACGACACCCAGCATAGGCATAGCAATCTATCCGCAAGACGGCGACCTCAGCGAGCAACTGATGTCCAAGGCCGACATTGCGATGTACCAGGTCAAGAAGAAGGGCCGCAAGGGCTACCATTTGTATCGCGAAGGGGACTAGTGAACTGTAACAGTGAAATCAGAAGTGCCTGTCACGTGCTCGCCGGGCATGACTGTGTTACAAACGGTCGGGGCGGCCATCCGCGAGATAGCTTGCTATCTCGATCTGGTTGCGTGCGGCCGGCGTAGGCCTTGTCCTGCACGCCGGGCACGCGCCCTTCACTCCCGATTTCACTGTTACAGTTCACTAGTCCCCTTCGCGATACAAATGGTAGCCCTTGCGGCCCTTCTTCTTGACCTGGTACATCGCAA
>JABDED010000014.1:53346-53435 GCA_013287275.1 Betaproteobacteria bacterium
CGATTTCACTGTTACAGTCCACTAGCGCCTGACTGTTCTATAGTAGCGTCCGCAGAAATCTGCGGCGCAGATAAAGGCAGGCGCAAAGT
>JABDED010000015.1 GCA_013287275.1 Betaproteobacteria bacterium
GAGGTGTGTTGCGACTGCTCCAGTTGTTGGGGAGTCATCTTGAACTCGACGATGTGTTTGTGCCTGTTGGCCTTTTGCATGCCGTTGATGGCAGCCAGGCTGAGCCAGTTGTGGGCTTGCACCAGGTCCACCGCCGCACCGTGACCGTAAGCATACATCAAACCCAAATTGAATTGCGCCCTGGCGTTTTCCTGTTCGGCGGCTTTCCTGTACCAGGACAGCGCCTGTTTGTAATCCTGCTCCACGTCCTGGCCGTTGTCGTAGCGCAAGGCCAGCTTGAATTGCGCGCCGGCATGTCCCGACGCCGCACTCTTCAAATACCAGTCCATCGCGGCGCGGCCGCTTTCCATCACACCCAGGCCATTGTCGTACATCAGACCCAGCTTGTAGCAGGCGGCGGGATGTCCCTGCTCGGCGGCCTTGCGGTACCAGTTGGCCGCCAGTTTCATGTCATGCTTGATGCCTTCGCCGGTTTCATGGATCAGCGCCAGGTTGAACTGCGCCTTCACGTGGCCCTGCTCGGCGGCCTTCTGGTACCACAGGGCCGCCTGCTTGTGGTCTTTGGGCACGCCCTGCCCGGTGTCGTATAGCAGGCCCAGGTTGAACTGGGCGCTGGCATAGCCTTGCTCGGCTGCCTTGCTGTACCAGGATATCGCGCGCGGATAATCGGCCGGCATGTCCTTGCCGTTGCCATAGATCATGCCAAGATTGTTTTGCGCAGCGGCGTCGCCCAGGTTGGCGGCTTTCTCGAACCAGGTAATGGCCTTGCGGTAATCGCGCGGCAAACCCTGGCCGGTGATATAGATCAGGCCGATATTGTTTTGCGCGCCGGTATGCGCCTGCTCGGCCGCCTTGCTGTACCAGGCCAGCGCCTGCATATGGTTCTGGTATTTGACGGAACTGCTGTAGATCAGGCCCAGGTTGAATTGCGCGCGCGCATACCCCTGCTCGGCCGCCCTGCGGTACCAGTGGATCGCCTGTTCGGTATCTTGCTGCACGCCCTGCCCGGTCGCATACATCAGCCCCAGGTTGAACTGGGCCAGTACATGGCCCTGCTCGGCTGCCTTGTGGAACCAGAGGATCGCCAGCCTGGCATCCTGCTCGGCTCCTTTGCCATGGATATACTGCAGGCCCAGATGATATTGGGCATCTGCATCGCCGTCATCCGCCGCCCGCTTCATTTGCATTTCCATTTACTGGTCATCCATTCTTGCATTCTTGTTTTGGCTGCTCATTTAAGTGAAAATTCACAGGCATTATCTTTCAGCAACTGGATGAATTTTTGCTGAGGCAAAGCCTGGTGGAACAGGAAGCCTTGCAAGGTGGTGCAACCTGCCTGTTCCAGATAGCGCGCCTGGCAGTCGGTTTCCACGCCTTCGGCGATCAAATGCAGGCCAAGGCCGCGCGCAATCGAAATAATCGCCAGCACGACCGGGTAGTGCCCGTCCGGATCCTGGATTTCCTTGACGAAGGATTGATCGATCTTGATCGTATGCACAGGGAAGCGGTGCAAATAGGCCAGCGACGAATAACCGGTGCCGAAATCGTCAATCGCCACGCTGATGCCGAGCTGGCACAGCTTGTTCAATTGCTCGATCGCATATTGCGGATTGCGTATGCACAGGTTCTCGGTGATTTCCACCTCTATCTGCGAGGCCGCGATCTCATGCGCAGTCAGCGCCGCCTTTAATTTCTTGTGGAAATCGCCGCGGTCCAGATATTGCGGCGACAGGTTCAGCGACAGGCGCAGGGGCTGGTCGGTGATGGAATTCCACTCCTTCAGGTCGCGGCACAGGGGCGCCAGCATCCAGTCGCTGATCGGCAGGATCAGGCCGTTTTCCTCGGCAAAGGGCAGGAACTCGCCGGCATTCAAGACGCCGCGCTCCGGATGGTTCCAGCGGATCAGGCCTTCCGCGCCTATCACCTGGCCGGTGCCGACATCGATTTGCGGCTGGTAATACATTTCCAGCTCGCCCAGTTCCAGCGCCTTGCGCAGGCTGTGTTCCAGCACGATCTTCTGGTGCGACGCATCCTGCATGGAAATGTCGTAAAAACTGTGGCCGTTCTTGCCCAATGCCTTGACCTTGTACATCGCGATATCGGCATGGCGTATCAGGTCATCCGCCGTCTCACCATCGCCGGGGCAGACCGCAATGCCGACGCTGGCCGACACATGCACTTCATGTGCGCCCAGCTGGAATGGCTGGCTCAAGGTTTGCACGATCTGGTCGGCGATCATCGCAGCATCCTGCTTGTCGCGCAGGTCCGGCAACAGCACAGTGAACTCGTCGCCGCCCAGGCGCGCCAGCGTATCGCCCTCGCGCAGACGGTCGCGCAGGCGCGAGGCCACCATCTGCAGCAATTCGTCGCCCTTGATATGGCCCAGCGTATCGTTGACCAGCTTGAAGCGGTCCAGGTCGACAAACATCACCGCCAGCTCCGACTTGTTGCGCTTGGACTGGATCAGCGCCAGGTTCAAGCGGTCGCGGAACAGCGCGCGGTTCGGCAGATCGGTCAGGATGTCGTGGTAGGCCTGGTAGGAAATCAACTGCTCGGCGCGCTTGCTCTCGGTAATATCGCGCGCCACGCCATAGGTGCCGAAGAATTCCCGCTTGCCGTCGCCCTGGTCGACCGAATACATGCCGACCGAATTGAAGGAAATCGACATCACGGTATTGTCGAACTCCCTGTCCTTGTCCGGTTCATTCTGGTAGCGCAGGCGCAATTCTATATTGCGCGAAGCGCGCGCGCCTATGCGTCGCTCGTTGAACACGTAGCGGGCACGGCCCAGGTCTTCTTCATGCACCAGCACCGAATAATGCTTGCCTATCAGCTCATCCGGCTTGTAGCCCAGCAGCTGATGCGCCCTGTCATTGACGAAGGTAAACTTGCCTTCCACATTCAGCGTGTAGATGATGTCGGGCGAACTGTCCACCAGGTAACGGTAAAGCTTTTCCGAACATTCCAGGCGCCACGCCATATCGCGGTTTTCTGCTTCCAGCCGGCGCTTTTGCAGCGCATTTCCCACCGTCTTCAGTAATTCCTCGTGCGGATAGGGCTTGCGCAGATAGCCGTAGGCGCCGCGCTTCAGCGCGCCGATCGCCGCATCGATGCCGCGGTCGCCGCTCAGCACGATCACGCTGGCGTCTATGCCGCGCTCATTAATGAAATCCATGATGTCGTGGCCGCTGACATCGGGCAGGCGCAGGTCCAGCAATACCAGGTCGAAATGCAGCTTGTTTAATTGGTCTATCGCTTCGGCGCCGTTGGTCGCCGTCACCAGATGGTAATCTCCTCCCCTCAACAATTCATGCAGGCTGCTCAGTAGCCGGGGTTCGTCATCGACCAGCAGTAAACGCGGAATTTTCGCCTGTTCAAGCCTGGCCACTGGATCCATTCCGTCCAGGGCGACATTGATTGCGGTCGAGTCATACGAGTTTATCAGGCTCATTTTTGTTCCAGAGGATTTGGCTTATGAATAAGCGACAGATTCGTGCTCTGTTCGCTGTGCTACCGGCAACCATATTTCAAACGTCGTACCTTGCTTCGTACTGCGGCAACTGATCAGGCCCTGCAATTTCTTCACCAGCCCATGGACGATGTTCAGTCCCAGACCGCTGTGGCCTTTTCCTTTGCTGCTCTTGACCGGCGAAAACAACTTCGCCATCACTTCGGGAGCAATGCCGGGGCCGGTATCTTTTACCCATAATTCCACGTACAGCACGCCATCGCGATTCACCAGGCCATGGCTGCCTATTTCTATCACGCCGCCGGCAGACATCGCCTCCAGCGCATTCTTGATCAGGTTCATGAAGATCTGTTTCAGCGTATCGGCGCTGCCGTTGATCTCGAAGGATTCATCCAGCATGCGGTTTTCAATCTTTACCAGCGGCGACGCAAACTCTGCCTGCTGGAACAGCCGCACGACTTCGCCGACCACGCGGCTGATCTCGGTCTTGCCGGACTGCTCGGCCAGGTTCACATCGACGAATTCATCGATGATCTTGCCGACCCGGTCTATCTCTTCATTCAGTATCGTGACCTCGCCGCTGACCACTTCACGGTTCAATAGTTTGCGGTCCAGGATGCCTAGGTAATTCTTGATGATGGACAGCGGATTATTGACCTCGTGCGCCACCTTGCGGGATGCTTCGCGATAGCTGCGCGACAGGCTTTCGCTCATATTGTCGGCGTCGTTCTTTTCGCTCAGCAAGGCCTTCAGCGCCATCGAGGCCTGGCTGCCGAAAGTTTTCAGGAAGTTCTCCCGCTTGGCCAGGTCGTCGGCTTGCCAGGACATGAAGCCGGCGATCAGCACGCCCAGGCTGTTGCCATCGGCATGCAAGGGCAGGCAGGCCAACTGGTCGGTATTAAACAGGCGCAGCAATTGTTCTTCGAAGACACCGATACCGGCGGCCGTTTCCGCCTGCTCGGCGCCGGTAAACATCACGCGGCGCTCGCGCACGGCCTCGGCGATCACACTGCCTTCGGTATCGAGCGGCAGCGCAAAGTCGGCCAGCCGCAACCTGTGCTCACCGACCCGGCTGCCTACCAGCGCGTCGCCGGTGGCATTGGCCAGCAGGATCACGGCGCCGTCAAAATGGAACAGGATGCGGGCCGACTTGGCCACGGTTTCCAGCAAGCCGCTCTCGCCCTGCTGCCGCGAGAAGGAGCGCCCCAGTTCCGACGCCAATACTATGCCGCGCACCTGCTCTATCATCTTGTCCTTGGTGGCATCCCTGGCGACCGGTGCCGGAGCAGCCGGCGCCTGCACTTCTTCGCTGAGGTCGATATCCAGCTGTTCCGCCGATTTTTGCACCTGGTCCGTCACCCGCCCGCGTATTTCATTCAGGTCGCTGAGCTTTAGCGAGCACAAGGCTCCCGCTTTTTCCAGCTGCGCATCGTTCAGGCCCTTGCTGTTCAATGCGTGCGCCAGATAGGTAATGCGTATCAGCGGATGCGCCTTCTCCAGCCGCGCAGGCGTCTCATGGTGATACAGCACGCTGTCGGCGATGAAGGAATCCAGGCTCCATTGCTCTATCAGCCAGGAGCCGACCTCGGCATGCGTGGTCTGCAGCGTACGTTCTTCGACTGCGCACAGGTTGTCGTCATCCGCGGCAAAGAAATTGAATGCATATTCTTTCGGCAGTATCGCAAACAGCGCCAGGCGGCCTACATCGTGCAGCAAGCCTGCCAGGTAGGCTTCCTCAGGATTGGAATAGCCTATCTTGAGCGCAATTACCTTGGCGGTCATGCCGGACTGCACGGAATGCGACCAGAAGCCGCGCAGGTCGGTGCCGCCCGGTTGCGACAATTTGTCAAAAATCTGGGAAACCGATTCATTGATGACGATGGTCTTGATCATCTCGGTGCCGATGGCCTGCAGGGCTGGATCCAGCCCGTTGCAAGGGCCGTTGCGGTGGTAGGCCGAGCTATTTGCGACTGCCAGCATCTTGGCCGTCATCGCCGTGTCCTGGGCGATCAGGCGCGACAAGTCTGCCACCCCCACTTCCTCGGATTGACATTGCTCCATTAACTTGAGCAAGGTCTGAGGCATGGATGGCAAACGCGCAGCCATCAAGCGGCTGCGAATATCAAGATCCTGTTGAGTCGTTTTTATTTTGCTCTCCCAACCAAAACACCTGTAACGCCTGGCACCGCTTATATTCACGCCTGAGCCTGACCTGCCCATCAACGCCGTGAATTAAAGAAATCCGGTAAACATACGATAACAAAAAGTACCGGCAGAAATTTCCACGCAGCAATTTCAATAATGCATGTCCCGGCAAAATCAGCACCCAAAAGCAAACCGACGCCTACCCTCCCAGATAGCGTAATGGCAAGCCTTTATAGTAATCCTTTTATAATAACATCAATATATTACATCGAAGTAACTTACTATCCCTATAGTGCCCCTATATAGTCCTGCATGAAATTTCCTGCCGCCCTGGATCAGCCGGTGCGGTCAAAAATGCTGACGCACGGCGACTGCACAAATCATCAATAAATCGTCTTTAAAATTGTAACTTTCCGATGTTTAGCACGGCAATTACTGCGTAGTCAACAATTGGATATGGGATTGTGTTTTTTTGGTGCGAATGAGAACCGTGCGCCGGACGTAATGCAACGCTCATTAATTTCCACATGGAAATATTTTAAGCAGGCGTTCCTGCATCTTGTCCGCACTGCAAATTGACCGGCCGACTGGCGCTAAGCGACCTTGTCAGCCTCTGCCGCCGGCTCTTGCTGCTTGCCGGCATCCGGTTGGTCCGCCTTGCTCTGCTTGGTCTTGTGCAGATCGGCGTCTGCCCGCTTCAGGATACTGGCGATGGTGTCGCCAGTCAGCATGGTCGCCACGCCTATCGTGGCAGTAACGCGCAATTCCTTGCCGGATACTGCCACCGGCATCGCAATGATGGTGGCCTTGGTGCGGGCGGCGATCTTGCCGGCGTCTTCCGCCGAAGCCTCCGGCAACAACACGCAGAATTCCTCGCCGCCATAACGGGCCACGCAATCATAGCTGCGGGTCGCCCTTTTCATCCGCCGCGTCACTTCGACCAGCACAATTTCACCGACATGGTGGCCATGCGCTTCATTGATCTGCCGGAAATGATCCAGGTCCAGCACCAGCAGCGACAAGGATTTCCCCAGCCGCGTATGGCGCTTCAGCTCACAGTCGGAAATGCGCATGAACTCGCGCCGATTGGCGACCCCGGTCAGCGGATCGA
The DNA here is from genome assembly GCA_013287275.1 of Betaproteobacteria bacterium. Classification (GTDB taxonomy): domain Bacteria; phylum Pseudomonadota; class Gammaproteobacteria; order Burkholderiales; family Burkholderiaceae_D; genus Undibacterium. Next base: position 6,726 of record JABDED010000015.1, read on the forward strand.
TGCTGGCCTGCCTTTCCAGCTCTTGCTCCGCACTCAAGGTCTTGCGCCTGAACCGGTGCGTGCGGGAAGAGATCGTATGGCCCGATATTGCCGCCAGCAGCAGCATCAGGGCGACGTTATAGGTATACGAAACGGCGGGCGCGTGCTTGTACAAGAACAGGATGGATAGCGAAGCGGCCACAAAACCCACCATAGGCGGATTCATCTGGCGTAGGGGCAGCGGCAGCACGACGAAATACATCGCCACTATCCAGATATCTATATAGTAGTGCCCGAAATAGTCGGCCGGACGGCTCGCATTGCCTGCCAGCGTAACAGCCAGGGCCACCCATACCCAGCGCAGCATTTGCTGATCCAGTTGCTGCGCATTCAGTATCTGCGGCAATTGCCGCGCCAACCATAGCGAATACAGGAAAACCGCCGCATGCGCCCCCATCAGCAGCAGGAACACATCGCCCGACTGACGCAAGGCAAAATCAAAATAGATCAAAGGCAGGGTAGCCCACATGGCCACCAGGACCACCCGGCGGCACTGGGCGATATCCACGTTCAGGTAGTGCGAGCGGTATTGTTCCTCGCTGACATCAGGGTAACGAGCTTGCATGGATGCACTCTCCCGGTAGCTATTTCTTTGTAGGTAATTTTTTTAGCTGTAAACCATTATATAGCGGGGTCGGGCTTGTACAAACAGTAAACATTGGGGCACAGAATGGCCCAGGGGAAATTTAAGCGAATAAAAAGCAATACCATTTTTCGCGGGCAATGTTTTTTGCGCCCCTTCCAATTCCCGCCAACCTGCTACAAATCAATGCCGACCAAGGACTGCTGTGGTAAATTACGTCTAATCATTTTTGAATCAGCTTATGCAAGCAAGTACGCGATCCTCCGCCCTCCTCGCCGTATCTCATCTGAAACAGCATTGTTGTTGACGCTGTAAGCCCTTCCTTTGCCCAGTTTTGCCGGGTACGCCTTTTTTCTTGTTTGTTTTTTATTCCATAAAACCGATGGACATCCTCCTTTACGATAATTGGGAGCGCAAGCTGCGCCCCTTCCAGCCACTACGCCAGGATTGGACCGGCCTGTATTGCTGCGGCCCCACCGTGTATGACTATGCGCATATCGGCAACCTGCGCACCTATCTGTTTGAAGACGTCTTGCGGCGCACGCTGGAGTTCAACGGCCACCGGGTGCGGCACGTGATCAACATCACCGACGTCGGCCACCTGGTATCGGACGCCGACGATGGCGAAGACAAAATGGAAAAAGGCAGCCGCAAGGCCGGTGAGTCGGCCTGGGATATTGCAGAGCGCTTTACCATTGCCTTCAAGCAGGATTTGCGCAGCCTGAACATGCTGGAGCCGGCAATCTGGTGCAAGGCGACCGAGCATATCGCCGAGCAGATAGACTTCATCCGCGCGATAGAAGACAAGGGCTATACCTATATCACCGCCGACGGCGTGTATTTCGATACCTCCAAACAAGACAACTACGGCTACCTGGCCAGGCTGAACCGGGACGGGCAGGAGGCCGGCAAGCGGGTCGCACTGGGCGACAAGCGCAATGCGACCGATTTTGCGCTGTGGAAGTTCAGCCCCGCCGGCGAAACCCGGCAGATGGAATGGGACAGTCCCTGGGGTCGCGGCTTCCCCGGCTGGCATATAGAGTGCTCGGCGATGTCGGCCAAATACCTGGAACCCTGGTTCGACATCCATTGCGGCGGCGAAGACCATATCCCCATCCACCACACCAATGAAATCGCGCAAACCGAGGCCTGCTACGGCACCCGGCTGGCGAACTTCTGGATGCACGGCTACTTCCTGCAGATAGACGCCGGCAAGATGTCCAAATCCAGCGGCGACTTCCTGCGCCTGCAAACCCTGATCGACCAGCACATGGATCCGCTGGCCTATCGCTACCTGTGCCTGACCGCGCACTACCGCAGCCAGTTGAACTTCAGCTGGGAAGCCTTGACGGCCGCGCAGACGGCCTTGCAGCGCCTGCGCGATAGTTACCTGTCATGGGCCGGCGATGCGGGGCCGGCGCAGGCCGACCAGGGATTTGTAGAGCGCTTCCATGCCGAAATCAATAATGACCTGAACCTGCCGCGAGCACTCGCGGTGATGTGGGAACTGATCAAGACCGGCCTGCCGCCTTCAGTGAAGAAGGCTACGCTGGACCGTTTTGACCTGGTGCTGGGGCTGGATTTGCAGCATTGGCAACCGCCGCAGCAAGACATCCCCGCCGCTATCCAGGCATTGGCGGAACGCCGCAGAGCCGCCAGGGAAAGCAAAAACTGGGCAGAGGCCGACGCATTGCGCAAGGAATTGCGCGCGTTGGGTTATGAAGTGGAAGATACCGCAGCGGGCATGACGATCAAGCCCGCGTAGGCAGACAGGCAGGAATGTAGCCTGTATGGAGCAGCGCGCAATCCGGGGGGCGGTCCACGGAAATCATTCAGCATTTTTCATAGGCCGAATGCCCGCCTTACGGGCCTCCCCCGGATTGCGCTGCGCTCCGTGCAGGCTACCTATCGTTACTGCATGAACCAGCCGTGGCTGACCACGATCGATTGCCCGGTCAGTGCATTGGTCGGGAAGGCCGCCAGGAAGATCGCCGTCCTGGCGACGTCGGCAACCGTGGTAAACTCGCCGTCCACCGTTTCCTTCAGCATCACCTTGTGGATCACGTCGTCTTCGCTGATGTTCAGTTCCTTGGCCTGCTCGGGAATCTGCTTGTCCACCAGCGGCGTGCGGACGAAGCCCGGGCAGATCACGTTGGCGCGTATCTTGTCCTTGGCGCCCTCTTTGGCCACCACCTTGGCCAGGCCGACCAGGCCGTGCTTGGCGGCGACATACGGCGCTTTCAGCGGCGAGCCTTCATGCGAGTGGACCGAGCCCATATAGATAATCGAGCCGCCCTTGCCGGCCTTGACCATCTCACGCATGCAGGCGCGGGTAGTCAGGAAGGCTCCGTCCAGATGGATCGCCAGCATCTTCTTCCAGTTATCCAGGCTCAGGTCCACTACCGGGCTGATGATTTGTATGCCGGCATTGCTGATCAGGATGTCGATACCGCCAAAAGCGGCCACCGCATCGGCAATCCCCTTGTCCACCTGCGCTTCGTCGGTGACGTTCATCGCCACGCCTATGGCCTGGCCGCCGGCCGCCTTGATCTCTTCAGCCGTCTTGACCGCAGCTTCCAGCATCAGGTCGGCGATGACGACCTTGGCGCCTTCCTTGGCGTATTCCTGCGCAATCTCCTTGCCTATGCCGCTGGCAGAGCCTGTGATGACGGCGACTTTATCTTTCAATTGCATGATATTTCCTTTACGGTGGACTGAACGGGACGTGCAAAACCTGGAGGAGTGGTAGAAGGCAGGAGCGAAAAGGCAGCAATCCTGCCCGATATCGTATCAAGGATAGACGAGATTTGCTTCACGCCGCAACGCACAAATTGTAGCAAAATGAAAACATTATCAGATAGGCAAAAATACTTAGTGCAAAGCCCCTCTTGAAAACAGTGTTAATAGCCTCATTTTCGTGCAGGTACTAAAAATAAACACATCACCACATCACTAATTAGATTTTTGAGGGAACACATGTCTGAGCATGATAAACAAACCCTGGGTTTTCAGGCAGAAGTAAAACAATTGCTGCAATTGATGATCCATTCTTTGTATTCCAACAAGGAAATTTTCCTGCGGGAATTGATATCGAACGCCTCCGACGCCGCCGACAAACTGCGTTTTGAGGCGATCAACGACGCCAGCCTGTTTGAAAACGACGCCGACCTGAAGATCAAGGTCAGTTTTGACAAGGACGCGCGCACCATCACTATCGCCGACAACGGCATAGGCATGACCCGCGACGAAGCGGTGCTGCACCTGGGCACGATTGCCAAATCGGGCACCAAGGAATTTTTCGGAAAATTGTCCGGCGACCAGCAAAAAGACGCCGCGATGATAGGCCAGTTCGGCGTCGGCTTTTACTCCGGTTTTATCGTCGCCGACAAGATCACGGTGGAATCGCGCCGCGCCGGCACCCCTGCAACTGAAGGCGTGCGCTGGGAATCCGCCGGCGAAGGCGACTTCAGCGTGGAAGCGATGGACAAGACAGGCCGCGGCACCTCCATCACGCTGCATCTGCGCGAAGGCGAGGACGAATTCCTGTCGTCCTGGAAGCTGAAATCGGTGATCCGCACCTACTCCGACCATATCTCGCTGCCTATCCTGATGCAGAAGGAAGAATGGGACGAAGAGAAAAAGGCCCAGGTGCTGAAAGACGAACTGGAAACCGTGAACCAGGCCAGCGCCTTGTGGGCACGCAGCAAATCCGACATCACGCCCGAGCAGTACGAAGAATTCTACAAGCATATTTCGCACGACTTCCAGGCGCCGCTAAGCTATACGCATAACCGCGTCGAAGGCCGCAGCGAATATACGCAACTGCTGTTCATCCCCAGCCGCGCACCGTTCGACATGTGGGACCGCAACAAGCGCGGCGGCATCAAGCTGTATGTAAAACGCGTGTTCATCATGGACGACGCGGAACAACTGATGCCGGTCTACCTGCGCTTCGTCAAGGGCGTGATCGATTCCAACGACCTTCCGCTGAACGTTTCCCGCGAAATTTTGCAAGAGTCGCGCGACATCAAGGCAATCCGCGAAGGTTCCACCAAGCGCGTACTGGGCATGCTGGAAGAACTGGCCAATGCAGATGAGCAAGAGAAGAAGGATAAATACGCGAGCTTCTGGACCGAATTCGGCCAGGTGCTGAAAGAAGGCGTAGGCGAAGACGCCGGCAACAAGGAGCGCATCGCCAAGCTGCTGCGCTTTGCGTCCACGCATAACGACAGCGATGCGCAAACCGTATCGCTGGCCGACTATCTGAGCCGTGCCAAGGAAGGCCAGGACAAGATCTACTATGTCACCGCCGATAGCTACATCGCCGCGAAGAACAGCCCGCACCTGGAGATCTTCCGCAAAAAAGGCGTGGAAGTGCTGCTGCTGACCGACCGCGTCGACGAATGGATGCTGTCTTTCCTGACCGACTTTGAAGGTAAGGAACTGGCCTCTGTGGCAAAGGGCGACCTGGACCTGGGCAAACTGGAAGACGAAGCCGAGAAAAAGCAGCACGAGGCGACAGAAACCGAGTTCAAGGACCTGGTGGAAAAAATGAAGGCAGCGCTGGCAGACAAGGCCAAGGATGTGCGCGTGACTTTCCGCCTGACCGATTCTCCCGCCTGCCTGGTGGCCGACGAGAATGAATTGTCAGGCAACCTGGTGCGCATGCTGAAGGCCGCAGGCCAGGCCGCACCGGAATCCAAGCCTATCCTGGAAGTGAATCCCGACCATCCGTTGGTGCAACGCCTGAAATACGAAGAAGCCAAGTTTGCCGACTGGTCGCATATCCTGTTCGACCAGGCCATGCTGGCTGAGGGCGGCGCGCTGGCCGATCCTGCCGCGTTCGTGAAGCGCCTGAATGAAATGCTGTTGAGTAAATAAGCTTAGGCAGCGACGGGCAGAGTATGAACAAAGAGGGCGGTGCATCTGATGCACCGCCCTCTTTCATTGGCTACCTGAAGAATGTATGCAGGCTAATGGGTAACGCGGGTCGTGCGTCCCGCCGACAGCAAGCGCACCCTGTCCCCGGCCCGGAACGGCTCATCGGCATCCTGGGTGATCGCTTTCAGTTCGCCATTGTCCAGCCTGACGGTAATTTCCAGACCCTTGCGATGGGTTGCATTGTCTTCGATTTTATTTCCGATCAAGCCGCCGGCCACCGCGCCGAGGATGCCCGCGACTGCAGAACCATTGCCGCCGCCGATATTCGAGCCGGCAGCAACACCGCCGACTGCAGCGCCGGCCAGGGTGCCCACACCGCTCTTGCCGCCATCAATCAGGACTTCTCTGACCGATTCAACTACGCCCATGCGCACGCTTTGCTCATTCTGGGCCTGGCTCGAACGATACACGCTGTTGGACGATTGAGGATTCACTGCGCATGCACTCAATGCAGCGATCGCAACGACCATTAACAATTTTTTCACAATTACTCTCCGAAAATCCGATTTATCTATTTACCCGCTTTCGACAGGATTTTAGCCGATTTGTTCATTTCCCCATGTAACGCATCATTTCGACGCATCATTTCGACACCTTGTTTCAACGCCTGCGTTCAATAAGAAATCTTCAGGCGCCGGTACAGGAAGCCGAGCACAAACAACGGCCCTATCAATAAAAACCGCAGATCGTCAAAAAACGAAGGTTTCTTGCCTTCTATCTTGTGGCCGACAAACTGGAAAATCCAGGCGATCACAAAAGCCCCTATTGCCACCGGCAATACCCAGGACGGCGGCAATAGATACAATATCCACAGCATCGCGGCCGCCATCAGGCTCATGCCTACCGCAAACGACACCGACAGACTGAAGTAATACGCCAGCGAGGCTGCTGCCGCAGCGACGGCCGCCCACGGGTGTATGGCCCAGATCAGCCCCAGCACGGTCCACATGATGACCGGCACGCAAACGAAATGGATATACTCATTGACGTGGTTTCGATGGCTCTCCGCATATTTTTCCAGCAATTGGTCCACTGCCCTGGTTTCACTCATCCTCGTCTCCAATTTATATTTATATTTTTAAAACCCCTCAATGCTCGCCATTGAGGCCAGTCTACGAATCCATTGTAGCTCGAGATATCCTGGCTGACAAAATACAGAAATTCTTGCAAAAGACATACTTTGCAACAAACATTAAGCGTATGAAGCCTTATCATCGGGCTTTACCCCCTCAATCATGGATCACACGAAATTCATGGCATTTACTGAAGAATTGCCCCGGCTGCAGGGATTTCCTGCTGTAATAGATAAAAATACGACAACTTTAATATTAGGCAGCTTTCCTGGAGAAGCTTCATTGCAGGAACAGCAATACTACGCGCACCCCAGAAACCAGTTCTGGCGTTTGCTGTCGGCTGTGCTGGAGGAAGATCTGGCGGCACTGCCCTATCCGCAGCGGCTGACGAGAATGCGGGCGCATAGCCTTGGCTTGTGGGATATATTTGACTCTTGCCGCCGGCAAGGCAGCCTGGATTCCGCCATCCGGCAGCAACAGATGAATGATTTTTCTGCATTGCAGCGCCGATACCCGAAACTGCACAAACTTTGCTTCAACGGCAAGACCGCGGGCAAGCTGCAAGCGCACTTTGACAAGGCGGGATACCAGACCGTTGTGCTGCCCTCTTCTTCCCCGGCCAACGCGCAAATGTCGTTTGAGCAGAAATTATTACTGTGGCAAGCTATCCTGTAGGTAAAATAGGCTTATGCTGATAAAACGAAAATCCATAGAGGCCGAGGCGAATCTGCGCTCCGGCCCCAAAGCCGCCGCCCAGGCGCTGAAAAAACCCGCCCGCAAACCCAAGTTTGCGCCCGTCACGCTATCTGAGCTGGACGGCGTGCGTTATCTGCATTTCGGTACCGAATGGGTGCAGGGCGCGATGCGGCTGCGCAAGCCGGACTGGATAGAACTGGAATACGCGCAACAGATGATGGCCTGGATGCTATTTATTGAGCAACCTGCCCATATCGTGCAGCTGGGCCTGGGGACGGCGGCGCTGACCAAATTCTGCTACCGTAACTTTGAACAGGCTCAGGTCACCGCTGTGGACCTGAATCCCGCCGTGATCTCGGTCTGCGAAAGCATGTTCAAGCTGCCGCCGAACGATGAGCGGCTGCAAGTGCTGGAAATGGATGCAGGGGAATTCGTCAACGACATTAACAATCACGGCAAGATCGATGTGCTGCAGGTGGATTTGTACGATGCCACCGCGCGCGGACCGGTGCTGGACAGCCCGGAGTTCTACCAGGCTTGCGAAGCCTGCCTGGGCGATCATGGCATACTGACCGTTAACCTGTTCGGCGACCATCCCAGCTACCTGAAAAACCTGAAAGCGCTGCGCTTCGCCTTCGACCAAGTGCTGTGCCTGCCGGAAGTACATGACGGCAATGTGGTGGCAATCGCATTCAAGTCCCGGCCGGAGCTGGATTTTCCGGCCCTGTATGAACGTGCGGTGGCGATCAAGGAAAGCACCGGCTTGCCGGCAAAATCCTGGGTGAATGGCTTAAAGACAAGCAAGTAAACTGTAACCTGACCGAAGACGACATGGCAACCACAATGACAAAACCCGCGCATCGATCGCTGAGCATGCAGCAAATCTTTACCTGGCTGATGGCGGACGGCATTGTGAAAAAGGAAACCGCGAAAGCGGATTTCAACCACGCGCAAAGCATCCTGAACAACGGTCCCGCGACCATGCACCCGCTGACGGCCGTTGCCCAGTGCAAGCTGCAATCCGCGGAAGCGCCGCACAAGGTGCTGACGCTGGACTGGCTGACCGAATGGACCGCCGGCAAGGTCAAGCTGCCCTTCTACCGCATCGATCCGCTGAAGATAGATTTCACCAAGGTCTCCGACGTGATGTCGTCGACCTATGCGACCCGCTTCAATATCCTGCCGGTGGAATCGACCGCGACCGCGGTCATCATCGCGACCACCGAGCCCTACAGCGGCGAATGGCAAGAAGAGATCGCCAAGATCACGCGCAAGGAAATCAAGCTGGTGATGTCCAATCCGCTGGATATCTCGCAGTACATTTCGCAATTCTTTACGCTGGCCAAGTCGATCAAGGATGCAAAGAAAGCCAGCGTCAACGACCTTGCGCTGCGCAACAATTTCGAGCAGCTGGTAGAGCTGGGCAAAGCCAACAAGCAGGTGGACGCCAATGACCAGCACATCATCAATATTGTGGACTGGCTATGGCAATTTGCGTTCGACCAGCGCGCCTCGGATATCCACCTGGAGCCGAAACGCGAACTGGCCACGATACGCTTCCGCATAGACGGCGTGCTGCATCAGGTCTACCAGGTGCCGGCCATCGTGATGATCGCGATGACTGCGCGCATCAAACTGCTGGGCCGTATGGACGTGATAGAAAAACGCCGGCCACAGGATGGCCGCATCAAGACCCGCACCGCCAATGGCCAGGAAGTGGAGCTGCGCCTGTCCACCATGCCTACCGCATTCGGTGAAAAAGTGGTGATGCGTATTTTCGATCCCGAGGTAGTGGTCAAGACCTTGCCCGAACTGGGTTTCCCGGTCAACGATGCCATGCGCTGGGACCATCTCACCAGCAAGCCGCACGGCATCATCCTGGTGACCGGACCTACCGGCTCCGGCAAGACCACCACGCTATATACGACATTGAAGGCGCTGGCGACTTCGGACGTCAACGTCTGTACTGTGGAAGACCCGATAGAAATGGTGGAGGCGTCCTTCAACCAGATGCAGGTTCAGCCCGGCATAGACCTGAATTTCGCCGATGGCGTAAAAGCGCTGATGCGGCAGGATCCCGACATCATCATGGTAGGCGAGATCCGCGACCTGCAAACTGCGGAAATGGCGATCCAGGCTGCGCTGACCGGCCATCTGGTATTGTCGACGCTGCACACCAACGATGCACCTTCCGCCATCATGCGCCTGCTGGAACTCGGCGTTCCCTACTATCTGCTGGAGGCGACCATCATCGGCATCCTTGCGCAAAGGCTGGTGCGCACCCTGTGCCGGCATTGCAAATCGGCAGACGGAGAAATGCTGGACGCGGTCTGGAAAAGCCTCACCGAAGAATGGAACATACCCAAGCCCGCCACCGTCTACAAGCCGGTGGGATGCCCGGAGTGCCGGCAAACCGGCTTCCTCGGACGTACCGGCCTGTATGAATTACTCACGGTGACCCAGCCCTTCAGCAAACTGATCAAGCAGGAATCGGATATCCATGCGCTGCGCGCGCAAAGTATCGCCGACGACATGAAACCGCTGCGGATAGCCGGCGCATACAAGATCCTGGAGGGCCTGACCACCGCCGAAGAAGTATTGAAAGTCACCTCTGCCTTAGTCTGATGCTGCGCTTTGTCCATCATACAAGCGACGACAACATTGTATTCATGCATTTGCGCCAGGTTTTAACCTATAGGAAGGGAGATAGCTGATGCCCTTTTCGACCAGGCGGTTTTCCGGCATATTGCTTTCCACAATCTGGTTCCAGATAGCCGCTCTGGCGCTGGTATATATGCTATTGGGACGCCTGTCGCTGTTGCTGGCCATCCCTCCCGGCTATGCGATGGCGGTCTATCCGCCGGCCGGCGTCGCACTGGGCATCGTCCTGGTGGCCGGCTACCGTCTGCTGCCGGGTGTCACGTTGGGCGCCTTCCTGGTCAATATCCTGATCAGTTGGGAATCCCCGGCCGGCCTCTCCCCCGCTTCCGTTACCCTGGCTGTCCTGCTCGCTTGCGGCGCGACTTCGCAGGCCTTTGCCGGCCGCTACCTGGTGCGCCGCTTCGTCGGCGAAGATCTGGCGCTGGACAGCGACACTGGCATTTTCAGGTTCTTCCTTTATGGCGGCCTGCTCGCCTGCACGGTCAGCGCCAGCGTCGGCGTGCTGTCCCTGTACAGCCTGCATTTCATTCCCGGCAATCGTATTCTGACCAATTGGGCGACCTGGTGGAGCGGCGATACGCTGGGCGTGCTGACGATCACGCCCATCGTCATGGTGCTGTGCGGCAAACCGCGGGAAATCTGGCACTCGCGGCGCTGGAATGTGCTGTTGCCGCTGATCATCTGCCTGGCGGTCGTGTTTATCGTTTTTGCCTATATCAGGCACAGGGAAGAGCAAAAGCAATTCCTGGAATTCAGGCTGGAGGTCGAGCGCATCAGCCAGGATTTGCAAAACAAGCTGAATAACCACACCGATGCGGTCAGCAACATAGAAAGGTTTTTCGCCAGTTCAAAATCGGTCAGCCGCAGCGACTTCGCCACCTTTGTACAGCATACGATAGAGAGCAACAAAGCCATTACTTCGCTGATCTGGGCGCCAAAAATCAGGCAGGCCGACAAGGCCGCCTTTGAAGCCTCGGTGCTGCAGGAGGGCTATGTCAACTTCAGGATTTCCGAGCGCGATGCAAACGGCAAACTGGTGCCCGCCGCCGAGCGGGAAGACTATTATCCCATCACCTATATCGCGCCGTTCAGGACAGCAACCCAGGCCTTCGGTTTCGACATGGGTTCCAACGACATCCGCAGGACGGCCATAGAAGAAGCCCGCGACAGCGGCAACCTGACCGTGACCGATCCGCTGGTGCTGGTAACCGACAACGGCGAGCAGTATTCAGTCTTGCTGTATGCGCCAATCTATGCGCCGGGCAAGCCATTGGACAGCTCATGGAAAAGGGCTGAGGCTTTCCAGGGCGTCGCCATGAGCGTAATGCGGATGAGCGAAGTGGTGGAGGACCTGCTCAGCAAAGAAGACCAGAAAAATATCTTGATCAAATTCTATGACTTGTCCTATCCCGGCAAAAAAGGGATTTTCTACGACGCGATCAAGGTCGTGCAGCCGCAACGCTTCTTCCAGTCCACGATCAATTTCGGCGGACGCCAGTACGCGCTACTGGCACAGCCGTCCACCGCATACTGGGATGCCCATGTGTCGTGGATTACCTGGTTTACGATGATAGGCGGCCTGTTGTTTACCAGCTTGCTGGGCATCTACCTGCTGGTGGTGACCGCGCATACCTTCAATGTGGAAATCCTGGTCGCCCAGCGCACCAGCCAGTTGCATGACAGCGAGGAGCGCCTGCGCGCCATCCTGGCCAATGCAGCGGAAGGGATAGTGACGATGAACCCCAGCGGCTTTATCGAATCTGCCAACCAATCGGCGGAAACCCTGTTTGACTATCCGCGCGGCGCACTGTTCGGCAGGAATATCCTTAGCCTGTTTCCCGACCCGGCGTCGGAAGCGTTTTTGCAGAACTATATGCAAGAGCAGCTGGAACTGCACGAAAAACAAGGGCGCCAGGAAGTCGTCGGCAGGAAACGGCTGGACCAGGAAATTCCGCTGGAACTGGCCATTGCCAAGGCTGAACTTGGCTCGCAGACTTTGCTGGTGCTGATATTGCACGATCTGTCGGAGCGAAAACGCGTAGAAAAACTAAAAGGCGAATTTGTCGCCGCCGTATCCCATGAGCTGCGCACGCCACTGACCTCCATCCGCGGTTCCCTGGGCCTGCTGGCCGGCGGCATAGGCGGCGCGATCCCGGACAAGGCCAAAGGCTTGCTGGACATGGCCAACGACAACGCCGAGCGGCTGACCGTGCTGATCAACGACTTGCTGGATTTTGAAAAACTGGAATACGGCGGCATGCAATTCAAGCTGCAGGCGACCTCGCTGCGGGATCTGGTCGCCAAATCGGTCAACGCCAACAAAGGCTATGCGCAGAAGTACGGGATAACGCTGCTATTCGACGCAGAACACAGCATCGATGCGACCGTCAATGTGGATCAGCAGCGTTTCATCCAGGTGTTGTCCAATCTGCTCTCCAACGCCGCCAAGTTTTCCCGGAAAAATGGCGAGGTGGAAGTGCATCTTTCGAGCGCCGAAGGCTGGGCCAGGGTGGCGGTGACGGACTACGGCATAGGCATCTCCAGGGAATTCCAGAACAGCATCTTCCAGAAATTTACACAGGAAGATGCAAAGGCCGCTCGCAAATACGCCGGTACCGGCCTGGGCCTGTCGCTGACCAAGACCATGATGGAAAAAATGGGCGGCCGCATCAATTTCACCAGCGTGGAAGGCGAAGGCTCCACTTTTTATGTGGAGCTGCCCATCGTGACTATTTCAACATGACTCTATTAAAGGTTTGATACACTCTTTTGCTGCCCAGAGTTCTTTACTTTAATCCCAAGAAATGTTTATGGCGTAAATTTAATGCTGAGACACTTGGTTGATCGGTTAGCTTTTTGGGAAATGTTAGGCATTTATCGGCGTAAGCTCCATATTCTGTGTCTTTCAATTTCTCTGAAAGATGAATATTACCGTTCTCATCAATCGACAGCAGCTTTAGATCATACAGTGAGTGAATATCTGCTCTTAGTAGCAATCCGTTTGTCACGGAATAGTTTTGTCCTTTCGAGTGCGGTGTAATGTGTGCAGCCTCTAAGAGATCTTCGATTTTAGAACCTGTGACGGCGCATCGCTTTCCATAGGCGTTCAGCAAAGCTTGACGAAATTTTGTTTGCCCTCTACGAGTGCGAATCGCCCGTAGTTGAATTGCATCTTCCGACTCGTTTTCAGGAATAACTAAAGTATTACCAAAATCATCCAGAGGTTTTACGCCACGTACTAAAAGACAATTGCCTGTTAATTTTTCATATCGATGAACATACCAATTCGCCAAGTCTAGAGAACGGAAGTGCACAGTCGAGGATGTTTCCCCGAGCTCATCTTTTTTTCTGCGGTCTCCATCTGTAAAAATTACTCTTACAGGCATTCCTGTTCTACAAGAAAACGCCATTGCAGAATCGACCTGTCGGGCGCGGCTAGCCTGCTGCAACGCTCGTATTTTTTTAGCACTATCACTATTTTTATCGAGCGCGATTGCATCCAGGTCGGCCGCGAGTTTTCGAGCGCTGCTTTCAAATGCAATCTCTCCGTCCGACTCTATCAGTGACGAATGCCAAACACAAAGTACAAATCCCTCTTTCTCAGATCCAAATGACCAGTTGTAACAATAATTTGGATTTGCTTTCGGTTTCTTTACCAATTGGCCAGATTTTGTGTAATTCCACGCATCGACAGAAATATTTGCTTGTACTAGCAAATCGAAAAGATATTCCAGTTTTAAGGGACGAAGGTCATCAATGACGGCGACATCTGTCCGCTTGAACAGTTGTTGCCGACGGAGGATGATTCGCTCCCTCTTGCGATCCAGCTCGTAGCGCTCCCATCCTTCTTTCTGCCAAAGATACGCTAGTATATGACCTTGTTCCTTCTTCGTGCTATACCACCAAGCGTCATGCTTTCGGGCACTTCCCGGAAGTTTCTTGCCAAGGATTTTTTCGATATCCTCGAAGGAAAGATCCACCTCATCTTTTTTAAGATCGCGCAAGTATTCTACGAAATGTAAATAGTCAGCTATTTTTGTCATTTTGAATGGCTAGCCAGAGTTTAAATTGTGTGACTAGAAACAATACCATGGGATCTAGCGATTTAGGCTCTACTTTCTATGTGGATCGGCCCATCCTCCCTTGATCTGCCGGTGTCTTCTGCCGCGCATCCCGCAAGCCCTCCTCCACGGTCGCATAACGCAAGCGCATCCCCAGTTCGGCCTTGATCCTGAAGTTTTGCAAACGCCGCGATTCCGACATGAAGGACAGCAGCATGGGGCTGACGGCGGCGCTCAGTTCTGCGCGCGGCAGGCGCGGCGGACGCGGCAGTTCAAATACATCGGCCACCGCATCAAAATACTCGGCCATTTTCATATCGCTATCGTCCACCGCGTGATACACCCGCAACGGCGACGCGCGGAACAAGGCCAGTTTGATCAATTGGGCCAGATCGTTGGCATGAATGTGGTTGGTGTATACGTCATCCGCCGCCGTTAATGCCGGCGTGCCTTTTTGCAAACGCTCCAGCGGCAGCCGGTCGGCGGCATAAATGCCCGGCACCCGCAGGATCGCCAGCGAGGATTGGCTGCGCCTGGCCCAGGCCCGCAACAGCTGTTCGGCCGCCACACGGCGCCGCGCGCGCGCATTGGCCGGCCGCACGCCGCGCGTCTCGTCAAACACCGCTCCGCCGCAATCTCCATAGACACCGGTCGTGCTGATGTAAACAAGACGGCTCTTGTCAGGTAGAATGGCGGTCAAATTACGGGTGCGGGCGTCAGTTTCACCTTCGGATCGCGGCGGTGCCAAATGGACAATATATCGCGCCAGGTTCGCCAGGCGGGCCAAAGTATCCCTTTGATCCAGGTCGGCGACGATGGGTACCGCTCCGGCGGCGCGCAGCCCGGCCACCCGCGCCGGCTGGCTGGTCGCGGCGAATACATGGAACTGCCGGCCCAGCAAAGCTAGCAAACGCAAGCCTACGTCCCCACATCCAAGGATAAGCAGCCGTGGCTTGCCGAATTTTTTTTGTTTATTTTTCATATTCAGGATTGTATGACTTTTCAAGTAACGGTGACCCCGAGCGGCCATCAATTTAGCTGCGAGGATGGCGAAACCGTATTGAGCGCAGCCTTGCGCGCCGGCGTAGGCCTGCCTTATGGCTGCAAAAACGGCGCTTGCGGCTCTTGCAAGGGTAAAGTGCTGGAAGGCAGCGTCACGCACGGCGTACATCAGCAAAGGGCCTTGTCGGAGACCGAAGAAGCACAGGGCGCCGCGCTGTTTTGCTGCGCCAGGCCGCATTCGGATTTGACCATAGAAGCGCGCGAAATCCAGTCCAGCGGCGACTACCCGGTCAAGAAGATGCCTAGCCGCGTTGCAAAACTGGAAAAGCTGTCAGACGACGTGATGTTGATTTCCCTGCAATTGCCGGCCAATGAACGCCTGCAATACCGTGCCGGCCAATACATAGAGTTCATGCTGCGCGATGGCAAGCGCCGCAGCTATAGCATGGCCAATGCACCGCACCTGGATGACAAGATCACTCTGCATGTACGCCACATGCCGGGCGGCCTGTTTACCGACCAGGTGTTCACCACAATGAAAGAAAGGGACATCCTGCGCTTTGAAGGGCCGCAAGGCACGTTCTTCCTGCGCGAAGACAGCGACAAGCCCATCATCCTGCTGGCCTCCGGTACCGGCTTTGCTCCTATCAAGGCATTGGTGGAACAACTAGCCCATACAGAATCGACCCGCCCGGTAACCCTGTACTGGGGCGGCCGCCGCCCGCAAGACCTGTACATGCACAGCCTGTGCGAAGAGTGGGCGGCTACGCTGCCCAATTTCAATTACGTGCCGGTGATCTCGGATGCGCTGCCGGAAGACGCATGGAGCGGCCGTACCGGTTTTGTGCATCGCGCGGTGATGGAAGACTACGCCGACCTGAGCGCCTACCAGGTATATGCCTGCGGAGCGCCTATCGTGGTGGACTCTGCAAAAACCGATTTTGTAGGCAAGTGCCGGCTACCGGAAGAAGAGTTCTACGCGGACTCCTTCATTTCAGAAGCAGACCTGGCGGCATAAGGCTCCAGCCTTCCAAGCCCGGCCTTGCCGGGCTTTTTTTATCGCAGCCTCAATCACTACTTCAGTCGCTACCTCAGGCCCGCATGGCCGCCAGCGTCTGCCGTATGCCTTCGTCATACGAAGTTTTCACCAGGCCCGGCAGCAGCTTGCGCAGGTCGCTGTCGTCCATCAGCACCGGCGCCGTTTGCAGGTAATGCATTTCCACCAGTTCGCGCATGAATTTGTCGAACAGGCCCACCAGCCTGATCATCCATTTGCCAAATACCATCAGCCTGGGCTTGCTGCCGGCGCGGGCAAATACCTTGCCGGCAAACTGGCGCTGCGAAATCACGCCGGCGCCGGCAAAATGCCAGGTGCGGGCATAGGCTTTTTCATTCGCGGCCAGCGCCAGCAAGGCCGGACCGGCATCCGGCACATACACAAACTCGTGCGGCGTATCGATCGGCCCTATCATCATCGCCCTCTTGCCGCTGACGGCGGCCTGGAACACGCCATCCAGCAAGCTTTTGTCGACGCCGGGGCCATAGAAATCCGGCAGGCGCAATACCGTGCCGCGTATCTTGCCGGCCCGGTCTGCCTCCATCAGCAAGTCTTCCTGCTGTTTGCGCATCTGGCCCTTGAAGGTATGCGGCTGGCGCGGATGGTCTTCCTTCACCTTCGCCGTGCCGGGCAAGCCATAGGGATAGACGGTGCCGCTCAGCACGAAATGGCGCACGTTTTCAGAGATGGCGGCGTCCAGCGCTTTTTGCATCAGCAGCGGATGCAGGTCGAACTTCCAGTAATCCACACCCACCAGGTAGATGACGGTGTCGATGCCGCGCGCCGCGGCGCGCATCGAGGCGGCGTCGTCGGTATTCCAGGTCACGATCTCGGCCAGCGGATCGTCGCCAAAGTGCTGCTGCAGCGCCGCAGCGGAACGCCCTACCACCCGGTAAGCCCGGCCCTCGGCGCGCAATGCCGCAGCAATGCTTTTGCCGATGGCGCCCGATGCACCGAACAGGGCGATGGTGGGATGGGCCTCGGTGGGAAATTGCTTATTTGACATATTTTCAGTGTTGGTCATCATGCTCTCCTGTAGTTGATGGTGCCATGTTAGTATTCCGTTTAAAATGCGTCCAATGCATGTTTTATATATCTACATATGCATCAAAAGAATTTACGTGCGATAGACCTCAACCTGTTGGTGATCCTGGATGCGCTGCTGACCGAGCGCAGCGTCACCCGCGCGGCGGCGCGCTTGTACCTAACCCAGCCGGCTACCAGCCATGCGCTGGAGCGCCTGCGCATCTTATTCCATGATCCCTTGCTGGAAAGGCGAAAAGGCGGCATGGGGCTCACTGCGCGGGCGGAAGAATTACAAGCGCCGCTGCGGGAAATACTGGAAGAATTGCAGCGCCTGGTGCAGGTGCCGGATATTCCGCTATCGGAATTGAAGCAGACGGTCCACCTGGCCATGCCGGATTTTCCTGCCGCGCTGATCGTGCCCAGGCTATGGTCGGCATTGCAAAAAACCGCGCCCGGCATCAACCTGGTTGTGCATAACTGGACCGACAACAGCCTGGAAATCGCTCGGCTGCAAAAGGGTGAAATCAGCCTGGTGTTATCCACATTGGGGACAGTGCCGGCGGATATCGAAAAAGTGCATATCGGCGACGAACGCTACACCGGGGCCGCCGCCCTTGACCACCCCATCAGCGAGCGCCCCAGCGTGGAAGAGTTCATCGCCTATCCGCACGTGCTGGTATCTGCGCGAGGTAGCCAGAGCACGCCCTTCGACCAGCAACTGGCCGCACTGGGTCTGCAGCGCCGGGCCGGCATTTCGGTGTCCAGCTTCCTGACGGTGCCATCCATCATCGCCTCCTCCAATGCGATCGCGCTGATACCGCGCAGCATGGCCAGGCACTGGAGCGGCACCGGCAGGCTGAAGCAATTTGTGCCGCCGGTGGAGGCCGGCAGCTTCAGCGTAGACATTGCGTGGCACAGGCGGCGCAGCAACGACAAGGCGGTACAACTGGTCGCCGAGCTGGTGATCCTGGCGATCAAGGAAAATCTGGAATAAAATTGCCTGATTGGAAATATACAAAAACATGCAAAAAACATTTTGACGCAGTGCGCAAAACATCCTACTATCCGTTTTATGAAAAATTTCCCTAACATGTCTTCACCAAATATCGCGCGACGTAGTGCTATGCACCCGGAGCCTGGGCGAGTTGTGTGATGAGCGTGCGCGTGAAATAAGCAGCACCAGAACACTGAAGCCACAGGCCCAACCTGTGGCTTTTTTTGTATCTACTCAATCTTTGCATTTAATTTTGTCAACGCATCAAGAACAGCACACCTACCCCTTATTGCCGGATTTTTAACCCAGGAGCCTAGAAATGGAATACAGCCAGTACAACGTCAATGCCCTCATGTACATCACGCCACGGCCTGAACTCGTATTTACCGAGGGTAGCGGCATGTGGCTGACCGACCATGCCGGCAAGCGCTACCTGGATTACCTGCAAGGCTGGGCCGTCAATTGCCTGGGCCATTCGCCGCAATGCATACAGGATGCGCTGATCAAGCAATCGAAAACCCTGATCAACCCATCGCCGGCTTTCTACAATGCGCCGGCGATCGAACTGGCGACGCTGCTGACGGAAAACTCTTGCTACGACCGCGTGTTCTTTGCCAACAGCGGCGCGGAAGCTAATGAAGGAGCGATCAAGCTGGCGCGCAAGTGGGGGCAGAAAAACAAGAACGGCGCATTTGAAATCATCACCTTCGACCATGGCTTCCATGGCCGCACGCTGGCGACCATGTCGGCCTCCGGCAAACCCGGCTGGGACACCATTTTTGCGCCGCAGGTATCCGGCTTTCCAAAGGCCGACCTGAACGATATCGCATCGGTGGAAAAGCTGATCACCAAAAAAACCGTGGGCGTGATGCTGGAACCGGTACAGGGCGAAGGCGGCGTGTTGCCGGCCAGCCGCGAATTCATGCAGGCGCTGCGCGCACTGACCAAGAAGCACAATATCCTGCTGATCGTCGATGAAGTGCAATCCGGCATGGGCCGTACCGGCACCCTGTTTGCGTACGAGCAGTCGAACATAGAACCGGACATCATGACGCTGGCCAAGGGCATAGGCGGCGGCGTGCCGCTGGCTGCCCTGCTGTGCCGCGAAGAAGTGGCCTGCTTCGTGCCCGGTGACCAGGGCGGCACCTACAACGGTAATCCGCTGACGACGGCAGTCGGCATCGCCGTGCTGAAGACCCTGCTGGAAGACGGCTTCCTGGCCTCGGTACAGGAAAAAGCCGCCTACCTGAGCAAGGCGCTGACCAAGCTGTCCGAGCAATACGGCTTGCAGGGCGAGCGCGGTGAAGGCTTGCTGCGCGCTTTGAAGCTGGGTTCGGACATCGGCCCGCAGATCGTCGAAGCAGCGCGCAATATGGAGCCGGTGGGCCTGCTGCTGAATTCGCCGCGCCCCGACCTGCTGCGCTTCATGCCTGCATTGAATGTCAGCATCGCTGAACTGGACCAGATGATAGACATGCTGGGCCAGGTATTGCAGCAAGTGAAGAAGTAAGCTTTATCCATTCTGCGGCAGGCACCCGCTGTCTGCCGCATCTTTCCCTCTCCCCACCTCCTGTTGCTCTCGCACCGCAGCAAAACCTCCTCCACGCAGCACAGAACTTTTCATAAAAAATCCGGTCAGAAGCAAGTCTGGCTGCTGCCTTCAAGTAATATAAGAAAACCAGCTGCAGCAGAATAAAACACGGCATCAATATAAAGTGCCGGCCTTCCCGTAACCCCATAGAGTGAATCCATGAAAATTTCGCGTCTTATGCTGTCCCTTGCCCTGGCAGGGTCGGTCTCGCCGGCTTTTGCCGGCGATGCCTACTACCGCTTCCCTTCTATACATGCGGATGCCGTCGTGTTCACGGCGGAAGGAGATTTATGGAGGGTGGGTAGCAATGGCGGACAAGCGCAAAGGCTCACCACCCATCCGGCCGCCGAAACCAATTCAGCCATATCGCGCGACGGCAAGTGGCTGGCGTTTTCCGCTTCGTATGAGGGCGCGCAGGAGGCCTATGTGATGCCGCTGGCGGGCGGCCTGCCCAAGCGCCTGACTTTTGAGAACGGCGCCGTCAGCGTGCTGGGCTGGAGCGCGCAGGGCGAGGTGCTGGTCACCACGCAAAACAGCAGCGGGCCGTCGGCGCATCGCATCATCGCCGCGGTGGATCCGCAGAGCATGGCGCGCCGCGTATTCCCGGTAGCCGACGCCAACGAGGCGACACTGGACGACAGCGGCAAGATCCTGTATTTCACGCGCTACGGCTTGCACATGACGAACGACAATGTGCGCCGCTACCGCGGCGGCGCCTATGCGCAATTGTGGAGCTACGAACTGCAAGGCAAGGCGGAAGCACGGCCGTTGTTTGCCGGCGACACTTCCAACAACAAGCGCCCGATGTGGTGGAATGGCCGACTGTATTTCGTCAGCGACAGGGATGGCGCCGACAACCTGTGGAGCATGAACGCGGACGGCAGCGACAAGCGCGCACTGACCAGCTACAAGGAATGGGACGTGCGCAACGCCAGCATGGGTGACGGCAAGATCATCTTCCAGTTGGGCGCCGACCTGCATGTATACGATATCGCCCGGCAAGACGACAAGCTGCTAAAGATAGACCTGGTGTCCGACTTCGACCAGCAAAGGAGCCGGCTGATCAAATCGCCGCTGGAGCAGCTCTCCAATACCCAGCTATCCAATAAGGATGAACGCATCATCATCACCGCCCGCGGCAAGGTCAGCATTGCCGGCACCGGCTCGCAAAGGCGCATAGAAATCGCCGTACCGCAGGGCTCACGCGCCCGCGGTGCGGTATTCAGCCATGACGACAAGTGGGTATATGCGATAGTCGACACCACTGGTGAAAACGAAATCTGGCGTTTCCCCGCCAATGGCGCCGGCCCCGGCGAAGCCCTGACCCGTGACGGCGACAGCCATCGCTGGCAGTTGTATCCGTCGCCGGACGGCAAATGGCTGGCGCATACCGACAAGCGCGGCCGTTTCTGGCTGCTGGACCTGGCCAACAAAAAGAACATCGTCATCGACGACGCCGGCAAGGTCGGCGTGGACCAGCATGAAGAAGTGGTCTGGTCGCCGGACAGCAAAACCCTGGCCATGGTGCGCGCCACCAATAGCGCCCAGCGTGAACAGATAGGCCTGTATGCGCTGGACTCAAAAGAACTGGCCTTTGTCACTACCGACCGCTACACCGCCGGTTCGCCGGCCTTTTCGCCGGATGGGAAATGGCTGTATTTCATGTCCGACCGCAACTTCAAGCTGGCCAACGGCGCGCCCTGGGGCGACCGGAACATGGGCCCGGTATTCGACAAGCGCACCGGCGTATATGCGCTGGCCCTGCAACCGGGCAATCGCTTCCCTTTCAAACCGGATGATGAGCTGAGTAAACCTGATCCCGCCAAGGCCGACGTCAAGGACGACAAAAAGCCGGTCGCGGAAACAGACCAGAAGGACGCCGGCAAGAAACCGGCCAAGCCTGCCTCCCCGGCGGTGGTATTTGCGGGACTATCTGGACGCTTGTATGAGGTTCCGCTGGCGGCGGGCAATTACCGCTCCCTGGAGGTAGACGACAAGCGCCTGTACTTCCTGGAGCAGGACCCCGGTGAAAACGGCAAGGCCACGCTGAAAACGCTCGCCATCAGCAGGACCAGCCCGCAGCCCGAGGTATTCACGGCCGGGGTGCGCACCTATGACCTGTCCAGCGACAAGAAGCGCGTGTTCTATCAGACCTATGCCGCCTCCGGTCCCGGCGAATTTGTCATCGTGGACGCCGGAGCCAAGCAGCCGGCCGATATCAGCAAGGCCAAGATCAAGGTCGACGACTGGTCGTTCAGCTCCAATCCGCGCGAAGAATGGAGGCAGATGTTCACCGACGCCTGGCGCATGCACCGGGATTTCCTGTACGACGCCAAGATGCGCGGCCTGGACTGGCTGAAGATACGCAACAAATATGCGCCGCTGGTCGAACGCATCACCGACCGCGCAGAGCTGAACGATATCCTCGGCATGATGGTGGCCGAAGTCGGCGCCTTGCATTCGCAGGTCGCGCCCGGCGACATCCGCAAGGCTACGCCTGAAGGCCAGCCGGCCGGCCTGGGCGCGGTCTTGTCGCACGCGGCGGACGGCTACCGCATCGACCACGTCTACCGCAGCGAACCCGAGCTGCCCTCAGAACGCGGGCCGCTGGCGCAGGCCGACATGGACATCAAGGATGGCGACGTGATTACCGCGGTCAACGGCAGACCCGTGCTGCAGGCGCGCGATATCTCCGACCTGCTGCTGAACCAGGCCGACAAGCAAGTATTGCTGCATGTGAAACGCGGCACGGCGGCGGCCAAGCCCTTCATCGTCATGCCGGTATCGATGACCAGGCAAAACAGCCTGCGCTACAGCGACTGGGAACAAAGCCGCAGCAGCCGCGTCGATGCCGAATCCCAGGGGAAAATCGGCTACCTGCACCTGCGCGCGATGGGCCAGAACGATATCGCCAGTTTTGCGCGCGACTTTTACAGCAACATCAACCGCGACGGCCTGATCATCGACGTGCGCCGCAACAACGGCGGCAATATCGACAGCTGGATCATAGAAAAACTGCTGCGCAAAGCCTGGGCCTTCTGGTCTTCGCCGAATAACCAGCCGGCCAGCAATATGCAGCAGACCTTCCGCGGCCATCTGGTGGTACTGGTGGACGAGCTGACCTATTCGGATGGCGAAACCTTCGCCGCCGGTGTCAAGGCGCTCGGCATTGCGCCCTTGGTCGGCAAGCGCACGGCCGGTGCCGGTGTCTGGCTGTCCGATCGCAACCGGCTGGCGGACAACGGCATGGTCAGGGTTGCCGAGAACGGCCAGTTCGCCGCCGACGGCCGCTGGCTGATCGAAGGCATAGGCGTATTGCCGGACGTCGAAGTCGATAATCCGCCGCATGCGACCTTTGCCGGCGAAGACAGGCAACTGGAGGTTGCGCTGCAATTGCTGGAAAAGAAGCTGAAGGAACAGCCGGTCAAGCCGTATATGCCGCAAGTCATCCCGGCTTTATAGCGTTTACCCTCCCGTCATGAAACCCGCCGATCACACACCGGCGGGTTTTTTTACACCCAAAGGTGCAAGCTGCAAGGGATTCATCGTAGTTATCGCACAACACCCGGGCTGGCAGCAAACGTCCTTGCCCTCGCCCACGCAAAAGGTATGATAGGCGTATGACAACAACAATGGAGAAGACATGGGAAAGCTGATATGGAAGGGGATGCTGTATCTGCCCCTGCTATTGCTGGCAGTGCTCGCGGTATCGGTTGCCCTGACCTGGGCGCCGGATAAACCGCTATCGGAACTGAAGCAGCGCTGGGCCCCGCCGCCTTCGCAGTTCGTCAATGTGACCGGCCTGCAGGTGCATGTCAGGGATGAAGGCTTGCGCGACGACCCCGTGCCTGTCGTACTGATACACGGCACGTCCGCCAGCCTGCACACCTGGGAGGGCTGGGTCGCGGCGCTCAAAGGCAAGCATAGGGTGATTACCATGGATCTGCCCGGTTTTGGCCTGACCGGCCCGAATGCCCAGGACGACTACAGCAATCCCGTCTATGTCCGCTTCATCCTGGATCTGCTGGATACCCTGGGCGTGCAGAAGTGCATCCTCGGCGGCAATTCGCTGGGCGGTGAAATTGCCTGGCAGGTCGCCGCGGCGGCGCCGCAGCGAGTGGAAAAACTGATCTTGGTGGATGCAGGCGGTTATGCCTTCCAGCCCAAGTCGCTGCCCCTGGGTTTCATCATCGCCCGCACTCCGGGTTTGAACAAGCTGATGGAATGGACCCTGCCGCGCAGCCTGATGGAAAAGAGCGTGCGCAACGTGTAT
The DNA here is from genome assembly GCA_013287275.1 of Betaproteobacteria bacterium. Classification (GTDB taxonomy): domain Bacteria; phylum Pseudomonadota; class Gammaproteobacteria; order Burkholderiales; family Burkholderiaceae_D; genus Undibacterium. The sequence continues at coordinate 30,723 of JABDED010000015.1, forward strand.
GGCGATCCGGCCCTGGTAACGCCGGCGCAGGTGGATCGTTACGAAGCGATGACGCTGAGGCAAGGCAACCGCCATGCGCTGGGCAGGCGTTTCAGCCAGCTGGACGCCGGCGCCACCGCAGCGAAGATCAAGACGCTGAAGCTGCCGACTCTGATTATCTGGGGCGCACAGGATCAGCTGATCCCTATCGAATACGGCCAGCAATTCAACCAGGATATCGCCGGCAGTAAGCTGGTCCGGTTTGAAAAACTGGGACATGTGCCGCAGGAAGAAGACCCTGTCGCCACGGTAGCCGCGGTCAAGGCTTTCTTGAATTAGAATCCACCATAAAAAATCCCGGGATACCCCGGGATTTTCATCTGCCTTGCCTCGGCTTGGCTTGCGTTTAAGCGTGGGCCCTGATCTGGTCGCGCAGGTTCTTGATCTGGTCATGGTTCTGCAGCACGCCTTGATACTGGCGCTCCACCACCAGGCGTATGTGCGCCGGCAAGTCTTTTTCCAGGGCCTTGCGATAGCTGCGCACCGCAGAATCTTCGCCGCGTTCGCACTCGTTCAGCACCGCTTCATCGTCCTGGCCGGTGATACTGGTCTTGATGTTCAGCCAGCTGCGATGCAAAGCACCGACAACGCTACTGCTGGTTTCAGGGTCGCCACCTTGGGCGCGCACCAGGTCTTGCAGTTCCGCTGCCGCTGCAGCACAACCCCGCTGGCGATCCGCCAGCATGGTTTTCAATTGCGGATGGCGATCGCTGGCATCTTCCACACAGGTTTTGAAACCTTCCTCACCGTCCTTGCAGGTTTCGATCAAATCGTTCAGGGTAGAAATGATATCGTCGTTATCCATGATTTTTCCTTTACGTGAATTTGTTTGCAGACGGGCTCGTCGCCCCCGGGGCATGTAAACCTACGGCGCTGACACAGCCAATGCTGCACCACAAACAGGGCCTTGTGGACCGTTAAAGAGAAGCCTTTAACATGCAAACATGCTAACCACTATTGCACGCGGCGGCCATCGGACATGCGCCTCCAGGGCTGTAGGAATGCGGGAAGAAAAAACGCAACAGCTGATAAATGTTTCCACAGAAAAACATCAAGGCTTTACTCTCATCGCGCCTGCCGTTTGCATCTCCCGCCTTGCGCCGACAAATACGACGACGTGTTGCAGGCCACTATTGCCGATACCGGCGCCGGCGAGGATACAGGCGGGCGTGAGCCGCAATTTGCATTACTTCATCTATTCCTACAAGCCTGCTCGCTGGCGTCCTATATAGCCCCTACTTTGCGGATGCTAGTATCGATCCATAGAGAAATTGCCACCGAAAATGTTGAAGTCACTGGCGAATTCTGGCCGAACCAGATGTTTCCCCAAACATGTAACCGGAGGATGCGCGATGAACAAAAGTCTGCTGAAGGGCCTGAGCATGTATTCCCTGGGATTAAGCCAGGAACTGCTTGGCCGTGCACTTGGCAATAGCCGTCTGCAAGTAGTGGGAGTCCACCTGCAGGTCAGCGGCAAATGCCAGATAGCTGTCGGGGACGCGCAAAGGATCATCCGTCACTGCCTGAAACGGCAAGAGAAACCTGTGCACCTCGAGATGAAGACCGGCAGCACAAGCTGAAACTGCTCACACACCGTGCGCGCCTCTGGAAAAAAATCATCCGGCCTTCCGCACATCCCCAATCGCCTGAACCGGGAGTACCTTATGCTTACAAAAAAACACATGCTACTCGCCGCCGGCCTCGCCGGCTGGGCTTTGCTGACAGCAATCGGCAAGGGCCGCCATCATGCCAAACGGCACGAACACAAACAGCACAAAGTGGAGCTGAATACCTGGGAAGGGGAAGGCGGGAATTTACCTCCGTCCGCAACCGCCGACGGCCAGATCCGCCATTAAGCCCAAGCCTGCAGCCTTGCCAATCAAATATCTGACCCCGGTGGGAGCCCTATGAATTTCATCGCATGGATAATTTCCGCCGCAGCGATAGGCTGGCTCGCCAGCCTGTTGATGAAATCGGATACGCCATTGGCCTCGAACCTGATCGTCGGCATATTCGGCAGTGCCATTGGGCACTGGGTCTTGGAGCCGCTCACCAGCGGCATCCTCAACAGCGGCGCCATTTCCCGCGAAGACTTTACCCCCAGGCCTGAGCTTGGCGTGAGTTCAGCACTGGCCACATTTTTCGGCGCACTGGCGCTACTGGCGATACTGAACCTGGTTCGCAAAGGCAAGATGCGGTAAGCAAAGCCTGATCCTGCCACAATCAATCCTCAGTCATGGGGCCTTGCCCTCTACCATTTCATCAAACACCGATGCATGCGGCTCCTGCCATATAAATGTTGCCGGAGCCCTATTGGGCGACGCGGGCGGAGTGCCCGCGGATCATCGTTTCCTGGTTTTTTCATGATAACTGCATGTTCGGGGTCATCCATAAATACTGCCCCGGATCAAACTGTCGTGGGATGGCGCAAGGACTGGCGCCTCCGGACTATTTAGTCCTGGGAAAGTATGCGATTGGTGTGAAATTGGTCAATAGATCACCAGCGGCCATGGCACCGGCGTTTCAGTGACGGCCTTGCTGTTGTGGATTTATCATCCGTCCCGGATAGTCTTCCTTGGCGCCGAATTCACGTGCGAATACGCAGAATATTTCGGCAGTTTGCAAAATTCAGCGCAAAATCCGAACAATTAGCGAAAGTAGCAGTCCCATAGTGTAAAATTTACATTGACCATTTGTCCCGTATGCGCCGACCGGCCCGGCCGCCCTTGCCGCACGCGGTAACGACAAAAACACTTACGCTGCGATAGCTGAGATAGAACCGAGGAAAAAATGATACGTATCGCCATCTGTGACGATCATCAGATAGTCAGGGCAGGATTCAGGCAGATTTTTTCTGAGATCACTGATATAGACGTAGTCGCTGAAGCCACCAGCGGCAGGGAGGCACTTGACATTGCACGCAAAAAAATCTGCGACGTCATGCTGCTGGATATCAGCATGCCGGACCAGAGCGGCATCGATACCCTGCGCACCATCAAACAGGGACAGCCGGAACTGCCGGTGCTGATACTCAGCGGCTACCCGGCGCAGCAATATGCAGTCAACTTGCTGAAAATGGGCGCCAACGGCTACCTGAACAAGGAATGCGATGCCGAAGAGCTGATCAAGGCCATCCGTACCGTCGCCACTGGCCGCCGTTATGTCAGCGCCGCCGTCGGCGAGATATTGGCGCAGGGCTTCGACCATGACACAACGGCCGCCATCCACACTGAATTGTCCGACCGCGAATTCCAGGTGTTTTTGCGCCTGGCAAAAGGGGAATCGGTTTCGGATATCGCCGTCAAGCTGTCGCTGAGCGTAAAGACCATCAGCACTTACCGTACCCGGGTGATGGAAAAGATGGGACTGCATTCCAACAGCGACCTGACCTACTATGCGCTGAAAAACAACCTGCTGGAATAATCGGGGCAGAATCGCCCGAGGATAAGCTTGGTGGGGTGATGCCAAGGCGGATGCGGCGTTGCCGGCAACGGCCTGGGACTCGCGGCGAATTTTTCGCCGTAGCTAATGCGCCATGGACTGAATGTGGCCGATCAGGATATCCATGTCCCGGGCTTTATCGAAAAAAGCGTCCGCGCCCAGCGCCAGCGTGCGCGCTTTTAACGCAGTACTGGGATTGCTGGTAAATACAAGGCGCTTGCCGTATGTCCTGGCATCGCTTTTCAGCGCAGCCAGCACCGCGAGGCCATTGCCTTCGCGTAGCCCGATATCGACGATCGCGACATCCCATTCTTTTGAGCGCAATTGATTCACGGCATCTTTTTCATTTTCAGCATAGCCGACTACTTCAATGTCGCCGGTCTGCTGCAAAATATCAATCAGCACGGATCGAATCTTGATGGCATCTTCTATTAAAAATACTTTCAATTTTTTTGCTATGTTCATTCTATAGACCTTTTTATTGGTCTTATTTTAACTATCAATTTTCCTTATATACTGAACATTCTAGGGATAGCTTCAGTCCAGCGCAATACGTTGACGCGCATGAGGATGTAGGACAATGGCTATTGCAAGCGATTTTGGATGGCAAATCATTTTGCAGCTAGCCTTGACTCTTACAAAAAAAATACAATATATACGTTCGTCTGTCGTAATCAGGAGTAGATTCACACTTCGTATCCATCGCCAGACCTCCGAGCACTAGTCTCAACTTGCCGGTTTATAGCAGCTCACTAACGAATAAATGGATTGGCTTACGTGAAAAAAAAATCTGTCGCATCGATACCCCTGTATATCACCGCCCTGTTCGTCATTTGCCTGGTGACGCTGGCAGGCTCTGCCGTTTCCAGTTACCAGAACCTGCAAAAGCTGAAGCAAAACAATGACTGGATGGAGCATGGCTGGAGTGTCAAGGACCACCTGAAGAATATCAACCTGCTCATCATGGATGCAGAAAGCAGTTTGCGCGGATACTACCTGTCTGACGATCCCACCTATCTGCGCCCCTGGAAGGCCGCCAAGGACAAGCTGGAATCGGAGTTCATCATCCTCAACAAACTGGTACAGGACAATCCCGCACAGGTAAAGAACCTGGCGCAATTGCGGCTGCAGTTCGACCGCAAGATGAAGAAATTTGAGGAAACCACGGCCCTGTTCAAGGATGGCGGCCTGATTGAAGTCGTCAACGCGATCAAGCTCGGCGACGGCCGGGACCTGATGGATGAAATCCGCCTGCAAGACATCATCATGGAAAAAGAAGAGCTGGAGCTGCTGACGGCGCGGCGCGACCGCTTCTACCAGGAATATAACGGCGCCCTGTGGATAAGCAATGCGATCAACGGCATCGCCATGCTGATCCTGATGCTGTTTTACCGCCTGATCGGCCGCAGCTTTGCCAAGCAGAGGGCGGTGGAAGACGCGCTGAAGCTGGCCAACGACAATCTCGAAACCACCGTGCTGGCGCGTACCGAGCAATTGTCGGTGTTGTCGCGCCACTTGCTGAAAGTGTCGGAAGAAGAGAAGTCCAAGCTGGCGCGCGAGCTGCACGATGAAATGGGCGCCAGCCTAACTGCTATCAGCATGGACCTTTCCATGGTCACCGAAAAATTGAAGAAAACCGAACCGGCATTGGCCACACAATTGCTAAGGGCAAAACAGGCATTGCTGGACACGGTGGACCTGAAGCGCCGCATCATCGAAGACCTGCGCCCGAGCATGCTGGACAACCTGGGCCTGACGGCCTCCATCCAGAACCACTGCCAGGAAACGGCCCGCCTTGCGGGGCTCGCCTATGAAGCGGATATCTCGGAAGACTTTGACAACATCGATCCGACCTGGGCCATCGCGCTGTTCCGCATCACCCAGGAATCCCTGAACAATGTGATCAAGTACGCCAAGGCCAGCCATGTCAAGGTGACGCTGAAGCGCCAGGCGAACGGGCTGTGGCTGCAAATCCTGGACGACGGCGTCGGCATACCGAAAGACGCGTTGAAGAAACATAAATCACACGGTCTGCTTGGTATGCGGGAGCGGGCCTTGCTGTTGGGAGGAAGTTTTACGGTCAAGCCCGGGGCGGCAAACCGCGGCACTTCGATTGAGGCCTTCCTGCCTTTCCCACACTAACCGTCAGGTAATCCTTAAGCGGCCCGGGTTGCACTAACCCGGGCCGCAGTCCTATCTTGCCACCCTTGCCGAACCGCTGGACAGCATCAGGTCAAACTCATGCTTGGCAACCCTGTAGCATTCGCCCGCATGCATCTCCAGCCCTTCCCTGTCGAGCACGGTGATATTGCCTCGGCGATACTGGATCAGGCCTTCATGCTGCAACTTGCCGGCTGCTTCGGTCACACTCTCGCGGCGCACGCCCAGCATATTGGCAATCATCTCCTGCGTCACTTTCAATTCATTGGTGGGCAAGCGGTCCAGCCTGTCCAGCAGCCAGCGCGACAGCTGCTGGTCTATCGAGTAATGGCGGCCGCAAACAGAATTCTGCGCCATCTGGGCAAACAGGGCCTGCGTATAGCGCATCAGCAATTGCTGCAGCTTTCCGCCGCGGGCGCAGGCATCTTTCAGCACGGACGCCTTCATTTTGTACGCATGCCCGGCGCTTTGCACCATCGCGGTACCCAGTGCGCTTTCGCCCATCAGCGTAGAAATCCCCAGCAAGCCTTCATGGCCTATCACGCCGATTTCGGTAACGCCGCCGTCGGCCAGCACATACAGCAGCGCGACAATCGCGGTGGTAGGGAAATACACGTGCGACAGTTTGCTGCCGTACTCATACAATTCCTTGTCAAAAGGAAGGTGCACAAACTCCAGGTGAGGCAGCAGGAATGCCAGGTCATCGGCAGGCAGCGCCGCCAATAAATCGTTTTGTATCGGGCCTATCGGCCGCGGATTCAACTGGTTGCTGACAATTGAAAACTCGCGCTTTACCATAGTCGCTGCTGGAACGGGAAGACGCGCTTTAACCGAAATTTCAGTACGCATGGAATTGTTCATTTTAGTCCCCTTGACATTCAAATCTGACATCGTTAGCTGCATCAACCCTGAGAAAATTGTTGCAGTAATACTGTGTTAAGCCGTGCCAGAGCTTACTTACCGATCACTTGTTCAATCCAAGTAATATGCTTCCCACTTTAAGTTTTAAGCGGCGTGTCAGCCATCGGAGTAACAGGTGCGGACTTGTACGCCAAGCCCGTTGCGGCCGGTCAGTGTTGTCCTACAAGCACAATTCCAGGGCAACAGAAATTTCCTCTTGGCAAGCTGCACTCCTGCTGCCGCCATAGGAGGAAACGGAATATCGTGCGGCAGGGGCATACCCCGCAGGATGCGAATCTGATTTCCATGCGGCAAACCCAGCCTGGACGGAGCGGCGGCTGCAAAAACCTCAGTGTGCTAGCGCACCGAAAAATTTTGCCGCGCCAATTATCCTTGCCGCATATAACAACCAAGGGGCAAATGATGAATATCCACCGTAAATTCGCTGTGGCAACGCTGCTGGCAGCGACTTCCTTGTTGAGTGCATGCGGCTCCACAACTACCACGACCGCGGTTCCCGCGTATTCGCAGGTTTCGAATAACTACGGCGTGGTCGACTCGATACAGATAGTGCAGGTGCAGACCGAGAGAAGAGGTCCCGGCGCAGGCGCCGTAGTCGGCGGGATTGTCGGCGGCATACTGGGCCACCAGGTCGGCAGCGGCACGGGTAATACTGCAGCAACCGTTGCCGGTGCGGTCGGCGGCGCTGTGGTCGGCAACCGGGTGGAGCAAAATAATAATCCGCCACAGGCCCGTGACATGTACCAGATCACCGTGCGCATGGACAACGGCAGTTACCAGACCATCACGCAGGACACGATCGCCGACCTGCGGATAGGCAGCCGCGTGTATGTAGAGAACAATCGCGTTTCTCGCCTGTAGCCGACAGACAAGCGGGCCTGGGAACTGGGTTCCCAGGCCCACTGGAACACACCCGTCTGACCTGACTACGCTACGAATGCAAAAAATCTGCCTGCGGATTAATGCCTTTGACTACAAAAAAAACCATCTGCCGACGAAACGGTCAAATGGTTTTTTAATTTGAACCCGGCCAAAAGACCACCGGGCTTGCGAACTTGTTTTATTTCATCCCTATCTTCGTCCGCTGATGACCTGTACCAGAAACATGACGATGGCCACAACCAGCAGGATGTGGATAAATCCACCGATGGTATAAGAAGTGACCAGGCCAAGTATCCACAATACTAATAAAATGACGGCAATGGTATACAGCATAATCGAGTCCCTTTCAAAATTTACACTCGCTACTTTTCATCAAACAGTGGCGCGAACCGGCACTGGTTCCGTCCTGCTCGCTATTTCCTCTTGCCGACTTCATTACCCAGATAGCCGCCTACCGCCGCACCGCCTACCGTACCGATGGCGCTACCGCCAGTCAGCACAGCACCGCCCACAGCGCCGATACCGGCACCGGCTACCGCACTCTTGTCCTGATTGCTCATGCCGGCGCACGCGCCTAAACTGATCACAGCGGCTACGGCAATGCCCTTGATTGCCAACTTGTTTAAGATATTCATCATCATCTCCTTGATTTGCATGAAACCGAAAGTATCGAATCGAAGCAGTATCCAGAAAATCATGCAATACCATTCGAACAGCTTTAGTGTAGGTCCATGGGCAGTCAAGCTCTGTACGTTAGCCAACGTATATGCAGCGGCACACGGTCGCGGCAATCACAGCAAATGCATCCTCAGTCTCCCAGCAATTCGGAGACGGCTTCCAGGCCTTCAATATGTTCGGAAACAACTTTCACGATCACAATGATAGGGATCCCCAGCAGCAAACCCCATATCCCCCACAGCCAGCCCCAGAACAACAGCGAGATGAACACGGCGGCGGCATTCATCTTCGCGATCCTGCCTGTCATCCAGGTTGTGACAAAAGTGCCTATCAGTGTCGCAATACCCAGGGAGGTTCCGGCCACCAGCAGGGCCATCGATATCGATCCGAATTGCATGAACGCGACCACGCCGGCCGCGACGGCGATCAGCAGCGAACCAAAGTAGGGGATCACGTGCAGCAAGGCGCTGGTCAACGCCCAGGCGCCGGCATTTTCCAGGCCTATGATCTGGAAGGCTGCCCAGATGAGCAGGCCCAGCAATGCATTGGTCACCAGCAGCATGAACATATAGTGCTGGATGGAGGTATTGATATCGCTCAGAATCTGGACGGTAATCCTTTTCTTGCTCAGCGAAGGCCCGGTCAGCTTGACCAGCTTGCGTTTAAAGGTGTCGTCGGACAGCAGCAGGAAAAATACCAGGAACAGCACCATCAAGACCTGGCCGAGAAATTCCATCACGCTCATGGATCCCAGTAGCAGCCATTCCCTGAGTTTAAAGACAGGCTGGTCGCTGGCGGCCGGCTTGCGGAAATCCGGCTTTGCGCCCGCGGCCTGGCTGGTGGCTTTTTCCAGTTCCGTCGCCGCAGCCTGCATCTTTTGCATCATGCTCGCCTGGCCGTACTGCATCCTGGTCAGTTCCGAAGATAATTTCCTGGTCGCGGCCGGCAACTGCTGCAGGATGGAATCAAACTCTTCCTTCAAGGTGCCGACATGCATGCCGGCTCCACCGACGATGCCTATCATCAGCACCGAGGTGGCTACCAGGCGCGGTATCCTGATGCGCTGAAGGGCGGCGACCAGCGGGCTCAAGGTATAGGCAATAAAGATCGCGAAGGTGAGCGGTATGAAGAATTTCTGCGCAAAACTCAGTGCAAAGATAAAGGCGACCACCGCCAGTATCGTAATCGCCCAGCCGCGCGCGTCGACGTGTATGCGGCTTGGGGGCAATTGCTTAGCGTCCGAAGCCGCAGACATCGCTACTTCCGGCGCCGCAACCAAGGCCGACGTAACGGGATCCTGGCTTGCCGGTGTGCTATTTGTTTCGGCCCTGCCAGGTTCTGGATGATCTGAAAAGGTATGCATGTGACCTCGGTAGTTATTATTTTTGTTGAGGATATTGTGCCTGCTCGGTTCTTTATATAAACGCCCGGGCCAGTAGTGTGTAAACAAAACTTTCACTGCAAACCAGAAAGAAGCCTGTTGCGGGCGAAATACGGATTTTTCCTATCAAGCCTCGCAACAGAGCCTGTAGTAGTGAACTAGCTATTTTTTATTGGCGTCTTTCATCGCTTCCTTGATGTTGCCTATGCCCTTCTGCACCTTGCCTTCGACCTGCTTGGCAGCGCCTTTGGCTTCCTGCTCTTTGCTGCCGACCATTTTCCCTGCTTCTTTTTGCATTTTGCCGATTGCATCTTTGGCAGCGCCTTTGATTTGATCTGAATTCATGATGAAACTCCTTAGGTGGTTTAATAAAGCGCTGCAACTCCTCAGCGATGAAAACTTGCACATGGTTCCAGGTTGCCGCAGATGCAGACAACAATCATGCCCATGCACAGGCTACAGAATAGGGAGGCTGGCGCTCTACCTCTGTACGATATCCAACACAGGTCCGCTGTTTCGCCCGGATGAAAAATGGAGAGGGGTATGGCCTGCAGGTTCAAGGAAGGAAGATGAGCCGGGCCTGCGCGTTCAGGCAAAGCCGGTCAAGCCGGTCTTTTGTGCGCCTGGCCCTGCCCATGATGGGGAGTAACAAAAAACAAGCAGCACAATCAGGCTTGTGCTGCGGCAGGCGGCCATAGGAACGCCGGATGATTGAGATTCAGGGTCCGCCCGCGTACATCAGGGTAAGTCAAACCCCAAAATATCGATTCTCTATTTGCTGCGCGCGATCAGCATCCCTATCAGGATACCGACGCCGGCCGCCACGGCTACAGACTGCAGGGGCTTTTCTTTTACATACTCGCCGGCAACTTCAGCACCCTGATTCAATTTCTCACGTGCACTGGCTGTGGCCTGGTTGGTCGCTTCCCTGGCAACGGCGACTTGCTGCAGCAGTTTTTCCTTTGCGGCGTTCAGGTCGATATCGGACAAGCTGGGCAGGCGGGCGATCAAATCATCCAGGTCTGCCTTCAGTTTCAGCATTTCATCCGAGGCGACCGAACCTACCTGCTTGCCAGCTGCCTTGGTAGCGTCGAACACGTTGCCGGCGGCACTCCCTACGCGCCCTGCGAGATTCTCGGCGGCGTCCAAGGCTGTGGGTGTTTTTGTTGCTATGGTGGAAGTAGTTCCCATTAATAACTCCTTGATGATGGACAGGCTGACGCAGCGTACACTAACGCGATCTGGCCATACCGCATTGCCGTGGACGAGTCCACTACGGTATGGCCAGCCTTGCACTGCATTGCTACAGCATGGTTACTTGACGCGGATATCGTTTTTCACGTTTTGCACGCCTTTGACGCCGCGCGTTACTTCAACCGCTTTGCCGATAGCTGCAGGATCCGCAACGAAACCGCTCAGTTGCACTGTGCCCTTGAATGTTTCCACATTGATTTCAGTTGCTTTCAATGTAGGCTCATTGACAAAGGCAGCTTTCACTTTAGCAGTAATTACCGTGTCGTCAACATATTCGCCGGTGCCTTCCTGTTTGGCAGTGGATGCACAGCCTACCAGCGCGACCATCATCGCTGCCATCAAGAAAACGCTGAGTCGTTTGAGGATTGATTTCATTTTTATTCTCCAGAGGAAAGATAAGTTTTAATTTCCAGGGCCGCTACCGAAAAATTCGGCAGCATGCTCCGGGTTACTGCCTCAAGCTAAAGACTGCAATGTTGCCCCTAGCCTGCACTTCAAGAAAATCGATAAACGTATGTATAGCTTATTTGCCGTATTGCGCTTTGGCCGACGCTACGCAGGCCTCCTTGCTAGGGCCAGCCAGTCCTTCGCATTTTTCAATCGCTACGTTATAGTCAGCATCGTTTTTTGTTTTCGCCGCATCGCTGCGCGCATCGGCAACTTTTTTGCCTGCCTTGGCATTCGCTATCGAGGTTTCCTTGATAGCCTTGGCCTCCTTGTTGCAAACGTCCTTGTCATTGCCGGCCTTGTCATCGCATTTTTCCTTGGCGACCGCATATTCGGCATCGGCAACGTCTATCATTGCCTTGGTATAGGCCTTGGGCGTATTTTCATATTTGGCTTTTGCATCGGCCTTGACGCGGGTGCGGGCCAGTTTGGCTTCTTCCACGCAGACGTCCTTGGCATTGCCGGCCAGCGCATCGCACTTGGCGCTGGCGACCTTGTAGTCATTGTCGGCGCTGTTTTCCGCCATTTTGTAGGCCGCCTTAGCCTCATCGGATGCGGCAAAGGAACTGGAACAGATACCGATGGCTGCGACAGAGAATATCAAGCCTGTAATTAGTTTCTTCATTTTGTATGTCCTTATTTTATGGGATGCGGCAAAGTCCTTTATTTGTTGAGCATTTAAGGCTTGTAATCCTTATTGCGCTCTTCAAATTCTTTGACTTGTGTTTCTGCCTCATCCTTGCTGATACCATAGGCCTCCTGCACCTTGCCGGCCAGTTGATCGCGCTTGCCGGCGATCACCTCCAGCGTGTCATCGGTCAGTTTGCCCCATTGTTCCTGGGCCTTGCCTTTAAACTGTTTCCAGTTTCCTTCTACGATGTCCCAATTCATATTGAGCTCCTTTTTTTTAAACGCATGCGGATTGAAAATTTTGCAGACATGATTTCCGCCGGCTTGCCTAGCTCCATGATTGAAGCCCAAACCATGGAATGCATCGTAACATCGGGAAAAAAGTTGCCATATAGGACAGCAAGCAGAGGCCGTGTAGGACAAGGCGAAGAAATTTTTTATCGGGACAGCCTTTTATTTAGTTTCTTTAAAAAACCAAATTAGTTGTTTAATGAAACCTGATGATCTATGATGATTCCATCAACGACACCAAGGAAGCAGCATGCCCAGGCTTAAAATCAATGAATCCCCCTGCTCCGCCGCCCGCGCGCTTGACATACTGGGCGACCGCTGGACCTTGCTGCTGATACGGGAAGCGGTATTCGGCACCCACAGGTTCGACGATTTTGCCGAGCACCTGGGTATTGCGCGCAATGTGCTGTCTGCGCGCCTTGCCATGCTGGTAGAAAACGGCATCCTGGAACAGGAGCCGGTAGACAGCGAATCCAGGCGTTATGGCTACCACCTGACCCCGATGGGCCTGGATTTATTGCCGGTGCTGGTTTCCTTGATGCAGTGGGGCGACCGCTGGCTGCAAACCCCGGCATCGGTTCCGTTGCAGATCGTGGAGCGGAAAACCGGAGAAAAAATACCGGACATGCGGCCCAGCAACAAAGCCGGCAAGGCGCTGGCTTTTAAAGACCTGGACTGGATGCCCGGTCCCGGCGCCGACGATCCACGCATCGCCGCGCTGGTCGCCGCCTATGAATCGCAAAGGTCAACCGTACCGCGCCCTGTGCCTTCTGCCCCCAGCATCATTTCCGCTGCAGACCGGCCAAGCACGAATGGACGCGTTATCAAGCGTCGCCAAACTTCGCGGCTGTGATCGAGATGCAGAACCTATTGGCATTTTTGCTGCTGATCATTTTTTCTTTGCTGGCGCTGGTGCATGTGTATTGGGCATGCGGCGGACAAAAGGGCGCGTCCATTGCAGTGCCTGAGCGCCCTTCAAGAAGCAATTCCCTGACCATGGAAAAGGCATTTCAACCTGGCAGGGCCGGCACTTTGGCGGTGGCGCTTGTCTTGTTTGTGGTTGCCGCCATGGTCGCAGTGCGCAGCGGCATGTTGGGCATCAGTGTCGGGCACACCGGCCTGAATATTATGCGTCTTGCGCTGGCCATGGTGGCAATCGCCATGCTGCTGCGCGCAATCGGCGAATTCCGCTTGGTCGGCTTTTTCAAGAAAATCAGGAATACCCGCTTTGCCAGGATGGACACCCTGCTCTACTCGCCCTTGTGTTGTGTGCTAGGCCTGGGCCTTGCCATACTGGTGCTGTAGCTTGCACAAATAAAAAAATCCTCGCCCATCCGTTCACAGCAGTGCGAGGATTTTTGTATCTACCGGCGGCCGCTGGATCAGGCACGCTCGCTATCCAGCATCGCCATCGCATGCTTGTCGTAACGATCGCCGGCAACGGCACCGGCCGGGACCGCCTGCTCTATGCGCGCCAGGTCTGGCGGCGTCAACGCCAGGCTTAACGAGCCCAATGCTTCTTGCAAGCGCTCCCGCTTGCGTGCGCCGACCAGCGGGATGATGTCTTCGCCCTGCGCCAGCACCCAGCCTATCGCCGCCTGCGCAACGCTCATGCCCTTTTCTTCGGCTACGCTGCGCAAGGCATCCACCAACGCCAGGTTACGCTCCAGGTTATCGCCCTGGAAACGCGGGCTGTTGCTGCGGAAATCGCGTACGCTTTCATTGCGCTGCGTGCTCCAGTGGCCGCTCAGCAAACCGCGCGACAAGACGCCATAGGCGGTGATGCCTACGCCCAGTTCGCGGCAAGCCGGCAGGATGTCAGCCTCTATGCCGCGCGAGAACAGCGAATATTCAATCTGCAGGTCGCTGATGGGGTGCACAGCGTGCGCGCGGCGTATGGTGTCGGCTCTGGCCTCCGACAGGCCGATGTGTTTCACATAGCCGGCCTTGACCATGTCGGCGATCGCGCCTACGGTTTCTTCAATCGGCACATTAGGGTCGACCCGCGCGATGCGGTAGATGTCGATATGGTCGGTGCCCAGGCGGCGCAGGCTGTAGGCCAGCGCATTCTTGACAGCGGCAGGCCGGCCGTCCATCCCTATCCAGTTGCCCTTGGGATCGCGCATCGCGCCGAACTTGACGCTGATGACGGCGTCTTCCCGCCGGCGCATCTTCAGCGCATCACGGATCAGCATTTCGTTATGGCCCATGCCGTAAAAGTCGCCGGTATCCAGCAAATTGACGCCGGCATCCAAGGCCGCGTGCACGGTAGCTATGCTTTCTGTTTCATCCGCCGGGCCGTACAGGTCGGACATGCCCATGCAGCCTAGGCCTAGCGCAGAAACGCGCGGACCGGTGGCGCCCAGCGAGCGGGTGACGATATTGGAAGTGGTAATGCGTGCATTCATGGCGGCGTGCTCCTGTGATGGCAAATAAGGTAAATAAGGCAAGTAAGCCAGTTCCCGCAACCGGCTGCTTTGAGTGCGGTTTTGGAATGAATGGATTGTAGACGCATAAATTTCAACAATAAATGGCATAAAATTGCCATCACTATTCAATATTCGCCAACAGTGAGGCCGCTATGGACCGCATTCACGCCATGCAGATATTTACCCGCATCGTTGAACTGGGCAGCTTTACCCGCGCCGCCGACAGCATGTTGCTGCCGCGCGCGACGGTGACCCATACCATCAAACAGCTGGAAAGCTATCTCGGCACGCGGCTGCTGCAAAGGACCACGCGCCAGGTCAGCACCACGCTGGACGGCGAGGCCTATTACCATCGCTGCGTGCGCCTGCTGGCAGATCTGGAAGAAACCGAATCGGCCTTCAGCCACAGTACAGCCAATCCCAAGGGCAAGCTGAGGGTCAGCCTGCAGGGCTCGCTGGGCCGGACCATCGTCATCCCGGCGCTACCGGCTTTCCATCAGCGCTATCCACAGATAGAACTGGAAATCGGCATGGGCGACCGCCTGGTGGACCTGGTCAGGGAGGGAGTCGATTGCGTGTTGCGCGGCGGCGAGTTGCGCGACTCCACGATGGTGGGCAGGCGGGTTGCATCGATGCTGCAGATCACCTGCGCCAGCGCCGCTTATCTGGAAAAGTACGGCGAACCCAGGACCCTGGATGAGCTGCACCACCACCAAGCAGTCAATTACATCTCATCGCAAACAGGAAGGCCGATGGATTTCGAGTTTGAAGTGGAAGGGACGACGCACAGGCTGGCGATGGGCGGCGTAGTCTCGGTCAATGACGCCGACGCCTACATGGCCAGCTGTGAAGCCGGATTTGGCCTGATCCAGATGCCGCGCCACGGCCTGGCCAGGCAACTGGCCGAAGGAACGCTAAAGGAGGTCTTGCCCGCGTGGCGCCCTGCCCCCATGCCCTTGTCTGTGCTGTACCCGCACCATCGCCAGTTATCGCCGCGGGTACGCGTGTTTGTCGAATGGCTAAGCGGACTGATGGCCGCGATGCCGGATACCGTGCCGCCGCAAACCTGATTACAGAAAACAAATAGGCTTCTCGCCCCGCCCGACAAGCTTAATATATTTATTTGCGGTAATATTCCAGGTCTGGCGGCACATGCCGCCGCCCGCGCACCAGCGCCCAGACCAGTTTAAAAAAGGGAAGCAGGAATGATTTCTAAAAAGTATTCGTTAAAGCCTTTACTCTTGCTCGGCACCCTGGCCGGCATCTCCGTCCACGCAATTGCTGCCGGCGGCTCCGCCAAGGCGGCCGGCGCCATCAATGGCGACGAACTGCTGCAGCATATCAAGGTATTGGCATCCGACGACTTTGAGGGACGCGGCCCGGCCAGCAACGGCGAAGTAAAAACGGTGACTTACATTACCGAACAATTCAAGAAGCTCGGCCTGGCTCCCGGCAATCCGGACGGCAGCTATGTGCAAAAAGTGCCTTTGCTGGGCACCACGTCCGCGCCTACGCTGAGCCTGAACGTGGGCGGCAAGGAACAGAAATTGCGCTACCCGGACGAGTTTGTCGCCTGGTCGCCGCAGGCCCAATCCAACATCAAGATCGACCAGTCCGAGCTGGTCTTTGTCGGCTACGGCGTGATCGCCCCTGAATATCACTGGGATGACTATAAAGGCATGGACCTGAAAAGCAAGACCCTGGTCATGCTGATCAATGACCCGGCTATCCCTGATCCTAAAAACCCTTCCCAGCTTGATCCCAAGATGTTCAAGGGCAAGGAAATGACTTACTACGGGCGCTGGACCTATAAATTTGAAATGGCAGCTAAACTGGGTGCTGCGGCGGCGCTGATCGTGCATGAAACCAAGCCCGCATCTTATCCGTATGAAGTGGTCAAAAACAGCTGGGGCCGCGAAAACTTCAGCATCTATGACCCCGCAGGAAACCCGGATTTCCCGGCAGTGCCCGGATGGATGCCGGTAGAGCGCGCGAAAGAACTGTTCAGCGTCAGCGGCCTGGATTTTGACGCGATGAAAAAAGCGGCGCTGTCCAGGGATTTCAAGCCCGTGAAGATGGGCGTTACCGCCAGCTATGCCGTCAGCAACAAGATCAACCAGGTGGAGTCCAATAATGTGGTCGCCAGGATAGAGGGCTCGGACCCGGCGCTGAAAGACGAATACATCATATATACCGCGCACTGGGACCATCTCGGCATCAATGAGGCATTGCCAGGCCCGCGCACCGGCAAGATCTACCACGGCGCACTGGACAACGCCTCCGGCGTTGCCAGTCTGCTGGAATTGGCCAAGGCCTATAAGGCGCTGCCGGTAGCGCCGAAGCGCAGCATCCTGTTCATCGCCACCACATCGGAAGAACAAGGCCTGCTGGGCGCGCGCTACTATGCGCGCAATCCGCTGTACCCGCTAGCCAAGACCCTGATCGACATCAACATCGACGGCATCAACCCCTGGGGCAAGACTAAGGACGTGAAGATCATAGGCTACGGCAAATCCAGCGCCGACGACCTGGTGCGCAAAGTGGCCAAGACCCAGGGCCGCACCACCAGCTCCGAAGCGCATCCTGAATCCGGAGGCTTTTACCGCGGCGACCAGTTTGAATTCGCCAAGGTCGGCGTGCCTGTCATCTACGCCAGCAGCGGCACCCAGTTCATCGGCAAATCCCCCAAATTCGCGCTGGAAAAATCCGAGGACTACACTGCGCATAGCTATCACAAAGTCAGCGACGTCGTGAACAAGGACTGGGATTTTGGCGGTGTGGTAGAAGATATGCGCATGCTGTTTGAAGCGGGTTACGAAGTTGCGCAAGGCAAGGCGAAACCTGAGTGGAAGGCCGATGCGGAGTTCAAGGCGGCCCGGGATAGCTCGCAGCAGGCGGCAGGCAAGCCGGTGGGCACAGGTTCGCAGTGATCTGCTGGATGCGCAGCGTATTCGATTTTCGCTAGCGAATCTCAGGAAGCAAACAAGAAAGCAAGCAAGCAGCCGGTATGGTGCTTGCTTTTTTACTTCCTGGTAAACGCCATGCACCAGCCGTCGCGGTCTATTTGTCCGGCTACGACGCGGCAGGCGCCCTGGGTACCGCTGCCGTCTGCCGGAGGAATGAATGCCGCGCAATCCGCGCATCTCTGGCCGTCCTTGGGACGGTCTTGATAGTGCAGGTCGAAGCGGGATGCGCCGGCCGCGGCGTCCCGGTACAGGCCTGCCAGTGGAAGCGCCGCCAGCGACACCAGCGCCACGGCGCCTTGCTTCAGCATGCGGCGGCGCTGGCAGTGTTGTGCGTCCATTTTTGATTGTTCCTTTCAAATCGAGGGCCTAAAACATCAGCCAGGTCATCAGATACAGGGTGTTGTTATTCCTGGCATTCCTGCCGAAGCCGTCGTAATTGCTCGCGGCCCCGTTAAACCGTGTGTAACCGGTGTACTGCAGCGCAATGCGGATGTCGCGGCGCGGCAGATAGTTCAATTCAACGACATAGCCATTGCTATTGGGGCTGCCGCCGGCACTGCCGGTTACCGGCGCGCCGGTGTTGTACAACAGGTCGTCGCCGTTGCCGCGCAGCGAAAAATAGCTGAGGTTGATCCCGTATTGCTTCTGATAGTAGTAGCTTAGCTTGCTGCGAAACGACTTGAGGACGTCGCTTTGATTGCTGAACGACGACGCATTCCAACGCTGGTTTTCGCGGATAGTGTTGAGTTGCGCAGAAAAGCGATGGCGATCGGTAATGTATTGGTACTGGGCGTCGAAACCGATGTCGCGCAGGCGGTCAGCCGCGCCGAAGGGCATGCCGCTGTCCGGATAGCGATTGATGTTGATGCCATACGTGCCGAGCATGGCCGAATGCATGCCTGCCCCCCACTCATGCTGCAAGGCCAGGCGCCAGTAGGGATTCAAGCCCCGCAGCGCAGCGTCGCCGGCATGATCGGTGCCCGCACGGAGCAGCGAGAAGGCCTTGTCGGCAGTACGGTAAGCGCTCAGCTCTGCGTATACCGTGTTATGCCAAAGCGCGTAGGCTCCGAACCCGGCCACTTGCTGGCCCAGGCTTTCTATCACTGTGCCGGCATTCGGGGCCGGCGCGACCGGTGACGATGCGAATGGAAATCCCCAGATGGGGCCGGTATTATAAATATCTTGCACCATGGGGTTGTTGTGCAGCGTCACGCCGGCAATCGTTGCTTGCGGACTTTCGCCGAACCTCTGCGCGTAGCGCAGGTCGAGATTGTCGATGCTGGTGTGGTGCGCGACGCCGTCATAAGTGACCTGGCTAAAGATGCCGAGCTGCTCGGCAAGTTTGCCGGAAACAAACACGCTGGCTTGTTGCAACACCAGTTCCCGGTCCTTGGGGAAATTATCCGCCTGCCTGGGATCGACGTTAGCTGTTGACGTGCGCGACACCTGCAACATGCCCGCCAGCGGCACCCGCAGTTGCTCGCCTAACGTATAGCCGTTCAGTTTGAATAGCCTGCCGGTAGGCGTGAGTTCCGGCCAGCTCACATGGCATGTCATACAATCGAGCTTGGTTTGCCGCGCGAAGCTGGGGACGGCATGGGCCGGCTGCATCATGAGCAACAAGAGAACCGGCAAGAAAAATATCCCCGCCATGCGCGCGGGACTATATGCAAGCGACTGCTGGATAGGCATGATGCAACTCCGCAAAAATAAATTTCTTGCAGCGCGAATAGCGTTGCGGCTTTGCTGAAAACGGTATTGGGGCTGATGCGTACGATGGCAAGCGGCAGGCAAGCAGTCCGCGTGCCCGTCCCTGGGTACCTGCTGAATGTCAATGAATGCCAGCTTCACCGGTAGATGCGGTTTGCACTTAAAAAAGTTCACACGTGCAGTGGGATTTATATCGACGCTTGTTAGCAAGCGGTCTGCGCATTGATGAAGCTGCCATGACTATCGATGCTGCCAGGAAAACGCCGTCATGTATAGATTTTGAGGGGAGTGACATTGCAACATTGGCCCGCGGATTGCCGTCGACGAAGTCACTGCCGCGAACGCAACTCCCGCACCCCGCGCCCTATCTTGCGCCGCAAAAGCGTACGCAAAGTAACGCCATCCGCATAGCCCACCTGCGAAGCGATCTGGTCTATGCTCGCGCTGCTGGTTTGCAGCAAATGCACCGCCCTCTCGACCCGCAGATCCTGGAAGTAGGACAAAGGCGTCTTGCCCAGCACCGCGCGCAAACGCCGCGCCAGCGTGCGCTCGCTGGTGCCGGTCGCTTTCGCCGCTTCGCTCAGCAAGAATCCTTCGGCCAGCTTGCCGCGCGCCCATTGCTCAAAGCGTTCCACGACCGGATCGGTATGCGCCAGATGATCGGGGATCACAAATGCGGCCTGTGAAGGGCGCGGCTCTATCACCAGGTAGCGCGCGGTCATCGCCGCCAATGCCGGGCTGATGCTGCGCACCAGCCACAGCGCCAGGTCCAGATGCCCAAGTGCAGCGCCGGCGGTTATCCGGTTGGCGGAATTGACCAGCATATGCGACTCATCCAGCTTGACTACGGGAAACAGCTCACGGAACAGTGGCGCCAGCCACCAGGACGTGGTGGCGCTATGCCCATCCAGCAAACCCGCATTGGCCAGCATGAAGGTGCCGGTGCAGGCAGCGGCAATCATGCTGCCGCCATCGGCCCAGCCCTTCAGTATCTTGCCGATATCCGCCACTTCCTTGCGCTGCAAGGCGGCGCGCACCTGCTCCGGCATTTTTGCCCCCATTGCCGGCACCAGCACCACGTCCGGCCTGTCCAGGCCGGACGCAGGCGCAACCGGCACGGTAAAGCCATGGCTGGTGCGTATATGCTTGCGCACAGACAACAATTGCACGTCGAAACGGCAAGCCGGATCGCCTCCCATTGCAGCCAGTTCATTGGCAATGCCGAAGGTATCCAGCAAGGTGGACAGGCCGGTATCAAACACATCATCAACGACCAGGATATAGATTTTCATGGCAGGAATCATAGCATAACTGTCATTCCTGCCACTTATATGCGAACGCATTGAGGCCTATCATCGCTCCTGTTGTTCAAGCACACAACACATCCCACCACTGGGACGCATTTAAATTAAAAGGAGATACACCATGGTAAAACTCGCATTGCTGGTACGCCTGGAAGCGAAGGCAGGGAAAGAAACGGAAGTGGCAAGCTTCCTGGAAAGCGCGTTGCCGCTGGCCAACCAGGAAGCCAGGACCATCGCCTGGTTTGCATTGCGCATGGGCCCGTCGACCTTCGGCGTGTTTGATGCATTTGCCGACGAGGATGGGCGCTCCGCCCACCTGGCAGGCCCTATCGCCGCAGCGCTGATGGCCAAGGCGGGTGAATTGCTGTCGCAGCCGCCGGTGATAGAAAAGGTGGATTTGCTGGCGGTAAAATTGCCGGCTTAAATACACCGACAATAAATACCTGCACATAAGTCGAACATAAGCGGCACATAAAAAAAACCTCGCGGACTGCGGTTCGCGAGGCTTTCGTGTTGCTGCCCGGCTTTATCGGGCAACTTATTTTTACTTTACTTTTTACGCGCAGGCGGCAAATCGGTGCACACACCCTCGAACACTTCGGCCGCCATCCCTATCGACTCACCCAGCGTAGGATGGGGGTGGATGGTCTTGCCGATATCGACTGCATCCGCACCCATTTCTATCGCCAGTGCCAGTTCGCCTATCATGTCGCCCGCATGGGTGCCGACGATGCCGCCGCCGACGATGCGATGCGTCTCTGCATCGAACAACAGCTTGGTAAAGCCCTCGTCGCGGCCGTTTGCCACTGCGCGGCCTGAAGCAGCCCATGGGAAGTGGCCCTTCTCCAGCTTGATGCCCTTGGCCTTGGCTTCGTCTTCGGTGATACCTACCCATGCCACTTCAGGGTCGGTATAGGCAACGGATGGGATCACCGTTGCATCGAAATGCGACTTGAGTCCGCTGGCCGCCTCTGCCGCGACGTGCGCCTCATGCACGGCCTTGTGCGCCAGCATGGGCTGGCCGACCAGGTCGCCGATCGCAAAGATATGCGGCACATTGGTGCGCATTTGCTTGTCAACATTGATGAAGCCGCGATCGGTGACGCTGACGCCGGCCTTGTCGGCGGCAATCTTCTTGCCGTTGGGGCTGCGGCCGACGGCCACCAGCACCATGTCATAGATTTGCGGCTCCGGCGCGGTGAC
>JABDED010000016.1 GCA_013287275.1 Betaproteobacteria bacterium
GGTGCCCACCCTACAGCTAAGAGAGGAGGATGGCGGCAGACTGATCACTGCCGGCAGCCCACCCCAGCGCTACTTCTTCGCTTTCTCTATATAGCAATTCTCACGCAGGAAGCGCATGGCGCCGGTGTAGTTGCTATCCCAGTCATCCATAAGGTAGTTATTCGCTTCTTCCACAAACTCTTCCCAGTCTGCCAGCAGGCTTTCCTGCTTTTCATGCGGGGCAGCCATCTTGATGAACTCGGCCGCGGCATCCGGATTGAAGCCCTCGTCGCGGAGCTTCTTGACCAGCTTTTTGGCGCCGGCTTCAGTCAGGCTGGTTTTCGGCGGCATGTCTGCGGCCAGGCACAGGAATAGGGTCAGCAGTGCATCGATGTCGGTCTTGCCCTTGGTGAGCTTGGTCCACTCCTTGGAGACCAGCGCATCGTATTCTGAAGTATCTTCCACTTCATAATCGCGCAGGTAATACCTGTCCTTGAGTTCATAGACCAGTTTATCCAGCGAGATTTCCAGGTCCTGGATACGCGGCAAATCACGTTCGGCCACTTCTTTCTGGATACGCTCCGCGATCGCGCGGTATTTCTCAGGGATTTCTCCAGCCTTGCCGTTCGTTGTCTTCTTGAGCTTGATCCCTTTGGCGCGGATGGCATCCAGCAGGCCGGCAAACTCCACCTGGTTCAACAAGCTGCCATTGGCCTTGCCGGCCAGGCGCAACAACATCGCGGTGCGGATCACGGATTCGGCATCGGCGTCCTGCTCCCGCAGATCCTCGCGTTCCAGCTCCAACTGCTGCCCAAACCACAGGCCCGCTTCTATCTCCAGCATATTGGCCTTGCGCTGCGCCAACGCCTTTTGATAGTCGATCTGGTTTTCCTTGCGCGACCAGTATTCCAGGAAGTCTTCCACCCGGCCTTTTTCTTCGCGTCCCAGCAATGCATATTCCGGCATCGCGAACAGCGCCTTGATCAGGCCGGAACCGCCGCGCGACAAAGACAGGAAACTATTGTCGCGGATCAGCTTGGCCGCCACCTCCAGGTCGCCATTGGCAGTCTCAAACAAATACAGGCTGACCAGGTTGACGATGCGCTTGCGCGCGGTTTCTATTTCCGGCCGCAAATACTTGCTGCCGAAAGCCTCCGCGATCTGCACCATGCCCTTGGGGGCGTCGGCTTCTATCGCGGCAATCTTGGCCTGGTCCACGACACCTTGCTGAACGCCAAGGCGCAAGGCCCTTTCAAAGAAAGGACGATCTTCAAACAATGAGATATTGGACGTATTTTCAGGCATCGCTCATCAGTCGTTTCAAGGGAAGTGGAACCGCCAGGCCCCAGCCAGGGCGGGCGGTGCAAATCGGGAAGCGTTTCGGCCTCCCGCGGGCGGTGGGCTACAGGGCGGACTCTTCTTCGTCGCCCTTGTCTACCTTCTCGTTCTTCGGCGCGTCTTCTTCATCCTCGTCCGACACCAGCGCATCGGCCTCGGCATCTTCCAGCGCCTGCGCACTGTTCTGGTAGCGGGTGCGCAATTTCAGCAGCACTTCCCTGAACAGCTCAGGCAACTGGAAGCGCAGGATGTAGGTCACTTCCATCCAGTCATGGTCGATCACATTTGCCATATCCTGCGCGGACACCGACGCATCGGTATCGCCGCTCAGGTTCATCAAGTCATCGTCTATGGCCTGGGTCTTGACGTCGTCGCCGTATTCGAACAGGTCGAAGGTGCCATAGCGATAAAAATGTTCCACACGCTTGGTGCGCTCGGACAGGTAATCGACCAGCGCATCGTAGCCACCGTCGAGCTCGCCGATTTCATACAGGAATTCGGCTGCGTCGGCACCTTCGCGAAAGATGACGGAATTGATCATGCCGCGCAATTGTTCATGGCTCAGGTCGCCGTAGCGCTTTTCCAGCACCACCGCCTTGGCGAACTGTTCCGGCGTCACCAGCAGGTTGACCAGCGATTCTTTCGACGCATCGTATTCGCGGATGATCGCCAGCAAATCCTTGGGTGGAAACTCGTCCAGCGCCGCCACCAATGCATGGTCGCCCTCGGTTTCCGCCATGGTTGCCAGTGCCGATTCTGCACCGACGATGTCGCCTATCTTGACCAGGCTTTGCGCCTCTATCAGCGCGGGGAAATTTGTTTTCATAGTTGTCCTAAGTTCTGCTTAATCTTTACGGTCGAAGCCCTGCTCCACGAGCCAGTCGGCCCCGGCTTCTTCCAGATCGCCCTGATCTTCATCGTATTCGTCGCCGCTGCCGTTGCGCGTATCCAGATGGTAGCGGCCTTCATTGGCTTCGCTCTCTTCTTCATCTTCCTCTTCGGCCTCTTCCACGTTGGAAGGATTGTTTGCGCGCGACTGTCCGCTTTTGTTCAGGTATTCCAGGCAAGCGGCGGTCACCATGAACTGCTCGCCATCTGCATTATCCAACACTATTGCACTCAATTTCTCAGCCCATGTCTCAATGACCAGGCTGCCCTTCAATTCTTTCCAGGAAGGAAATCTGTTCGGCTCCTTGGATGCCAATGCTTCCATGACCAAGGGATTCATGAACTTGATGCCGCCATGAAAGGCGACCGCGACCATTTCAGGGTTGCTCTTCAACATGGACAACAGCAGCGGCACTTCTCCGCGTTTGGTCATCAGGCGTTTGCGCAGAATATCGTTGCCTTCGGAATCGCTGCGCAAATCCTCCAGTTCCGCTTCATACGCAGATGCCAGGGCCTCAAAAAAATTAGACAGCTTCACTGCAATACTCCTGATAAATAATTCTTCCAAATTTCTGTTGCGGTCTGCAGAGGGTCTTCCAGCAGGTTGCGCCGGCGATTCTCGTCATAGGCGGCCCGGGCCGCATCGTCCGACAGCACGTCGTAGGCTTCCCTGATCTCGCGGAATTTTTCCGGCGCTATTTCCGACGTATTCCTGTCCGGGTGAAATTCAGACGCTTTCTGCCTGAATGCTTTTTTCACCTCCGACAGCGGCGCCGTACTCGGGATACCCAACACAAAGTAATAGTCTTTCATGCACCCTCTTTAGTTCAATAATAGCAACGTATGCAGCCATACGTTCTGAAAGCCCCGCATCTTAACATTGCCGGCCCCTCAGGACGCAAAAAAGAAGGGAAGATAGAAGGAGTTGCAAGAGCATCGCTTGATTTCAACACGCCCTAAAGTATAGCTCCCCGATAAAAACAAAAACGGGCCCATCAAGGGCCCGGTTTTTACGGCGAAAGCAAGTATTCAATCAGCAATAAATCGGCGCTGCGTCTGCACCAAGCCAGCGATCAAGCGCGCTTTTTCCTGGCAATGAAGGCGATCAGGGCAACCAGCAGCACTACCGGCAATATGACCGGGGCCAGCGCCAGCAAGATGGCCAGCAGCACAAAGGCAAACACGCCTATCAGCACCAGGGACACGCCGGCCAGCACCGCGCCGACGACAGCCAGGGCAAACACGGTGGCCACCGCGCCTATCACCAGGCCGCCGAACGCAAAACCCGCGCCGGCAAAGCCGTCTACGGTGTCCCCGTCCATAGTCACGGCCCAGCCGGCATCGCTGCCTCCCATCGCTACCAGGGCGCAGACTGCGATCGCAGCCAGGATAAGCAGCGCTGTAAAGCTCAGCAAGTAGTTACGTGTTCTGGTGTTCATGGCAAGGTCCTTTGGTCTTTTTGTCATTTCGGCTAGGATTTCTGTCGCGATCAATATTGTTTGATCCGATGTAAGCATCTTAGGGAAACTTGAAATCCCGCTCAATTCACCTGCGACAGAATGACAAAAAGCATGGATAAAGCGGCTAAAAGTGCAGATAAGCTAATGATATGGGCTTGGAAAACCGGCAAAAACGGCTGATCTCAAAAACCTGGGTAAAAAATTGGAAATTTTCCATGGAAATACTTCCCATGCAGGAACTGTTTCCATCCATGCTTGTCCATATCTGTCAGGCAACATAAATTGCCCTGAACTCTAATTAGACCTGCCGAGTAAAAAACGAGGCGGGCAATCACCCGAGAGAACCCAATGACGCCAAGATTATTATCCGCCAGTGTAGCGCTGGCCTGGGCAGCCGCTGCAGGCTTCGGCCTGAGCCATGCATATGCCCAGGCAGCCACCTCCCCCAGTCCCGCCGCCCCCATGGTCAGGCTGAAAGCCAGCGAACTGACGCTGGAGCGCCTGTATCCTGCCCGCAGCTATGCAGGACAAGCAGCGCACAACCTGCACTTCAGTGAAGACGGCCGCTACCTGGCCTACCTGTGGAATCCATTTGGCGAAAACGGTTCCGACCTGTATGTGTACGACACCCAGACCGGACAGGGCACGCGCATCACTTCGCCGGCCATCATGAAGGCCTACGATGCCCCCGAGGACCTGGAGCGCTTCACCAAGAAGGGCCTGCAAAAAGAAAAAGAAGAAGCAGAACGCCAGGCCAAGGCCGAAGCGCAGGCCGCCTACCTGCGCGGTGAAAAGGTGGACCTGTATCAATGGGAAACCGCGGCGCTGGAAGTACTGAAGCGCGAGTTGGCCGAGAAAAAAATCAAGGATGCAGCGAAGAAGGCAGAGCTGGATGCAGACGCGGCCAAAGAAAAGGCCGCCGCCGCAGCAGCCAGGCTGGACGGCAAGGGCGCAGTAGAAGTGGCGGAAGCGGACCGCAAGGCCGACGAAGCGGAAAAGAAAGCCGCCAAGCTCAGCGACAAACCCAAGGAACTGTGGGAATTGCGCGACGAGCTGAAGAAGAAGCTGGAAAAAGAAAAACTGAAACCCAGCGACCTGTACCCGGGCGTAGAAGATGTGGTGTGGGCCAAGACCCGCAATGAACTGATCTTCCAGTACCGCGGCGACCTGTTCCGCGTAAATATGGCCGACGGCAAGATAGAGCCGCTGGCCCAGACCGGCCGCCTGAAGCATATCCTTGCCTATAACGCAGACGACAGCGGCTACCTGTATATGGACGACAAGCGCGTGTACAGCACCCGCTTCGACCGTGGCACCGTGATCCAGCTGAACCGCGAATTGTGGAACCCGGACGACGAAGAAAAGAAATACAAGATCACCGACACCGTGCTCAGCGAAGACAAGCAGTGGATGGCCATTTCCGCCGAAGCGCCGGAACCCAAGCCTGAGGGCGATGCCAAGCCTGCTCCTGCCGAACGCCAGGTAGAGATCATGAACTATAGCGAGCGCTTTGCCACCGCCAAGAAAGTCCCGCGCGAGGTATCGGACGACAAGCGCAAGGTACTGGCGTCGGCGCTGTATATACGCCGTGTGGCCGACGTATCGGCCAAGCAGCCGGAACCGGTGTTCACCAACGCCGGCGGCGACATCTGGTTTGAAATGAGCAAGGTCAGCTGGGCCAAGGACGGCAGCTGCTATACCTTCTCCACCTGGGAACGAGAAAAAGAACTGCTGCGCATCTATGTCGGCAAGGCCGAAGAAGGCGTCAAACCGGCGATGGTGTTTGAACGCAGGGTCAAGGTCGGCCACGAGGTGGTGAACGTGTTGTCGCCGCGCTTCACGCCGGACGGCAGCAAGCTGATCGCCATCATGGACGAAGACGGCTTCCGCCAACCGTATGTGATCGATACTGCCAACGGCAGCGCCCGCGCTATCGTCAAGGGCAATTTTGAA
This sequence comes from Betaproteobacteria bacterium, assembly GCA_013287275.1. GTDB lineage: Bacteria > Pseudomonadota > Gammaproteobacteria > Burkholderiales > Burkholderiaceae_D > Undibacterium. The sequence continues at coordinate 5,619 of JABDED010000016.1, forward strand.
GCCCACAACATCATAGGCTTCACACCGGATAGCAAAACCATGTTCGTTACCGCCAACCGCGACGATTTCGCCGCGATGAATTTGTACCGGGTGGACCTCGCCAGTGGCGACATGAAGGCGCTGGGCCAGCCTGGCGACTACCACCGCACCACCGCCGTCTCCGAAGACGGCCGGCATATCGCCAGCATGGCCGGCCAGTGGTCGCGCCGCCCGGAGCTGCAATACCTGGACTTGCCAAAAGCCACGCACCGCACGCTGACGCAGAGCCACGATCCGGCCTGGAACCAGGTTGATTTGATGCGCCCGGAGCGCTTCCACTACACCAACCGACACGGCGACGCGATCCAGGCCTATGTATTCAAGCCCGCCAGTTGGAGCGCCAGCGACCACCGCCCTGCCGTCGTCTACACCTACGGCGGCCCGCTGAACGACAGGCATACGGTAGAGACCGACAGCTTCCAGCAAACCGCCTACCTGTTCGGCATGTACATGGCAGCCAAGCACGGCTACGTGATGGTCGCCGTGGACCCGCGCGGCCATTCCGACTACGGCCGCCATTTCAGCGACGCCAACTGGGAACAACCGGGCAAACCGCAAACCGAAGACCTGGAAGACCTGGCCAAATACATGGACAAGAAACTGGGCGTGGATGGCAAACGCATAGGCCTGACAGGCTGGAGCTTCGGCGGCTACCAGACCCAGTACACGATGTACACCAGCCCCGACACCTTCGCCGCAGGCATCGCCGGCGCCGGCCCTACCGAATGGGAAAACTACAACAGCTGGTACAGCGGCCGCACGATAGGCAAGACAGAGCGCAGCAAACCCACGCTGCGCCGCTTCTCCTTGTTACCGCTGACCGCAGGCCTGAAAAAACCGCTGATGCTGGTACACGGCATGCAAGACCCGAATGTGCTGTACCAGGACACCGTTAACGTGTACCGCGCATTGCTGGAAAACGGCAAGGAAGACCTGGTAGACCTGTTCCTGGATCCGGATGGCGTGCACGGGCTGGGCGGTGTGGTGAAACCCAAGGCTTTGCACAAGAAGTATGAGAGTTTTTTCCTGGAGCATTTGGGTGAAGGGAAATAAGTATCCCAAGGTAAGACAGACATAAAAAACAAGGGCGCGGAAAAATCATCTGTTAATGATTTTTCCGCGCCCTTGTTCTATTTCAGCAATCACGTTTCGTAGGGTGCCAATAGCGCAGCGTATTGCACCGAACAGAATTTAAACTAAACTGGCACATGATCGAAGCTGAATGTAGATACTGCAAACCGTCATGGCATTTTGAAACCGCTTGCGGTGCAATACGCTGCGCTATTGGCACCCTACCCGCTGTATAACATGTAGTAGCTCAGGCTTGACCTGACACATCAAATCAGACGACCGGCAGCTGTCGCCCCCCGAAAGCGGACTTAGCTTAGGTTTGAACTCCTATCGAGGATTATGAAAGACGCCCTATGTAGTCTAGAATAAGTCTGCGTTTTTGTCAGGTAACTTTGAAAGTTTGCGAGGATTTAATGTACCAACTTGGTTCGGATGAAAACAGCACGCTCTCCCGAGTTCTCAAGGAATTCCACCGAAAAGCTGTAGTATCCCGATGCGCGGGCTTGCTGACCGTTCCAGCCTTCCACGCAAACACGATTCGGATAGAGACGTTAGTTCACTTAGCTGTGGCTTATTGTGGCGGCAAGCGCAAACCTACATTTTCAGATGTTGGCCGCTGGCTTAACCGAAACCTGGGAAATTCTGCGGTATCGAGTGCTGAAGACCCGCCCGAGGATGTTTTTGTTAGCAACATCTGTACGGCTCAGGGAAATTTTCGGCTGTTCGAGGGAACTTGGGAAAGCAATGACTTTCACCTTCAGCATATGTTGGATACGGCAGAGTCTCTATCTTTAAGCGTACCGCCAATTGCGATTGCACTTCAACGCGTTTATGCATTGCTTCGATTGGGCGATGTAGTTGCTGCGCGTCTCAATCTTTTACGGTGGCACGCGGCGCCATCGTCACGGGAAGGTAATTTAACCGTCGGCCCAAATACAAATATCGATACGCGGGCGGCGGCGGTTACCTTTTCGATTGACGACCTTTATGCTGTAGGAATTGAGCCTGGGGATTTGGAACCTTTCTTGTTCACTGAAGCTGATAGGGCTACGCTTTCATCCCAAGTGGTCACTCAAGGGACAGCGCTGGAACTGCGGCCACTGGTTCCTTTCGGCGATGAGTACGTACTTGCGCTACCTGCCGGCGTGGGATCGGCGCTACGTAGCTATATTTTGCGAGAGGTAGTCGCGGCAAAGGCTTTCTCTGTCTTTGAGAAAGCTCTGAGTTTACGGCAAGCATCGCTCGTCCGTCAGTTGCTGCGTCGGATGGAGGATGAGTACGAGTCACTTTTATCTAGTGAGAAAAACCCGGAATTGCCTCAGATACAAAGCTGGTGTTTTGTTCGCGACACGAACCAACACGTTCATGTGGTAGTTCTTCATGAAGACCTAAAAGAATGCGTTGACCTCGGATGGGGTGTTACGAGAGAGCTCGGGGCTGCTCAACAAAGCGCCTTAGACGATTTTTTGCAAGGTAGTACTGTGCATTGTGAGAAACAGCCGAATTTTAAGCACGGTACTACACTTGTGATTTTCGCTGGCGTCGGTAGAGCCTTGTCTACTTCGCTGCCAAGATTAGGCGATTCTTGGGATATTCTTTCGCTGGGGCTTGCTGACTTGGATATGTTAGTAGCTTACTGTGATGATGCGCTTGAGCAGCTTTTTAAATTCCGGCACCAAGCTGCTTGGGTTACGAACAAGGGAGCTAAGTATTTCAACTTTGGAGACTTCTCACTCTTCTGTCAGTGGGTCCAGGACGACTTCAGCATCTGGCCGCGTGATTTACCACTTAGAGAGGGCTCGGTCTATATGGTTCCTCCGTCCTCTGTACTCGATTTCCGAAAAAATGTGCGAAGGTCACGCGATAAGCATTCAATACAAACTTGGTCAGGCAAGTGGATGGTTTGTGAGCGCTATGGAAGAAATTCCTTTTTCGACAGCCAGACCAAGCGTCCCATTTTTGTTTGCATGGAGGTGATTGAACACTTGATGCTCGCTGCCGCTGTGGAAACCGTGAAAGGAACACGATGGTTGATTTGCGTAAACGGCGGCTTTGATGCGAATAAGAGAAAGTATGTATTCCGTCTATGGTCTGACTTCCTAAATTCGTTTGCAGAGGTAGCGCTTTTCATTGATGAGAATTCGACGTCAATGCGGGCCGATGTCTTGGAAGTCTTCTTGGATTGTACGATGATGGTCGACGTCGAATCTGCAGCATACTCCGCCGCAGACGCCACGAGTAAAGATGCCGCTGTCGTAGAGATGACTGAAGGCCGTGCAGAAGTTCGACTTCCCGTGAATTTTTTTGCAGGCTTCCAGCAAGTGGAAAATGGAGGGGAGCGTGCTCTAATTTCAGTATTCGTTCGAGCGCTGGAGAAAGCTGCGAACTTGACCATTCCGTTTGAGGCGGAATTTGTAGAGCGCGCGGTAAATGTGGCCTTGCCGTCAGACGGCGCACGTCTTATTCATCTCTTTAGTAGCAAACTTAAGTCCGACCATCTGATTTGGAGTGCAAGCTCTGAACCGCGTTGGTTAAATCGCGCAGATGCTGCGTTTGTCCGTTTAAATCTAGCAAACGCGCCGCCTACTAATTCGAAGGTGGTAAACGGAAAAGAGGCCTGCACTGAGATTCTAAACGAATACGTGTCAAGTATTTGGGAGGAGATTAAGCTCTCGCTCAATGGGTTGGATTTAAGTTCGCTGTTGAAGGCTACATTTTTCTCGAATGAGGCTATCTACAGCGATAGGATCCACTGGCGCAGGACAGCACGCGCCGTATTATCCTTGAACGAAAATGGCGAAGGTCTTGATGCCGCATTTACCCAAGAACAAAAAAGAAATAGAACTTCATTGGCAACGCGGGTGCTCGCTGAAATGGCATTGTGCGAGTGCGCTGTTGAGGGAGGCGCATTAGTGACCGATTCGGAATTCGACTTATTGGCCGCGAAGGTTTCCCTTCTTATTGAGGTTGCGTCGGATTCTGATGCCATTCGTGGCAAGTTGGCACCTGGGCGGTTGACCATCTATCCAAACGGAGAATACGAGATTGACAGGTCCTACCAAGCGACAATCATGCAGCCCTTCGTGGAGAATCAATACAATGATGAGTACCAAGATGCAGCCGGTGAGTACTCTCAGTACTATGAAAACAAGAATACCAGCGGTAAATCGAAAGCGTCTGATGTGTACAGCCAGGACTTCCTATTGGCTTTTGAGGCAGAGTACCGTCTAAGTCCGGATGAGCTAATCGACTGCTTCGCGGAACTGTCTGACTTCGCAACCGACATCGGTCAAGTTGTTGTTGTCGCTTCTATAAATGAGATAAAGCGACGAATCGGTCAAAATCGTGGTTTGAGCCAAGTGAAGTGTGATGCGTTCGTCAAGGCCTTCTCCCTGGTTCGTAGACCCAAATGGGAGAAGGCACCGAAAGGATTTGCGGCGAGGGACATTTGGCCTTGGCTTTTTAAAAGAAGACTCTCGATTATTGTGAGGCCCGTGGTGTCCACCGGTGCATCAGATAGCGATACGGCATACTTCGGCATCAGTCAAATTCTGCAATCGCTGAACTACCTGTTGGGGCGGTCCAGCAAAGCGTGGATGCCGCAGGACTTCTTTGTCTCCCAAGAGATGAAGGCATTTTCTGGAAAGACTGCCCATGCGTTAGGGGGCGTGTTCGAGGACGATGTCGTTCGTGAGTTGAACGCGAATGGATGGGAAGCGCGTGCACGCGTTCAGATGAGCGAGCTTGGTGCGCCTCGAGAATTGGGGGATGTCGATGTGCTGGCCTGGCGGCCAGACGGGCGCGTGCTCATCATTGAGTGCAAGCGTTTGCAGCCGGCACGGACAGTTGGTGAAGTGGCTGACGTCTTGCAGAAGTTTGCTGGAGAAGAGAAAGACAAATTAGCCCGTCACCTTAGACGACTGAGTTGGCTTCAGGCGTCGCCATCAGGAGTTCCCCGTGCTCTCAGGTTAGATAAAGCGGCGATAATTTCATCTATTCAAGGGCGTCTGGTCACAAACACAGACGTGCCAATGATGTACGCGAAAGACCTGCCTATCCTTGTCTCGGAAATCATTCCGACTCGATTACTGAAGACTATTTGAAGTACAAACTAATTTCATGAACCCTCTTCTGGTTGTCAGTGGCCCCAAGAAGACCAACAGATGATTATTCCCCCGCCCCTCTCCTATTTCAGCAATCACGTTTCGTAGGGTGCCAATAGCGCAGCGCATTGCACCGAACGGGATTTAAACTAAGCTGGTACATGATCGAAGCTGAATACAGGTATTGCAAACGGTCGTGATATTTTGAAGCCGCTTGTGGTGCAATACGCTGCGCTATTGGCACCCTACCTACTACTCCTTGTGACTACTACGAATTCTCCGCGAGATTTTTCAATTTTCTCAGCACATCCGCAAAATCCGCAGTAACCATAGGCCCAAATTCCGCCTCGGCGGGTCCGGTAATTTCTGTGCTGTAGATGACCTTGGTGCGGCCTGAGTCCAAGGGAACGATCCTGTGGTACACCACTACCCGGGTTCCGTCTATGACGGTTTCATCGGTAAAGCCTTCGTTCTCTTTGACATCCGTCAAGGTGCTGATGAATGCTTCTTCGCCGGGAGGCTGCATCGAGAAGGTCGTTCCGCTCGCAAACGGGCCACGCATTTCCAGGTATTCGATGCCGTCGTTCCAATTTTTCCAGCCAGGGACGTCTGAAAACAGCTTCCAGATTTGCGCAGGGCTAGCTGTTGTCTCCATGCTTTCTTCATGAGTCCACATAATTCCTCCGGGTTGTCTGGCACGATTCAGTTCGGATGCTTGCTTTCTGCTTCAAAACGGCGAGAGCCGCCAACGCGATGATTGCCCTGACGGCTCCCGTTTCTAAAACCAAACCAGCATATTCCAGTCGTTTGCAGTTTGCAGCTTCAGCAATTTGCATAGCATGATCCTGCAAGAAAATGCCGTATGACTAACTCAATCGCTTACCAGAATTTCCAAAACGGTTTGGTACGGGCTTTGGGAGGGGGATATTCAAAAGATGATTGGCATTCAAGACCATCGCCATTTATCTGGAAGCTTATTTTCGCCTTGATCCAGAAATTTCCACTCTCCATGTCACGAACGTACATTTCGTCAATCAGGTCTCGCAATTTTTCGCTAATGCTGGCAGTACCCGGCTCACCTTCACTCTTGAGTTTATAGGTGATGTGTACCCCGTCAACGCAATCAATTGTCAGTGAGCCCTTTGTCCATTCTTTTGGAATGCACAATACCATTTCCGAAATGAGCCGGGTCAATACGTCCGCTTGTTGTTGAAACTTATCCACGTTCAGCCTTTCAATTTTATTTGGTTGAGATGCTGTTCTTCGCCCTATGCATGGAGCCAAAGGCGCTTTCAATTTTATCAACATTTATTATTAAATAACAACAAATTATTTTTTGATAAGATAATTATTGATACTGACAGGTCATTAAGTTTGTATTGATTGATTAGTTTATCTGCCGACTGAACGCATCTGCCAAAAGAAAAAAGCGCGGGGCAATCATCTCTCAATGATTGCCCCGCGCTTTTTCGATTAGATCACTGCAACACCTGAACAGGTGTTGCTAACTCCGATCAATGATGATGGCCGTGCTCGCCGTGTACGTGGCCGTGCGCGATTTCTTCGTCGCTGGCGGCGCGTACTTCCAGTACGCTGGCGTCAAAGCGGATGGTCATGCCGGCCAGTGGATGGTTGCCGTCCACGGTGACCTTGCCTGCGTCGATGGCGGTGACGCGGAACTGCATCGATTCTTCGGTTTCCGGATCGCGGGTTTCAAACATCATGCCGACTTCGATATCGGGTGGGAACAGGCCGATCTCTTCTTCGCGCACCAATTCTGCTTCGTGCTCGCCGAAGGCGTCTTGCGGCGCCATCGTCACCGAGATGGTGTCGCCTGCTGCTTTGCCTTCCAGCGCTTCTTCCACCGCCGGCAGGATATTGTCGTAGCCGCCGTGCAGGTAGACGATAGGCTCTTCGTTTTTGTCGATGATCTTGCCGGCGTCGTCGAACATTGTGTAGTTCAGCGAGACGGCGGTATTTTCAGTAATTTTCATGATGTCTGGTATTAATAAGGATTTGTCGATTCCGACAGGAGCGATTTGGCAAAATCAGACACAAATCAAAAACACCATCGGTCAATTAATTATTTCAAACACAATACAAACTGTGCTCAGGGGTGAATTGTATCAGAGCATGCCTTAAAGCTTTTGCAAAGCTTCCAGCAAGGGCGCGCAAGCATCTGCTACCCGGTTGATGCTTTGCTCACGCAAAGCCGCCAGATCTACCTTGACAGCGGTTTTCAGGCCCGCCCACTCCAGCAGGGCCGCGCCGGCGTCCGGCTCGTCGAACATGCCGTGCAAATAAGAGCCTAAGATCTGGTCATCCGGCGAGCGCGTGCCCTCTTCTTCGCCATTGATGATAAACGCCGGCAAGGTATCGTTGCTGGCATAGGTGAGGCCCATGTGGATTTCATAGCCGCTTACCTTGGCCTTGTCCTGGCTGCCGAACGCGCAATAGCCGCTGACCTGCTGCAGACGCTTTTCCTGCGTCAGCTCGGTGGTGATATCCAGCAAACCCAGGCCGGAAGAATCGCCGGGAGCGCCCTCCACGCCGTGCGGATCGCTGACCACCTGCCCCAGCATCTGGTAACCGCCGCAGATGCCTATCACCTTGCCGCCGTAGCGCAGATGCTTTTCCAGCGCATCCAGCCAGCCTTGCCCGATCAGGAAATCCAGATCGGCGCGGGTATTCTTGCTGCCGGGAAGCACTATCAGATCGGCCGCCGGTATCGCGTGGCCGGGGCCGATGAATTGCAGGTCGACATCCGGGTGCGCGCGCAGCGCGTCGAAATCGGTATGGTTGGAGATGCGCGGAATCGCCGGCACGATGATGCGGAACTTGCCTGTACCGCTCTGGCTGGACTGGATCGCATCTTCCGCATCCAGTTGCAGGCCGTGCAAATACGGCAGCACCGCCAGCACTGGCTTGCCGGTCTTCTGCAGCAGCCATTCCAGGCCGGGTTCCAGCAGGCCTATGTCGCCGCGGAAACGGTTGATGACAAAACCGACGATGCGCTTTTGCTCCGACTCGGACAGGCATTCCAGCGTGCCGACAAAGTGCGCGAACACGCCGCCGCGATCGATATCGGCGACCAGGATCACCGGGCAATCGACGGCCTCGGCAAAACCCATATTGGCGATATCGCGCTCGCGCAGATTGATCTCGGCCGGGCTGCCAGCACCTTCGACAATGATGGCTTCATATTGCTGCTGCAGCCGCTGGTAGGATTCCAGCACCGCCTGCATGGCCACGGTCTTGTATTGGTGATAGTCGCGCGCATTCATGTCGGCGCGCACCTTGCCGTGGATGATGACCTGTGCTCCGGTATCGGATGACGGTTTCAGCAAGACTGGGTTCATGTCGGTATGCGCGGGCAAACCCGCCGCCATGGCCTGCAGGGCCTGCGCGCGCCCTATCTCGCCGCCGCCCACCGTCACCGCGCTGTTCAGTGCCATGTTCTGCGGTTTCATCGGCACTACCTTCACACCCTGCCTGGCCAGCAGCCGGCACAGCGCTGCCACAACGGTGCTCTTGCCGGCGTCGGAGGTCGTGCCCTGCACCATCAGCGTAGCTAGTTTCATCTTTTTATTTGTCCTGTTTCAGTTGCCAGGCTGCGATCAATGCCTGTATCTGCGGCAGGCCTTCAGTGATCGCGCACGGCCCGGGTGACAGGATGTCCGCCGACTTGATCTCGGCGACGTGGCCGTTCCTCACCGCCGGAATCTGTTCCCAGCCTGGCCGCGCGCATAATAACTCGGGCCGGAATTTCTTGCCGCACCAGGATCCGATGATGATATTCGGCGCGCGCCGTATGATCTCATCTGCATCGGCGATGATGCGCTCTTTGGCGCTGTGATGCTGCGCCAGATCGGCAAAGGCGTCCTCGCCACCGGCTATGCCTATCAATTCGGATACCCAGCCTATGCCACTCATCATGGGCGTATCCCATTCTTCAAAATACACTTTGGGCCGCGCTGTCCACGCCGCGGCTTTTTGCCTGGCAAGCGCCATCTCCGCTTCCAGCTCCATGATCAATCTTTGCCCCTGTTCCTGCTTGTCCACCATCGCCGCCAGCATGGCAATCATGCGCAGGATGCCGACGACGCTACGCTGGTTGAACAGATGCACTTCAATACCGGCCTTGACCAGGTCGCGGCAGATATCGGCCTGCATGTCCGAAAAGCCGATGACCAGGTCCGGCTTCACATCCAGGATGCGCTCTATCCTGGAGGAAGAAAAGCCGGATATCCTGGTCTTTTCCTGGCGTGCCCGCGCCGGCCGGGTGGTGAAGCCGGAGATGCCGGCGATATACTGTTCCGCTCCTAGCGCATACAGGGTCTCTACCGCTTCTGTGCATAGACAGGCAATGCGCTGATAGTGGCTCATGGCTTTTGGCCCGCCCCGGCATTTTTAACCACATTGCGGTTGTTGCGCGCAATGTCCAGCGCTTCGCATACCGCCCTGACGCCCTCTATGATGCGCGGGCCTGGGCGGTTCAATTCATCGCCGTCTATCGCGACCAGGTTATGGTTTTTCACCGCCAGCATGCTGGTGAAGGGTTTCCATTGCTCTATGCCGCTGGCGCCCTGGTTCTTGCTGTCGCCGCTTACCAGCACTTCCGGATTTTCCGCCAGCACCGCTTCCAGGCTCACGGTCGGCGCCGCCACCGGCAGCTTGCCGAAAATATTTTCGCCGCCGCAGGTGCGTATCACGTCGCTGACGATGTGCTGGTCATTCAGCGTATACAGCGGCTTGCCCCAGACCTGGTAAAACACTTTGACATTGCTACTGGACTGGTAGCGGCCGCTGAGTTGCGCCAGTTGTCGGCTGAAGTCCCTGGCTGCGGCCTGCGCCTGTTTTTCGGTGCCGAACATCGCGCCCATCTTGAGCAGGGTTTCCGGTATCTGCTCCAGCTTGCGCGGGTCGCTGAAAAAGTAGGGAATGCCGGATTTTTTCAGCGGTTCCAGTTGCCGTTCAAACGCACCATGCATCCAGACGATCAACAGGTCCGGCTTCATTGCGATCACGCGCTCTATGTCTATCTGCCGGTTATCGCCTATGCGCGGAATATTCTTGGCTGCTGCCGGATAGTCGCTATATTTGACGGTCGCGACAATACGCTCGCCGGCGCCGGCCGCATAGATGAGTTCGGTCACGTGCGGCGACAGGCTGATGATTCTTTGCGCCGGCTTTTGCAATACGATGGTATTGCCGATGTCGTCGGTGACGGTAATTGCCGCCTGCGCCTGTACAGTCGCAAGCAAACAAAATAGGCAAAGCAAGAGTTTTTTCATTACTTCCTCGTAGACCATAGTTCGAAAGCCCGCTCCAGGCGCTGCCAGGCTGCCTCATCCGCCGGTAGGCCAAAGCGCAGGCCGCGCGCCGCATGCCTGAACAGCCGCAACCAGATTCCCTGCTCCGCCATGTGCTGCCACAGTTGTTCCGTCTGTAGTTGCAGGTCGGCATCGGCGCACCACTGGAACAAATCGGTCCCGGATGAACGGTAACCCTGCCGGCTTAACAGCGAGCGCAACCGGTCACCCTGCTGCCGCAGATAGTTGCGGGTATCGGCTTGCCATGCCTTGTCATTCAAAGCGGCGCAAGCTATCTGCTGGGCCGGGCCGCTGATTGTCCACGGTCCGAGATGATTTTCCAGCTTGGCCAACAGACCCTGCTCAGCCGCGACAAAGCCCAGCCGCAAGCCGGCCAGCCCAAAGAATTTGCCTACGGATCTCAGCACGATCAGGCCCGGCCTGTCGGTCCAGGGCGTCATGCCGGTTCCCGGCAAGGTGTCCGCAAAGGCCTCGTCCACGACCAGCCAGCCACCCCTGCGCTGCAGTTGCTCGGCCCACAGCAACAGCATTTGAGGCAATACGCCGGCGCCCGTAGGGTTATTCGGATTGCAGATGACGACCACGTCGGCGGTGGGCACGGCAGCGTTCAATTCCGAATAGGCCAGCTCTGTCACCTGATGTCCATGCTGGCTCCACTGGTAGGCGTGCTCCGCGTAGGACGGTGCAGAGACTACAACCCTGGATCGCTGCCGCAAACGCGGCAAAGCCTGGATCGCCGCTTGCGTGCCTGCAACCGCCAGCATTGCCGGGGCAGCATAGAAAGCTTGCGCAGCGCGCAACAGCTCATCGGATTTTTCCGGCAGGCGGTGCCACGCATTGTCGGTGATTTGCGGCACCGGATAAAACCTGGGGTTGATGCCGGTGGACAGATCCACCCAATCCTGCAAGGGCCGCCCGTAGTGAGCTATCGCATCCCTGAGATTGCCGCCGTGCTCAAGCATGCGCTCCTCCGCTCAACATCGGCACCAGCCACACTAAAAACAAAATCCCCACCCAAAGCAGTGTAGTGCTGAACACCAGGCGCCATGCCCTGGAAATATCTTTCATCGTTGCCGGTTCGCCTTCTCCCAGCAGCGGCCTTTGCTCTACCGTCCCGTCATAGCTGGCGGCTCCGCCCAGGGCCAGGTTCAGGGCCCCGGCTCCGGCCGACATTACCGGACCGGCGTTCGGGCTGGGCCATTGCGGCGCCTGCCTGCGCCAGCACTGCCAGGCCAGCCGGGTATTCCCCAACGCCGCATAAGACAACGCGGTCAATCTGGCCGGTATCCAGTTCAGGCCGTCATCGATGCGGGCGGCGGCGCAGCCGAACTTCAGGAAACGCGGGCTGCGATAGCCCCACATCGCATCTAGCGTATTCGACAAGCGGTATAGCACGGCACCGGCGCCGCCGGCGACGACAAACCAGAACAGCGCGCCGAATACTGCGTCGCAGCCGTTTTCCAGCAGGGACTCGACTGCCGCCTTGGACAAATCCTGCTCGCTCGCCTGCACGGTGTCGCGGCTGACGATATGCGAAGTCAGCCGCCTGGCTTCGTCCAGATTGGCGTTCTGTAAAGCCGCCTGTATCGGCGCGGTATGTTCGCGCAGGCTGCGCAGGCCCAGGCAAAAATACAGCAGCAAGGCATGCAAGGAGACACCCAGCCAGGCATTGAAACTCATGGCCCAAAATAGCAGTAACTGGATGAGGCCTGCGAGCGGCAAAACGACGATGGCCCACGCAAGCAGGCCTGTCATACGTCCTGCTGCGGGATGATTCAATTTTTTCTCTACGGCACCCGCCATCCGGCCGTATCCCACCAGCGGATGCCAGCGCCTGGCTTCTCCCAGGATGAGGTCGAGCGCGACTGCTGCTATCACGCCGACCACCACCATCGCATAGGCCAGGGCCAGCATGTCAGCCCTTCAATGCCAGCGGCAGGCCGGCGGCAATCCAGAACACGCGGTCGCAGGCCGCCGCCACTGCCTGGTTCAGGCGCCCGGCTTCATCCACAAACCAGCGCGAGACCGCGCCCTGCGGCACGATGCCCATGCCGACCTCATTGGAGACCAGGATGATGTCGCCCTGCATATCCAGCAAAACTTGCAGTAATTGTCCGCGTTGCTGCGCGTAGCCGTCTGGTGGGACGATTTGCCCTACTTCCGGATAGTCGCGCTGCTCAGAAAACAGCAGGTTGGATAGCCAGACAGTCAGGCAATCGACCAGGATCAGGGTATCCGGTGCCGCATGTTGCCGTATCGCGCCGGCAAGTTCCACCGTCTGCTCTACGGTGATCCAATCGGCGGGACGCTGCTGCCGGTGCAGCGCTATCCTGGCCTGCATTTCGGCATCGCCTGCCTGTGCGGTTGCGATATACACCACACGCTTGCCGGATTGCACAGCCAGCTTCTCCGCATAGCTGCTCTTGCCGGAACGGGCGCCGCCAAAGACCAAGGTGCGCGTCATGCCGGCCTCGGCAGGAATAATGCCGCAGTTGCCTGCGGGCTGGACGGGAAATAGCTGTGGAAGTAAGACGCGCTCAGGTTGCCGCTGCGGTAGATCGCCTCTCCCGGCTCGCCGCTGGAATGTTTTTGCGTATGCGTCTCTGCCTGCAATGCGGTCTCGAAACGTGAATAGTGAAACGCATGTCCGCGCAACACGCCTTGCGGCGTGCTCCACGCTTGCGGTCCCAACGCGGCCAGGCGGCTCTGCATGACTACCGTTCCCGCCAGCAAGCCCAGCATGGGCCATTCCGATTCCTGCTTATCGACCAGTTTATCCGTCAGCACCATCATGCCGCCGCATTCTGCCAGTATCGGAATTCCAGCCGCGTAGGCGGCGCACATCGATTGCTGCCAGCGCCCGGCTTGCGTCAGTGCCTGCGCATGCAACTCCGGATAACCGCCGGGAAGGTAAACGGCATCGGCATTTTCCGGCACCGCTTCATCTTTTATCGGAGAAAAGAATTCCAGCCTCGCCCCAAGGTCGTGCAGGCATTCCAGATTGGTCGGATACAGGAAAGCAAACGCGGCGTCGCGCGCGATGGCGATGGTCTTTCCTTGCAGCAGCTTGGGAGTATCCGTGGGCAATGCCGGCGGCAAAGCCAGCTTGGGCAAGCCCTCCCAGGCTGGCATATCCAGCGCCAGCTGATCCGCCAACTGGTCCAGCATACTGTCCAGCTGCGATACCTCGTCCGGTAATACCAGGCCCAGATGCCGCTCAGGCAGTGCCTGCCGCTGCCTGGGCAAAGTCGCCAGCAAGGGGATATCGCGCATTGCTTCGGCGATCATCCTGGCGTGCCCGCTGGAAGCGACGCGGTTGGCGACCACACCCGCTAGTTGCACCGGGCCAAAGTCGCGCAAACCCATCACCACGGCACCAACGGTCTGCGCCATCGCGGACGCATCCACCACGGCCAGTACCGGTACGCCGAAAGCGCGCGCCAGGTCGGCCGATGAAGGATTGCCGTCATACAGGCCCATCACGCCTTCTATCAATATCACATCCACCTGTTGCGCCGCCTGCGCCAGCATCGCCTGCGATTGTTCCAGCCCTACCATCCACAGGTCCAGCGATTGCACAGCGTGGCCACAGGCACGCTTCAGCATCATGGGATCGATAAAATCCGGCCCGGTCTTGAATACCCTGACGGTTTTACCCAGCTTGAGCAGCTTGCGCGCCAATGCCGCCGTGGTCGTGGTCTTGCCCTGGCCCGAGGCTATCGCGGAGACCAGCACTATCGTGACGGGGCGGGCATTCTCCATCACCATCACCATTCCACGCCGGCCTGCGCGGCGATGCCATCCTTGAACGCGTGTTTCACTACCTGCATCTCGGTCACGGTGTCGGCGATGTCTATCAGCTCTTGCGGCGCGCCGCGGCCGGTGACGACCGCGTGCTGCATTTCCGGGCGGCCATCCAGGTCGGCGATCACTTGCTGCACGTCCAGGTAGTGGTATTTCAATGCGATATTCAACTCATCCAGCAGCACCAGGCCTATCGACGGGTCGTTCAAAAAGAGCCTGGCCTGTTCCCATGCCAGTTGCGCCTTGGCGATGTCGCGCTCCCTGTCCTGGGTTTCCCAGGTGTAGCCCTCGCCCATCGCATGGAAGCTGACTTCTTCGGGGAAGCGGCGCAGGAACATTTCCTCGCCGGTGGACATTGCCCCCTTGATGAACTGCACCACGCCGACCTTCATGCCGTGTCCCATCGCCCGCATCACCATGCCGAAACCGCTGGAGCTCTTGCCCTTGCCGTTGCCGGTATTCACCAGCAAGACACCGGTCTGCCGCTGCGCCGCCTGTATCTTTTGATCGACGACTTCCTTCTTGCGCTGCATCCGCCGCTGGTGGCGGGTATTGATATTGTCGACGTCCATGCTTACCTTGTCAGTTTTGGGGAAGGAATACGGTTTGCGTGCCGTGCCGGAACATCTCTATCGGATGCCCCAGGCACAGGCTCAGCCGCTCTGCCGTCATGACCTCTGCCGCCGGGCCTGCCTGCCACTGGCCATCGCTCATGATCAGCAAGGCGTGCGTGGCGATCCGGTAGGCCATGTTCAGGTCGTGGCTGACCATCACGACGGCCTTTTGCCGCTCATGGCACAGGCGTGCAAACAATTGCATCACGCTGATCTGGTGCGCCAGGTCCAGCGCATTGGCGGGCTCGTCCAGCAGCATCACGCCCGCGTCCTGTGCCAGCAAGGCGGCAATCGCGACCCGCTGACGCTCACCGCCGGACAGGCTGCGCACGTCCCTGTCGGCCAGGTCGGCCACATCCAGTTCTTGCAGGGCCGCGTGCGCCAGCGCAATGTCTTCGCCGGACTCCCAGTAGCGGCTATCGTGGTAGGGATGGCGCGCACTCAATACGGTTTCTATCGCCGTATAGGCAAACGCATCCACCCTGCCCTGCGACAGGAAAGAACGCTCACGCGCCAGCTCTGCCAGCGGCCAGCCGGCGATATCCTTGCCGTGCATCTGCACCTGGCCGGCATCAATAGGACGCAAGCCCGCCAACGTACGCAGCAAGGTGCTCTTGCCGGCGCCGTTGCGGCCGATCACGCACCAGCACTCGCCGGCCTGCACCTGCCATTCCAGGTCCTTCAGCAGGCAACGCTTGCCTACATAGACATTCAGCTTCCTGGTCTGCATCAGCGTCTTCTCAACTGATGCAATTGCAGCAGGAATACCGGCACGCCTATCATCGCGGTAATCACGCCCACCGGCAATTGCTGCGGCGCCAGCACGCTGCGCGCCAAGGTATCCGCCAGCACCAGGAAGCTGCCGCCGGCCAGACTGGCGGCAGGAATCAGCAGGCGATGGTCCGGGCCCCAGGCAAAGCGGCAGGCATGCGGCATGATCAGGCCCACAAAACCTATACTGCCGGCGCTGCTGACCGCACTCGCCGTCAGCAAGGCGGAACAAAAAAACATGGCCTGGCGCAGGCTGCCGACCTTGATCCCCAGCGTACTCGCGTTGTCTGCATGCATCGCGGCGATATTGATTGCGCGCGCCATGCTGATGGAAAATGCCAATACTCCCACCAAGATGATCCAGGGCAGGTAACGCGGCTGCGTGGTCGATAAATCGCCTATCATCCAGAACACCATGCCGCGCATGCGGCTGTCCGGCGCTATCGACAGCATCAGGCTGACCAGCGCGCCGCAGCCGGAGGCGATGATCACCCCGGTCAACAGCAACAAAGGCGCATTTCCCTCGGAACTGCCGCTGCCGCGCAGGTCACGATAGGCCAGGCCGAACAGCAGCAACGCTACTGCGATGGCGCCGGCGAATGCCGCCAGGTCTACCATCCAGGCAGCGCCGAGAAACAGTATCGTCGCCAGCGCGCCTACCGAGGCGCCACCGGAGATGCCGAGCACATAGGGCTCAGCCAGCGGATTGCGCAACAGCGCCTGCATCAATACTCCGGTCAATGCCAGCGTCGCACCGACCACAAAACCGGACAGCGCGCGGCCCAGCCGCAGCTCCAGCAGGGTTGCCGCCAGCGTGGAAGGTTTGCCGTGCAGGATTTCTAGCAGTGCATTGAATAACTCGCCGCTGCTTAAAGAGATGGAGCCGACCAGGCAGGCAATCACTATGCTGGCGACCGAGAGTACGGCCAGAATGGACAGCACGGACACGGCGCGGCCGGATGCCCGGGCTTGCGCGGAAATAGGTACGGCAGTTGCAGAAACAGTAGGCACGGCCAGCCCTTGTGAGATGTATTAGTGAATCAATGAATATCTGAAGAGCATCTGTATCGCCAGTTCCGGCGCATGCAACGCACAAGCCGGAACGGCGCATCTTTACAGCCAGGCTCGATTGCCAGGCAGTCGAGCCAAATACCAGACTTATTTAAAACCGTAATTCAGGCCAACGTACAGGTTGGAACCCATGGAATTATAGTTTCTTGCCAGCTGATAGTCCTTGTTCAGCACATTGTTCCAGCGGCCGATCACGGACCAGCTTGGCGCAATGTCGTAGGTCGCGTACAGGTTCAGCAAGCTGTAGCCGCCCAGGACTTTCTTGTTGGCAGCATCGTCAAAGCGCCTGTCCGAGAAGGTCGCTTCCACGCCCACTTTGGCTTTTGCAATAGTGTACTCCGCTGCTACGTTACCATGCTGCTTGGAGCGGCGCACCAGCTGCAGGCCGGTGGTATCGTCTTTCGGATCCTGGATATCCAGCGAACCGCGCAGGCTGAGGTCGCCGAATTTGGTCGAGCCGCCTATCGTCAGGCCGGACAAGGTCGCTTTCGCTACATTGTAGGCACAACCGAAAGGATGTGTCGCCTGCTCCACCGGGCACACGCTGACGTTGACCAGCAGGTCGGTCAGCTTGTTCTGGTAGTACACGGCGCTCAGCTGCGTATCGCCCAGCTCATAATAGATGCCGACTTCTGCATTCTTGCCTTTTTCCGGTTTGTTCGAGGCAATGCCAAATCCAGGGTAGTACAGTTCATTGTAGGTCGGCGCGCGGAAGCTGGTGCCGTAACTGGCGTTGACGCGGAAAGCGTCATTGATGCGGTAGCCGTAGGCGATGCTGCCGGTCGTGTTGGAGCCATATACCGAACTATCGTCATAACGCACACTGGCGCTGGCCAGGCTGGCACCGCGTTTCAGCACATAGGACGCCGCCCACGAATCGGTCGTGCGCTTGCCGTTCAGCGCCGCTGTCGTTGTCGCGACTTTTTCCTGGCGGTTTTCGTACAGCAGTTGCAATACATCCTTGCCGATAGTGATGTCATTCTGCAGGTTGAATATATCCTGCTCGGTGTTGATCTGGCTCTTGCCGTACGATGCATCGGTGAAAGACTTGTCTTCAGACTGCGCATACTGGGCCTTCAGGGTCCAGTTGTCGGCCAGCTTGTTTTGGCTGTAGACGGCGATCGTTTCCAGTCTTTGCTCGGTGCGGTCGTCATAAGCCGGGCCGGCGTCGAACTGCGCTTTCAAGCGGCTTTGCAGCAGGTTCAGGCCCAGCTCCTGGCCTTTGGACCATTCATAGGCCAGGCGACCGCTGACGCTGTCCAGCTTGTAGCCGTCCTTATCCGGGTTATAGGTGAAGGGGCCTGCGGCGGGCGTGCTGGCGGAAAAGCCGTCTGCTTCTTCATGCGCGGCATTCAGCGCAAAACTGAGATTCTTGTCGGCCGCGCCGGAGATACCGGCTTCCACCTTGCGCAAGCCATAGCTGCCGGCGCCTATGGACGCGGTTGGCGTAATGGCCGAACCGCCCTTCTTGGTGAATACCTGGACTACGCCGCCGATGGCGTCGGCACCGTACAGGCTGCTCAGTGGGCCGTAGACGATTTCTATACGCTCGATCTGCGACAGCGGGATGGTCGACCAGGTCGCGCCACCGGTAGTGGACGAGCCTATGCGCACGCCATCCACCAGCACCACGTTTTGCGCATTGCTGGTGCCGCGGATAAATACCGAAGAGGTCGTGCCGGGGCCGCCATTGCGCGTGACTTCAATGCCGCGCTGCTTTTGCAGCAAGTCTGTCAGCGACGATGCGCCGGACTTGGCGATCTCGTCTGCAGTAATAACGACGTTATCTGCCAGCACATCCTTGGCAGCCTGGACTTGGCGGCCAGCGGTCAGTACAACCGCTTCAGCTTCGGCGGCCTCGGCGGCAAAAGTTGATGCGGCAGGAAACAGGGAGGCAACAGCCAGGCTGATGGCGAACGGCTTCAGCGCTGAAACAGCGCCGCGGGAAACATTAGAGGTCATGATAGCTACAATAAAGGGCAAGCAGCCGGCGTCCCCGCAGGCTGGATTGAACAAAAGTGCCGCTATCGGATACATCGCGCATACGGTCTGTCACCGCATTACATTATGCAAAGAAGGATATTCACGAAACTCCCCGTCCGCGACACTTTCACCTATTCTGGCCGGTATCCGGGCTGACAAGCATGGCCCATCCGACCTTCCCATGCAGACTGCACAGTGGTATTGGAAGAGGGCTTGCCGGGTAGGCTCCTGGAGAAAAACTTGGGAGGACTAGCGA
The DNA here is from genome assembly GCA_013287275.1 of Betaproteobacteria bacterium. Classification (GTDB taxonomy): domain Bacteria; phylum Pseudomonadota; class Gammaproteobacteria; order Burkholderiales; family Burkholderiaceae_D; genus Undibacterium. Next base: position 24,664 of record JABDED010000016.1, read on the forward strand.
GGCACTTGTACACCGTTGCGGGGGCAGCACACATTACGCAGCATCGCCGATAGCCGGCTGATGGATGCACCGTGTTTCCCGTTTAACCGCAGACATGAACATGTCCGCGAGCACCAAAACCCCGCCATTTTATAGGGTCTTGGGCTTTGTATCAAGGCAAGCCTCCCGAGCTGCGCCGACACGGGCGGCCAAAGATGGGGATATGCCGGGCATTCCGCAATTGAAAATGTCAATTCGATAAGACTAATTTAGCGCGGGCAATCCCCACTCCACGCATTGCCCGTACTGGATTTTTTCCCGGCTCGCCACTGCCTGGGTCGCCAGCTCGCTGGCCGACATTCCGGCGCGGTAAGCCAGCATCGTGCGTATCGGACCGGAATGGCAGACCACGGCCGGGCCGGCATCGTGACGGCCGTAGCGCTGCTGCAGATCCTGCAAAAATTCGATCACACGGGTCGCCATCGCGATGACGCTTTCACCGCCGCCCGGCCGATAATTGACTGGATCTTGTGCCCAGGCCTCAATCTCGGCCCGCGGGATATCGTCCCAGCGGCGCAATTCCCAGGTACCGAAATCCAGTTCCATCAGGCGTGCGTCCAGCAGCGGTGCAGCGCTCTGCGTGGCCTCTGCCAGCCTATGCGCCAATACTGCGCAACGCTGCAAGGGGCTGGATATTATCGGTATGCCGGCGGGCAGCCTGGCCGACACCACCTGCAAAACTTGCCCGCAATGGGCCTCGTTGGCCGCCAAATCGGAGCGTCCGTAGCAGGTATCGGGCGCCACTTCGGGCTGCGGATGGCGGATCAGATAGAGTTGCACGATGCTAGGCCATCCTGGCGATGGCCGCCGCAAAACCAAGGTAAAAGGCGACTTCGGACAACTGCTGCACGGCGCCCAGGCAGTCGCCGGTATAGCCGGCGATGCGGCGAACAAACATGCGTGCCAGCCAGCAGCCGGCCAATACCAGCAACAGCAAGCCTAGCAAGAAATGCGGCAGCAAGAAACTGTTGCAGGCCAGCAGGCCCGCTATTGGCAACAACACCGTCAGGCAGGCGATGATAAATTCTGTATGCGACATATGCTGCGCCAGCGGCTTGGCCTTGCCCTCCTGCCTGGCGTATTCCAGGTGCCAGATCAGGCTCACCGCCATCAGCCGCGACAACGGGTGTGCGATCAGCAGGGCAAACACGACCCATCCGGCAGGCATGCCGGCGAGTACGGTGCATTTAATCAGCAGCATCAGCGCTATGCCTATCGCGCCGTAGGCGCCAACCCGCGAATCCTTCATGATTTCCAGCACGCGCTCGGGAGTCGCACCGCCGCCGAAGCCGTCGCACACATCGGCAAATCCGTCTTCGTGAAATGCGCCGGTCAGCCAGATGCCTGCGGCGGTAGACAATACCACTGCGACAGCCTGCGGCCAGACCGTTACCGCCAACGCGTAGACCAATGCAGTCCACGCGGCAACCACCCAGCCCACCGCCGGAAAATAGCGCGAAGCCTGATGCAGCCAAGCCGCATCGAAACCTACCCAGCGCGGGATGGGGATGCGGGTAAAGAACTGCAAGGCAATGAAGAACAGGCGCAACTGCTGCATCGTGCCAGCCTTAGGTCTTCCCGCTGACCTGGGCCGACTCGAAGGTCGCCATCTGCCACATGAAGTTCACTGCGGCCTGCAGCAGCGGATAGGCCAGTGCGGCGCCTGTGCCTTCACCCAGGCGCAGGTCCAGCTGCAGCAAAGGCCGCGCGTGCAAGGCATCCAGCATTTTCGCATGGCCGCTTTCATCCGAGCGGTGTGCAAATACGCAGTAGTCCAGGATCGCCGGCTGCAGTTTTGCAACGACGAGCAAGGCCGACGTCACGATGAAACCGTCTATCAGCAAGATCATGCGGCGCGCCGCGGCTTCCAGCATCGCGCCGACCATCATCGCCACTTCAAAACCGCCAAAGGCCGCCAGGACGTCCAGCGGCTGCGTCACTCCCGCATGCAGCGCCACTGCCTTTTCTATCACCTGCTGCTTGTGCAGGACGCCCTCGGCAGACAGGCCGGTGCCGGCGCCCACGCATTCAGCGACGGGGATGCCGGTCAGCTTGTGCATCAGCGCGGCGGCGATCGTGGTATTGCCTATGCCCATTTCGCCAAAGCCCACCACATTGCCGGGTAAATCCGCAACTAGCGATTTGCCGTGCTGTATCGCCAGCGCGCACTGCTCTTCCGACATCGCCGCCTGCTGCGCAAAATTGTGCGAGCCCATTGCCACTTTGCGGTCCAGCAACTGTTCGCGCCGGCCGAAATCATGCTTCACGCCGGCGTCCACGATGTGCAGCGCTATGTCGTTTTGCCGTGCAAAAACATTGATCGCTGCGCCCTGCGCCAGGAAATTTTCCACCATCTGCCAGGTCACGCTTTGCGGATAGGCGGAAATGTTTTCAGCGCAAATGCCGTGGTCGGCCGCAAACACGATGATGGCAGGCTGGCTCAGCGCCGGCTGTGTGCTTTCCTGTATCAGGCCTATTTGCTTGGCCAGGCTTTCCAGCCGGCCCAGGCTGCCGGGCGGCTTGGTTTTATTATTGATGCAGGCGTCCAGCGCCTGCGACAGCGTGGTATTTTGAGTGGATGTGACGACAGGGATCATAGGTATTCTGCTTTGTAGTATGGCTTGCTGCCCGGAAAAGCGGCTAGTGTAGAGCCTAAGCGGCGCTAAAACAAATATTCCTGCTATAAATATGCGGCAACGGATTCGCTTCTCGCGCTGTCGCCGGGGCTTCGGGAACTGATAGCCGATGTCCAGCCGTAACAGCCAGCATACCATTCAAATGACGTGGGAAGGCATTGCGCCGGCAGGCACAATGCTGGAAAAGCTCAGTAGTAAAAGCGGTTGAACAAGACAACCGCCCAGGTCGCCACTGCAATCAGGAAAGTCAGCAATACCGCCGCGCTGCCAAAATCCTTGGCATTCTTGGATAGCGAATGGCGTTCCAGCGATACCCTGTCCACCACCGCCTCTATCGCCGAATTAAGCAATTCCACTACCAGGATCAGCACCAGCACCGCGATCATCATCAGTTTCTCAAACGCGGAAACCGGCAATGCCAGCGCCACCACGGCGCCGATGATCACCAGGATCAGCTCTTGCCGGAACGCATGTTCATTCTTCCAGGCATTTTTAAAGCCGTCGATAGAATAGAAAAAAGCAGAAAATATTCTCTGTACCCCACTCTTGCTTTTGAATTCACTGACCGGCTGTTCTTGATTGGGCATGCACTACCTTAGGTAAAAATCATTAATTGGCTGCAGATCGATTCTTGTTCGCTTTGATATTCTATCGGCAAGCCTGCATGCAGATTTTAACAGGACTGGCTCTGCCGGCGGCACTGGGACGGGCCCTGCCTGTTTTGCCGTGTTCATATTTGCGGTATTCGTGCTACATGCGTGCCTATCCGTGCCCACCACGCAATTAAGCAAGGGAGAAATTTTGCCTAAAAACAATACAGGTTTTTTATTACCGTAAGCTGACATGCTTTTCACAATGTGGTATAACAGAGTTTATTGCATTGCACCAACCATATTATGAAAAACGAATCCGCTGGCGACAAGACTTCAATCCAGGTTATAGAACGCCTGGTATCGCTGCTCGACGCCTTGTCCAATTACCAGGATCCCGTGAGCCTGAAAGAGCTGGCCATAGAAACCGGCCTGCATCCGTCTACCGCGCACAGGATCCTGAACGACTTGGTCACCACCCGCTTTGTCGACCGCGCAGAACCGGGCACCTATCGCCTGGGCATGCGCCTGCTGGAACTGGGCAATATCGTCAAGAGCCGCCTGAACGTACGTGAAGCGGCGCTGGAATTCATGCGCTCGCTGCATAGGCAAACCCATCAGACGGTGAACCTGTCGGTACGCCAGGGCGATGAAATCGTGTATATAGACCGCGCATTCTCGGAACGCTCAGGCATGCAGGTGGTACGCGCCATCGGCGGCCGCGCACCTTTACACCTGACTTCCACCGGCAAGCTGTTCCTGTCGCTCGACGAACCCAAAGCGATACGCGCCTATGCGACCCGCACCGGGCTCGCCGGCCACAATAAGAATTCCATCACCGACCTGAACAAGCTGGAAGGCGAACTGCGCGCCGTGCGCGAATACGGTTTTGCCAGGGACAATGAAGAACTGGAACTGGGCGTGCGCTGCATGGCTGCCGGCATCCACGACGACAGCGGCAGGATGATCGCCGGCCTGTCGATCTCGGCGCCGGCCGACCGCTTGCAGGAAGAGTGGCTGGAAGATTTGATACGCACCGCGGCGCAGATTTCGGCGACCTTGGGGTATGTGGAGCCGCAGGCCGCGTGATTTGACGGCGTGTCGTGCAGACTATGCATGCCCCGGATTACGCTACGCTCCATCCAGGCTACCTCTCTCAGTCTGCAAACATTCGAGCTTAAACCGCTGCCCCTATCCTCTCCCACCTAGGCAAATAGTAATTATCGCCATCCAGCGAAAACAGCAGCCGCTTGACCTGGCCGGTAATCAATTCCCTTTTCACAAACCCGATAAAGCGCGAATCCTTGCTGTTATCGCGATTGTCGCCCAGCATCAGGTACTGGCCTTCCGGCACTTTGATCGGTCCAAAATTACGCATCGCCAGCTTGCCCGGCATCACGATGATGCCATGCTGCAACTGGCCCAGGCTCTCATGCAAGACCAGTTGCTCACCCGCATATTCACGCTCCGGTGTCAGATGTTTTTTGTCGGCGGCGAGCAATTGGTAATCTCCCTTGACGCCGTTGATGATCAGATGCTCATCCTTCATTTCGACCACGTCGCCGGGAACCGCGACCAGGCGCTTGACCAGACGCACGCCGTCTTCCGGCGAACTGAAGGTCACGATGTCGCCCCTTTGCGGGTCGGCGATATGCTTGAGGATCACATCGGTAAATGGAAGCTTGACGTCATAGGCCAGGCGGTCGGCGATCACCCTGTCGCCTTCCACCAGGGTGGGATACATGGAACTGGATGGCACCTGGTACCAGTCGGCCAGTGCGCTGCGCACCATCAGCATGCAAAACAGGAACAAAAGGAATCCCTTATTGTCTGCAACGAGTTTCCTGGCATTTAACATGGCTCACGTCTCCGAAATTGGGTTGTCAACAATTGACTACCGAGCTTTGGACAAAAAAATACCCCGAAAAGTTCGGGGTATTGATCAAAAATCAAATAATTTTGATTATTTTGCGCTCATCAGCGCAATGGTAGTGTCCAGCATGCGGTTGGAGAAACCCCATTCATTGTCATACCAGGACGATACCTTGACCAGGCGGCCGGATACTTTTGTCAGTGTGGAGTCAAAAGTGCTGGAAGCCGGGTTGTGGTTGAAATCTACCGACACCAGCAAATCGTCGTTGTAGTTCAGGATGCCTTTCAGTGCCGGCGTTTCAGATGCGTCTTTCATGATCTTGTTGATTTCTTCAACAGTCGTGTCGCGTGCGGCAACGAAAGACAGGTCAACGATGGAGACATTGATGGTCGGCACGCGGATAGCGTAGCCGTCCAGCTTGCCGTTCAACTCAGGCAATACCAGGCCTACTGCGGCAGCGGCGCCGGTCTTGGCCGGGATCATGCTTTGGGTGGCGGAACGGGCGCGGCGCAGGTCTTCGTGCATCACGTCGGTCAACACCTGGTCGTTGGTGTAGGCATGCACGGTGGTCATCAGGCCGTTGACGATGCCGACTGCATCATTCAAGGACTTGGCCAGAGGAGCCAGGCAGTTGGTGGTGCAGGATGCATTGGAAATCACGGTATCCGTGGATTTCAGTACGCCATGGTTCACGCCATAAACAACGGTTGCGTCTACGTCCTTGCCGCCGGGAGCGGAGATGATGACTTTCTTGGCGCCGCCGGCGATGTGGGCGGATGCTTTTTCCTTGGTGGTGAAGAAGCCTGTGCATTCCAGCACGACGTCCACGCCTTCGGCGCCCCAGGGGATGTTGGCCGGATTGCGTTCCGCAAATACGCGGATCTTGTCGCCGTTGACGATCATGTAGTCGCCATCCACAGTCACGGTGCCTGGAAACTTGCCATGCGCAGTGTCGTAACGGGTCAGGTGGGCATTCGATTTGGCATCGCCAAGGTCGTTGATCGCAACGATCTGGATGTCATGCTTCTTGCCGCCTTCGTAGTGAGCGCGAAGGATGTTACGGCCGATACGGCCATAGCCGTTGATTGCGACGCGAATCGTCATGGAGTTTCTCCTGGAGAAAGGTAATAAAATCGAACTAAACAAGCCACTAAATTACTCAGCTATCTGCCGCCTCGCTTGATGCCTAATGCGCGGCGAAGATATCTACATCTATCAATGCAAATTTTTGCGGGCCACTGGAAGCGCCGGGGACAGCAGGTCCAAATCCTTCCAGCCGTAACCCACTTCCTGCAAATCCATGCCATCCCAGTTGAAGCCCTGCTCTATCAGCAGTTCCGCACCCAGGTGTTCATAAAACCTGCGGGCAGCCTTGTTGCCGGAAATGACCCATACCAGCAAACCTGTTGCGCCCCTGGCCTGGCAAGCTTGCGCCACTTCCTGCACCATGCGCCGGCCTATGCCTGAGCGCTGCATATCCTGGTTCAGGTAGACAGCGGTCAATTCGGCGTTCAGGCCGAATTTTTCTTCCTGCAGCATCATGCCGGAAGCAAAGCCGACGATGCCTGCTTCGCTTTCCGCCACGAATACGCATACTTTGTCGCTGGCCACTTCCAGTATCTTGGTCCAGTGCGCGGTGCTGTCGTCCAGTTTCATCCCGTCCAGGTAGGCATCCGGAATCATGCCGCGATAGGTGGCGCGCCAGCTGTTGATACGCACTTCCGCGATCGCCGCCGCGTCCGCCACCGTGGCCCGGCGCAAAATCACATTCATCATGCCTGGCTGTTCTTTACGGTCTCGTTGACCACCTTGACGACATGCTCAACCGTGAAGCCGAAATGCTTGAACAATACGCCGGCCGGAGCGGATTCGCCGAAGGTATCGATGCCGACCACGGCGCCTTCCAGGCCCACATACTTGTACCAGAAGGAGGTCACGCCGGCTTCGATCGCGATACGCGGCAGGCCTTTGCCCAGTACCGCTGCCTTGTATGCTGCATCCTGACGATCGAAGACGTCGGTACACGGCATCGAGACCACACGTACCGGCGTGCCTTGCTGCGCCAGTTCTGCCGCAGCCTTCACTGCCAGTTCGACTTCAGAACCGGTTGCGATCAGCACTGCCTTGGCATTCGCTGCGTCTTGCAATACATAGCCGCCGCGCTGGATATCGGCGATCTGTGCTGCAGAGCGCTCCTGATAAGGCAAGTTCTGGCGCGAGAAAATCAGCGTGCTCGGGCCATCGTGGCGCTTCACCGCGTGCGCCCATGCGCCGACGGATTCTACCGTGTCGCAAGGACGCCAGTTATCCAGATTAGGAATCAGGCGCAGGCTGGAAACGTGTTCTACCGATTGGTGGGTAGGGCCGTCTTCACCCAGGCCGATCGAGTCGTGCGTGAACACAAACAGCGTGCGGATCTGCATCAATGAAGCCATGCGGATTGCATTACGGCTGTAATCGGAGAAGGTCAGGAAAGTGGCGCCAAAAGGAATGTAGCCGCCGTGCAGCGCGATGCCGTTCATGATCGCGCTCATGCCAAATTCGCGCACACCGTAGTTGATGTGGTTGCCGGCCTGGTTGCCGCGCACTGCCACGGATTCTTTCCAGTTGGTCAGGTTGGAACCGGTCAGGTCGGCGGAACCGCCGAGGAATTCAGGCAGGGACGGAGCAAAAGCCTGGATCGCGTTCTGGCTGGCCTTGCGGGTGGCGATGTTTTCTTTTTTCTCCACGCAGGAAGCGATGGCCGCTTTGACGACTTCGTCAAAATTGGCCGGTAGCGCGCCTTGCATGCGGCGGCTCAGTTCCGCCGCTTCTTTCGGGAATTTTTCGGAATAGGCCTTGAAATCGCCATCCCATTTCATTTCCAATGCCTGGCCATTGGCCTTGGCATCCCAGGCGGCATACACGTCTGCCGGAATTTCAAACGGCGCATAGTCCCACTGCAGGTGGTCGCGCACCGCAGCGATTTCCTTGTCGCCCAATGCAGCACCATGCACATTGTGGGTGCCTTCCATATTCGGCGAACCCTTGCCGATCACGGTCTTGCAGCAGATCAGCGTAGGCTTGTCGGACAGTTTGGCGGCGGCGATCGCTTGCGATACTGCCGCGGCGTTGTGGCCATCCACCGCAGGAATCACATTCCAGCCATAGGATGCGAAACGCTTGGGCGTATCGTCGGTGAACCAGCCTTCTACATGGCCGTCGATGGAGATGCCGTTGTCGTCCCACAGCGCGATCAGCTTGTTCAGGCGCAAGGTGCCGGCCAGCGAACAGGCTTCATGCGAGATGCCTTCCATCAGGCAGCCGTCGCCGAGGAAAACATAAGTATGATGGTCAACCACTTCCAGGCCCGGCTTGTTGAATTCCGCCGCCAGCAGTTTCTCTGCCAACGCCATGCCTACCGCATTGGTGATGCCCTGTCCCAACGGGCCGGTGGTGGTTTCTATGCCCGGAGTGATATGCACTTCAGGATGGCCCGGCGTCTTGGAGTGCAACTGGCGGAAGTTGCGCAATTCATCCATGCTCAGGTCATAGCCGGTCAGGTGCAGCAACGCATAGTGCAGCATGGAGCCGTGGCCGTTGGACAAGACGAAGCGGTCGCGGTTGATCCATTTTGGATTGGCCGGGTTATGGCGATAATGTTCTGTCCACAGAGCAACAGCGATATCCGCCATCCCCATAGGCATGCCGGGGTGACCGGAATTGGCCTTTTGTACTGCATCCATTGCCAATGCGCGAATTGCATTGGCCATTTTGGTGATTGTTGCTGGCTGGAGAGAAGAAGTCATGGCGGTCAGTGGTAATCTGGGTAGTTTTGAGAAACTTGACAATGATGCAAGGCAAAACCGGGAATCTCCAGGATTCTTAAGTCCACAGAGAGCAAGGTCCTGCAAAGCCCAGTATTTTACCAGAGCATCGCCTGCATATTACAATTGCCGCTTTTATATCATTAGGCTCATATCGAAGGTTTACACCTTAACCGCAGGCTGTTTCGGCTGCGCAAGCAGCCCGGCAAAGCTTCAGACATTGCGGGCAATAAGGCCGCATCGGGTATCTTTCTGGGCGCAATGAGCTTAGGATTGGGCCTATTGAACGCTGCCTGCATGATTTACTAAAAGGCTGTTGGGAAATTACCGTGGCGTTGTTGCGCCGCCTGGCCAAACTGATTTTGGAACAGCCTCCCAGACATTTCGAGAATTATAGAATTTATTTATGCCCCGTTTTTATTGCCCCATGCCGCTTGCGATCGGTGCTGTCATCAGCCTGCCGGACGAAGTAGCCCACCATGTATTCGTATTACGCCAAAACATCGGCGACAGCATTACCCTGTTCAACGGCGATGGCGGCTCCTTTGTCGCGACACTGACCAGTGTCGGCAAAAAACAGGTCGACGCCGAAATCAAACTGTTTCTGCCCGGCGAAACAGAATTGCCCTACGCATTGACGCTGGCCCAGGCCCTGCCCGAAGCATCCAAGATGGACTGGATCATAGAGAAATCGATAGAGCTTGGCGCTTCGACGATACAGCCTTTATCCGCGCAACGCTGCGTGGTCAGGCTGTCTGCCGAACGCGCCGAAAAGAAACAGGCGCACTGGCAAGGCATCATCGTCTCGGCTGCGGAGCAGTGCGGCCGCAACCGCCTGGCGCACCTGGCACCATTGATGGATGTCAACAAATGGCTGGGCCAGCAGGATATGCACAAACGTATTATCCTGACCCCACGCTCCGAACTGTCGCTGGCGAACTGGTCGCGCCATCACCCGGCGCAAGCGGTTACGCTGATGGTGGGACCTGAGGGTGGATTTTCCGAGACGGAAGAAGACCTGGCGGTGAAACAAGGTGTGCTGGCACTGTCGATGGGGCCGAGGATACTGCGCACCGAAACCGCCGGCCTGGCGGCCATCACAATATTGAATGCAACATGGGGCGGCATGTGATGTAATGAGGATGTAATACCCTGGAAATATTTAGGCCCCAACCTATCCGCACTTCCATCAACACCTGAAAGGAACATCATGGGACTCTTAGACACAGCACTTGGCATGTTAGGCGGCAACCAAAATCCGAATCAAGGCAGCGATCCAAAATTGATGTTGATGCAGGCCGCGATAGGCATGCTGTCGAATAACCAGGGCGGCGGCTTGCAGGGATTGATCGGGACTTTCCAGCAATCCGGCCTGGGCGACGTCGTCGGCTCCTGGGTGGGCACCGGACAAAACCTGCCTATCTCTGCAGACCAGATCAAGCAGGCGCTGGGCAATGGCCAGTTGCAGCAACTGGCCGACGCAGCCGGTATGTCGCATGACAGCGCGGCCGGCCACCTGGCCGAAATGCTGCCGGGCGTGATCAACCACTTGACCCCGGACGGTACGGTACCTGAAGAAGGGTCCGGCAACATGGGGAATTTACTGCAATCGCTGGCGACCTCCTTCCTCGGCAACCGTACTCCAAGCTGAGGCGATCACGAGGCACACGCATAGCCCGGCTATGTGGTTCGCTGCCGGCATGACGCCGGCAGCGAACGAATGCAAGCCTGCCCCGCAACTCCTGAACCAGCCTGAACGCCTTAGCCCTTCGTCATCAGGCTCTTGATGATGTGCACGGGCGCACTGCCATAGCTCAGAAATTCTTCATGGAATTGTTTCAGGTTGAATTTATTCCCCAGCGCTTTCTTGCGCTGTTCGCGGAATTCATATAACTCGCTGTAGCCGCTGAAATAGCTTGCCAGTTGCACCGACGTATATTGCACGCGCAGCCACTTGCCGCTGGCTTCCGAATCGGTCTGGAAGGCTTGCCTGGTCAGGAACTGCATAGCGTCCGCTTCGCTCATACCGAGTACGTGCACGCTGTAGTCCAGTATCGTGTTGCATACCGTGCGCAGATTCCATTTGTAGTACATCAGCCACATTTCCGGCGTGTTGCCGCCGTAGCCAGATTCCAGCATCATTCTTTCGCTATACACTGCCCAGCCCTCCACCATCGAGCCGTTGCCGAACAGGCTCTTGATCAGCGACGGCGATTTGTTGGCATGCTGCAGCTGCACGTAATGCCCGGGAATGCCCTCATGGATACTGAGGATTTGCATCACCCAGTGGTTGTATTCGCGCAGCGTGCTTTCCGCCTGCTCCGGGGTCTGGCTGTCCAGCGGGGTCACGTTGTAATAGGTTTTATCATGCGGGCGGAACGGCCCCGGCGCCTCTATCGACGCCACGCTGACGCCGCGCTCATACACCGGCGTCTCACGCACGATCAAGGGCTTATTGCGATCGAGCTCCACCAGGTCGTGATCGCGTATCCAGTCTTGCAGGATGGGTATCTGCTGGCGAATTTCCTTGAAGACATCCTCGCGCCTGACATGGTTTTCCGACAGCTTGTCTATCACCATCGCTACTTTTTGCACGGCATCTTCCGGCTTCGCCTGCCCCGCCATGTATTTGGGCCATAGTTCGTCGGCCAGCCTGGCCATGTTCCTGTGCGCCTCTTCCTTGGCTTTCACCGCACGCTCAAACGTCTGCTCAGCGCTGTAACCGGACTGTATGTCGGCGGTAAACTTCCCCTCATACAGTTGCTTTCCTATGCGGAAAGAACGGGCAGTCTCTGGATTCAGCGTTTTTTCCAGATCGCCCAACCAATTGATGTAGCCTTGTACCGCCGTACTGGCAGCAGCTATGCGCTGGCTCAGCAAACTGCGCTCCGCCGCTGTCAGCTTGACCGTTTTCCCCGCCTTTTCAAGCTCCGCCAGCACATCCAGTGCGCCTGCACTCTGGCTGATGGCCAGCCGCGTATGTTCTGCAGTCGGGCGGGCTATGCTGGCGCGCGCAGCCTGGTAATAGGCAGGAACCTGAGCCAGGCGCTTGATCAGGCTGCGGACGCGCTGTGCCTTGGGCGCATAGTCGGTATTCAGGATTACGTCCAGGCCACCGGCGACGTTGTACAAACTAGGGTTCCATTCAAATTCGCGGAAGTCCGTCAGGTACCAGCGCGATGAGGCGAGATAATTATTGATCAGCGCCAGGTCGGTACTCTGGCTGGCCGACAGGCTTGCCCCATCCAGTTTGGCAAACCTGCCCAGCCACAGCTCGTCAAATGCCAGTCTTTGTGTGCGCGACTTCTGGTCGGGAACGGCCAGGTTCGCTGCGCTGTCGAATTTTCCAGCCCATAGCGCGGTGTCCGCATCTTCGCGCCACAAAGCGCTTAGAAATCTTTCTTTCAGCCTGATAAAATCCCTGTCCTGCTGCTGCGCCTGCACGGATGCCGGCACGGCGGCGTAAGCCGTGGACTGGACGGCAGCCAGGGAAAACGCGGCTCCGAATATTCCTGTAACCAGGCTATGGATAATTTTCTTTGTCATCATCGTGATTAGGTGGGTAACCAAGTGGGTAGCGCCATAGCAGGCCGGCTTCCGGCTTTGCAGGCTCGGTCATTTATATAAATATATTAAGCGAACAGATAATAAAGCCTTATGGCCGAAATGGGAAACTGCTTCCCTGTCCAAATTTTCATATTCCGCTTTCTTGGTTGACATACAGTGGGCACTCCGCAATCATCCCCTATTGTTTCCGAACTAATCCGGGCCAGGGCGGTCAAAATTGCGCCTTACCTCCCCTGCGGTGCGAGCACCGTGACCCCAAACCAGACATCCATCTCTTTGGAGCAGAACCATGAGACAGTTTTTCCAGGTAATCACACTCGCTTGCACCCTGACAGGCGCATGGTCGGCTGCAGCACAAGCGGCCGAAGCGCCGGATCCGGCATTAAAGGCGGCCATCGCCGGCAGCCAGCGCACCCCCGACTATGCCGCGCGAGACGGCGCGCGCCACCCTTATGAAACCCTGGCTTTTTTCGGCATCAAACCGAATTCGACGGTGGTGGAATTATCCCCGGGTGGTGGCTGGTACACGGAAATCCTGGCTCCCTACCTGCGCGACCAGGGCATGCTGATAGAGGGCGCCAATGATCCGAATGCCGCCAGCGAATACTCGCGCCGGGGCATAGACAGGTTCAAGCAAAAGCTGAACGCGAGTCCGGCCGTGTATGACAAGGTGCAACTCGGCATCTTCGAGCCGCCCGGCAAGCAGGACTATGCGGCCAAGGGAACGGTAGACCTGGTGCTCACCTTCCGCAACATCCACAACTGGGTGGATGCGGGTGGCGATGCTAACGTCAAAAACGTATTCCAGGTAGCCTACGACAGCCTGAAAAAGGGCGGCGTATTCGGCGTAGTGGAGCATCGCCTGCCAGCCGGCAAAACCCAGGATGCCAAGGCCAGCACAGGCTACGTGCATGAAGCCTATGTGATCAAACTGGCGGAGAGCGTGGGCTTCAAGCTGGCGGCCAAATCGGAAATCAATGCCAACCCCAAGGACAATGCCGAACATGAAAATGGCGTGTGGGCCTTGCCGCCGACCTATACCAACAAGGACAAGGATAAAGCTGCCTACCAGGCCATAGGCGAAAGCGACCGGATGACGCTGAAATTTGTAAAACCTTGAACCAAAACAGATAGTTAGAGGAATTAACCTGCATGGAGCGCGTTTCGCTTGTGAAATGCGTTCCATATGGTAAGCTCGGAAGCATGTGAGTGCTGACACTACCATACAGCCGAGCAAATGCGGGGAAAACGTGCAATTATCGAAAGTCCTAACGAAAAGCCTGCCCATCGTCCTGGCCGTTGCCACAACGACAAGCAATGGATTTGCGGCTGACCGCTACATCATCGACCCGGAACACACTTACTCCAGTTTTGAATACCGTCATTGGGGCCTGTCCGATCAGCGTGGGCGTTTCGACAATAATTCGGGCTCGATAGACCTGGACTTGGCCGCTCGGACCGGCGCGATCAACATCCTGATCGACACTGCGTCAGTCAGCACAGGGTCAGAAACCTTCAATAAGGTACTGCGCTCGGATAATTTCTTTGATGCCGACACCTATCCGCAAATATCGTTCAAATCCAGCAATATGCGCTTTGACGGCGACAAGCTGGTGCAGGTGGATGGCGACCTGACCATCCGCGGGGTCACCAAGCCGGCCAGTTTCGAGATCACCCACTTCAATTGCCGCTTCATGTTCATCTATTTCAAGCAGGCTTGCGGGGCCAACGGCTATACCAGGATATTGCGCAGCGACTTTGGCGTCGGCCGCTATGTACCCTTTGTCAGCGATGAGGTGACCCTGTCCTTCAGCGTCGAGGGCATCAAGGAATAGCGCCTGTCCGTTTTACCAATGACGGGCTTTTGCAGCGATCACATAGCTATTTTTCCCATATGCCGGAACCGGCGCCGTTTTTTGTTAAACTGCTGGGTTTTAATGGATAAGCTTGCGCCGGCTCGCCCGCGCCCAGGCTGCCGACATGCCATTCAAGCAATTCTATTCATCTGCAATCCACCCCAAGAGGACCCCGTGAGCGATTATCCCGTCATTAGCTGGACCGAAGACGGCGAGACCCGTTCTGCCCGCTGGCATTCCGAAAGCGGATCGCCTGCGCCTAAAAAAGTCATCATCGCCGACGACCGCATTACCGCCGACAGTGCCTACCGGCTGGCGTGCGAGGGTACGGCCCTGCTATGGCGCGGCGATTTCCAGAATGCCCGCCAGTTGCTGCAGGCGCTGGCGCGCCGCACCGAACACAAGCCTGGAAAATCGCGCAAAGAGGCCAAAGCACCATCTTCGCCGACCGAGGCTTTCCACCTGCACCGGCAGGCGCAATCGCAAAGGGCGCGCACGCTGGCGATGGTGCTGCTGCCTTTTGAAACCGATTTCCGCATCCCACTGCGCCGCGCACCGGATGTGCAGCAAGCCTGCAGCGAAGCCTATGGCAAGGTATCCGAACCCTTTGTTGCGTCCTTGAGGGAACTACAGGGGCTGATAGGCGCGCATGAATGGCGCAAAAAAGGCGTGGAAATCCCGGCACTGGAAGGGCGCATCCATCCCTACTATGGCGTGTTTTCTCCGGTCAGGGGCGAATACATAGGCCTGGTGGCCGATACTCCGCTGCCGTCCACAGCACTGGCATTCGACATAGGTACCGGTACCGGCGTGCTGGCGGCGGTGCTGGCCAAGCGCGGCGTCAGGCATATCGTCGCCACCGACCAGGACCAGCGCGCGCTGGCCTGCGCACGTGAAAACCTGGACCGGCTGGGCGTGCAAAAGCAGGTCGAAGTTATCCAGGCCGACCTGTTCCCCGAGGGCCGCGCGCCGCTGGTGGTCTGCAACCCGCCCTGGGTGCCGGCCAGGCCGAACTCGCCGATAGAACATGCGGTATATGATCCGGACAGCCGCATGCTGCGCGGCTTCCTGGACGGATTGGCTGCCCATCTAGAGCCCAGGGGCGAAGGCTGGCTGATCCTGTCCGACCTGGCCGAGCATCTGGGCTTGCGCTCCAGGGCAGAATTGCTGGCGCTGATTGAAGGCGCCGGCCTGAAGGTACTGGGCAAATCGGACATACGGCCGCACCATCCGAAAGCCGCCGATACGCAAGACCCTTTGCATGCGGCGCGCTCAGCGGAGATAACGTCCTTATGGCGCCTGGGCGCCAAATAAGGCAAAGTAAGCAGACAGCAGCACAACACCTATTCATCAAGAGGAAACAAATGAGCAGTAAACCCGCCCGCATCCTGACTTTTAAATGCAAGGCCTGCAGCAAGCCGGTACAGGTATTCTTGCAAAAAGTATCTGCCTGTTCCCACATCCAGCCTTATCAGGGCATTTGCAAGTGCGGTGAAGTGATGCGCCATGCAACCGGGCAAAAGGAAGCAGTGGAATCCTATATGGCGTCGTCGGACACCCTATGGTCGCACCATCACCATTAAAATAAGGAATATTTAGGCACCAATCGCTACAAAATAGCGGAAATTGCTTGAATATTCATACCGAACCCGCATCTGCACCATACCAAGCGCAGAAACCCAGGCGAAAGCATTTATAATCTAAGGTTTTTGCAGTAGTTCCTCTCACAATATGAAGGTATTTCGCGGACTTCCAAATGCTGCCTCGCGCGCGCCGTGTGCGCTGACGATAGGCAACTTTGACGGCGTGCATCTGGGACATCAGGTTTTATTGTCCAGATTGCGCGCAGCGGCCACACGCCTGTCGCTGGATGCCGCCGTGATGACCTTCGAGCCCCATCCCCGCGCTTTCTTTGCGCAAATGTCGGGCGACCTGTCGCGAGCGCCCACCCGCATCGCCAACTTGCGCGACAACCTGGCCTCCTTGACTGAAGCTGGGGTCGACCGTGTGATCGTCGAGCATTTCAATGCCCATTTTGCATCGCTGACGCCGCAGGATTTCATAGAGAAAGTGCTGGTGGAAGGCTTGCACGTAAAATGGCTGATGGTGGGTGAAGACTTCCGCTATGGCGCCAAACGCGCCGGCGATATCGCGATGCTGATTGAGGCGGGCCGGCGCTACGGCTTTGAAGTCGAAACCCTGCCCCCGGTGCAGAATAAGGGCGTCCGCATCTCTTCGTCGGCGGTGCGCAGTGCGCTGGCCTGCGGTGATTTTGCCGAAGCCGAGGCGCTGCTGGGCCATCCTTACCGGATTTCCGGCCATGTGGTGCACGGCCAGAAACTGGGGCGCAGTATCGGCTATCCGACGCTGAACCTGCGGATTGCGCATCATCGCCCTGCGCTGACGGGAATTTTTATCGTGCAGGTGCATGGTCTCGCGGAGCAACCTTTGCCGGCGGTTGCCAGCCTGGGCGTGCGCCCGACGGTGGACGACAGCGGCCGCGTATTGCTGGAAACCCATGTGTTTGATTACAGCGGCAATTGCTACGGCAAGCTGATCGAGGTCGAATTCCTGAAGAAACTGCGCGATGAAGAGAAATTCATCGACCTGCCCACGCTAATCACGGCCATCGACCGCGATGCGGAACAGGCCAGGGCCTATTTCAGCAAGGTGACGGACCAGGCCGCCTATGAACAGGGCCGCAAGCAGGTCAGTTCGGCAACCGACCGAATTTGAAGCTCCTGTTTGAAGACCCGGGTCTTCCCAAGGCGCCGCCCACAGTGACATGCGCCCCAAGCCTCAATAAACCGAATTACGAAATATCTTACTGAAGAAAAACCATGTCTGAAAATCAATCCGGCAAGCCGAACAAAACCGTCAGCAAATATCCGGTCAACATGACCGAAACCCCTTTCCCTATGCGCGGCGACCTGGCCAAGCGCGAGCCTAAATGGGTCAAGGAATGGCAAGACAAGAAGGTCTATCAGCGTATCCGCAAAGCGTCCGGGAATCGCCCCAAGTTCATCCTGCATGACGGACCTCCGTATGCGAATGGCGACATCCACATCGGCCATGCGGTCAACAAGATACTGAAGGATATCGTCGTCAAGTCGCGCAATATGGCGGGCTTTGATGCGCAATATGTTCCGGGTTGGGACTGCCACGGCATGCCTATCGAAATCCAGATCGAAAAACTGTATGGCAAGAACCTGCCGGTAGCCGACGTGCAGGCCAAGGCACGCGCCTATGCCGACGAGCAGATCGAACGCCAGAAGGCCGACTTCATCCGCCTGGGCGTATTGGGCGAATGGGACAATCCATACAAGACCATGAACTTCAGCAATGAAGCGGATGAGTTGCGCGCACTCGGCAAGCTGCTGGAAAAAGGCTATGTGTACCGCGGCCTGAAACCGGTCAACTGGTGTTTTGACTGCGGTTCCGCATTGGCCGAAGCCGAAGTCGAATATGAAAACAAACGCGACCCGTCTATCGACGTCGGCTTCCCGTTTGCCGAGCAGGACAAGATCGCCAAGGCCTTCAAGCTGGACAAGCTGCCGACAGACAAAGGCTATTGCGTGATCTGGACCACCACACCGTGGACCATCCCATCCAACCAGGCGCTGAACATGCATCCGGAGATCACCTATGCGCTGGTGCAAACCGTGCGCAACGGTGAAACCATCCTGCTGATCCTGGCGCAGGACCTGGTGGAATCCAGCCTGCAAAAATACAAGCTGGAAGGCAAGGTCATCGCGACCACGCTGGGCGCCGCCTTGTCTGAAATCAAATTCAAGCATCCGTTTGCCCATCTGGATGCCGGCTACGACCGCTACTCGCCGGTATACCTGGGCGAATATGTGACGCTGGACAGCGGTACCGGTATCGTCCACTCTGCGCCTGCCTACGGCATAGAGGATTTCCAGTCCTGCAAGGCACACGGCATGAAGGATGACGACATCCTGAACCCGGTCATGGGCGATGGCAAATACGCTTCCTGGCTGCCCTTCTTTGCCGGCATGAATATCTGGGAAGCCTCCAAACCTATCTGCTCCAAGCTGGAAGAAGCCGGCGCGCTGTTCCACCTGGTGATGTTCGACCATAGCTACATGCACTGCTGGCGCCATAAGACGCCCATCATCTATCGCGCCACTTCGCAGTGGTTCGCCAGCATGGACAACACGCCCAAGGCCGGCGGCGCCAGCCTGCGCGAGACCGCATTGAAGAGCATAGACGAAACCGCTTTCTTCCCTGCATGGGGCCAGGCCCGCCTGCACGGCATGATCGCCAACCGTCCTGACTGGACCCTGTCCCGCCAGCGCCAGTGGGGCGTGCCTATGGCCTTTTTCCTGCACAAGGAAACCGGCCAGTTGCATCCGCGTACGCCAGAATTGCTGGAACAGATCGCCAAGCGGATAGAACAGCAAGGTATCGAAGCCTGGCAAAAACTGGACATCGCCGAATTGCTCGGCGACGAAGCGGTGATGTATGTGAAGAACCGCGATACGCTGGACGTCTGGTTCGACTCCGGCACCACGCACCAGACCGTATTGCGCGGCTCGCACAAGGAACAATCGCACTTCCCCGCCGACCTGTACCTGGAAGGCTCGGACCAGCATCGCGGCTGGTTCCACTCCTCCCTGCTGACTTCGGCCATGTTGAACGGCTGCGCGCCGTACAAGGCCTTGCTGACGCACGGCTTCGTCGTCGACGGCGAAGGCAAGAAGATGTCCAAGTCCAAGGGCAATGTGGTCGCACCGCAAAAAATATCCGATACCTTGGGCGCCGACATCCTGCGCCTGTGGGTGGCTTCCACCGACTACTCCGGCGAACTGTCGATCTCCGACGAAATACTGAAACGCGTGACCGAGTCTTATCGCCGTATCCGCAATACCTTGCGCTTCCTGCTGGCCAATACTTCCGACTTTGACCCGGTCAAGGATGCAGTGCCTCTGGCCGACTTGCTGGAAATCGACCGCTATGCGATTGCCAACATGGCGGCATTGCAAAAAGAAATTCTTGAACACTACACCGTGTTTGAATATCACCCGGTGGTGTCCAAGCTGCAGTCCTTCTGCTCGGAAGACCTGGGCGGCTTCTACCTGGATATCCTGAAAGACCGCCTGTACACCAGCGGCACCACATCCGCCGCGCGCCGTTCGGCACAGACCGCGATCTGGCATATCACGCAGTCGCTGCTGCGCGTGATGGCGCCTATCCTGTCTTTTACCGCAGAAGAAGCCTGGGCAGCATTTGCCGGCAAGGAAGAGTTTGCCGCCAGCGATGAAACCATCTTCACGCAAATCTACTACGCGCTGCCGGAAATCGCCGGCGCAGAGGCGCTGCTGTCCAAGTTTGCCGCGCTGCGCGACATCCGCGCGGAAGTCACCAAGCAACTGGAAGAAGTGCGTGTAGCCGGCGGCATCGGCGCTTCGCTGCAGGCCGAAGTGCTGGTCAAGGCGGCCGGCGCCAAGTATGAATTGCTGAAAAGCTTCGGCGACGATTTGCGCTTCATCTTCATCACCTCCAGTGCAACAGCAGAACAGGTGGCCGGCGAAGCCGACGAGGCAGTAGTGGTAACGCCGTCAGCCTACCAGAAATGCGAGCGCTGCTGGCATTATCGCGCCGACGTCGGCGCCCACGCAGACCATGCCGGCCTGTGCGGCCGTTGCGTCAGCAATTTGTTTGGCGCAGGTGAAGAGCGCCAATTTGCGTAATACTACGCCCAGCAGTATTTAATCCCCCTATCCTTGTCTGGAGAGGGGATGCTTCCAACGAATAACGCTGAATATGGCAACCAAAAAACGTTCTGCTACTCCATCCAAACCGTCCTTTCAATCGTCGGGATCCTCCAGTACGTCGCTAGGCCCATGGCTGGGCGTGGCGGCGATCGTGATCCTGCTCGATCAACTGACCAAGATCACCATCGCCAAGCTGTTTGTATTGGGCGAGACCCTCCCCGTCACCTCCTTCTTCAACCTGACCCTGTGGCATAACCCCGGCGCTGCATTCAGCTTCCTGGGCCAGGCTTCCGGCTGGCAGCGCTACCTGTTTACAGCGATAGGCCTGGGCGCGGCCTTGTTCATCGTCTACCTGCTGAAGAAACATGCGGGGCAACGCCTGTTTTGCTGGGCACTGGCGCTGATCATGGGCGGCGCGCTGGGCAATGTGATCGACCGGCTGCTGTACGGCCACGTGATCGATTTCCTGGATTTTCACTATAGAGAGCAATATCACTTTGCCGCCTTTAACGTCGCCGACGCCGCCATCAGCATAGGCGCAGCACTATTCATCCTGGATGAACTGAGGCGCGTCAGGAAGTAAGCGGGTAAGATTCCAGGAAGCGAAGCAAAAATTAGGCTTAGGAGCTGAACATGAAGCTTGCCGGTAAAAAAATAGTTCTCGGTTTGACGGGCGGTATCGCCTGCTACAAGGCGGCGGAACTGACGCGCGCGCTGGGCAAGGCCGGCGCCACGGTGCAGGTGGTGATGACGCAGGCGGCGACACAGTTCATCACGACTGTCACGATGCAGGCCCTGTCCGGCAATACCGTCTACACCGATCAGTGGGATGCGCGCATACACAATAATATGCCGCATATAGACCTGACGCGCGACGCAGATGCCATCGTCATCGTCCCCTGCAGTACGGATTTCATTTTCAAGCTGGCGCACGGCGCCTGCGACGACCTGCTGTCCACTTTGTGCATAGCGCGGCCCTTCGGCATGCCGCTGATGGTGGCGCCGGCGATGAACGTGGAAATGTGGCAAAACCCGGCCACGCAAAGGAATATCGCGCAACTGCGGGCGGACGGCATACAGTTGCTGGGGCCGGCCGCCGGCGACCAGGCTTGCGGCGAGGTGGGCATGGGACGCATGCTGGAGCCGGACGAGCTGCTGGCTGAGATTGTGGCAAATTTCCAGCCCAAGCTGCTGGCCGGCAAACATGTGCTGGTCACCGCCGGCCCTACTTTTGAACCTATCGATCCGGTGCGCGGCATCACCAACCTGTCTTCCGGCAAGATGGGCTATGCAATTGCACAGGCGGCGCGCGAAGCCGGCGCCATCGTCACATTGGTATCCGGCCCTACCGCGCTGGATGCACCGTATGGCACGAACCGCGTATCGGTACAGACAGCCCAGCAGATGCACGACGCAGTGATGACCGCGCTGGCACAGCACAGGCAGGATGTATTTATTGCAGTCGCCGCAGTGGCCGACTGGCGCGTTGCCAATGCCAGCACGCAAAAACTGAAAAAAAGCGGCGACCGGGATATGCCGCAGCTGCAGTTTGCCCAAAATCCCGACATCCTCGCCGCAGTCGCTGCGCTACCCGGCCGCCCTTATTGCGTCGGCTTTGCCGCGGAGTCGGAAAACCTGCTGCAATACGGCGCTGCCAAGCGCGTGAAGAAAAACGTACCGCTGCTGGTCGGCAACATAGGCCATAGCACCTTTGGCCAGGATGACAACGAACTGGTGCTGTTTGACGAGCAGGGCCACAAGAACTTGCCGCGCGCGGACAAGCAAACCCTGGCCGGCCAGCTGGTTGCAGAGATCGCTGCACGCATCAGGTAGGCAAGAGATACGCAAAAAACAAGCAAAGAACCACTGAAGGCATTCATGAAGTCAGCCGTCAAACTATCGGTGCTGGACCAATCCCCAGTCATAGAAGGCCATACCGCGCGTGATGCGCTGGCCGCCAGCGTAGAACTGGCGCAACTGGCCGACCAGCTCGGCTACACCCGCTACTGGTGCGCGGAGCACCATGGCCTGCTGGGCGTCTGCGACAGCGCGCCCGAGGTATTGCTGGCGCGCATAGGCGCGGCAACGCAGCGCATACGCATAGGTTCCGGCGGCGTCATGCTGCCGTATTACAGCCCGTTCAAGGTCGCCGGCCAATTCCGCATGCTGGAGGCGCTATTTCCCAACCGTATCGACCTCGGCGTAGGACGGGCGCCCGGCGGCGACCAGAAAACCGCGCAAGCCGTGGCCGCCGGCGATTACAATCGCGGCGAACTCTTCCCCCAGCAGGTACAGGAACTGATCTGGCACCTGCACGGCAGCCTGCCCGCAAATCATCCGGCCTATGGCGTCGCGCTGCAGCCGCAAGTGGATACGGTGCCGGAAATATGGATGCTGGGGTCAAGCGACTTCGGCGGCAGCCTGGCGGCGCAACTGGGAATACGTTTTGCGTTTGCGCATTTCATCAACGCGCACAATGGCCATTTCGTCGCACAGGAATACCGTGACCGCTTCAACACCCGGCTGGAAGCAAGGCCGTACTCCGCCGTCGCCGTCTTCGCGATTTGCGCCGACACCGAGAAAGAAGCGCAGGAATTGGCGCTGGCGGTCGATATGCGCCGCCTGCAGATGGCCTATGGCGTGAACGCGCCCATTCCTCGCATCGGCCAGACCAATGCGGCCAATTTCAGCGAACGCGACCGCATGATCATAGAACGCGAGCGTCCGCGCAGCGTCATAGGCACGCCGGAGCAGGTATCGGAAAAAATGCTGGGCCTGCAACAGCAATTCGGCGCCGACGAAATCATCGTGCTGACCGTTGCCGGCAGCTATGCCGCGCGGCTACGCTCGTATGAACTGCTGGCGCAAGCCTTCGCTCTATAAATTTTTAATGCACTACTGACCATCACTACCAAGAAATATAGATGAAAAATATCGACCTCAAAATCCTCGACCCGCGTATGAAGGAATTGCTGCCCGCCTATGGAACGCCAGGCAGCGCCGGCCTGGACCTGCGCGCCTGCATCACCGAAGCCATCACGATCAAGCCGGGTGAAACCGTGCTGATCCCTACCGGCCTGGCCATCCATATCGGCGATCCCGGCTATGCGGCAATGCTGTTGCCGCGCAGCGGCATGGGCCACAAGAACGGCATCGTACTGGGCAACCTGGTCGGCCTGATCGATTCAGACTACCAGGGTGAATTGAAGATCTCTACCTGGAACCGCGGCCAGGCGGATTTCGTGCTGCAACCGATGGAGAGGCTGGCGCAGATGATCATCGTGCCTGTGCTGCAGGTCGGGTTTAATGTAGTCGATGATTTCGACAGCAGCGAACGCGGCGCCGGCGGTTTTGGCAGCACAGGCAAGCACTAACAGATCTCAAAATCAGGAGAACTGTAGCCTGGATGGAGCGTAGCGTAATCCGGGGGGCATTGAGGTTCGCAATCCACACAGCCCCGGATTACGCTGCGCTCCATCCAGGCTACTTCCATCGGTTTTTAAGCGCCGCAAAAACAAAAAGCCCGGACTATATCGTCCGGGCTTTTTTTCATCAAGACACTTTACTCTGCCTCGGCAACCTCTTGCGAAGCTTCCGGCGGCGACGTATTGTCGCCCTCAAGGAATTCCAGCTTAATCAGGTCCTTGTCATCCAGATCGACAATTACCTTACCGCCGGTGACCAGCTTGCCAAACAGCAGTTCATCCGCCAGCGCTTTCCTGATCATGTCCTGGATCAGGCGTGCCATAGGACGGGCGCCCATCTGCGGATCAAAACCTTTTTTGCCGAGGAACTTGCGCAAGTTGTCGGTGAAAGTCGCTTCCACTTTTTTCTCGTGCAATTGTT
>JABDED010000017.1 GCA_013287275.1 Betaproteobacteria bacterium
GCGGCAATGATGCGCTGCTCGGAAAAATTATCTGTCTGGATACTCATGGCTTAGCCTTTGGAAAGGGATTTCAGCGCCAGCTTGATCCCTTCGGACACGCCGGTGCCGGCCGGGATTTGCTTCACCGCCGTCAGCGCTTCCTTGTCTGAATAGCCCAGCGACAGCAGCGCGTTCAATACGTCGGAGCTGTGATCGCTGGCAGCGGCGCCGCCGCCGGCTGCGCCCAGGTCGGCGCCCAGCTTGCCCTTCAGCTCCAGCAACAGGCGCTCTGCGGTTTTCTTGCCTATGCCGGGTATCCGGGTGAGGCGTCCCGCTTCTTGCAGGGTGATTGCCTGCGCCAGGTCGGCGACCGACAGGCCGGACAGGATGGACAGCGCGGTGCGGGCGCCGACGCCGCTGATCTTGATCAACTGGCGGAAAACGCTGCGTTCTTCAGCCGTGCCGAAGCCGAACAGGATGTGCGCATCTTCGCGTATCGTCAGATGCGTTAGCAGCGCGACTTTTTCGCCCAGGCCAGGCAGATTGTAAAAAGTGCTCATGGGCACGTCGATTTCATAACCGACGCCCTGGCAATCGACGACCAGCTGGGGGGGATTTTTTTCCAGTAACAGACCTGAGATGCGACCTATCATCGTATTTCTATCCTAATAATTATCAAAGTTATGATAGCAGGATAGCGCCGCAAATTGGGAAAATTACTGTAAATTTAATCAGGCTTTGTACGGCGGGCGCCGCACAAAAGAGGGTCGATAGGCAGTGCGGCAATAGCGAACGCCGCATGGCAAGCTATTGTCAGCCTATCAAGCGTCCGGCCCGCACGCGCAAGCCGCGTTTGGCCAGCCCTGGTGCAATCGCGCCCAGGGTCGCCAGCGTATCGCCGCTATGCGCGTGGCAAATCGCCACGCCCAGCGCGTCGGCGGCATCGGTACCAGGCAGGCCGGGCAGGGCCAATAGCCGCTGCACCATGTCCTGCACCTGTTCTTTCTTCGCCTTGCCGTGGCCCACCACGCCTTGCTTGACTTGCAGCGCGGTATATTCGGCGACGGCGAGGTCAGCGCTCACTAGCGCGCAGATGGCGGCGCCACGGGCCTGGCCCAGCAATAATGTAGATTGTGGATTGACGTTGACGAAGACTTTTTCTATCGCCGCGCAGTCAGGCGTATAGGTGCGGATAATCTCGGAAACGCCGGCCAGGATGGTTTTCAGGCGCTCCGGCAACGATGCATCCTGGGTCTTGATGGTGCCTGAGGCAATGTAGGCCAGCTTGCTGCCCTGCTTATTGATGAGGCCAAAACCGGTAGTGCGCAGACCGGGGTCGATGCCGAGGATGATCATTGGTAAGGAGTCCCATTCCCTCCCGCTTGCACGGGAGGGAAATGTATGGATTTAGTGCCTGAAGTGGCGGGTGCCAGTGTACACCATCACCACGCCGCGCTCATTGGCCGCGTCGATCACTTCCTGGTCGCGCATCGAGCCGCCCGGATGGATGACGCAAGTAGCGCCGGCATCCACCACCACGTCCAGGCCGTCGCGGAACGGGAAGAAGGCGTCGGATGCGACTGCGGAACCGGCCAGGCTGAGGCCCGCATTCTGCGCCTTGATCGAAGCGATACGGGCGGAATCGATGCGGCTCATCTGGCCGGCGCCGACGCCGAGCGTCATGCCATTGCCGCAGAACACGATCGCATTCGATTTGACGAACTTGGCCACGCGCCATGCAAACATCAGGTCTTGCAGTTGCTGCGGGCTAGGCTGCAGTGTGGACACGACCTTGAATTCTTCCAGCATTACATTTTTTGCATCCGGCGCCTGCACCAGCAAGCCGCCACCGACACGTTTGAAATCGTAGGCGTTCACGCTATCGCCCAGGCTGATTTCCAGTAGGCGCACATTTTGTTTCGCTGCAAAAATCTGCCTGGCTTCTGCCGTGAAGGATGGGGCAATCAAGACTTCGACGAATTGCTTGGCGACGATTTCCGCCGCCTTGCCGTCCAGTTCGCGGTTGAACGCGATGATGCCGCCAAAGGCGGAAGTCGGATCGGTCTGCAGTGCTTTGGTGTAGGCTTCAAACGGCGTATCGCCCAGCGCTACGCCGCAAGGATTGGCGTGCTTGACGATCACGCAGGCGGACACGTCGAAAGATTTCACGCATTCCCATGCCGCATCGGCGTCGGCAATATTGTTGTAGGACAGTTCCTTGCCCTGCAATTGGGTGTAGTTTGCCAGCGCGCCCTTGGCCGGATTCAGTTCGCGGTAGAACGAGGCGGACTGGTGCGGGTTTTCGCCGTAGCGCATTTCCTGCACTTTTTCGAAATGCAGGTTCAGGGTTTGCGGATAGCTGCTACGTGTCGCATGCGCCTTGTCTTCGCCCAGGCTGGTCAGGTAATTGGTGATCGCGCCGTCGTATTGCGCAGTGTGCGCAAAGACTTTCTTGGCCAGAGTGAACCTGGTATCGTAGCTGACCGCGTTCTGGCCGGCCTTCATCTCGTCCAGCACCAGCTGGTAATCGGCAGGATCGCAGATCACGACCACGTCCTTATGGTTCTTCGCTGAAGAGCGCAGCATCGTCGGGCCGCCGATATCGATGTTTTCTATCGCATCTTCCAGCGAGCATTCTGCCTTAGCCACGGTTTGCTGGAAAGGGTAGAGGTTCACCACCACCATGTCTATCGTCGGGATGCCGTGTTGGTCCAGCGCGGCCATATGCTCGGGAAAATCACGGCGCGCCAGGATGCCGCCGTGCACTTTCGGATGTAGGGTCTTGACGCGGCCGTCCAGCATTTCTGGAAAGCCGGTGTAGTCGGCGACCTCAGTCACCGGCAAGCCGTTGTCGGCCAACAGTTTGGCCGTGCCGCCGGTGGACAGCAAGTTGACGCCCATGGAGGAAAGCGCGCGCGCGAATTCCAGGACGCCGGTCTTGTCGGATACTGAGATGAGAGCTTGTTTGATCATGGTGGTGGATAACGAGAGTGAGGGATTCTGTACGGTGCGGCCTGTTTGGGTAATCTTAAGCTCCCGTTATCGGGACACTGCGACGACGGCCCGGCCTACAACAAGCCGTGCTGCTGCAATTTCTTGCGCAAGGTATTGCGGTTGATGCCCAGCATGTCCGCCGCCTGCGACTGATTGCTTTCGGCGCGAGCCATCACCATTTCCAGCATCGGCTTTTCTACTGCCAGCACAACCATGTCGTAAATATTGGAGGCGGGTTGTTCGCCCAGGTCCCTGAAATATTTTTCCAGATTCTTATGGACCGCTTCTTGGATACTATCTTTGCTCATGCTTTTTTTCTATTGTTTGATTCGTGCTTGCGGATGCCAAATCTGCACCGGGGTGCCGCATCCTTCTGTCATTTATTGTTGGTTTCTGGCGAAAATTCAATGTACAGCGCTAGGCTGCCATTTTTTCTTCAGCGGGGCGGTATTGTAACCGCTCACCGACTTGCGAATCAAAAAACATTTTTACCGCATCCAGTTGCTCTTCACATGAAGTCAGCAAATTCATTTGTTGCCTGAATGCTTCGCCTCCCACCAGATCCTGTACATACCAGCCTATGTGCTTGCGCGCCGTTCGTACGCCGAGGAACTCGCCGTAGAACGCGTAATGCGCTCGCAAATGCTCGTCCATCAGGCGGCTGACTTCAGAGATCAGCGGCGCCGGCAAATAATTGCCGGTCCGCAGGAAGTGATCGATTTCGCGGAATATCCACGGGCGCCCCTGGGCCGCGCGGCCTATCATGATGGCGTCGGCCCCGGTGACCTGCAGCACATGGCGCGCTTTTTCCGGTGTGGTGATATCGCCGTTGGCGACCACGGGTATGGATACCGCAGCCTTGACGGCGGCAATGGTTTCATACTCTGCGTCGCCCTTGTAGCCGTCGGCCCGCGTGCGGCCATGCAGGGTCAGCATCGCGATGCCGGCCGATTCGGCCATCCTGGCGATGTTCAGCGCATTTTTGTTGGCCCGGTCCCAGCCGGTACGGAATTTCAGCGTGACCGGCACATCGACTGCAGACACCACCGCATCCAGAATCAGTCCTACCAGTGCTTCATGCTGCAGCAGGGCGGAACCGCACCAAGCATTGCACACCTTTTTCACCGGGCAACCCATATTGATGTCGATGATCTGCGCACCCCGGTCTACATTATGCTTCGCGCATTCGGCCAGCATGCCGGCATCGGCGCCGGCGATCTGCACTGCCTTGGGCTCCATCTCGCCTTCGTGATTGGTGCGGCGCGATGATTTTTCGGTATCCCACAGCCTGGGATTGGACGCCGCCATCTCGGACACTGCGTAGCCCGCGCCCAACTCCTTGCAAAGCTGGCGGAATGGCCGGTCCGTCACCCCTGCCATAGGGGCGACAAAAATATTATTACGCAGCACGTGAGGGCCGATTTGCACGATGAGTGGGAGAGAAATTTCGGAGAAGCGCTATTCTACCTGAAAACCTGCCTAATTAATAAGCAAAATCGGGGCGCTTTTCAATACAAAAATTGAGTGGCTATGATACAGAGTATGGTAATAGCCTGATAGTTTTACGAGATTCAATGGTAATCTGTTGGCAAGATGACAGAACCCGGATGCGCGCCAAGAACAAAACCATTATG
Source organism: Betaproteobacteria bacterium (assembly GCA_013287275.1). Classification (GTDB taxonomy): domain Bacteria; phylum Pseudomonadota; class Gammaproteobacteria; order Burkholderiales; family Burkholderiaceae_D; genus Undibacterium. The sequence goes on from JABDED010000017.1 coordinate 4,608, forward strand.
CGCATCGGCAAGAAAAGGATTTTTATTATCGGGAGCAATAAGTGGACTCAAAAACGGGCACGAACAATGGAGAAAAACTGCATAGGATTACGATAGTCGGCGGCGGCGCCGGCGGCCTGGAACTGGCGGTCAGGCTGGGCAAGAAACTGGGTAAGAAACACCAGGCACTGATCACGCTGGTAGATGCCAGCCGCACCCACCTGTGGAAGCCGCTATTGCACCAGGTTGCCGCAGGCACGCTGGATAGCCATGCGGACGAGCGCGAATATTTTGCCCTCGCACGCGCCAACCACTTCAATTTCCGCTTCGGCCGCATGGATGGCCTGGACAGGGAAAAGAAGGAGATCTACCTGGCCCCCGCGTATGACGGCGACGGTAGCGAACTATTGCCCCGGCAAACGGTGGAATACGATACGCTGGTGATGGCGTTGGGCAGCCAGACCAATGATTTCGGCACGCCCGGCGCGCGTGAAAACAGCATCATGCTGGATACGCCGGCGGCGGCGGAGCGCTTCCACCAGCGCCTGATCAATTTTTGCCTGAAGGCGCAGGCGGAATCCCGGGCCCATGGCGAAGGGCGCTTCACCGTGACCATCATAGGCGGCGGCGCCACCGGCGTTGAGCTGGCCGCAGAGTTGCATATGACCACCAAAATCCTGTCCAGCTACGGCCTGGTCAACTTCCATCCGGAAAAGGATTTGAAGATCGTCATCGTCGACGCTGCCGCGCGGCTGTTGCAGGCCTTGCCGGAGCGCCTGTCCGACACGGTGGCGAAGGAGTTGCGCCAGATTGCAGTGGAAATCCACACCAATGAAAAAGTGGTGGAAGTATCCAGGGAAGGCGTGCAGATGGCCAGCGGCAAGTTCATTCCCAGCGGCATTGTGGTGTGGGCTGCCGGCATCAAGGCGCCGGATTTTATCAAGGACATCGGCGGGCTGGAAAGCAATCGCATCAACCAGCTGGTAGTGCACCGGACTATGCAAACCACGCGCGACCCGGCGATTTTTGCGATTGGCGATTGCGCCGCCTGCCCGCAAGGAGAGGGTCAGGCGAATGTACCGCCGCGCGCGCAGTCGGCGCACCAGCAGGCCAGCACGCTGGCGCAATCATTGATAGGCCTGCTGCAGGGCAGGGCTTTGCTGGAATTCAGTTATCGCGACTATGGGTCGCTGGTATCGCTGGGCGATTACAGCACGGTGGGCAGCCTGATGGGCTCGCTGACCAGTGGTTCTCTATTCATTGAGGGCATGATCGCGAAATGGATGTACTGGTGGCTGCACAAGCACCACCAGATCGCAGTCAACGGCATGTTCCACACCTGGCTGACGACCTGGGCCGAGCTGATAGCGCGGGCCAGGAACCCCCGCATCAAATTGCACTAGCAATACCAATGAGCCGGCGCTGGTGTTTACGGCTTGACCTGGCTCTGGTTGATCTCATCCATCGCATCTGCATCCAGGTGCGCGATGTCGCCCCATTGCACCAGTTGCAAAGCTTCGCCATCAAAGGAAAAACGGTTGATGCTGGCGTTGTAGATGGTGACGTCGCGCGGCGCATTCAGCGGCAGCGCCCTGGCGGCACGGTACGCGCATTCCAGCACGCCGCCGTGCGCCACCAGTGCGATCTTCTTGCCCCTATGCCGCCTGGCGTGGTGCAGGATCGCCTCCATGGTGCGGGTATGGAACTGGCGTATGCTCTCGCCGACCCGTTCGCCGGGAGGGAACAAGGCGTCGGGATCGCGTGATTGCCAGGTCGCATAGGCCTGTGGGAACTGGTGCGGTATCTCGCTGTACAGCACGCCTTCAAAGCCACCGAAGCAGCGTTCGCGTAGCGCAGGATCCAGTTGCGTGCTCAAGCCTTGCAGGCGGGCGATTTCACCGGCTGTCTGCATGGCGCGCTGCAGGTCGCTGGAGACGATCGCGTCCAGCTTTTCATTTTGCAGTGCCCAGGCCAGCGCCTTGGCCTGGCGCGTGCCTTCCGCGTTCAACGGAATGTCCAGGTGGCCTTGCAGGCGCCGCACCGCGTTCCACGCGGTTTCACCGTGCCGTATCAACAGAATTTCTGTCATTGCATCCTATTTTCTTGCTTGATTTCGGGTTTTATCTGCAGCCAGAAGGTGACCGGGCCGTCATTGGTCAGCGACACTTTCATGTCCGCGCCAAACTGGCCGGTCTGCACCTCAGCATGCCTGATCCGTGCTTGCGCGACAAAGTAGTCGAACAAATTCTTGCCGATATCGGGCGCAGCGGCCGGGGTGAACGACGGGCGGGTGCCGGAATTGGTATCGGCCGCCAGCGTGAATTGCGGCACCAACAGCAGGCCGCCGGCGACATCGGCGACGCTGCGGTTCATCTTGCCGGCATCATCGCTAAACACCCGGTAAGCCAGCAACTTGCTGAGCAGCGCATCCGCCTGTTTTTCGGTGTCGCCGCGCTCGGCGCAGACCAGCGCCATCAGGCCCTGGCCTATGGCGCCGATAGTCGCGCCATCCACCACCACGCTGGCCTGGCTGACCCTCTGGATCAGAGCAATCATGCGCTCAGCGTGATCTTGGCAAATTTGCGTTTGCCGACCTGCACGACAAAGCTGCCGGCTTGCACTTGCAGGTTCTTGTCGCTGACCACCGCGCTGTCTATCCGGACGCCGCCCTGGTCCACCATGCGCATCGCTTCCGACGTCGAAGCGCACAAGCTGGCCTGCTTCAGCAACTGGGCGATGCCGACAGGCGCGCCGGACAGGCTGAGTTCGGGCACGTCGTCCGGGATGCCGCCCTTGGAGCGGTTCACAAAATCATTCAGCGCATCGTCTGCTGCCTGTTTGCTATGGAAGCGGGTGACGATTTCCTGCGCCAGTGCGACCTTGATGTCGCGCGGGTTCCGGCCTTCCGCCACTGCCTTCTTGAATTGCGCTATTTGTTCCAGCGAGCAGAAGGACAGCAATTCATAATAGCGCCACATCATCGTATCGGAGATGCTCATGATCTTGGCAAACATGATATTGCCGGGCTCAGTGATGCCGATGTAGTTGTTCTTGGACTTGGACATCTTCTCCACGCCGTCCAGGCCTTCCAGCAGAGGCATGGTCAGGATGCATTGCGGCTCCTGGCCGTAGTCCTTTTGCAATTCGCGGCCTACCAGCAGGTTGAATTTTTGATCAGTGCCACCCAACTCCAGGTCGGACTGCAGGGCGACCGAGTCATAACCCTGCATCAGGGGGTACAGGAATTCGTGCACCGAAATGGGGGTGCCGGCCTTGTAGCGTTTTGTAAAATCGTCACGCTCCATCATCCTGGCGACCGTGTATTTGGAGGCCAGTTGTATCATGCCGCGCGCCCCCAGCGGGTCCGACCATTCGGAGTTGTAGCGTATCTCGGTCTTCGCCGCATCCAGCACCAGGCTGGCCTGCTTGAAGTAGGTCATCGCATTCGCTTCTATCTGCTCGCGGGTCAGCGGCGGACGGGTGGCATTGCGGCCGGACGGATCGCCTATCATCGACGTGAAATCGCCGATCAGGAAAATCACGGTATGGCCCAGGTCTTGCAATTGACGCATCTTGTTCAACACGACAGTGTGCCCGAGATGCAAATCCGGTGCAGTCGGATCCAGGCCCAGCTTGATGCGCAGCGGCTTGCCGCTTTGCTCACTGCGCGCCAGTTTCTGGGCGAATTCGGACTCTATCAATAACTCGTCCACGCCGCGTTTTGCGACTGCCAGCGCGTGCTGCACTGCGTCGGACAAGGGGAGTAATGGCTTGTTGTCTAGCGTTTTTGGAATGGTCTGTGACGTGGTCTGTTCAGTGGTCATAATGATCTAAAACTTATTTTGTAACACCGCTGGCTGAATCCTTTTTGGGAATCCATAATCAGCGCTTTGCGTTAGCCCGAGTTTGTAATAAACTTGCCGCTTATTTTGGCAGCCGGACTGGTCCGGGCTGACGAAATAAATCGATAAAAACAGTCAATTTTAACTTATTGCATGCGTCCATCAGATAAATTCATTCATTTAGCTTCTGGCAGCAGACTGTTGTTCGGAACCACGCGTACCTCGCGTCTTGTATCGCTTTCCGCCCTATTTCTTGCAATTTGTGCATTTGGAGCAGTCGCTGTCGCCCCCATGGCGCCCGATGCATCCGATCTGCCCGTCAAAAGAATTACCCAGCAATTGGATCTGCCAAAGCTGGATCAGCAAGTGGAAGCATTGGAAGAAACCGAACAGCATTTTGTCAGCCAGGAAAAAGTATTGCGAGGCGATAGCCTCGGTGCCTTGTTGATACGCCTGGGCGTTGACGACAACGACGCCACCAATTTCATCAAGTCAGATCCGATCGCGCGTAACGTGATGCAGGTCAAGGCTGGTAAATCGGTGCGCGCCCAGACCAACGACGAAGGCGAGCTGGAGTGGCTGCAGGCGACTTTGATGGCGAGCAACGATAAGCCCGCCCGGAATATCCTGATCAGCCGCGATAAAGACGGTAAGCTGGTTGCGACGGATTCTGTTGCAAAATTGGAAAGGCGTGTCGAGATGGCCGCCGGAACCATTTCCTCATCGCTGTTTGCAGCGACCGACGACGCTAATATTCCCGACAATATCTCCACCCAGATCGTCGATATGTTTTCGACCAATATCGATTTTGCATCCGATCTGCGCAAGGGCGATCATTTCAATGTCGTTTATGAAACTTTTTACCAGGATGGTGAACTGGTAAAGACCGGCCGTGTCCTGGCAGGCGAATTCAGTAACGCCGGCAAGCTGTATCAATCGGTATGGTTCGACGAGTCGGGCACCGATCATGGCGGCTACTACACTTTCGACGGTAAATCGCTGAAAAAAGCCTTCCTGAAGTCGCCGATAGAATTCACCCGTATTTCTTCCGGCTTCTCCATGCGCGTCCACCCTATCTCGGGCCAGTGGAAGGCGCATAAGGGCGTGGACTTTGCGGCCGTCACCGGTACGCCTATCCGCGCCGCCGGCGATGGCGTCGTGGATTTTTCGGGTACGCAGAACGGTTACGGCAATGTCGTCGTCCTCAAGCACTGGAATAACTACAGCACCGCCTATGCGCACATGAGCCGTTTTGCTGCCGGCATCCATAAGGGCAGCAAGGTCAGCCAGGGCGACGTGATCGGCTACGTCGGCTCCACAGGCTGGGCCACCGGACCGCACTTGCACTATGAATTCCGTATCAATAACGAGCCGCGCGATCCGCTGTCCATCAATATCCCTAACGCTGCCCCGCTGGCCGCCAATGAGATGGCGCGTTTCAAAGGTGTTGCCGCGGATATGTCGCACCGCTTCATGCTGTTGCGGCCCGACCCCATGCAGAATTCCAGCATGCGGCTGGCATCCAGGTAAAACAAGTTAAAATGGGCCGAACAAATGTTCGGCCTTTTTTTTCGTCCCTATTCCTGCCCATGAACACATCTTCCAAGCTGCCTGACTTGTCCGACTTATCTGATTTATATATAGGCCTGATGTCAGGCACCAGCCTGGACGGCGTCGACGGCGTGCTAGTGGCGCTGCCCGGTGACGGTAACGCCCACGGCGGCATGCAGATGCTGGCCAGTGCGTATGTTCCTTTTCCCGCGGAGTTGCGCGAGCAACTGATGGCCTTGCAGCAGCCTGGCGCCAATGAGATCCATTTGGAGGCGCTGGCCGCCAATGCGCTGGTGGAGCGCTACGCCGCCTGCGTGGCCACGCTGCGGGAGAAAATGCCGGCAGCCGGAATCAGTGCGATAGGCGTGCACGGCCAGACCGTACGGCACCGGCCTGAGCTTGGCTACACCCGCCAGACCAATAATCCGGCGCTGCTGGCGGAATTGACCGGCATCGACGTCGTGGCGGACCTGCGCAGCCGTGATGTCGCCGCCGGCGGGCAGGGGGCGCCGCTGGTACCGGCGTTTCACCGCGCAGTGTTTGGCGCCCCCGATGTTTGCCGTGTCGTTGCAAATATAGGCGGCATAGGCAATATCAGCATCTTGCGTGCCGACGGCACGACCACCGGCTTCGATACCGGCCCGGGTAATGTGCTAATGGACGCATGGATCGCGCAGCAGCAGGGCAAGCCCTATGACGACAATGGCAATTGGGCACGCCAGGGTACGGTCAATGACGCGCTGCTGCGCGAGCTGTGCGATGAAGCCTATCTGCGCCAGGCGCCGCCCAAGAGCACCGGCCGCGACCTGTTCCGCCCGGACTGGATGAACGGCAAGCTGAAGCCCTTTACCGGTCTCGCCGCGGTGGACGTGCAGGCGACCCTGTGCGCGTTTACCGCGGTGACGATAGCGGACGAGATTGCCCGCCATGCCGCAGACGCCGATAGCGTGTACGTGTGCGGCGGCGGCGCCTACAATGCCTGCCTGCTGGATATGCTGGGCCGGCAACTGGCGCAGCGCGGCCGCCGTGCGCGAGTGGCGACCACCGATGAACTCGGGGTTTCGCCCAACCACGTAGAGGCGCTGGCTTTTGCCTGGCTGGCGCAAAGGTTCATGCACAGGCTGGCCGGCAACCTGCCCGAGGTGACCGGCGCGAAAGGCTTGCGGATACTGGGCGCCTTGTATCCTGCATAGCATCTACGGTAGAGAACCTATTAATTTACGAAGACTTGCGTGCTCTCCAATGCGGTGATATCGGGTAGTTCTTTATCTAACTAATATGGACACACTACAACTATGGAAATTTTCATCATTACCTATTTGGCTATCGGCATGTTCTCTGCTGTCTTTGGCTATTTTATGGATAAGATCGGTACGCCCTTCATAAAGTATCTCTGGACTGGGCTCTGGTGGCCGATATTGATGTTATTTATTGTCGTCCGACTGATTGCGAATAGAAAATAATATGCGCTTATTCATACCATCTGACCTGAACCGCAAACACCGGAGAGAATCCGTCCCTAAGACTGATTAAACCTTTGTAAGCTTGAATTGACTCTGCTTTATTCTACCCTTACCTCGACCTAGAATGATGCTTGTCTGTGGAGGGGGGAATGAACGATTACTACGTCATACGCTTAGCCAGTTATACAAGATGTTTTAATCTCCCGCCAGACCCTGCATGGTTCAACTTATATGACCCAATTACTCTATATCGCCGACCCTATGTGCTCCTGGTGCTACGGCTTTGGCCCTGAACTGGACGCCTTGCTGGCGCAAATGCCGGACGCGAAAATGGACATCATCGTCGGCGGCCTGCGCGCCTACAATACCGAAGTGATGGATGAAGAAAAAAAGGCGACGATACTGGGCCACTGGCAGCACGTCGCCGAGGCCAGCGGATTGCCGTTTTCCGATACCGGCATGTCGCAGGACGGCTTTATCTATGACACCGAACCCGCCTGCCGCGCAGTCGTCGCCACTCGCATCCTGGCCGATGAGCTGGCGCCGCGCGCCAGGCTGGCGGTGTTCCGCGCGATCCAGCATGCGTTCTATGCCGAAGGCCGGGATGTGACCAGGGCCGAGGTATTGTCCGAAGTCTGCGTGAGCGCGCTGAACCAGGCAAGCGGCGGCTATGACGTGGAAAGTTTCCAGGAAACCCTGACGGCCTATCCGACGGCGGCAGAAACCCGTGAAGATTTCGAACAGACCCAGCGCTGGGGCATACGCGGTTTTCCTGCATTGCTGCTGGTGCATGAAGGCGCGCTGCACATGATTGCATCCGGCTATACGAAGACGGCGGATCTGGTGGAGTCTTTGCGGCAGGTGCAACAAAGTTAAATTAAATGTTTGTCACTTCCGGGTGGCTTGTATAGAATCGATAACGAAGCATCAGCTTCAACGTCGCTCGGACGGTTCCGGGCGCTTACGTACAATTGATCATGACAAACTCATCTACTCCGCCGGGCCGGGGTTATACCTTCTCGCGTATCAACCGCCTCCCTCCCTACGTTTTCAATATCACCGCTGAGCTGAAGATGGCGGCACGCCGTCGCGGCGAAGACATCATCGACATGTCGATGGGCAATCCCGACGGCGCCACGCCGGCACATATCGTCGACAAGCTGGTGGAAGTTGCGAAGCGTCCCGATACCCACGGTTATTCCGCTTCCAAAGGCATACCGCGCTTGCGGCGCGCGATTGCGCACTGGTACAAGTCGCGCTACGACGTTGACTTCGATCCCGACTCCGAAGCGATCGTCACGATAGGTTCCAAGGAGGGGCTGGCGCACCTGATGCTGGCGACGCTGGACAAGGGCGACACGGTGCTGGTGCCCAATCCCAGCTACCCTATCCACATCTACGGCGCGGTGATCGCCGGCGCCGACATACGCTCGATACGCATGAGCCCCGGCGTCGATTTTTTTGCCGAGCTGGAGCGCGCAATACGCGAGAGCTATCCGAAGCCGAAGATGATGATCTTCGGCTTTCCGTCGAACCCGACTGCGCAGTGCGTGGAGCTGGATTTTTTTGAGCGCGTGGTCAAGCTGGCCAAGGAATACAATATCCTGGTCGTGCACGACCTGGCGTATGCCGACATAGTCTATGACGGCTGGAAAGCGCCGTCCATCATGCAGGTGCCGGGTGCGCGCGACGTCGCGGTGGAATTTTTCACGCTGTCCAAGAGTTATAACATGGCAGGCTGGCGCATAGGCTTCATGGTCGGCAACAAGGAACTGGTGGCGGCGCTGGCGCGTATCAAGAGTTACCACGACTATGGCAGTTTCACGCCGGTGCAGGTGGCCGCCATCGCCGCGCTGGAAGGCGATCAAAGTTGCGTCAATGAAATCAGGGACAAGTATCAGCGCCGCCGCGACGTGCTGGTGAAGGGCCTGCATGAATTGGGCTGGATGGTGGATAACCCCAAGGCCTCGATGTATATCTGGGCGCACATACCGGAAGCCTACCGCCATCTGGGTTCGCTGGAATTTGCCAGGCAGGTGCTGGAAAAGGCCAAGCTGTGCGTGTCGCCCGGCATAGGCTTCGGCGAATACGGCGATGAGCACGTGCGTTTTGCATTGATAGAAAACGAGGCACGAATACGCCAGGCCTTGCGCGGCATCAAGTCCATGTTCAAGGAAGACCAACTGATCAAGTAGCGCCACGCGGCCAGGCCGGTCCGGCATTTGCTATAGCGGGGAAGTTCGGGCCTGGCTGCTGAAGGCGGCTGGCCCGGATGCGTGGAAACTATCTTGCGTAGGAGTCCGCCGAGCCATAGCTCCTGGGTTTGCCGGCTTTACCCGGCTTGCGGGCAGTTTTGCCATCGCTGCCGCGCGCAGGCATCTCGAAATCACGATTTTCCTGATGCTGTTTCCTGATCGGTACATAGTGTTCAGTAAATCCGTTTTCTTCGCTATCCAGTTTATGGTGTATCAGGTTTTTCATGATCAGGGTCCGGCCATTTCGCATAATAGGAACTTCATGATAGTTTCGGCATCCCGCTTCTGAAACCGGAAATTTTCGCTTTTTCATGTAGGAATCGTCCGATGTCATGAGCAATGAATTCAGGATTCCGTGATTCCATGTAATATTGCTTTTCTTGCTGGAAGCTTAAGATCCAGCTCTTGTCGATGACTAGCCCAAACTACGGTGCCGCCATGAAAAAAATGTTCCTGTCCTGCATGTTTGCAATGATGAGTGCAGTCCCCTTCATGCAGGCTGCCGCTGACGAAGCAGAGCCCGCTGCATTGTCCTTGCCGCCTGTCGAAACCGTGACGAAAAGCTTGCTGGAGAAACAGAAAAACCTGAGCGCGCTCAGGCACAAGTACACCTACATGGAACACGAAATACAGCGCGACCGTAATGCCGACGGGAAAGTGACACGCGAAGACAAGTTCGACTATGAAATCAAGTTTGTGAAAGACCACACCGTCAACCGCATCCTGAAAAAGAACGATGCGGCATTGAGTGCCGATGAACAAGTCAGCGAAGATGCGCGGGTGCAGAAACTGCTCAGCGACGCCGAGCATACGCCAGCCCCGGCCAGCACGGTGGAGAACGTCCTGAACGCGACCAGGATTATCGACGTCAAGCGGCTGAGCTACCAGAACGTGAAAGCGCTGGCGCTGCAATTCGAGCCGCGCGAAGGCTACAGGCCCAGGGACAAGGCGGAAGAATTGTTTTCCCATTTGTCGGGCAAGATGATCGTGGATGAAGCCAGCGGTGACATGATGCATATCGACGCCAAGGTAGCCACGGCGATGAAGGTATTGGGCGGCATCGCCGGCGAACTTGAAATGGGCTCATCGCTGGTGATAGACACGACGATGGTGAACAATGAAGTGCGGATTGCCGCCAATGAGAACCGCCGCATACTGGCGCGCAAGCTGCTGGTTAAAACAGATACCGAATACGAAATCAGCTATTCCGCTTACAAAAAAGCCGGGAATTGAGCCTGTAGTGTCGCCGCGGCGCGTGGATGGAAAGGCGTATTGCGGTCAACACACTAAGGCCCGCTCAGGTATCATGTGCCTTCTTTTTACGCCAACCTGAACTGGGCCGCCATGCAAACTCCCCGCCTGCCAATCTCCCGAACCCCGTCTGCCGAAGGACCGGAATTTTCCCGTATCGTGCTGGGATTGTGGCGTCTGGGCAACTGGAATATGTCGGCACAGGACAGGCTGGCATTTTTGCAGCAGAGCCTGGAGCTGGGCATCACGACGACCGACCATGCCGATATCTATGGCGACTACCGGGCCGAGGCCTTGTTCGGCGAGGCGCTGGCACTGCAGCCATCCCTGCGCGACAGCATAGAAATCGTCAGCAAGTGCGGCATCAAGCTGGTATCGCCGAACCGCCCTGCGCATCAGCTGCAGCACTACGATACCGGCCGCGCGCATATCATTGCGTCGGCAGAAAAATCGCTGGCCAACCTGCATACCGACTATCTCGACCTGCTGCTGATCCACCGGCCGGATCCGCTGATGGATGCCGACGAGATCGCGGAGGCATTCACCCGTCTGCAGCAAGACGGCAAGGTGAAGCATTTCGGCGTATCCAATTTCACGCCCGCACAGTTTGAACTGCTGGCTTCGCGTTTTCCGCTGGTGACCAACCAGATAGAGCTATCGGTGCTGCATATGGCGCCCCTGGACGATGGCACGCTGGACCAATGCCAGCGCCTGGCGATATCGCCGATGATCTGGTCTGCGCTGGCCGGTGGGCGGCTGTTCAATGACAATAGCGAGCAGGGCTTGCGGGTACGCAAAGCTTTGCAAACGGTCGCCGCAGAACTGGGCGTAGCGATCAGCACGGTCGCGATTGCATGGATCCTGCAGCATCCGTCCAGGCCGCTGGTGCTGACCGGTTCCGGCCGGATTGAGGCCGTGCGCGAAGCGGCGGCTGCAACGGCCGTTACGCTGACGCGCGAACAATGGTTCTCGCTATGGGTTGCTTCGGCAGGGCGTAACGTTGCCTGATGCAGATATGGCAATGACGATCGTATACCGTACTTTGTAGCCTGGATGGAGCGCAGCGCAATCCGGGGCTGTGAACCACAGGCCGGTGGTATCCTCCCGGATTACGCTACGCTCCATCCAGGCTACTTTTCTCTTTGTTTATGCGGTAAAAAACCGGGCGGGCTTTAGCCGCCGTTCTGGAAAGTCTCCAGCATCCACGCGATAAAAGTCGCCACTTCCGGCCGCATCGTAGGCTGCGCTTCATGCGCCAGGTAATACGCGTGCGGCGGCGTGGCGAGCTGCACGTCGAACAGCCTTACTACCTCACCCTTGTCTATCATTTCTTGCGCGAAGTGGCGGCGGGTCAGGCCCACCCCGTGTCCGTGCTTCACAGCTTCCAGCAGCAAGCCCAGGTCGTCCAGCCGCAGGCCGCTGGCCGGTTCCGGCCAGTCCAGGCCGGCTACCTCAAACCACGGCTGCCAGGGCTCCAGCGCCGAGCGCAAGAGTTTTGCGTGCCGCAGGTCGGCCGGCGCCTGGATGGGAGGTATGGTGCTCAGGTAGGCCGGGCTGCCGACCACGAAAGCAGGTTCTACAAACAGCTTTTTCGTCACCAGGTTGGGATATTCGCCGCCGCCAAACCTGACCTCGACATCGCTTTCCGACAGGCTCAGGTCGTACAGCGGCACAAACAGGAAAACCTCGATCTCTATGTCCGGATGCCGCGTGGTGAAACCGGCCAGCCGCGGCAAGAACATATAGCGCGCAAAGGTCGGCGGCAAGGTGACCTTGACCCGCAACTGGTTGGGGGCTGCCTTGTTCGGCAGCGGAAATTCCGCCAGCGTGCGCAATGCCGCGCGCACCACGTCCAGGTAGCGCCGGCCGAATTCGGTCAGCGCCACGCTGCGCCCTTCGCGCAGGAATACGCGTTCGCACAAGTGCTCTTCCAGCAAGCGGATGCGATGTGACAGTGCGGACGGTGTGATGCACAGCTCTTCAGCGGCGGCGGCGAAAGAACCGTGTCTGGCGGCTGCTTCAAAAGCGGAGAGGGCATGTACGGGTGGGAGTCTGGTGGCCATCAATTATTCAGTTCGGTTTTCAGTTCAGCATTTAATTCAGCTGTTTGGTTTTACTTGTTTTACTTATCCCAGGACACTATTTTTCCTGGGTTCATAATGTTTTTTGGATCAAAAGCATGCTTTAGGGTGCGCATCATGTCGATTGCATTTTCGCCGTGCTCTTCAATCAGGAAATCCATCTTGTGCAGGCCCACGCCGTGTTCGCCGGTGCAGGTGCCGTCCATCGCGAGTGCGCGCGCCACCATGCGTGCATTCACGCCTTCGGCTCTGGCGACATCCTCGGCGTCATGCGGATCTATCATCATCAATACATGGAAATTGCCGTCGCCTACGTGGCCTATGATGGAGTAGACGATGTGGTTGCGTTCGCAATCGAGCTGGGTTTCGCCTATGCATTCCGCCAGCCTGGAGATGGGTACGCAGCAATCGGTGGAAATCGAGCGCGCGCCGGGACGCATTTGCAGCAAGGCGAAATAGGCATTGTGGCGGGCCGCCCACAGGCGCGAGCGATCTTCCGGCCTGGTCGCCCATTCAAAATCGCCGGCGCCATTGGCCGCGGCGATCTCTTGCACCAGTTCTGCCTGCTCCTGCACGCCGTGCTCACTGCCGTGGAATTCAAATAGCAGCAGCGATTTTTCCGGCAACTGCATCTTGTCATACGCATTGATGGCGCGGACGCCGTTTTCATCGAGGAATTCCACGCGCGCGATCGGCACTCCCATCTGTATGGTCTGGATCACCGTATTGACCGCGTCGGTCGTAGTGGGGAAGGTGCAGACCGCGGCGGAGATCGCTTCCGGCAGCGGGTAGAGCTTGACGGTGATTTCGGTGATGATGCCCAGCGTACCCTCGCTGCCGACAAACACGTGGGTCAGGTCGTAGCCGGCCGAGGATTTTTTGGCGCGGGAGCCGGTCTTGATGATGCGGCCGTCCGCGGTGACGACCGTCAGCGCCAGCACATTTTCCCGCATCGTGCCATAGCGTACCGCGTTGGTGCCGGAGGCCCGGGTGGCTGCCATGCCGCCCAGGGAGGCATCCGCTCCCGGGTCTATCGGAAAGAACAGGCCGGTATCCTTGATCTCCAGGTTCAACTGCTTGCGGGTGACGCCGGCCTGTACCGTTGCGGTCAGGTCTTCGGCATGCACGGCCACCATATTATTCATTTGCGACAGGTCCAGCGTGACGCCACCGCACAGCGCCAGGATGTGGCCCTCCAGCGAAGAGCCGGCGCCGTAAGCGATCACCGGCACCTGATAGTGATTGCACAATTGCACGATGCTGGACACTTCTTCCGTGGTCTGCGCAAACACGACCGCGTCCGGCAGCATGGGGTCGTAAGAAGACTCATCGCTGCCATGATGCTCGCGCATCGCCAGGCTGGTGCTGCAGCGGTCTTCCAGCAGGTTTCGCAAGGCCGACAGTAATTCTTCCGGCAGGGGCTTCCTGATGGCAGCCAGTGTCGCAGGGTGGTTCATCGCTCTCTCCGGGAATTATTTTTCTATACGCATATTATGCACCCGGACACGCCATGCTGCACTTTTGCTGGTTTTGCCGTATCCTCTGCCCATCTTCAATTTAATTTTTATTCGCCATGGGAAATCGACTTTCAAAAATTGCCACGCGTACCGGCGACAAGGGCACCACCGGCCTGGGCGACGGCAGCCGCGTGGACAAGGATGCGTTGCGCGTGCATGCGATGGGGGACGTGGATGAATTGAATTCCCATATCGGCGTGCTGCTGTGCGAAGACTTGCCGGAGCAGATGCAGCGCGAACTTGTTTCCATCCAGCACGACTTGTTCGATATGGGCGGCGAACTGTGCATTCCAGGCTATACGCTGATTACCGACGCCCAGGTGGCGCGGCTGGATGCCTTGCTGGCGCACTACAATGCCGACCTGGAGCCGCTCAAGGATTTCATCCTGCCGGGCGGTTCGCGCGCGGCGGCGATTGCCCATGTATGCCGCACCGTATGCCGGCGCGCCGAACGGGCGATAGTCAGCGTAGGCAAGGCGGAGACGATCAACGACCATCCGCGTCAATATATGAACCGGCTGTCCGATCTGATGTTTGTATTGTCGCGCGTGCTGAACCGCTATGCCGGCGGCAGCGATGTGCTGTGGGAAAAGGAAAGGCAGCGCTAGCCTGGGCGTAATACCGCGTGCGAAAAACTGTATTTGGCAGGGTGGGCAACTCTGGACTCACGCGGGCGAAATCTGACCGCGCGCCTGGTCGAAAGTTATTGCGGCGTGGGCACGGGGTGCCCACCCTATAAAAAAAGGAAGCCGCAGCTTCCTTTTTTCATTGTGCCGCGCCGGATTATTTCGCCGGGAACTTCATGCCGAGCTGGTCAAACAAGAACGCATACACGTCGGCGGTCTGGTTGGCCTTGATCGACAGCGAGCTGCCTATGCCGTGCCCCGCATGTGAATTGATGCTCAGGTAGACCGGCTTGCCGGCCGTGGCCGCCTGCAGGCGCGCGATCATCTTGCGCGAGTGCATGGGGTTGACCCGGCCATCCGTTTCACCGGTCGCCATGAAGATCGCCGGGTATTTGGTGCCGTCCTTCACATGGTGGTAGGGCGAGTATGCATACAGGGCCTTCAGTTGATCCGGATTTTTGACGCTGCCGAATTCGGTCGTATTGAAGGCGCCGTTAGGATCCAGTTCCACCCGCAGCATATCGTAGATGCCGACCTGCGATACCACGGCTTTGAACAGCTCGGGATGCTGGGTGAACACCGCGCCCATCAGCAGGCCGCCGTTGCTGCCGCCTATCGCCGCCATATGCTCGCTGGTAGTGTACTTTTGCGCGATCAGGTATTGCGCTGCCGCGGTAAAGTCGTCGAACACATTTTGCTTGTTGGTCAGTGCACCCTGGCTATGCCATTCTTCGCCGAACTCGCCGCCGCCGCGCAAATTGGCGATCACGAACACGCCGCCGGCATCCAGCCACAAACGGGTAGCCGGGCTCAGGAAGCGCGGCGTCTGGTTCACGCTATAGCCGCCGTAACCGTTCAACAATACCGGATTGCTGCCATCCAGTTTGGTGCCTTTGCGGCGCACGATATTCAGCGGGATTTTGGTGCCGTCCTTGGAGGTTGCAAACTCCCTGACTACTTCAGTATCGTCATACGAGGTCGGGCTGGTCTGGGCCAGTTTGGTCGCGGCAGACTTGCCGGACTTTTCATCATAACGGGAATAGTAGGGCGGGGTCAGGTAGGTCTTTACCGAATACAGCAGCGTGCCGTCGCTTAAGGCTTCCACTTCATCCACTGCCGCCACATCCGGCAAAGGCAGGTTGCCGCGCGATTTGCCCTCATGGTCAAAGATGGCGACGCGCGATGGGCCGCCGACGATTTCGCGTACATACAGCGCGTCCTTGGTGACGATGACAGGGGAGCCGCCGAACTCACCGCCCGGCTGTATCACCGCATCCGATTCAGGCACGATGACCTTCGCATGCGCCAGATCCAGGTCGTTCAATGGCAGCTTCAGCAATTTGCCGCGCGGCGCATCCTTGCGCGATACCAGGTACATCGCCTGGTCCATGCCTATCGTCGCTGCGACGATCTTGTCTTCGAAGCGGCTGACCTGTTTGATGCCGCCGTCCTGGCTGATCACATAATGGGCAAATTCGCCGCCGTCGCCGTTGGCGACCGTCGCCACCACGTAGTCAGGATTCTGGTGGCTGTCCAGCGCGATCTCCGCCACTTTCGGGAAATCCTTGCCGAGTACATAGCTGTCCTTGGCAGGATCGTCGCCCAATTTGTGGAAGTAGATCTGTTCATAGAAGTGCTGGCGGTCTGCCGGCTGGCTGGCGTCCGGGTAGCGGGTATACCAGAAACCGCTGCCGTCCGCCTTCCAGGCGACGCTGCCGCCGCCGGTCGGGTACTGCACCAGCGGGATGGTCTTGTCGATTTGCTTGCCGGTCGCTACGTCGACGATGTGCACCGAGCCGTCTTCGCTGCCGTTGTCGGACATCGATACCGCAACCTTACTGCCGTCGTGCGATGGCACGAACCAGTCTATCGCGGTTGTGCCCTTGCTATTGATCGCGTTCGGGTCCAGCACTATCCTGGCCTGCGCCGGATCGGCGGCATTGCCCAGCACGGCCAGCATGGGCTGTTGCTTGGGCGGCTGGTTGTACATCGCAAACAGCTTGTCGCCTGCGGTATGCAAATCGTAGTAGGAACTGGAGGTCGCCGAGATCTGTGCCATCAGGCTGTCGAACAGCGGCTTGCGGAACGCCAGGCTGCCGAAATACTTGCGGGTGCGATTATCCTGCGCGACGCTCCACTGGTGGACTTTCGGGTCGCCCTGTTTTTCCAGCCAGCGGTATGGGTCCTTGACGGTGATGTCGCCATAGGTATCAGTCACTTCTGCGACACGGGTCGGCGGCGCGCCGCGGTCTGCCGCCAAGGCGGCAGTTGAGCAAGCCAGCAAGCCCACAGCGGCAAGCGCCGCCAATGTGGAAACGGGAAAAATCGTTTGTCTCATAAATTATTTTCCTAATTGATCATCAAGATTGTTTTAGATCTCACCACGGGTATGTGGTTCACATAATAAAAAAAGCGAAGCCGGTAAGCTTCGCTTCTTTATTTCATCGCAGATTAGTTATTCACTGCGAGCTTGGGCTTTTCGGCCATAAACCTTTTCTTGATCGACGCTTCTATGCCAGCCGCATCCAGGCCGCATTGCGACAGCAGCAGTGCCGGGTCGCCGTGATCGATGAACTGGTCCGGCAGGCCCAGGATCAGCAGCGGCTTGCTGATGCCGGCCGCTGCCAGCGCTTCGGCAACTGCTGAGCCGGCGCCGCCCATCGTCGTACCTTCTTCTATCGTCACCAAGGCGTCATGCGATGCGGCCAGGCTCTTGACCAGTTCCACATCCAGCGGCTTGATGAAGCGCATGTTGGCGACCGTGGCGTCCAGCTTGTCGGCCGCCTGTACCGCCGGATGCACCATGGAGCCGAAGGCCAGGATGGCGATGCCCTTGCCGTTGCGCCTGATCTCGCCCTTGCCCAAAGGCAGCGAAGTCAGTTCCTGCTGGATTTCTGCACCTGTGCCTGCGCCGCGCGGGTAGCGTATGGCGGCCGGGCCGGGATAGTGGTAGCCGGTGGTCAGCATCTGGCGGCATTCGTTTTCATCGGCGGGCGCCATGACCACCATGTTGGGTATGCAGCGCAGGTAGGCCAGGTCGTAGTTGCCGGCATGCGTGGCGCCGTCGGCGCCTACCAGGCCGGCCCGGTCCAGCGCAAAAGTGACGTCCAGGTTTTGCAGCGCCACGTCATGGATCAGCTGGTCGTAAGCGCGCTGCAGGAAGGTGGAGTAGATCGCCACGACAGGTTTCAGGCCTTCGCAAGCGAGTCCGGCGGCGAAAGTCACCGAATGCTGTTCAGCGATGCCGACGTCGTAATAGCGGTCCGGGAATTTCTGGTCAAACTCGACCATGCCCGAGCCTTCGCGCATCGCCGGCGTGATGCCTATCAGGCGCTTGTCGGCGGCCGCCATATCGCACAGCCAGTTGCCGAACACATGCATGTAATTCAGTTTGGCCGGCGTTGCGGCCGGCTTGATGCCTTCTGCTGGATTGAACTTGCCGGGGCCGTGGTACAACACAGGATCGGCTTCCGCCAGCTTGTAGCCCTGGCCCTTCTTGGTCACCACGTGCAGGAATTGCGGGCCCTTCAGGTTCTTGATGTTTTGCAGCGTGGGGATCAGGGAATCCAGGTCATGGCCGTCGATAGGGCCGATGTAATTGAAACCGAATTCTTCAAACATCGTGGCCGGAACCACCATGCCCTTCGCATGTTCTTCCAGCCGCTTTGCCAGCTCCAGCATAGGCGGCGGCAAGACCGACTTGCCGACATTGCGCGCCGCTGCGTAAAACTTGCCCGACATCAGCTTGGCCAGATGGCGGTTCAAGGCGCCCACCGGTGGCGAGATCGACATGTCGTTGTCGTTCAGGATCACCAGCAGCTTGGCGTCTTCATGGATGCCGGCATTGTTCATCGCTTCAAACGCCATGCCGGCCGTCATCGAGCCGTCGCCGATCACCGCGATCGCATGCCGGTCTTCGCCCTTGGTCTT
Organism: Betaproteobacteria bacterium; assembly: GCA_013287275.1. Taxonomy (GTDB): domain Bacteria; phylum Pseudomonadota; class Gammaproteobacteria; order Burkholderiales; family Burkholderiaceae_D; genus Undibacterium. Next base: position 23,103 of record JABDED010000017.1, read on the forward strand.
GGCCGCCATCGCCATGCCCAGTGCGGCGGAAATCGATGTCGACGAGTGTGCGGTGCCGAAGGTGTCGTATTCGCTCTCGGTACGGCGCGGGAAACCCGAGATGCCGTTCAACTGGCGCAAGGTGTGCATCTGGTCGCGGCGGCCGGTCAGGATTTTGTGCGGATAGGTTTGGTGGCCAACGTCCCAGACTATGCGGTCTTCCGGTGTGTTGAACACATAGTGCAGCGCTATCGTCAATTCCACCGTGCCCAGGTTGGACGACAGGTGCCCGCCGGTCTTGGAGACGGAGTCGATGACAAACTGGCGCAACTCGTCGGCCAGCGGGCCAAGCTGGGTGCGCGGCAGCTTGCGCAGGTCGGAGGGAGAGTCGATGGTGTTCAGTAAATTCATATTACGCTTTCCGCTGCACGATCAAATCGGCAAGATCGTGTAGTTGTTGGGCTTTTTCGCCAAACGGCAGCAACGCTGCATGGGCGTCGCTGCATAATTTTTCCGCCAGCAGCCTGGATGCTTCCAGGCCCAGTATAGACACATAGGTGGGTTTATTGTCGGCGGCGTCCTTGCCTGCCGTTTTGCCCAGCGTCGCCGAATCGGCGGTTGCATCCAGTACATCGTCCACCACCTGGAAAGCCAGGCCTATGGCGGCTGCATAGCTGTCCAGCGCTTCTGTTTCCACGGTAGTCAGGGTCTTGCCGCCCATCGCCCCCATCAGCACCGAAGCGCGCAGCAAGGCGCCGGTTTTCAGCCTGTGCATCTGTTCCAGTTGCGCCTGTGTCAGCGCCAGGCCGACGCTGGCCAGGTCGATGGCCTGGCCGCCACACATGCCGACCGAACCGGCCGCCTGCGCCAGCAGCCTGACCATGGCCAGTTTGCGGGACGCCTGTCCTGCATCACCATCGCCTTCACCGTCAGCTTGGGACAGTACCAGGAATGCCTGGGCCTGCAGCGCATCGCCGACCAGCAAGGCCGTGGCCTCGTCATACTGTACATGCACGGTGGGTTTGCCGCGCCTGAGCGCGTCGTCATCCATGCAGGGCATGTCGTCGTGCACCAGCGAGTATGCATGTATCATTTCCAGCGCGGTGGCCGCCCTGGCCAATAATGCTGCCGGCGCGTCGAACAGCCGGCCCGCGGCATAGACCAGGAGCGGGCGCACCCGCTTGCCGCCGTCCAGTGCCGCATACCGCATGGCCTGGTGCAGGCGCTCCGGGACCACATCGCCGGCAGGCAGGAAGCCGGCCAGCGACAGTTCAAAATTTGCCTGTGTCGCCTTCATCCAATCGCGGAAGCTGTCGCTCATGCGTCCTCCTCGCCGTCGTCGGGAGTGCGCTTGCCGTCCTTGTCCATATCGGCGGAAAACGGTTTCAGCATGTCGGCTTCCAGGATTTTGACCTGGGTTTCCACTTTGTCCAGTTGCGCGGCGCAATATTTGATCAGTTCGGAACCGCGTTTATAGGCAGTCACGGACGCTTCCAGAGGCAATTCCCCGGCTTCCATCTGGGAAACGAGGTCTGCTAGTTCCGACATGGCGGCCTCAAAGGACTCTGGCTGGCTGGTGCTTGGTAATTTTTTCGGCATAGATCCTAAATTGGAACTAAAAATGAAGTCTAACCTTGTATTTTAGAGCAAACCACCTCAATCCACTGGCATTTGAGTAAATTTGCTGAAAGTTTTGGCAATGCAGTAGATTATCCTGCAAAAAAAATGTGCAAAAAAGTAGTGGAAATTGCGTTTCAAACATTTCCATGTGGAAATTAATCGTATACTATTCATCGTACTTGGTTCAAAAGCCCCTTTAGCTAAGTGATTGAATCTTAATGAGATGTAATGTTTCGTAACGGAACTACGGGAAGCTGCATTTATTTAATATGATTCATCCCTTATCGCCAGAACCGCATGTAAACTAACTTACGTGAGCTTTATTTAACCCAAGTTCAACCTACGCTAAACTGATAGCACCATGCCATCACTGCCCGAAAACCAGATGCCTCAAAAATCGCCCGCGTCGTCCACGCGCAGCGAGATTTTGCGCAGCCTGAGCGCGCAGGCATCCCATCTGGCGGTGGCACAGATAGATGCGTTTTCCGCGCGGCTGGCGAATGCCCTGTTTGCCGCGTCTGAGCAGCATGCCGATCCCAAGCAGGCCAACCTCTGTTTTAATGCGGCGCAGTTGCTAAAAAATAATGGCTACGCATTTTATTACCTTGCGTCCGGCGGCATAGAGGCTGCCTTCCGCAAGGAAATCCAGCAATTCCAGCAAGCGACAAAAGCCGACGCCATCCAGCAGGATGTCGCATTGTCGTTGGTGTCGTATGAAGAAATGGATAAGAAACTGGCGATCGGCCGTGTCAGCCGTTCGCTGGAGCTGGCCAGTGCCGAACAGTTGGCCGCGCTGAATATGCGCCTGGCAGCCTTGATGGATTTCGACAGCGTCAGCGTTCAGCAAAATCCGTTCAGGCCGGAAGTCTTCCTGAAAGTCATCAATGCGGCCTGGTGCGAGTTCAACCCCGACCAGGAGGCGCACCACCTGGTCCTGCCTTTGCTGCGCACCGATATCTTGTTCGACCTGGCGCCGATACTGCAGGCCTTGAACCAGACCTTGGTCGAGCGCGGCATCTTGCCTGATTTGCATGAGTCCTATCGCGTCAAAAAAATGGACAGCGCCGGCCATGCCGCGAAAAAGCCTGAGCCATTAAAAGCCGAGCTGGAACAAAGGCTGAAGAATTATTTCTCTGCACCGCAAAACCAGGCAGCTGCCGCAGCTCATCCTGCCGCCTCTTTTGCGCCGCCGCCAAGTGCGGCCAGCACCGGCAATGACTTGTTCGACAGCCTGCAAAATGATCTGGCGCGCGCGCTGCAAGAAGGAGGGCAGCAAGGCGGTTCCGGCTTTGGCCCGGCCAGTGCCGACGGTTCCGGCCAGCCCCAGTCCCGTGCAGTAGAGACCCAGCTATTCAATTACCTGGCCGACCTGCAAAAAGGCATGGCGATACGCCAGTTGGTCGCCGGTGCGCAGGGCGTGATGCGCCTGTCGCAGCTGAAAGAGCAAATGCCGGAACTGGCAACGTCGGGCGTGGAGAGAAACACGCTGGATTTGTTGTCCAAGATTTTCGATACAGTATTCCGCAACCAGACGATTCCGAATGAAATCAAGGAATTGATCGGCGTCTTGCAGATACCGGTCCTGAAGGCCGCGCTGATCGACAAGGATTTCTTTTTCAAGGAAGCCCATCCTGCACGCCGCCTGATCGACCTGCTGGCCAAGCACAGCGTCGCCTGGGACCAGAAAAAAGGCCAGGAAGATCCGCTGTACCAGACCCTGCAGCGCAATGTTAACCGCGTACAGCAGGAGTTTGACCAGAAACTGGAACTGTTTGACGAAGTTGCGTCCGACATTGAGAGCTTCGTCGCGAAAGAAGAGGCGGCCACCGCCGCCACGCTGCAGGAACCTATCGTCCGCGCCTTGCGCAAGGAGAAGGTCAAGCAGGCCAATATCGCCGCCAATAGCGAAGTGGCAATGCGCGTCGGCAGCGGCGAAGTGGTCGCTTTTGTCGAAACCTTCCTGGAAGACCGCTGGGTCAAGGTATTGACGCTGGCCTACACCGTCAAGGAAGAAAAGCCGCAGGCAGTGGAAGATGCCATCAAGACCATGGACGACCTGATCTGGAGCGTGAAGCCGAAGATTACCTCGCAGCAGCGCCAGGAATTGATCAACCGCCTGCCGGCCATCCTGGTCACCCTGAACAAATGGCTGAATGTCATCAAATGGGATGACGCCGACCGCCTGCAGTTTTTTGCCGAGCTGGCAGAATGCCATGCGTCCATCGTGCGGGCGCCGCTGGATATTTCGCCTGAGCGGCAACTGGAAATCGCGGTCGAAGTTGCACAGAAGGCCGCAGAACGCAGGCTGGAAAAACGCGCCAGGGCCGAGCAGGAACCACAGTTTGCCGAGCCCGAACCGGACGAATTCACCGATATCGTGGCCGACCTGGAACGCGGTATCTGGCTGGAGTTCACCACCAAAGCCGGCGAAGTCGCCAAGGTTAAACTGGCCTGGGTCAGCCCCATGCGCAGCCTGTATATCTTCACTACCAGCCAGAAGGAAAAATCCTTCTCCATTTCTGCGGAAGAACTGGAGCAGGCTTTCCGTGAAAAACGCGCCCAGATATTGATACTGGACAAGCTGGTAGATCGTGCCTTGATGGATGCGCTGGAAGAAGAAGAGCCCGAGCAGGAAGCCGTCGCCGAAATGGCCGGCGCCTGACGCGGGCAGCAGTTTCCGTCTGGCAGCGGACCCTGCCGTCGATTGAATCCCCCTCCCCGATTTGCGCCGAACTTAAGCGAACTTGAGTTATCAGGCTGCTTTACTGCCCTAATTGGAGACTAAAATTGGCGCCTAGCCCACTTTCCCCAATTCGGGTATAATCGCCCGTTCTGTCCAAAATTTCCTCTTCATTTCGTTTTTCGTTTGAATTTTCGTTTGAAAACAGGTTTTTGCGGATTCTTTCTCCTTTAGGTTGGTGCAAATTAATTTGGGGGGTGGGGATGTCCGATCTGGCTTCTTTTTCCAAACTCGCGCGTTCAAACGCGCAACTTCCAGTAAACGTCTATTTCGATCAAGCACTATTGCAGCGCGAGATCAAACAGCTATTCCAGTCAGGTCCGCGTTATGTCGGCCATGAGCTGATGGTGCCCAACGTCGGCGATTTCGCCACGCTTGCCGCCGAGAACGAGGGCCGCATGCTGGTCCGGAATGCTGAAGGCATAGAACTGATGTCCAACGTCTGCCGTCATCGCCAGGCGCTGATGTTCAATGGCCGCGGCAATGCCAATAATATCGTCTGTCCGCTGCACCGCTGGACCTATGACCTGAAGGGCGAGCTGATAGGCGCGCCGCATTTTGCCGATACGCCCTGCCTGAACCTGTCGCGCACGCCCTTGCAAAACTGGAATGGCTTGCTGTTCGAGCAGAACGGCTACAACGTGATGGAAAAGATGGCGCAGCTCAGCGTCACCAAGGACCTGGATTTCAGCGGCTACATGCTGGACCATGTCGAAGTGCACGACTGTGACTATAACTGGAAGACTTTCATTGAAGTCTACCTGGAAGACTACCATGTCGAGCCCTTCCATCCGGGCCTGGGCAGCTTCGTTACCTGTGAAGACCTGCGTTGGGAGTTCGGCGTTGATTACAGCGTACAGACGGTAGGCGTCAACAGCGGCCTGTTGAAATCCGGCTCGGCCAAGTACCAGGCCTGGCAGGAACAGGTATTGAAATTCCGCAATGGCGAAGCGCCGCCTTATGGCGCGATCTGGCTGACCCTGTATCCGAACATCATGGTCGAATGGTATCCGCACGTGCTGGTGGTTTCCACCCTGTGGCCGCAAGAAACCGGCAAGACCCGCAACGTAGTCGAATTTTACTATCCGGAAGAGATCGTACTGTTCGAGCGCGAATTCATAGAAGCGGAACGCGCCGCCTATCTGGAAACCTGTATCGAGGACGACGAAATCGCGCAGAGGATGGATGCCGGCCGCCGTATCCTGCTGGATCGCGGCGTCAACGAAGTGGGTCCTTACCAGTCGCCGATGGAAGACGGCATGCAGCATTTCCACGAATGGTATCGAAGTAACATCACATTTTAGTTTTCAGACGATGATAGAGGGGAGGCCAGGCTTCCCCTTATTTTTTTGCGGGATAAGGGTCTAGATGCAATCGCTGTGGATGCTCGTAGCCAGTTTTTTGTTCTCCATCATGGGCGTTTGCGTCAAGCTGGCGTCCGACACCTATTCCACCGCTGAAATCGTTGCCTACCGCGGCGTGATAGGCATGGCGATGATACTGGTGCTGATCCGGCTGCAGGGCGGCACCCTGCGCACCCGCATGCCTTTTCATCATGTATGGCGCGGCTTTATCGGCGTCGTCGCATTGTGGATGTGGTTTTTTGCCATCACCAAATTGCCGCTGGCGATGGCGGTGACGCTGAACTATATGTCGCCGATCTGGATCGCGGTGATCCTGTTCGCCGCTGCCTGGTGGCATGGCAAGAAGCAGTTGGAGATGGGCCTGATCCTGGCGATCGCGCTGGGGTTTACCGGGGTTGTCCTGTTGCTGCGCCCCAGCATCCATGCCGACCAGATGCTGGGCGGCTTTGTCGGGCTGGGCTCGGGCATGCTGGCGGCGCTGGCTTATATGCAGGTGCGCCAGATGGGTTTGCTAGGCGAGCCGGAATACCGGGTGGTATTTTATTTTTCCGCTACCTGTTTTGTCGCCGGCATGCTGGGTGCGCTGCTGACAGGCGGCGTGGTCGCCGCACAAAACATATCCGACTGGCATCATCACGGCATGCGCGGTTTCCTGCTGTTGCTGGTGATAGGCCTGACCGCTGCCTCCGCACAGATTGCAATGACCCGCGCCTACCGGCTGGGCAATACGCTGGTGGTCGCCAACCTGCAATACGTAGGCATCGTATTTTCCAGTGCCTGGGACCTATTGTTATGGCATGATGTCCCCAAGTGGACCAGCTGGCTGGGAATTGCCGTCATTTTGGCGAGTGGATTGATAGCAACGTTTTACAATGCCAGAAATAATAAACCGGCAATCGCGTCTGACCCCATCAGCTCGGAATGAGGCCGCTTGCCTGTGCTCAAGACCGGTTTGTTCAAGCGAGTATGAGGAGAACAGATGTACACCACATTGATTTCAGCAACTGACCTGGCAAAGAATATCGATAAATTGCAATGGGTGGCGCTGGATTGCCGGCACGACCTGGTGGATGCCACGGCCGGGCAAAAAGCCTATGACGCCGGTCATTTGCCCAACGCCAGGTTTGCCCACCTGGATAATAAGCTGTCGGGCGCCAAGATGGCCGCCAACGGCGCCTTCCATGGCCGCCATCCTTTGCCGGACAAGCAGGAATTTATCCATACCTTGCGCTCCTGGGGCGTAGACGACTCTTCGCAAGTGATTGCCTATGATGCGCATGGCGGCATGTATGCTGCGCGCCTGTGGTGGATGCTGCGCTGGGTAGGGCACAAGGCGGTGGCGGTGCTGGACGGCGGCATGGCGGCCTGGACGGCCGAGAATTTGCCGCTGACGGACAAAGTGCCCAATGTCGTTTTACGCGGCGGCGTCAGCGCCAAGACCGGCCTGGTGTCGCAAGTGAATGTCGCCGATGTATTGGCCAATCTGGCGACCGCATCGCGCACGCTGGTGGATGCGCGCGCGCCGGACCGCTTCCGCGGCGAAAACGAAACCATCGATCCGGTCGGCGGACATATTCCCGGCGCCCGGAACCGCTTTTTCAAGGATAACCTGCAGGCAGATGGGCGTTTCAAGCCGGCTGAACAATTGCGGTCGGAATGGGCTGCCATCCTGCCGGACTCCGGCAAGGCCATCATGCAATGCGGGTCCGGCGTCACCGCCTGCCACAATCTGCTGGCGCTGGAAGTGGCGGGTTTACCCGGAGCCGCGTTGTACCCGGGATCATGGAGCGAATGGTGCGCCGAGCCGGCGCGCCCGGTGGCGACGGGCAGCGAGGCTTGAGAAAAAGTGTAATGCGAAAAGGGCGCAATGCGCCCTTTGTTGCGATCGGATTCCGCTCTGATTCCGACTAGAAAGCCCTAGAGCTCCACTGTCTTGATGGTCCAGAAATCCGCCGCCAGGTTGGACTCCAGCAGATATTCATAGGGCACGGTGAAATAGCCCTTTTTGCCCCATTGTGCTCCCCACGAGTTCATCACGGTAAAGCGCCCGCTCTTGTCGTCATAGCCGACCGCCAGCACCGAGTGGCCGCCTATCAGGCCTTCCTTCTTCCCCGGCATTTTTACCATGCCGCTGGCAGCGACTGCATCGGATTCAAAGCTGTCGTACACGGTCAGGCCGAATACGAACGGATGTCCACCGGCCAGGCAGGCTTTCATGTGCTGGATATCCTGCTTCAGCCTCTGGTAAGAGACGGCCTGGTGCTGCAGCGCTTCCGTATACGCCGACCGTGGTGGTTTGACTGCATATTTTTTCGCGACGTAGGGCCAGGCGTTTTCCCGGCACACGCCCTGTTTGACGATGCTCTTGATGGCGTCGCGGATCTGCGCGCCGTGGTTCTGCTTTTCCGTGCCTATCATTTTGCGCGCATTGTAATGCACGAACAAACGCGACGGCAGGAAATGCTGGCCGCCCTGTTTCATCTGGTCGTAGCGATGCGCATTGCAGACCGCATGCGAAGTACAGCTGCCGATTTTTTGCCCTTGGTTCAGCACAGGCGGGCAAAATGGCCGCAAGTCTACCTTGCTGGGGAGTGCCGGCGCGCCGGGCGGGAGGATAAAACCATGATCCCTGTGATCCGGCAGGTCGGGAACCCAGCCGTAACCTGCGATTTTATTCTGCACGCTTGCCCCTTCTATTATTTATGGCTTTGGTTAATGGCTGTGCCGGGTCACAAACAGCACCAACACAACGCCGATGGCAATCAGCACGACCTGCGGTATGGTCTCGCGCATGGTCGCTCTGCGCTGCATCTGCGGCATCAGGTCGCTGACCGCGATATAGATAAAACCGGACGACGCAAACACCAGCACATAGGGTATCAGGTTGCTGGCATTGCCCAAGGTGAAGTAGCCGAGCAGGCCGCCAATGACAGCCATCAGGCTGCAGATCAGGTTATACACATAGGCGCGGGCGCGCGAGAAGCCGGCATTCAGCAGCACGATGAAATCGCCTATCTCTTGCGGGATCTCATGCGCGATGATCGCCAGGCCGGTGACCAGGCCCAGCTTGGGGTCGGCCAGGAAGGCGGCGGCGATCAGGATGCCGTCGGTAAAATTATGCAGGCCGTCGCCGACCAGGATCATCCAGCCGGCCTTGCCCGCCTCGTGCGCATCGTGGCCGTGCTCGTGATGGTGGCCGTCGCCTTCATGGTGGTGGGAGTGGCGCAGGATCGCAAATTTTTCCAGCAGGAAGAAGGCCAGCAAGCCGCCCATCAGGCAGGCAAACAGCGTGCGCGGATCGGCGCCGGATTCGAAAGCCTCGGGCAGCGCATGCAGCAGCGAGGTAGACAGCATGATGCCGACCGACAGGCTGACCATGCGCTCGACCACCTTGGCCAGCAACGAGAAAGAAAAGATCGCCGCAGCAGTGATACTCAGCACGCCGGCAATAGTGGTGGCAAACAGGATGGAAAGCAGCGTGGAATGAATTTTAAGCCTCTAAATCTGAACAGTAATTGCAACACGGTTGCAAATTAGAACACAGACCCGGGTTTTGAGCAAATCCGGTTGATGATAGAAAGCTAAGGCCTTGTCTACGAAAAGCATGAAAGGCACGAAAAAAAGCAAAATACGGAACTGTCAAATAGCCCTTATTTTGTGGTTTTTTTCGTGTTTTTTGTGCCTTTCGTGGACAAAGTCTTTCAATCAAGCGACGCCGTGCGCCTTGAACCAGGACAGCACGCGGATCCACGCATCCTTGGCGTCCGCTTCCACATAGCTGGGACGGTAGTCGGCGTTGAACGCATGGCCGGAATTAGGATAGACGACGAATTCCGACTTGTTGCCGGTCTTGGCCAGCGCGGCTTTCATCTGCTCCAGGGTCGCCACCGGGATACCGGTATCCTTGGCGCCGTACAGGCCCAGTATCGGCGCCTTCAGCACAGGCGCGATATCGATAGGATTGGTCGGCGACAGGCTGTTGGGTTCGCCTACGATGCGGCCATACCAGGCGGCGCCGGTTTTGACTTGCGGATTGTGTGCCGCATACATCCAGGTAATGCGGCCGCCCCAGCAAAAGCCGGTGATCGCCAGCTTGTCGGTATTGCCGCCGTTGGCCTTGGCCCACGCGACCACCGCGTCCAGGTCGCCCATCACCTGCGCATCCGGCACCTTGGAAATCACCTCCTTGACCAGTTCGGCGATGGTGCCGTACTTGCCGGCGTCACCCTGGCGCACAAACAACTCCGGCGCCAGCGCCAGGTAGCCCTGCTTGGCGAAGCGCCTTGCCATATCGGCGATGTGCTCATGCACGCCAAAAATTTCGGAGATCACCAGCACCACCGGCAGATTGGTCTTGCCCTCAGGCTGCGCGCGGTACACCGGCACATTCTGGCCGCCGATATTGATATTCACTTCACCGGCGGTCAGGCCGGCGGTATCGGTTTTGATCACGGTTTGCGCGCAGATGGGCATCGCTGCGGCAGCAAAGCCGGTGCCCATCGCGACCTTGATAAAGCCGCGGCGGTCTACGCCTTCGTTCAAGCTGGATTTGCCCACCAAACTGTCGAAATCTTGCTGTTGCATGTTCGTCTCCTGGTCGTGGTTTAGCGCGCGAACGGCGGATGTGTGCCGATGTGGCGCATCGCGTTGAAAATACCGCAATAGCATAACGGAAATTCAACAGATGTGAACAAATTGAAAATTATCTGCAGACCGTCTCTGGTCGTTCAAACCACGACTATATGGATTCATTTATTTCTGTCTTGACTGAAATTAATGAATTGACTAAGATGGGTAGATGGAACTTACACCCGTCAAACAAAAATTCATCCTGCATTGGGGCGAAATGGGCACGCTGTGGGGCGTGAACCGCACCGTCAGCCAGATCCACGCGCTGCTGTACATCGTCGGCAAGCCTTTGCAGGCCGAGGAAATTGCCGACACGCTGGGCGTGGCCCGCTCCAACGTGTCCAATTCGCTGAAGGAATTGCAGAACTGGAAGCTGGTCAAGCTGGCCCACGTAATGGGCGACCGCCGGGCGCATTTCGAAACTTCGCTGGATGTCTGGGAACTGTTCCGCACCGTGGTGCGCGAGCGCAAGGAAAGGGAATTCAATCCCACCATAGACACCCTGCAGCAATGCCTGGACAGCCCCGACATCAAGCAGGAAGACAAGGAAACCCAGGCCCGCATCGCCGAAACCCTGGCGCTGATGAAGACCGTCACTACCTGGACCGATGAAATGCTGAGGCTGGAGCCGGCGACCTTGATGAAGTTGTTGAAGATGGGGGCGACCGTGCAGAAGTTTGTGCGGGGCGATAAGAAGTAGGGGCAAGTAGTAGGGGCACGTATGCCGGATACCGGAGGCTGCCATCGGCCTCTATTTTTAAAATGAATAATTTCTGTTGTAACTGAAACTTCTGAATTGAGAGATATTTTGGCTTGGCAGAATAGGGGAAAATCGATCATGCGTATTCTCGTGTGCGGCGCAAATGGCTTCATAGGCAGGCATATGCTGCAAACCTTGGCGGCGGCCGGCCACCAGGTGAGTAGCGGGGTGCGCGTCATCAATAAAAATTCCGATGTAGCGATCGACTATATGCGCGACCTGGATGTACAAGACTGGTTGCCGCGCTTGCGGCAGGTGGACGTCGTGATCAATGCGGTAGGCATATTGACCGAGGGCGAGGGCGCCAGTTTTAGTGCTATACACAGGGACGCACCCAAGGCATTGTTTGCTGCTGCAGCCGCTGCCGGTGTGCGCGTGATCCAGATATCGGCACTGGGCGGGGCTGAAGAAGATGCCAACCTGGCCAGGCTGACGTCGTATATGCGCAGCAAGCGCGAAGCCGACGCGGCGCTGATGTCGCAACCCGGCAAGTGGCTGATATTGCGTCCCTCCTTGCTGGTCGGTGTGGATGGCGCCAGCAGCCGCCTGTTCCGCAGCCTGTCCAGCTTGCCGGCGATGGGTTTGCCCGGCAACGGGGAGCAATTGCTGCAACCGGTGCATATTGATGACCTATGTGAAGCGGTAGTGCGCTGGCTGGCGGATGACGGCGATAGTGCCGTTGTCAATGCGGTCGGTCCGGTGGCAATCAGCTACAGGGCGATGCTGGAGACTTACCGCCAGCTGATGGATCTGCCGCCGGCAAGATATTTTTCCATCCCCATGCCTGCGATGCGCGCCGGCGCCTATCTGGCCGGCTTGCTGCCGCAAAAAATATTGAATCCCGATACCTTGCGCATGCTGCAAGAAAACAACGTCGCCGATGCGGGGAAATTTTCTGCGCTGCTGAAACGCTCTCCAAGAGCCGGCGACGCCTGGTTTGCCGTTGCTTCCGCCGAGAGTCTGCGGGCGCAAGCGATGATCAATTGGAATAATGCGGTGTTCAGGCTGGCACTGGCAGCGCTCTGGCTGGTAACAGGCATCCTGTCTTTGGGCGTGTATCCGCTGCCATCCAGCCTGGATTTGCTTGCGCCGCTGGGCTTGCACGGACGTTTGGCGGATATCGTGCTATATGGTGCGGCTGGCTTCGATATCCTGATGGGCCTCGCTTGCCTGTTATTTCCAAGGCGGGGCTTGTGGCTGCTGCAAATTTTAGTGGTGCTCGCGTATACCTTGCTGATCACGGTCTACCTGCCGCAGTTCTGGCTGCACCCGTTTGGACCCATCTTGAAAAATATCCCTGTCCTTGCCATCTTGATCGTGCTGTATGCCGGCGAGCAAAAACCTCACGAGCAGGTCAGGGCTTCTACATTAAGGTTCACAGCGTGAATACCTATCTGCTGATCAAGACCCTGCATATCCTGTCTTCGGTGCTGCTGGTCGGCACCGGCTTCGGCTCGGCGTTCTACATGTTTTTTGTCAACCGCAGCAAGAACCTGGAGGCGCAGGTAGTGGTCGCCAGGCTGGTGGTATTGGCAGACTGGATATTTACGACCCCCGCAGTCATCGTGCAGCCGATCAGCGGAATAGCGATGGCGCATATGGCGGGCTGGCCGCTGACCAGCGGCTGGCTGGGATGGTCTATCGTTTTGTATGTCGTGGCCGGTATCTGCTGGCTGCCAGTGGTGTGGCTGCAGATCCGCATGCGCAAGATGGCTGAACTGGCTTACGCCAATGGCGGGCAATTACCTGCAATTTACTGGACGTACGCGAAGTATTGGGAACGGCTCGGGTATCCGGCTTTTATCGCAATGCTGGGCGTATATTTCCTGATGGTGAACAAGCCCTTGCTGTAGCCGGTCGTCGTGAAGCCAAGGCCCCGTTCAATCGTGCGTGGACTTGGAGTCATTCTTCGCACCGTCTCCCGTAGGCTTCGAAACTAGCCTTTTACGCACATCATAGATAAGCGCCAAAATCCCCAATACGAGCAACAGCAACGCTCGTCCTTGACCCCAAGTAAACCGGTCTTCATGGACAAGCAGGAAGCCGCCCAACAAGATAAGTAGCAAGCCCCACACGAAAATTGGAATTTTCTCTAGCGGTAACAATCCAAGTCCCATAATCCAATATCCTCTGTTGTTTGCGTTATTGATTCTGGCAGCCTTCGAGCTTGGTGCGCTTTACTTTAATTCCCAGACTCTCGCTCCTTAACGTCTGTTTCTGTCCGGTCGCGGGCACCTTGCCTAGAATCTATCTCCAAAGCGGACGTCTAAGTCTTAGTTCCTATATGTCGTAGCCAGCCGAATATTTTTGAGGCAGCGCTTGTTCAAATTGTTATGGCTTAGGGGTAGTATTCGACATCACCCACGCGCCACAAGCTTCACCCTGCACACACTGAAGCAAATGGTGTAGCTGCTCAATTCGTTGTTTGTTAAGTCTAGCTTCGCACATGGATTGAACCGCAGAGGAGTTTGACGCCAGAGCTGCGTCAATCCAACACGAACTGCCACGATATCTTCTCCAATCTTGTTCTGCTTCTGCAAAATTTTTCCTATTTAGCGAAGATTCGGGGCTGTTTTCGAGCTGCGATTCGATTTTTCTTTCAAGAGAAAAGAGTTCCTTCTCGCTGATTTCAGCATCCTTCATTGAGCATACTCGTGCTGCAGAAGAACCAGGAGCATCAATGAGCAATGAGGTGCAATCTTGGGCTTTAGCCGCAGCACCATTCGAAATCACGATGCTTGCCGCTACACTCAATAGTGAGAAGCATTTTTTTGCTCTAGCAGAATGCATGGTAAGTTTATAGCTCATAACAGTTCAATTGAAAAATCAGCGTACGAAAGAATGAATCGTCACCAGATTACCAGACTGTCTTGAATGTCTGCTCCTGGCTGCGGACCTTCAAACGCCGCTTTGTTCGGCCCGAGTGTATGCAATCAAATGACCCCAGCCGCCGCAATCGCTCAATGCGCCTCTTCCCAATTCTTCCCTATTCCCACCTCGGCCAGCAGAGGCACCTTCAGTTCCGCCACATTCGCCATCAGCTCAGGCAATTTCTGCTTCACCAGTTCCAGTTCCGCTTCCGGCACTTCCAGCACCAGTTCATCGTGCACCTGCATGATCATCCGGGTTTGCATCTGCGTGCTTTCCAGCCAGCCTTGCACCGCGATCATCGCCAGCTTGATCAGGTCGGCGGCGGTGCCTTGCATAGGGGCGTTGATCGCTGCGCGTTCGGCGCCCTGGCGGCGTGGGCCGTTGGGGGAGTTGATCTCTGCCAGCCACAGGCGGCGGCCGAAAACGGTTTCCACATAGCCTTGCGCCTTTGCCTGCGTGCGGGTGTCGGCCATGTACTGGGCCACGCCCGGATAGCGCATGAAGTATTTGTCGATATAGCTTTGCGCGGCTGAGCGTTCTATGCCCAGGTTGCCGGCCAGGCCGAACGCACTCATGCCGTAGATCAGGCCGAAGTTGATCACTTTCGCGTAGCGCCTTTGCTCGCTGGTGACTTCGGTGGTCGTTATACCGAAAATTTCTGCCGCGGTGGCGCGGTGGATGTCTTCGCCCTGTTCAAATGCGCGCAGCAGGCTGGCGTCGCCGGAGATGTGCGCCATGATGCGCAGTTCGATCTGCGAATAGTCGGCGGAAATGATCACATTGCCGGGGCCGGCGACGAAGGCTTCGCGGATGCGGCGGCCTTCGGCCGAGCGTACCGGGATGTTTTGCAAATTGGGGTCGTTCGACGCCAGGCGGCCGGTGACCGCCACCGCTTGCGCGTAGTTGGTGTGCACGCGGCCGGTAGTAGCATTCACCATCTTGGGCAGCTTGTCGGTATAGGTTGACTTCAGCTTGGCCAGGCCGCGGTATTCCAACAAGATCTTGGGCAGAGGATAGTCTTCCGCCAGCTTTTGCAGCACTTCTTCATCGGTGGACGGCGCGCCTGAAGGGGTCTTTTTGACGACCGGCAATTTCAGCTTGTCGAAGAAAATTTCACCCAGCTGCTTGGGCGAATTCAGGTTGAAGGGCTGGCCGGCTTGCTCATAGGCTTTTTGCTCCAGTTCCAGCAGGCGTATGCCTATCTCGTGCGATTGCGTCGCCAGTTGATCCTTGTCGATCAGCACGCCGTTGCGCTCTATCTTTTGCAGCACTACCGAGGTAGGCAATTCTATCTGCTGGTAGATGCGCATCAGTTTTTCGTCGCCGTCTATCTGCGGCCACATTGCATAGTGCAATTGCAGGGTGATGTCGGCGTCTTCGGCCGCATACGCGGTGGCCCGCTCTATCTCTACCTGGTCGAAGCCTATCTGCGACGCCCCCTTGCCGCACACTTCGGCAAAGCTGATGGTCTTGTGCGCCAGGTGGCGCAGCGCCAGGCTGTCCATGTCGTGCGACTTGTGCGATTCGAACACATAGGATTCCAGCAGGGTGTCATGGACTATGCCTTGCAGGCGCACGCCGTGGTTCTGGAAGATGTGGCTGTCGTATTTCAGGTTCTGGCCGACCTTGGCCTTGCGTGGGTCTTCCAGCCAGGGCTTCAGCTTTGCCAGCACGAATTCGCGCGACAACTGTTCCGGCGCGTCCTGGTAGCGGTGTGCGACCGGAATATAGGCGGCGATGCCGGGTTCGCAGCACAGCGAGATGCCCACCATCTGCGCGGTCATCGGTTCCAGCGACGTGGTTTCGGTATCGACCGAGGTCAGCGTGGCATTGGAGATTTTTTGTATCCAGGCGTCCAGCGCCGCTTCGGTCAGGATTGCTTCATAGCGGGTTTCCGCCGGGGCAGCGGGGATTGCCGGGGTCGTCGATCCCGCGCGGGCCGTTTCATCGCCGAACAGACCGCCCTGGGCCGGGCTGGCAGCCGCCGCGGGCGCCGTCAGCGGGGTTGCATTGGCGGTAGGATTGCCGCTCAATTCCCTGAGCCAGGTCTTGAAGCCGTAGCGGCTATAAAAATCTATCATGCCCTGCTTGTCTTCCGGATTCGAGACCAGGGTTTCGGTGATGGATTTCATGTGGGCCGACAGATCGCAGTCGGTCTTCACCGTGATCAGTACCCGGCCCTGCGGCAGCCAGTCCAGCGCCTGGCGCAGGTTTTCACCCACCGCGCCGGTGATCTTGTCGGCATTGGCAATGACGCCGTCCAGCGAGTCATATTGCGTCAGCCATTTGACCGCGGTCTTGGGGCCAACCTTGGCCACGCCGGGCACGTTGTCCACCGTGTCGCCGATCAGGGTCAGGTAATCGATGATGCGGTTCGGCGGCACGCCGAACTTGGCCTGCACGCCGGGTTCGTCCAGTTTTTCATTGCTCATCGTGTTGATCAGCGTGACCTTGTCGTTGACCAGTTGCGCCAGGTCCTTGTCGCCGGTGGAAACGATGGTGCTCAGGCCCTGCCTGGCGGCATCCACCGCCAGCGTACCTATCACGTCGTCGGCCTCTACGCCGTCCACCATCAGGATGGGCCAGCCCATATGGCGCACCGCCTGGTGTATCGGCTCCACCTGCTTAGCCAGGTCTTCCGGCATCGAAGCGCGCTGCGCCTTGTATTCCGGATACAAATCGTCGCGGAAGGTCTTGCCTTTGGCGTCGAAGACACAAGCTATATAGGCAGCCGGGTAATCGGTGCGCAAACGGCGTAACATGTTAATCATGCCGTAGATCGCACCCGTCGGTTCGCCTTGCGGGTTGCGCAAATCCGGCAGTGCGTGGAATGCGCGGTAGAGGTAGCTGGAGCCATCGACTAATAACAGGGTTTTTTGCATATGAGTGAAAACAGGAAAAATGTGACGAGGTTGCGCCAGATGGTGGATCGTGAGCGTGCTACCACACTGAAAGCGCGCGAATCATGGCATATGTTCACGATTATGGCAGAGTTTATCGAGTCTACGGAACGCTTGTCTGACGCCCGTCCTGCAGTTTCCATCTTCGGTTCGGCCCGGACTACGCCGCTGGATCCTTTTTACGAATGCTGCGTCGATACCGCCCAGCGCTTGTCGGACGCCGGTTTTGCAGTGATTTCGGGTGGCGGTCCCGGCATCATGGAGGCCGCCAACAAGGGCGGCTTTGCCGGCAAATCACCGTCGATAGGCCTGAATATAGAATTACCGCGCGAGCAGACCAATAATGCCTGGCAGAATATTTCGCTGAATTTCCGCCATTTTTTTGCGCGCAAGGTGGCGTTTGTCAAATATGCGGATGCTTATGTGGTGTTTCCAGGCGGTTTTGGCACGCTGGACGAGATGACGGAGGTGCTGACCTTGATCCAGACCGGCAAGTCGCGCCATATCCCGGTCATCCTGGTCGGCAGCAGCTTCTGGCGTGGCCTGCTGGACTGGTTTGAGCAACAATTGGTGGCCAAGGGCATGATCGCCGCCAAGGACATGAACCTGATCCAGCTGATCGACGAGCCGGCCAATATCGTGGATGCGATTTTTGCGTTTTATGAAGCCAGGGATATAGAACCTTCGGAGGAGGAGCGGCAAAAAATGCTGTATCTGTGAACATGCTTTAAAAAGGGCTGGGGCTAGGCCAGGTCGGGCCAAGTGCCGGCAGCGAATGATATTTCTGGGAGTCCATGCCGCATTTGTTACAATGCTCGCAAGACTATCCGCAAAACTAGAGTGAATTATCATGAAAACAATACCCAAGAAAATGCTTATGCTGTGGATGCTTGCAGGTATTGCATCTATTTCCACGCCTGCACTGGTGCTGGCCCAGGCCAAGAACAAGACGGCGCCACCTCCTCCAGAGCTGGAAAGGCTGGATGAAGGTCCGGATTCCGGCGTTACCATCGTCAAGCCCGAGCCGCGCAGTAAAATTACAGAAAAGCGCCAAAAGGGCAAAGTCAACGAGGTGGAAGTCAAATCCGGCAAGAGCACCTACACGCTACGCGGCGATCCCGCGATAGGCAATACCGCGAAGGGCACTCCAAACGGTGACGCCAATCGTCCGGCAATGTGGACCATCAAGAAATTCGGCGGCCCGAAAGAGGTCAAGGAGGCGGAAGAGATCCCGACCTTGCCTCCGGCACCAGGGTCCGTGGCAGCCGCATCCGCTGCAGCGGCAAGCGCAGCAAGCAAAAAATAAGCATTCCGGCGAGGAAGGCCTCCGGTTATGGGGCCTGTCGGCCCGCTGAGGGCTCGTCCTTGCCCGGTACCACTTCATCTCACCTGGCTCAAGACGTTTTAAGACGTTTCACATAGACATGGCAGTATTTACATCGGTAAGCTTGGACGACCTGGGTCCATGGATGGCGCAATTTCCGCTGGGAAAAGCGCTGGCAATCAAGGGCATAGCCTCCGGCATAGAAAACAGTAATTTTTTCATCACCACCGAAGCGGGTGAATACGTACTGACTATTTTCGAGAATTTGAATTTCGAGCAATTGCCGTTTTACCTGAAGCTGATGCGGCATCTGGCCGATCGCGGCGTGCTGGTGCCGGCACCTATCGCCAACGCGCAAGGGGAGTTGGTGGTTGCCCTGCACGGCAAACCGGCGGCCATCGTCAGCAAGTTGGAAGGTTCTTCGCAGTTGTCGCCGCAGCCTTCACATTGCGCCGAGGTGGGCGCGATGCTGGCGCGCATGCACCTGGCGGCGCAGGATTTCCCTATCGTCCAGCCCAATCTGCGCGGGCTGGACTGGTGGCAGGTGACCGCACCGGTGGTGCTGCCTTTCCTGTCGGAAGCTAACCAGGCATTGTTGCGCGAGGAGATGCAGTACCAGCAGGCATTTGCCGCGAGTGCCGCGTATGCGTCGTTTGCGCGCGGCCCGGTGCACGCCGATCTGTTCCGCAACAATGTGATGTTTGACGGCGACAGGCTGACCGGCTTTTTCGATTTTTACTTTGCCGGTTGCGACACCTGGCTATTCGACGTGGCCGTTACGGTCAACGACTGGTGCATAGACCTGGCGAGCGGCGCGCTGGACCAGGCGAGGGCGGATGCGATGCTGCAGGCCTACCACGCTGTGCGCCCGTTTACCGGAGCCGAACGCAGCGGCTGGCAGGCGATGTTGCGTGCCGCGGCATTGCGCTTCTGGCTGTCGCGTTTATACGACTACCACTTGCCGCGCGACGCAGAGATGCTGACCCCGCACGACCCCGGCCATTTTGAGCGCATACTACGCTTGCGCGTATCCCTGCCGGCGCCCGCATTACCTGAGAATTGATTAATTAGTATGGAAAAGCCGACTGCAAAGACTGGCTGGTTATGGGTGAAAGAGGGTTTCAAGCTCTTCCTCAAACAGCCGGCAGAATTATTGACCCTGTTTTTTGCTTACATGTTTTTAAGTATGGCCATAGGAATCCTTCCTGTGGTCGGGCAGTTTTTGCCGCTGATGCTGATCCCGGTTTTTGCGATGAGCTTCATGCAGGCCTGCCGCCAGATAGAACAGGGCAAGCGGGTTTACCCTAATCTGCTGCTGATCGGGTTCCGCTCCCCCGCATTCCTGAGGCTGCTGCAACTGGGCGTGCTGTATGTCGTGGCCGTGGTGTTGGCCATCGCCGTTTCCAGCCTGGTTGACGACGGTGCGCTGTGGGATTTTGTCTTCGGGCAAAAGCCGATGGACAACCAGGCGATGCGGGAATCCCAGTTGTTTACCGGCATGATGGTTGCCGCGCTGGTGTATTTGCCGGCGATGATGGCATTCTGGTACGCCGCACCGCTGATCGCCTGGAATCAGATGCCGGTCGGCAAGGCAGTGTTCTACAGTTTCTTTGCGGTGCAAAAGGCCGGCGGCGCATTTACCGTGTATGGCCTGGCCTGGATGGTCTTGAGCGTATTGCTGCCGACCCTGCTCAGCGTGCTGGTGGCGGTAATCGTCGGCCAGGCGGTGGTGGTGGTGCTGGTCGTGATTCCTATCACCATCGTGCTGACGGTGATCATGTACAGTTCTTTTTATCCGACCTACACGGATATGTTCGGCAGGCCGGACGAGGGCGATCAGGACACTAAAGCCTAGGCGTGTTCCGAAGGCAGGTCCAGGTCTTCGATAATTTCAAAGCTGTGCGTCATTTCTGCCGTCTTTGCCAGCATGATGGATGCCGAGCAGTATTTTTCGTGCGACAGCTTGATCGCGCGCTCCACCGACGCCGGTTTCAGGTTGCGGCCGCGCACGGTGAAGTGGAAATTGATCTTGGTGAATACCTTGGGCTCGGTCTCGGCGCGTTCCGCTGTCAGTTTGACGTCGCAGCCGCGCACATCCTGCTTGCCCCTGCGCAAAATCAAGACGACGTCATAAGCGGTGCAGCCGCCGGTGCCGACCAGGACCATTTCCATGGGGCGCGGCGCCAGGTCGCGGCCGCCGCCGTCCGGCGCGCCGTCCATCGTCACGATATGGCCGGAACCCGTCTCGGCCAGGAAGGTCATGCCGGATGATCCGGTCCAGCGTACGGTAGCTTCCATGTGTTTCCTTAAAAAAGTGAATTTTTCTTATTGTAGCCGACCGCAGGAATCCGCATCCTGCTGCCATCTGCGTTAAATAATCTTGGCGTTTAAATAAAATGTTGCTTTGAGTTACAATTTTCTCCAAGTTTACCTTGCACTGCACAATTTTATATCCTATTATTGACTCATCGGTCAGTTGTTTGCCGCTGACCAGGCAGTTTGTCTCCTCCACCTCCTCCTTTGGTGGATTAAACCCGAAGCCACAAGCCTCGGGTTTTTTTTCGCCTTCGCTTGTCCCCACACCGCCCGCTATCTTGCCTGCTGCCTAATATTTAAACAGGCCTTGACACTAAGTCTTTGAAAATACTATAATTTAGGGCTCTCCTGTACGCTCAGGGGAGAAGTGATAAAAGGGCGAGTCCGGCAGGCGGTAAGTGCCGGAACCACCGAAAGAGCGTTTTTACTTTTAATTTAGGATTCATCATGAAAACCTTTTCCGCTAAAGCACATGAAGTGCAGCGCGACTGGTTCGTGATTGACGCGACAGATAAAGTACTCGGACGTGTTGCCAGCGAAGTGGCACTCCGTTTGCGCGGCAAACACAAACCGGAATTTACTCCTCACGTCGACACGGGCGATTTTATCGTTGTTGTCAATGCAGGCAAACTGCGCGTGACGGGCACTAAAGCCCTGAACAAAACATACTACCGTCACACTGGTTATCCAGGCGGTATCTATGAAACCAATTTCCAGAAAATGCAACAGCGTTTTCCAGGTCGCGCACTCGAGAAGGCAGTTAAAGGCATGTTGCCTAAAGGCCCACTCGGCTACGCGATGATCAAGAAGCTCAAAGTGTATGCAGATGGTTCCCATCCGCATGCTGCGCAGCAACCTAAAGTACTCGACCTGTAAGGATAAGACATGATCGGTAACTACAATTACGGAACCGGCCGTCGCAAGAGTGCAGTAGCTCGCGTCTTCCTGAAATCCGGCAGCGGCAAGATCGTTGTAAACGGCAAACCAGCTAACGAATATTTTTCTCGTGAAACTGGCCTGATGGTTATTCGCCAACCTCTGGAACTGACTAACCACCTCGAAACATTCGACATCATGGTCAATGTGCACGGCGGCGGTGAATCCGGCCAGGCTGGTGCAGTTCGCCACGGTATCACTCGTGCGCTGATCGATTACGAAGCAACATTGAAGCCAGAGCTGTCAAAAGCCGGTTTCGTTACTCGTGATGCACGTGAAGTTGAGCGTAAAAAAGTTG